>DHSD01000027.1:23464-40340 GCA_002411365.1 Ruminococcaceae bacterium UBA5295
TCCCCAAAAGTTTTGCCGGTAAGCTTTTCGAGGCCTTTCATATGCTCAAAAATATTTTTCTGGATATTTTCGTTTATCTGGCGGCCGTCAACATAATACTGCGTGCAGGCATCCGTCGTAATTGTAAAGCCCTGCGGCACCGGCATGCCGGCTGCGGTCATCTCCGCAAGGCCTGCGCCTTTGCCTCCCAGAATATTCTTCATCATGGCCATGTCGCCATGAAAGGCCTTACTGCCTTCGCTGAAGTAGTACAAGTACTTTTGGCTCATAAACAATACCTCCTGAATCATCACGGATATGATTAAATTTTGGCGAGCATTTTCTTGAGTATCTTAATAAAAAGCAGGACATAAATGACATAACGCTCAGAGAGTATTATATCAAATCATCGCAATAAAAGCTACATGAATCTGTAAAAAATTATCTTCATGGCGCAGGCACATTTTAAAGCCGGCAAAGTCCCTGCGCCACTGTGCCTTTAAACTGGCAGCCTTTCCCCCTCCTTTTTTCGTATAACTTTCCGCTTGCAAAAACTAATTAATATGCGATAATAGATGTGAATGGAAATTGTTTTCTTTTTCAATACTGCAATGGAGGAAACAGAATGCCACAGCAAAACTGTGCCGTTATCCTCGCCGCTGGCGAGGGCAAACGTATGAAATGGGACCGACCCAAGTGCCTCTCTCCCGTTCTCTTCAAGCCAATGCTTCAGTGGGTACTCGATTCCGCCGGGAAAGCGGGGCTGCACAGCATCTGCGTCGTCACCGGATTTCTCAGCGGGCAGGTCAACAGCTACCTTGAAAAAAACAGCCCCGGCGTTGTTTCAGTATTTCAGGAAAAGCGCAAGGGCACCGGCCATGCCGTGATGGCGGCGGCCGATTTTCTCCGCTCCCGCGCACGCGGCGGCAACACACTCGTTCTGAACGGCGATGCGCCGTTCCTCGACGCCGAAACAATCAGGAAAGCCCTTAAAGAGCATACGGAGGACGGGAACTCCGTAACTGTGATTTCCGCCGTGCTCAAAGACCCTACAGGCTACGGACGCATAATCCGTGCTGGTGGGGACGGTTCATTGCGCGCAATTATAGAGCAGAAAGACGCTGCACCGGAAGAGCTTGCCGTACGGGAAGTGAACTCCGGCGCGTTCTGGTTCAAAACTGACGACCTCCTCGATGTCCTTCCGCGGATACAGGCCGGCAACGCGCAGGGGGAATATTACCTTACCGATGCAGTTGAGCTCCTTATAAAGTCCGGCAGGCGCGGTGGGGCCTGCGTGGCAGGCTCCGCCGGTGCTGCCCTCGGGGCAAACGACTGCCTGCAGCTTCACAGCCTCAACAGCATCGCGCGCAGCGCCGTGCTTTCACGCATCATGAAAAGCGGCGTCGATATCCCGTGCACCGACGGCGTTGTGATAGGCCCAGACGTCACGGTCGGCAAAAACTGCACCATACTGCCCGGGACAATCCTCAGCGGCAGCACACAAATAGGTGCAGGCTGCACCATAGGCCCCAACACATCACTGAAAAGTTGCAGGGTTGGCAGCATGTCAGTGCTGGAAAATGTCTGCGGCGAAGGCTGCAGCGTCGCCTCCGCCACACATGCAAAGCCGTATTCCCGCCTCTTGCCGTAAAAAACATTAAACCGGAATGCCAAAAAACGGGGCCTGAAATGGCTCTGATATACTGCATACAATAATAGGGGGATAACAAATAAATGAGTTTTCATGGAAAAGACATTAAAATTTTTTCAGGCAATGCAAGTAGGCAGGCTGCCACACAGATTGCGCAGTGCCTTAGCCTTCCGATAGGCAAAAGCGAAGTCACAACGTTCAGCGACGGTGAAATTTCCGTATCGCTTTACGAATCCGTGCGCGGCTCGGACTGCTTTATAGTGCAGTCCACATGTGCGCCTGTCAACAACAACCTTATGGAACTCCTCATCATGATTGACGCCATGAAGCGCGCTTCCGCCGCAAGGATCACAGCCGTAATACCGTATTTTGGCTATGCACGGCAGGACAGGAAGGCAAAGGCGCACGACCCGATCACCGCAAAGCTTGTTGCCGACCTTATCACAACAGCCGGCGCCAACCGTGTCCTTACCATGGACCTGCACGCGGCACAGATACAGGGCTTTTTTAACATTCCTGTCGATCACCTTCTCGGCGTACCCGTGCTCGCTTCCCATGTGAAAGAAAGCATTGCAGGCCACACAGACGATTATGTGGTCGTATCCCCCGACCTTGGCTCCGTCACACGCGCGCGCAACTTTGCCGAACGCATAGGTTGCCCGCTTGCTATAATAGACAAGCGCCGACGGAAAGCCAACGTATGCGAGGTAATGAACGTCATCGGCAATGTGAAGGGCAAAAAAGTCATCCTTGTTGACGATGTGGTGGATACCGCAGGGACTCTCTGCAACGCCGCAAATGCAATCATGGAAAACGGCGCAAAAGAAGTCAACGCCTGCGCCACCCACGCAGTGCTTTCTGGGCCGGCCATAGATCGCCTGAAGAGCAGCCCGATAAAAGAGCTCCTGCTTCTCGATACAATACCGATGCCGCCGGAAAAGAAACTGCCTAACATGACCGTGCTTTCTGTTGCACCGCTGTTTGCCGAGGCAATAAACCGCATTTACAAGGATAAGCCTGTTTCCCCGCTGTTTGTGTGATGGCATTGCTTTGTTCCTTTACCACAGCTTTTGCTTTTCGGAAGCTGTGCTTTGGCATTAATTTAAAACTAAAAGCCAGGAATTGACCGTAACAGCTTTCAGGGCTGTCAGGCGGAGCAGAATTTTGTCTGCTCCGCTATCGGTTTTTTGCCGTAAAATTACAGAAGTGGGGAAACGGGGGATTTCATGCTGAATCTGTTCCATAAAGAAAAAGCTGTGGCAGGCCCTGTCGATTATATCATAGCCGGCCTTGGCAACCCCGGCAGCAAATATGGCGGCACGCGCCACAACGCCGGGTTTATGGCACTTGACTACATCGCGGAAAAAGCAGGCGTTGAAATAGACCGGCTTAAGTTTAAAGGGCTCTGCGCAACAGCGGCAATCGGCGGAAAAAAAGTGCTGCTTCTTAAGCCCTGCACATATATGAACCTCAGTGGCCAGAGTGTCACGGAGGCTATGCATTTCTACAAGCTGCCGCCGGAGCACACGATAATCATTTACGATGACATCTCTTTCCCGCCCGGCAAGCTGCGCATACGCATGAAAGGCAGCGATGGCGGCCAGAATGGAATGAAAAACATTATTTACCTTGCCGGAAAAGATACTTTCCCACGCATACGCCTGGGCACCGGCGACCGACCCGACCGCCGCATCGACCTCGCCGACTGGGTCCTTTCCCGCTTCTCTGAAGGTGACCGGAAGCTGTTTTACGAAGCTGCCGGGCATGCGTATTCCGCTGTGGAACTGATGGTGCAGGGCAAAGCCGCCGAAGCCATGAACAGATTTAACTAAGGAGATTTTCATGCAGTTTCTGAATGATGCAATCGGCAGGCTGAAAGAGTTCAAAGGCCTTGAGTCGGCGGTTCAGAGCCACAGCCTTCCCGCTGCGGTCACAGGCGTTGGCGGCGTACATAAGGCAAATATAGTATACTCGCTCTGCTCCCGCCTCGGGCGCAAGGCGTTTATCATTACAGGCAGCGAACCCGAGGCCAACCGCCTGTGTTCCGATCTTACGGCAATGGGCCTGAAAACGCTTTTTTACCCTTACCGTGATTTTTCACTGCGCGACACCGAAAGCAGTTCCCATGAGTATGAGCACCAGCGCATACTCGCGCTCTCTTCGCTGCTCGACGGGCGCTGCGACGCTGTTGTCTGCTGCGTTGACGCCGCCCTTCAGTACACTATCCCGCCAAACGAGCTTAGGCGGCGCACAGTCACGCTTAAAGCAGGCATGAGCATTTCGATGGAGCACATACTTTCACTGCTCAACTCATGCGGCTACGAACAGGCACTACAGATAGAAGGGTCCGGGCAGTTTTCCCGCCGGGGCGGGATACTCGACTTTTTCCCGCCCGGGCTTCAGGAGCCTGTAAGGGCCGAATTTTTCGGCGATGAAATCGACACACTCGCTTTCTTTAACCCTGAGACACAGCGCCGCACAGAAAAAGCGGAAAGCGTTACTCTTTCGCCCGCCGTCGAGGCGCTGATAGACGACCCTAAAGGCCTTGCAAAAAAGATTAAGGCGATTTCGTCGCACCTGCGCGGAAAAACTGCCGGCGCAGCAAGGGCTGTGCTCGGCAGGGAGGCGGAAAAGCTTGAGAACGGCCTGCCGCTCTGCAGTGCAGACAAGTTCATCCCGCTGCTTTATGGTGGTAAGGTCTCTTCCCTCCTCAATTATATGGGAAAAGACACACTCCTGTTTGTCAGCGAGCCAGCCAATGTGCACGACCGCATGAAAAGCACGCAGTGGCAGTGGAGCGAAGACCTGAAAGATTATCTTGCCGACGGCACGCTCTGCCATTCCCTTGACACCTACAGCCTCAGCTGGCAGGAAGCACTTGAAGTTTTTGCCGGCGCGGGCGCCATTTACCTTGACAATTTCGTCCATGGCGGCTATGACACCCCTGTGCGCTCCGTGTTCAACTTCACCGCACGCCAGCTTTCCGTCTGGGGCGGCAGCATGCAACTCCTCACGGAAGACATCAAGAATATGCTCAATGACAAATGGGCTTGCATCGTCCTCGCAGGCGGCGAAAAGGCTGCCAAAACGCTCGCTGCCGACCTGCTGCGGCAGAATATAAACGCCGTATATGCCGAAAGCCCGCAAAAGGCCGAGCGCGGTGAAGTCATCGTGACTTCGGGCGCGCTCTCAGGCGGCATTGAATACCCCGCCGCATTTTTCGGCCTAATAACGCGCGGCCACACTGCGCCGCCTGAAAAGCACCGCGCTGCAAAAGCCCGCACTGGCCAGAAAATCACCGACATCTCAGACCTTGCGCCCGGCGACTACATCGTGCACGCGACACACGGTATAGGTATTTTTGAGGGTATAAAGAAAATAGAGATGCAGGGCATTGTAAAAGACTACATCGAGGTTAAGTATGCAAAGGGCGACACGCTTTACGTGCCGGTCACACAACTCGACATAGTCTCAAAATATATAGGTCCGCACGAAGATGCAAACGTGAGGCTCAACCGCCTCGGCGGCTCCGACTGGCAGAAGCAGAAAGCCCGCGTGCGCAACGCTGTGAAAGACATCGCGAAGGACCTCATCAAACTTTATGCGCAGCGCATGTCTGCAAAAGGCTATGCCTTTTCGCCCGACAATGAGTGGCAGCGAGATTTTGAGTCGCATTTCGAGTTTGAGGAAACGGACGACCAGCTCCGCTGCATAGAAGAAATAAAGAGCGACATGGAAAAGCCTGTTCCCATGGACCGGCTGCTGTGCGGCGACGTAGGTTTCGGCAAAACAGAAGTCGCCCTGCGCGCCGCATTCAAGTGCATAACCGACGGCAGGCAGTGCGTCATGCTCGTGCCAACCACGATACTCGCGTGGCAGCATTACCAGACTGTCACCCGCCGCATGGAAGGGTTCCCCGTGAAGATAGAGCTCCTTTCGCGGTTCCGCACGCCCAAACAGCAGCAGGATATAATCCGGAAACTTAAGCGCGGCGAAATAGACATGGTCGTCGGCACGCACAGGCTCATATCAAAGGATGTGGAATTCCGCGACCTCGGCCTTATCATAATTGACGAAGAACAGAGGTTCGGCGTTGCGCAGAAGGAAAGGCTCAAGAAAAAATATAAAAACGTCGATGTACTGACGCTCTCGGCAACGCCTATCCCCCGCACGCTCAACATGGCCCTTTCCGGCATACGCGACATGAGCGTCATAGAAGAAGCGCCGCGCGACCGGCACCCTGTGCAGACTTATGTGCTCGAGTATGACGGTGCCGTCATAAATGAAGCCATAAGGCGCGAGTTGCGGCGCGGCGGGCAGGTCTACTACCTGCACAACGATGTGGGCTCAATAGAGCGCACCGCCGCAAGGATACAGGCGGCCGTGCCGGAAGCCAAAGTCGGCTTCGGCCACGGCAAAATGGCGGAGCAGGAGCTTTCCGAAGCGTGGCGCAGGCTCGTAGAGCAGGAAATCGACGTATTCGTGTGCACAACGATTATTGAGACAGGCGTCGACGTGCCAAACGTCAATACGCTTATCATCGAAGACGCCGACCGCATGGGGCTTTCACAACTCCATCAGATACGCGGCCGCGTGGGGCGCTCGTCAAGGCGCGCCTACGCCTACCTCACATTCAAGCGCAACAAGGTGCTTTCAGAGATCGCGCAGAAGCGCCTTTCGGCCATACGCCAGTTCACGGAATTCGGCTCCGGATTCAAAATTGCAATGCGCGATATGGAAATACGCGGTGCCGGAAATATCCTCGGCGGCGAGCAGCACGGCCATATGGAAGCCGTAGGCTACGACATGTACCTTCACCTTCTCTCCGAAGCCATAAAGCGCGAAAAGGGTGAAAATGTGAAGGAATACGGCGAGGAGTGCCTCGTAGACCTTCAGGTGCAGGCGCATATCCCCGAAAGCTATATCCCGGGCCTCAACCAGAGGCTCGAGATTTACCGCCGCATTGCCGACATACGCACAGATGAAGATGCGCTCGACGTGACCGACGAACTTATCGACCGCTTCGGCGACCCGCCAGAAAGCGTAAACGGCCTCATTCAGGTCGCACTGCTGCGCAATTGCGCTTCAGAGCTCGGCATACGCGAAATAAAGCAGAAGGGCGACAAGCTCCTTCTTTACCGCGACCGCTTCGAGATGGAGCGCATCTCCGCGCTCATCGGCGCCATGCACGGCAGAGTGATGGTAAACGCCGGGGCAAAGCCGTACCTCAGCATCACCATACCACAGGGCGACAAGCCGCTCAGCGTGCTCAAGGAAACGCTCTCGCTCTTAAGCGGCAAAGATGCAAAGGCAGATACCAAAGGAACCCAAAAAGATAGACAGCCTTCTGTAAAAAGTGATATAATTGCAAAAGAATGAAAATGAATCGAAGTGTTAATAATGAAATCTCTTAAAATGGCGGCTGCAGCGCTGCTTGCCGCCATTGTCTGCATACCCGCGGCCGGATGCTCCGGCGACAAAAGCTGGGCTATGAAAGACAGCAGCACATCTATCCCCATCGGCTGCTATATATTTAACCTTTACGCATCATATGAGCAGGCCGACAGCAAAAAGTCAGACTCAAAGAAAAGCGTACTCGACCAGAAAATCGAAAATAAAGACGCTAAAAGCTGGATACGCGACAAGGCTGTTTCATCTACGCGCGAGATACTTTGCGCCGACAAAAAGATGAAAGACATGAAGCTCACCCTCTCAAGCACCGAGAAGCAGACCGCAAGCCAGATGAGCAGCACCGCATGGAACCAGATTTCATCGCATATGGAAAAGTACGGCGTCGCACAGTCTTCTTTTGAGCTTGCTTACGGCGACCTCTATATGAAAGAAAAGAAGATATTCGACACCACATATGGCAAAGGCGGCACAAAAGCTGTTTCCGACGATGAGCTGAAAAACTACTACACCAAGAACTACACGGACTTCGATTATATCATATGCCCGCTTTACAAGGCGAATTCCAACGGGCAGAATGCGTCGCCTTTTACAGACGCGCAGAAAAAGCAGGCCGAAAGCGTGTTTAACGGCTATGCGGCCCAGATAAAATCGGGTAAAATGACAATGCGTACGGCGGCTGACGCCTACAAAGCCGCACAGAAGAGCTCTTCTGACGTGCTGCACAGCGACAGCGTTAATTTCCTTACTGATACAACCTACCCTGATTCTATTAAAAACGCCCTTAAATCAATGAAATCCGGAGAAACCAAAACAGTCGATGTAAAAGAATATCAGGCATATATGCTTGTTTCAAAAAATGACACGGCAAAGGGCACAGCGTCAAAGATGAATTCGTCATCCGGGCGTGAAAACCTGCTGCTCAGTTACAAATATGAGGAATTCTATAACGCATTCCAGAAAGAGGCCGGCTCAATGTCTGGCGTCACGCTCAACAGCAGCGCACTCAATTCCTATGACCCCAAGATGTTCGTTTCAGCCTCATCTTCAGCTTCCCCCACAACCTGACATTCACATATCAACATTTTTAAGCAGACAATAAAAAATCAGCCGCAGGCAGCAAGCCCGCGGCTTTTTTCATATTTCAAAAGCCCTCCCCGTATCAGCCAAACGAGATGAACGAGTCGGCGAGGCGGCGTATTTCTTCTTCATCAGCCGCAGAGTGCCTGTCGGCTACGCCCACCGTCATCATGCCCGCGGCTTTCGCCCCGCGTATGCCCGTCAGCAGGTCTTCAAACACGGCGCAGCCATGCGGTGCCTGCTTCATGCGCTTTGCCGCAAGAAGGTACACATCGGGGAATCCCTTGCCGCGCTTTGTCTCATGCACGGAGGCGAAAGCCTCGAAATATCCATAAACACCGTTGTTCTTAAGGGCGGGTGCGTAAAGGTTTTCAGCCAGCGCCGTCGCTACACCGAGCTTTACCCCGCGCGCCCGCAGGCTGTCAAGGTATTTTTTCGCATACGGTTTGAGCGGGATATTACAGGCGTACTCTTTTTCCACCATTGTGTCCCACTCCCTGAGTATTATGTCAGGTGTGCATTTAAGCCCGTAGCGGCGCACCGTATATTCCGCCGCTTCCTGAAATGACATCTTCCCGACGGCTTTCGTGTAATCAGGCGTAAACGGCAGGCCGTGCGCTTTAAGGAAATCGCGGTCTACTTTGTCCCACACACTGAGCGAGTCAAGGAGCGTGCCGTCCAAGTCAAAAATAGCAGCTTTAAACGGTCTCACAGCGCCTCAACCTCCCGCAGCCAAAGGTCAGCCGAGGCATCGCTCGGCATGCGCCAGTCGCCACGCTGCGAAAGCGTTACGCTGCCGACCTTCGGGCCGTCCGGCAAAGCCGAGCGCTTAAACTGGCTCATGAAGAAACGGCGGTAAAATTCTTTCAGCCATTTCTTTATAGTCCTGCCGTCATATATATCCGCAAAAGACGAAACCGCCATGCGGTAGATTTTCGACGGTGAAAATCCGAACCTCAGCATATAATACAGGAAAAAGTCGTGCAGCTCATATGGGCCGACTATGCTTTCCGTCTTTTGGGCTATCTGGCCTTTCTCCGGCGGGAGCAGCTCCGGGCTCACAGGTGTTGACAGCACGTCCTGCAGCACTGCTGCGAGGCCTTCCGGCCCGGTCGCCGCAGCATGGCGCACAAGGTGCCTCACAAGGGTTTTCGGCACGGAGCAGTTCACGCCGTACATCGACATATGGTCGCCGTTGTACGTCGCCCACCCGAGCGCAAGCTCCGAAAGGTCGCCCGTGCCTATAACTATGCCGCCGCACTGGTTGGCAAGGTCCATTAGCACCTGCGTGCGCTCGCGCGCCTGAGCGTTTTCATACGTCACATCGCGCACTGACGGGTCATGGCCGATATCCCTAAAATGCATCGATACGCTCTCGCCGATGGGTATCTCCCTGTAGTCCACACCGAGAAGCTCCGCCAGCTTCTGCGCATTGCTTTTAGTGCGCTTAGTTGTACCAAAGCCGGGCATGGTAACGGCGACAATGCCTTTGCGGCCAAGGCCAAGCATATCGAAGGCGCGGACTGTCACAAGCAGCGCAAGCGTTGAGTCAAGCCCGCCCGAAACGCCTATAACCGCACTTTTAGCGTGGATATGCTCAAGGCGTGTTTTAAGGCCTTCCGCCTGGAGGTTCAGTATCATCTCGCAGCGTTCTTCAAGGTCTTTCCTGTCATCGGGCACAAAAGGTGTGCATGGGAACTTGCGCTGCGGCACGAACTCAGGCTCGTCCATAGTAAACGTTACATCATTCGCATGGCCGGCGCCGCACCATGTAGTCATATGGCGGCGTTCCTGCGCAATGCGCTGCAGGTCTATTTCAGCTACCGTAAGGCCCGTGGTGAATGGTTTCGACTCAGCCAGTAACTCCCCGTTTTCCGCAACCATGCGGTGCCCTGCGAAAACCATGTCCGTTGTAGATTCGCCCTCACCGGCTCCGGCATACACATAAGCGCAAAGCAGGCGGCCAGACTGCCCCTCCACAAGGCCGCGGCGGTACGGCGCTTTGCCTATCACCTCATCGCTCGCCGAAAGGTTAAACACCACTTCGGCCCCAGCAAGGGCAAGCCCTTGCGACGGCGGGCACGGCACCCAGAGGTCTTCGCAGAGCTCAACGCCAAACGTGAACCCCGTGACATTTTCACACCTGAAAACAAGGCTGTTGCCCATTGGCACTTTCTGCCCGCAAAGCGTGATTTCCGTATATTCCGGCGAAGCTGAGAAATTGCGCGCCTCATAGAATTCACTGTAATTGGGGATATTCGTTTTCGGGACTACGCCGAGCAGTTTCCCCCTGCAGAAAACGGCAGCGCAGTTATAAAGCCCTGCGCCATACGCAACGGGAAGGCCTACAATGGCCAGCACCTTCATTTCCTTTGTCTCTTCGAGCAGCCCGCCGAGAGCTTCCTCTGCACCCGAAATAAGTGTGCTGCCGCGGAACAGGTCACCGCATGTGTACCCCGTAAGGCAAAGTTCCGGGAACACAACAGCGCCCACGCTGCGCGCTTCACACTCGCGCATAAGTTCCAAAACCGCACCTTTGTTGAACCGACAGTCAGCCACCTTGATCTTTGGGGTCGCGGCAGCTACCCTGAAAAATCCGTCCGTCATTTATATTTCCCTTTCACCATGCCGGAAAGCCCGGCAGAAAATTTATTCGTTCCAAATAAATAAGCGCCCCAAAATCAAAGTAAACAAAAAGGGCGCTGCGCGCCCTTCACAAAATGCTGAAAATTATCCAGCCGGTATAAAACCCTGTGATTTTTACCGCACAGAGTAGTCCTTTTCAAGTTTCTGCGGCTCGGCAACTATATCCGGCCTCTCCCTGACAAATGCGGATGTGTCAAAGTCTTCTTTCGAGAGCTCTTTAAGGATCCTGTCTACACGCCTGATATTTACAAGGAAGCCGCGTAAACACTTTTTCTCAGCATGTATCTGTATGATATACAGGTGGCAGCAGCCGCATGTTTTGTTAAGCATGGCTTTAAAGCTATTTTTATATTTCTCATACACGCCATTCTCCTCGAGGGAAAGGCGCACTATAGCCATAGCTTGCACAAAATCATTTATCTTTTCGGTACTTATAGTGGCAAGGGTGCTGCTCGCGTGCTGGTTGTAATAATACAGTGGGCGGTCGAGGACTACAACACGGTTTGCGTGTAAAAAGATTTTGTCGAGCGTTGCAATATCCTCAAAGCACATACTCGGGAATGTGATGTTATAGTCTGTAAAAAGCTCCCTGCGGTACAGTTTGTTCCACAGAAGGCTCTGTATCTGCACATCGTGCAGGAGCTTTTCCATCGCCTGCGTGCGGTCCAGGACGCCTTTGCACCGGAACGGGTACTCAAGCAGCAAATCATTTTCAATGTAGTGAAAATAGTAATAGCAGCAGGAAATGTCGGCGTCATAGTCTTTGCAGGCGCAGTAAAGCTCCTCAAGGAAAGTCGGGGCAACATAGTCGTCGCTGTCTACAAACGAAAAATATTTTCCGCGCGCTGCACGAATTGCAGCGTTCCTCGCTTTCGACGCGCCGGCGTTTTTCTGGTCAATTACTTTTATAAAGTCATACTTTTCCGCAAAACTGTGAAGAATATCTCCGGAGCTGTCCGTAGAACCGTCGTTCACTGCGATTACTTCATAGCTGCGGAAAGTCTGCCCAACGAGCGATAAAAGACATCTTCCAATGAATTTTTCAACGTTGTAAACTGGTATGATTACACTGATTTCCGGCGTATTTTCTTTTTCTGCCAAAACATCCTCCTTCCCCGGCAGCCATTACCGCCGTCTCTTTTTAATATCACCCAAAAGGGCCAGATACCACAGCCCGATAAATTATCAGATTCAATCTTATCCCATTTTTGCAGAAAACTGCAGAAATGTCAAGTCGAATTGTGGTGAAATGCATTCATAGGATTAAAAAAGCTTTTTGCCCCATAATGCGGGCTATACCGCCATTTTCAGCCCTTGCTGCTCGGGTTTGAAGAAGAGCTGCTGCCACCGGTTCCCCGGGAGTAACAACTCGGCATCGGCGGATAGTAAGAAGAATTAAGGTATTTAGTGCACACCTGATTGCCGTTCTTTTTAAAGACGAGGCTTGCCGTAGCCTTATAGCCTGTGCGCGCTTTCTGCGAAAAACGGACGGTGCCCTTGGGGAGGGTGTTGTCATCAACGTATTTTGTCTGCGACGGCGCAGGGTATGTCTGGACCACCTGTGAAGTTATATCGATAGAATCATAGTTCGACGGGCAGTATCCATAAACAGTGGCAGTGAGCGTGCGGCCGTTCACCGACGTAACGAGATACATTGGGTACTCCGTCGGGTTTTTCAGCTTAAGGTCTGTGCCCGGGTAGCTTACCGTCGCGTCCTGCCCAATCGGGCAGTAACTTGACGGTATCGAATGGTTGTAGCGCTCTGCTATCGTCATTCCCGAACGCATTGCGGCACCATAAATCGTTGTCGACGCCTGGCATATGCCGCCGCCGTATTCGTCCGTGTGCCGGCCGTTAAGGATAGCCCCGGCTTGACGGTAACCATGCGCGCCGTCGCATGGGCCTACGGTGCCGAAAAACGAGAACACCCTGCCTGCAGGTATGCAGGTCCCGTTAGCCGCAAGGAGCGCTCTTTCCATATTGTAAGTGCCGTCTTCATTGTTGGTGGAAACCGTGCCGAATGTCCCGAGTTTCTGCATGTGGCTTTGGATATCGGCCAGCGACTTTTTGAATGGGACAGGGCTCGTCTCGATTTCCGCCGTACCGGTGTGTTTCCCTTCAACAATCTTCTTTATATCTGACCACAGCTTTTCGCTGTCGGCCGAAACGCCTTTGATGCCGTCGCGGAATACAAATGACGAGCCGGTGAAAGAAACGATTTTTGGCTCCACAGCCGCGCGCGAAACACTTGATGCAATCTTTTCTATTTTACTTTTAAGGGCCTTTTCGTCCGGCGAAGCTATGATGGAATAGCGTTTAGGTGTCTGTTTAAGCGCCTCAACCTGCTTGTAGCGCGTTTCCCTGTCGCCGCTGCGGGCATAAGAGTATGCTTTTTTCAGGATGCTGTCGGTATCATATGTAAAAGACATATTTTTCTGCGTCAGCTGCCACTTCTTTTTCCCGTATGCCACAACAATATTATAGTGGCCATTGGCTGAAGGCTCTTTGAGCCCGACGGCTTTTTTGGCCTGCTGCATTGTCATTCCGCCCAGTTTTACGCCCTGGACTTCAATTCCGCTGTAAAAACGGTCTGTATTAAGCGCGGCGTCAACCGCTTTTTCGTACTTGTAGTGGTCATAAGCCAATTTGCCACAGACTGCCACTACCACAATGCAGGCAGCAGCCAATACCGCAATTACGGCCGACTTTTTATTTGCAGGTTTTCCTGCGGGCTTTCGGCGTATGGTAATCTTGCCCCTGGTATTGTTTAAAAGCGCCTTTACTTTGGAACCAGCCATGAAAGTTCCTCCTCTATTCGGGCGCAGATGCAAAAGCATCCACGCATGACGGCAATATTTATATTGTAAACTTGATTTTTCTCCTTATCTTCCAGTTTAAAAAATAATCGCATAAAGTCGACAGAATTGGCTCAATTTAAAACATGGTTTCACTTATTGAAAATATATGATATAATGTTGCATGATATTTCTGGCCATAATTTACAAAAGGAGCGTACGCATGAAAATTCTTATCCTTTCAGCATCTACCGGCGGAGGACACGTGCGGGCGTCCCGCGCAATTCGGGATTATATCCAGCAGCATTATCCGGAGTCCAGTGTAGATATAGTAGATGCACTTAAATGCATTAACGCGTTTATAAACCACACCATCTGCGACGGCTACCGTATGCTTGCAATAAAAGTGCCGAAAATTTTCGGCCAGCTTTATCAGGCAACCAACAAGGAAAGTCCGCTTTATCATATTATGAACTGCTTTAGCAACGCATTCAGCCACGCATTGCTGACAACGCTAAACGATATAAAGCCAGACGCGATTATTTCAACCCACCCATTTGTAACCGAAATGGTCTCACACCTTAAATCCGTAGGCGAAACAGACGCGCCGCTTATCACTCTTATAACAGACTACGGCCTGCACCGCGCATGTATTGCCGACCATGTGGATGCTTATGTTGTCGCCAGCGCAAGTATGATTCCGCAGATGGAATTTATGGGCGTCGACCGCAGCAAAGTCTACCCCTTCGGCATACCGGTTGAGAATGTCTTTTTTACAAAAGCGGACAAACCCGCCCTGCTTAAGAAATTCGGCCTTGACCCAAACCTCCCGACAGTGCTCATCATGGCAGGCAGTTTCGGCGTTACCAAGATACTCAACATTTACAGGCAGTTAGTGCATACCGACATTGCATTCCAAATTGTTGTGATAACAGGCAAAAATGAAAAGCTTTATGCAGCTTTTGCCGATGAAGTGGAAAAAAGCTCTAAAAAAACGAAACTCATCTATTTTACTGATGAAGTGGAAAACTTTATGCATGCTTCCGACCTGCTTGTAACAAAGCCCGGCGGCCTCACTGTTTCCGAAGCGCTCGCATGCAATATCCCTCTTGCCGTATTTGACGCAATCCCTGGGCAGGAAGAGGATAACGCGGACTTCCTTCTTTCAAACAACATGGCAGTTAAGCTTGAGCCTGGCACAGACTGCGGGAAAACCATACGCTCGCTGCTTGAAGACAACCGCCGCCTTGAACAGATGCGGAGCAACTGCGAGGAATTCGACAAGTCGCATGCAGCCGAAAACATAGTCGAACTTACGCGCAAACTCGGCGGCCAGCATGCTGAAAAGCATAAATCAGACAATGTTCCCAGCAAAAAAACAAAATCCGCAAAAAAGCCGCGTCATCTTCCCCAAAAGTAAATGCGCACATCAGCTCATGCTGGATATCGCGGAAACCAAGCATACTTTTATTTTTTCGTTTGCCGTATGCCAGCCTGTTTGATGATAAGCCGTGTTTCGCCAGGGTTAAGGGTGAGCAGCTTTGACGCAATGCGCGGATGCTTCAGCTTGTAGCGCACCATGTCACGCAGTGCCTGGCCATGATTGCAGCCATGGATAACGTACACTTCCTTTACGCCTGCAGGCAGGTTGCTCAGAAAATGCTCAAGCCTGTATTTGGCATCAGCCACCGTAAGGCCATGCAGGTCTACCTTTACAACGTCTTTTCCTTTTTCGACCCGCATGCTGCCGTTCCTTTCCGCAGGGCAACAAGCCCGGCTTTTTTTATTATAGCTAATATTGGGGAAAAAATCAATTCTCAAAGAAAAGCATGTCTGATAGACGCACACCTCAGCGCTGTGCTATAATAAGCAGGCAGGCAACAGGCTAAAGCGTATATGCCCTTGCCGTCTTGATGATTTGATTCGGGGTGAACAGTGTGAAAATTGTGGACCTTCGCAGCAGATTTGCAAACTGCAATGATGAGCTGATAGAAATCAGCGACTCATTTATTTACTGTGCGGAAGAAAAAGTACATGACGGGCATCCATGCATTTCGGTCGTTGAGTACAGCCGCACTACAAACCGTGAGCGCGTCCTCTCTGAGTGGCCGCTGCCCGCCGTTGCATGCATGCAGCACTATTTCAGTTTTGCCGACGACATCATCGCCGTGATGGAGTCAGGCGGCAGCAGCGTGCGCGTTATCCGCATAGACAAGCACACCGGTGCAGAAAGGAATAGCACCGCCCTGCACCTTATCGGGCGTTTCCTCGACTGTGTGGCGCTTGACGACTCGCACCTGCTGTTCTACACCGGCCCTGACAACGAATACGACAGGCTTTTCCGCGAATACTCAAAACTTACGGGTTTCCGCCATGTTGCCTGCCTTTATGACATTGAAGAGGAAAAATATTACTATACACGTGACCCGCGCATCTGCACGGCAACTGCTTACAGGTTTATCCCCTACACGCGCGCAGGCGTGCCGTGGCTACTTATACTTCAGCCTTACGGCAGCGCTGAAGACAAGCAGAAAGCCTACCGCAACAGACACTGGCTCGGTGACAACGTAACAGACTGCATATGGGAATGCCCGCTTCTCGACTTCCTTGTTTCCATAAAAGCCGGCGAAGCTCAAGCTCCGCTTGAGTCCGTGCTGTGTGTTAACACAGCAGGCCTTGTGCGCCTTGTGAGCGAAGATGCTGAAAACTTTTATTTCCTCACCCGCTATTTTCCCACGGGCGACCAGCGTATCTGCGCATGCAGCAAGGATACCGGAAAAAAGGCGGCCATGGCAAAGCTGGCAGCCTTGCCTGAAGATATGCCCTCATGGTTCAGCATAGACCGATACGGCGGGCATGCCTACCGCATATCAAAAACCAATGACGGCTTCCATATCAAAGGGCTCCTCAACTCCACTATTGACGCTGTGTACCCGGAAGGGCTCGGCAAGTTTATATCGTGCGTAGATGACCGCTTCCTCATCATTCAGTACATACTTGCCGATGAAAGGGACTCCTTCGAGTTTAATTCTATATATGACGTTGAAACAAAAAAGCAGAAAAGCTATGAGTGCCGCTGCCTTGTCAGGGGAGAAAATGTCATTCTCTACTGAAGTGTGAAAAAACTTATATATTTTTAAAAAAGTGCCATAATCTATTGCAATCCGAGTTATTATGTGGTATACTTTCGAAGTTACCAAAAATACGGCATTTTAACAAAGAGTTGGCGTCGATTGCGGTGAGGGTACACCTGTTCCCATTCCGAACACAGAAGTTAAGCTCATCTGCGCTGGCGATACTTGGCTGGTAACGGCCC
>DHSD01000027.1:40493-110140 GCA_002411365.1 Ruminococcaceae bacterium UBA5295
GCTGGTAACGGCCCGGGACAATAAGTGATGCCAACATCAGAAAGCAGTCACCCAATAGGGTGGCTGTTTTTATTAACTGTATCTGCGAAACACCCACTCTAAGGAAGTTAAGGGCTTTAAGGCATCATTAGCCCTTTTCTCTACAGATAAACGGCGTGCAAAAAGTGCAGCCTGTCATAATGGCAGGCTGCACTTTTTCAAATACGGAATCCTTACTTTTCAATGCCAAGCAGGCGCGGGCAGGCTTTGCGGAGATTCTCAATCTCAGCGAGAGAACCTTTTTTGCTGCCGGCTTTAGCTGAAAGGTATACCTTTATTTTTGGTTCAGTGCCGCTCGGGCGCACAACCATTTTGCTGCCGTTCGCAAGGCGTAACTCCAGCACATTCGACTTCGGGAGGGAAATCGGCGATACTTTTTCACCGTCATGGCATTCGGACGCCTGATAGTCGCTCCATCCAGTGACTTTCGTCCCTGCAATCTCGGCCGGATGTTCTTTGCGCAGTGTATCCATAATACGGCCCATCTTTATCATGCCGTCTTCGCCCTCAAATTCGAAATTCACCAGCAGGTTTTCATAGTACCCGTACTGCTTATAAAGCTTTTCCATCGCGTCAATGAGAGTCATGCCCTTTTCACGGTAATAATAGGCCATCTGGCAAATCAGCATACTTGCGTCAACCGCGTCTTTATCGCGGACATACCCGCCTGAAAGATAGCCGTAGCTTTCCTCAAACCCGAACATATAGCGGCCTGCGCTGCCCTCTGCTTCCAAATCGGCTATCTGGTCACCGATATATTTGAACCCTGTCAGCACACGGCGAAGCTCTATGCCGTAATGCTCAGCGACCGGCGTCGCCATATCAGTGCTCACAATAGTAGTGACAGCCACAGGCTTTTCAGGCATAGTGCCTTCCTCCGTGCGCACGCGTGCAATGAAGTCAAGCAGGAGCACACCCACCTCATTGCCTGTCATAAGCTGGTATTCCCCGTTTTGGCGCACTGCAATGCCACAGCGGTCACAGTCGGGATCCGTTGCAAGCAGCAGGTCAGGCTTAACTTTCTCGCACAGCTCAAGCCCTTTCTGAAGTGCCTCGCGTATTTCCGGGTTCGGGAACGGGCATGTTGTAAAATTGCCGTCAGGGAATTCCTGCTCAGGCACAACGGTTATGTCTTTTACGCCTATCATGCCGAGTATACGTGTAACACATACCCGGCCTGTGCCGTTAAGCGGTGTGTAGACCACTTTAAGGCCTGTGCACGGTTTTGTGAAAACGCGCTGTTTCATAACTTCGCCAAGAAAACGGTCGATTACCTCATCTTTAATATAATCCACCATGCCCGAGCTTACGGCTCTGTCAAAATCCATGCGCTTGACGTCACGGAAAATATCAATCATATTTATCTCTGCCTGCACATCGTCGGCCATCTGAAGCGTAATTTGGCAGCCATCTGAAGCATATACTTTATAACCGTTGTATTTTGCGGGATTATGGCTTGCGGTAACACATATCCCCGCGCTGCACTTAAGGCAACGCACAGCCCAGGAAAGGGTTGGCGTGGGCGAAAGCCATGGATAAATGTGCACGTGTATGCCGTTTGCCGCGAGCACTGCGGCAGCCTGTTTTGCAAACAGGTCAGATTTTATGCGGCTGTCGTAAGCAATTGCCACGGAAGGATTGCTTCCATGGGAATTGAGGTAATTTGCAAGGCCCTGCGTAGCCTTGCGCACGGTGTACACGTTCATGCGGTTCGTCCCGGCGCCGAGCACCCCGCGCAGGCCGCCGGTCCCGAAAGCGAGGTCGCGGTAAAAGCGGTCATTAATTTCTTCAGGTTTGCCGCGAATACTTTTCAGCTCCGTGGCAAGGTCGGGGTCATCAAGTTTCGTATTAAGCCATCTTTCATATTCAGTCATAGCAACTCAACCTCTTTTAATCAGCTTTGATATTTTAAAAGCTAAAATACAGCAAGTCTGCCAATTCAAGCCGCGCTTATTTTAGACTAACATTTTATTTCTGCCATGTCAATTCATCTTTACAATGTTGAGGACAATACCGGCTTTTGTTATATCTATCGTCCCATATGTTCCATGGCCGCCAAGGAGGCTGCCCGGGTTCATTATATAAAGCCCGTCCCGGTATTCAGTAAGATGCTTATGCGTATGGCCAAACAGCACGATATCCGCCCCGCGTTTTTTTGCTTCCTCTGTTATATCATACAGGCCGTACCTTACATTATATATATTCCCATGAGTATAAAATATTTTCCTGTCTGCAAGCGTTATTTCGTTTTCACGAGGCAGGGAACTGCCCCAGTCGTTGTTGCCGCGGACAATAAAAAAATCTTTCCCGGGAAATTCCGCTTTCATCTCTTCCGCCTCATCGGCGCCGTCGCCGAGATGTATAACGGCTTCGGCGGAAGGCTGCGAAATTATCGCCTTCATCAGCGAGCTTCTGTCGCCATGTGTATCAGATACTACTAAAACGCGCAAGGGTAAGCTCCTTTCGTCCCTTTTCATACGCCCTGGAATGTCATATCTTTTCCCTCCCCGGCATATCATATAGCGGGGTGATTGACATGCAAAACAATGCACGGGACAATCAGCGCCTTTTAGAAAGCCTTATAAAGCGCCTCAGTCCTGATGAAAAGAAAAAACTGAATTCAATTCTCGCCGACAAATCGGCTTGTGAAAAAATCCTCCGCACACCTGAAGCACAACAGCTCATACACAAACTGGGGGAAAAATAGATGGATGACCTGTCTTCAAGGCTTAGTGAAATCTTAAATGATCCCGCCAGCATGGAGAAGATTAAAAATTTTGCTTCTACTCTAACAGAAGGGGAAAAGCCTGAAAAGCCCACACCGCGCCGCGCACAGCCTCAGGAAACGGAAAGCCAGCCTGAAAGTGCCTCGCTCGACCCTGATATCATGCGCTCCGTGATGAAAATCGCACCGGTAATCTCACGGGCGAGGCAGGAAGACAGCGCAACCCACCTTCTGCATGCACTGCGGCCTTTCCTTAGTGAAAAACGGCGCGTAAAGCTCGACAGAGCCGTAAAGTTAATGCAGTTCACACGCGTGATGCCATATCTTCGGAACTGCGGCCTTTTTTGAACTGCTTTTGAACTGTTAATGGATTCTGTGAAATCGAGGAAAGAAGAAGGAGAGAACCATGGCAGGGAGTCCGGCGCCACAAAGGACAGAGATGAACCAGCTCCGTCAGGATGCCATGCGGCGCGCGCGTGAAATGCAGGCGCGCGCCAAAATTTCATCCTCCTACGCCGCACCGCCTGCGCCGGATGAAGCTGCACACTATGTCGGTAACCAGGTGCCGCCTCATCAGCCAGCAGAAAAGCAGTGGCCGGATGTGGAACAGCCGGCTAAAGGAATGCTTTCCGGCAGCCCGCTCGACGGCCTTTTGGCACATGACTCAGAGCGCACGCTTATTTTGCTCCTGATACTCATACTGATGGCTGACAAAGCGGACAGCTCGCTAATCCTGGCCCTGATGTACCTTCTTATCTGAAATACGAAATTCCATCAAATCTATTTTATCTTACACCTGCCGCCATGGCAATAAGTACAACGCCCGCAAGCGCAAGCAGAAGCAAGGCAATTCCCGCAAAAAGACCATGGCGGCTTTCGCCCTTATTGGGGACAGGCCCTTTTTCTTCACGGTTTTCACAGGCATCTGCTTCTTCAGTTTCCTTTTCCGGCTGGGTGCCCTCGCGTTTGGCAGTGTTTTCAGGCATGGCCGCAGCCGGGCGCAAAGCCGGTTTCCCCTTTTGCCGCACCGGTCCTTTCCCCGGGATGGCGCGTTTGTAAACAGTGCGATAATCTGCGGAATATTCCGCAATATTTTTGTTTTTATCCATGCCCATACGCACAGGCCGCCTTTTATCGGATTTGCCCGTTTCCGGTCACAATAAACTTCGTAGTCGTAAGCTCACTTACGCCCATCGGCCCCCTCGCATGGAGCTTCTGAGTGGAAATTCCTATTTCCGCGCCGAGCCCGAATTCGCCGCCGTCCGTAAAGCGCGTGGAAGCATTTACATAAACAGCCGCCGAGTCAACTTCCGATGCGAACCGTCTCGCATTTTCATAACTCTCAGTCACAATGGCCTCGCTGTGGCCACTTGAATACTTTGCAATATGTGTGATTGCCTCGTCGAGGCTGTCCACAACTTTTACGGACATAATATAGTCGAGATATTCCGTGCCGTAGTCCTCTTCCGTGGCGGGGACTATGCTGCTGCCGAGTATAGTCCTCGTCCTCTCGCAGCCGCGCAACTCAACGTTCTTTTCATCAAGCATTGCCTTTATGGCCGGCAGCGCTTTCGGTGCAATGTCTTTATGTACAAGCAGCGACTCTGCCGCATTGCATACCGATGGGCGCGATGTTTTGGCATTAAAGACTATATTTGCCGCCATATTTACATCTGCTGAGGCGTCCACATAAATATGGCAGTTACCCCATCCCGTTTTGATTACCGGCACATGGGCGTTTTCCGTAACGGTGCGTATCAGGTTTTTGCCGCCGCGCGGTATAAGCACGTCGATATAGCCCGTCATGTTCATCATTGCCCTGGCCGATTCACGTGAAACATCATGCACAAGCTGCACGCAGTCTTCAGGCAGGCCAGCCTTCCGAAGGGAAGCCCGCAGAATCTCCTCAACCGCGGTGTTAGTGCGGTAAGCTTCGCGCCCGCCGCGGAGTATAACGGCGCTTCCTGCTTTTATGCAGATTGCTGCCGCATCTGACGTAACGTTAGGCCGCGCTTCATATATAACGCCTATTACGCCAAAAGGTACGCGAACTTTTTCTATTTTCAAGCCGTTCGGCCTTGTAAAACCCGAAACTACTTCCCCAACCGGGTCTTTCTGTGCGGCTACGCCGCGCAGGCTGCCTGCCATGCCCTTTATGCGCTCCCTGTTAACGGCAAGGCGGTCAAGAAGGGCGGGGCGCATGCCTTCGGCCTTTGCTGCCGCAAGGTCTTTGCGGTTCTCTTCCAAAATTTTTTCCGCGCCGCTTTCAAGGCCTTCTGCCGCCGCAAGAAGAGCTTTGTCTTTTTTCGGGCCGGCAGCCGCAAGTGCACGGGAAGCCGCCCGTGCCTTTTCCCCCATTTTTGTAAGGTCCGTCATTATTTTCCCTCCAAGCTGCGCTGCAGCAGCCAAGCAACTATTATTTTAGCCCTTGCCCGTGCCGAAAACTGTCCCAATCTGGGCACCTTCAAAAAGATCATACAGCTTCTCCGGAACGGCACCGCTCATCACGCAGCATACGATGCCGGCACGGTTCACATTTGCAGCTGCGCGCACTTTCGTGCTCATGCCGCCTGTTCCCCTGTTGGATACACTGCCTCCGGCAAGCGCGAGGATATCGCCCGTGACTTCCGGCACAAACGGTATCCTTTTCGCTTCCGGGTCCTTCATGGGATTGCTGTCGTATAGCCCGTCGATGTCCGTCAGGATAACGAGCAGGTCAGCATTTACAAGGCGCGCTACAACGGCGGAAAGCGTATCGTTGTCGCCTATGCGTGCGCCTTCAAGTTCATCTACCGCTACGGTGTCGTTTTCATTCACAACCGGGATTATCCCTAACTTAAGCAACTCCATGAACGTGTTTTCCGTATTTTTGCGCAGGTGCTCATTGACAAGCACGTCGCCTGTCAGAAGTACCTGCGCCGTTGTGAGGTTGTACTCGCCGAAGAACTTGTCGTACATAAACATGAGCTCGCATTGGCCAACAGCAGCAACAGCCTGCCTCTTGCCAGTCTCCTGCGGCCTGCCGGGCAGGCCGAGCTTCCCTACACCCACACCGATAGCACCCGACGTGACGAGTATTACTTCTTTTCCGGAATTTTGCAGGTCACTCAGCACTTTGCAGAGGCGCTCCATCCTGCGGAGGTTCATCTTTCCGTTCTCATACGTCAGCGTGGAAGTCCCCACCTTTACGACGATTCTATTTGCCTGTGTAACTGCTGACATATTTTTCTATCCTCTCCGCATAATAAATACAATTCATTTATTATTTAATTATATCACAAAAAAATTGAAAGAGCACGCTTGGCTCCTTAAAGCCCTATCTTCCCATGCGGCATTCCCTGTACACGCCCTTCCTTTCATACATTGTGCATTTTAATGATATAAAATGCCGTGGCAGTTTTGTTAATCTGGAGTAAATAATACCTTATTTAAATTATCCGGTAGAATACACAAATCAAGTACACTCAAATTTATAATGAGACGAAAGGAGGGCAAAAACATGATATTTGATTTTGGTTACCGCCTTAAAGAACTCCGCATCAACCGTAGTATGACGCAGGAACAGGCAGCGAATCAGTTTGGGCTTTCAAAGGCGACTATAAGCGGATACGAAAACAACATCAAGACGCCGTCGCTTGGCGTGCTTATCAAAATGGCTTCTTTTTATGGCGTTTCCGCCGACTACCTTTTAGGGCTCGAAAGCCACCGAATGCTTTCACTTGACGGGTTATCTTTCAATCAGGAAAAGATCATCAAGGAACTTATTAATGAATTCCACCACGTGTAACCTCACTCCGCTGTTTTACTCTGGTACAGGACGGCCACACAGCAGAATTTATCTCAGTTCTGATTTCTAAAATCATACTAAAAAAGCCGCCCTGCTGATTTAGAGCAGGGTGGCTGCTGTTAATTTTACCATAAATTTTGTTATTGCTGCGGGTGCGGCTTCTCGAAACTGCGGCCGCCTGAACCCGGGCGGTGCTGGTAAGGCGGGCGGCACACAGGGCACTGCCCTTTGGAAATATCATTTTCCGGCACAAGCCCTTTTACATCAATAAGCGCCTCCCTGCGCGAAAGGTTGATGCGGCCCCTTTCGTCGATGTTCATCACCTTAACCATCACTTCATCGCCGACCTTGACAACATCGCTGACCTGATTCACATGCTTGACGTCAAGCTGGGAAATATGCACAAGGCCTTCTTTCCCCGGAGCGATCTCTACAAATGCCCCGAAATCCATCAGCCGCGTCACTTTCCCATTATATATTGCGCCGGGCGCCGGATCGTTAACTATCGTATCTATAATGCCGAGCGCGCGCTTGCAGCTGGCCATGTCGGCCGACGTAACAAACACGTGGCCGTCCTCATGCACGTCAACCTTTACATTACATTCAGAGCAGATTTTCTGGATGACTTTCCCGCCGGCGCCAATCACGCTGCGTATCTTTTCTACCGGAATCGTCATGGTCTGCGTCTTCGGCGCATATTTCGAAAGTTCTTCACGCGGTTCGGGTATGGCCTTCAGTATAACCTCGTTGATTATATAATCGCGTGCCTTATGCGCCTTATAAAGCGTTTCCTTAATCATTTCAGGCGTCAGGCCGCTGATTTTAAGGTCCATCTGGATTGCCGTAATGCCTGCGTGCGTCCCGGCTACTTTGAAGTCCATGTCACCGAAAAAGTCTTCAAGCCCCTGTATGTCCACCATCGTCATCCAGCGCTCGCCCTCAGTCACAAGGCCGCATGAAATGCCGGCAACAGGCGCTTTAATCGGCACGCCGGCATCCATTAGCGCAAGCGTTGAACCGCAGACCGACGCCTGTGAAGTCGAGCCATTGGAAGAAAGCACCTCGGAAACAAGGCGTATTGTATATGGGAACTCGTCAATCGACGGTATCACGGGCAGAAGGGCGCGCTCTGCAAGTGCCCCATGGCCTATCTCGCGCCTGTTAGGGCCGCGGTTTGGCCTTGTGTCGCCGGTTGAGTACGACGGCATATTGTACTGGTGTATATAGTGCTTGCCCGTCTGTCCGTCTATGCCGTCAAACGTCTGCTCCTCATCAAGTGAGCCAAGCGTTGCGACGGTAAGCACCTGCGTCTGCCCGCGCGTGAAAAGGCCGGAGCCGTGCACACGCGGCAACACACCTGCCTCTGCTGCAAGGGGGCGTATCTCGTCCATCTTCCTGCCGTCAACGCGCTTCTTCCCGTCGAGTAGCCAGCGGCGCACTGCATACCGCTGCGTTTTATAGAGGCATGTGTCTATTTTAGATTTCTTGTCAGGATATATTCCATCAAATTTTTCGTGGACTTTTTCATAAACAGGCTCAAGGCGCCTGTCGCGCACGCGCTTATCGTCCGTATCAAGCGCTGCGCGGATATCATCAATGGCAAAGTCGCGTATCGTATGCAGCATTTCATCATCCGGCCCGTCGCTCGGATACTCAAACTTTGGTTTGCCTATCTCTTTCTGTATGCCTTTTATAAACTCGATTATGCTCTGGTTTGCCTTGTGGCCCGCCATAATGCCGTTGTACATGATATCATCTGGGATTTCGTCGGCACTTGCCTCTATCATTACAATGCGGGAATCACTCGACGCAACAGTCACCGCCATGCGGGATTTTTTGCGTTGTTCGGAATCAGGGTTTATGACGAACCCGCCGTTTACATAGCCAACAGAAACGCCGGAAATCGGGCCGTTCCACGGGATATCGGAAATGCTCAGCGCTATTGACGTGCCAACCATTGCGGCAATTTCCGGTAAGCAGTCATAATCCACACTCATCACAGTGCATACAATAGACACGTCGTTGCGCATATCTTTAGGGAAAAGCGGGCGGATAGGACGGTCTATCATGCGCGACGTAAGCACCGCCTTGTCGCTCGGGCGGCCTTCACGTTTAATGTAGGAGCCAGGTATCTTCCCAACGGCATAGAGCTTCTCTTCATAATCGACCGAAAACGGAAAAAATTCAACGCCTTCGCGGGGCTTTGCAGAAGCCGTAGCAGTTACATGGACTGCTGTATCGCCATACCGCACCATACACTCGCCGTTCGCAAGCTGTGCCATCTTACCGGTTTCCACCGTAAGGGGACGGCCTGCAAAGTCGGTTTTATAGACCCTGTAGTTTTCAAACATCGCTTTCTCCTCCGTATTCTGGATTTTATTCCCTGCAGGATGCGGCAGATTTAGCAATAAAACCAGCGCTTTTCATAAAAGGCGTTCGTTTCACTGCTAATCCCGCGGCACCCTGTAAATTAACCGCATGGTAAACACGAAAGTCTGGGGCCTGTCCGTGCAGGCAGGCTCAGAAGAAAGAAAGTCCTTAAAAACTGAAGGGCCGTGCCCGCTATGCGGGCCGCCCCTTCTGTACAAAGTTCCAGATTGTATGCAGTATCCGGTAATAAACGGCAAATGCCCCTGATTACTTGCGGATGCCGAGTTTTCCGATAACCGAGCGGTACCTTTCGATATCTTTTTTCTGCAGGTAGTTAAGCAGGCTGCGGCGCTGGCCAATCATCTTGTAAAGCCCGCGGCGTGAATGGTGATCCTTTTTGTGGGCTTTAAGGTGCTCGGTCAGGTCATTGATGCGCTTTGTGAGAACGGCAATCTGGACTTCAGGAGAGCCGGTGTCGCCCTCATGGCGGGCATACTCATTGATAATTGCAGTTTTTTCTTCTTTTTTCAGCATAAATCTTTCCACCTTTTCAAAATTCCCACAAACGCAGAAAAGGGTTGGTGAAATCCCTTAAACAGGGTATTCCCCTTATCCGCGAAAGGGGTATAGCAATAGCGTTAGTATATCACATGGATTTTGCTTTGTAAACATCACGCATTGCGCATCGGAGAAAATTTTTGGTGGAAATATTCTTCCGCCTGTTCTCCGTTCCGCTTAATCTCTTCACCCAGCTGTTCAAGATCCGGAAATTTCCGTTCCGGCCGCAGGAACTTCAGCAGGCCAACACGGACGGTGCAGCCATAAAGGTCAGGGCCCCTGTAGTGCGGCATCCACGTTTCGGCAAGCACAGCCCGGGAACCAACCGTCGGCTTTACGCCAACATTAGTCACACCGCAATAGACCTTGCTCCCCGTTGTTACGGATGAAGCATAGACACCGAGTTTCGGCAGCACAAAATCCACCGGGACAGCCTGGTTCAAAGTAGGTGTGCCAAGTTTTCGGCCAAGCTTTCGGCCCGCTATTACCGGCGACTCATAGCCGAACGGCCTTCCGAGCATACGCGCCGCTTCTTCGGCGTGCCCTTGTTTAATTAAGCTTCTTATCCTCGTTGAACTTACCGGAATGCCGCCTTCGAGCACGGCCTGCTCAATGCTGGTCTCTATGCCGTACCTGCGGCCCAGGCGGCGCAGGTCTCCGCTTCCGGCAGTACCGCCGCGGCCAAACGTAAAATTAAAGCCGCAGCACGCTTTTTTCGTTTTGCATGTGCTGCTGAGGACTTCGCGAACAAAATCTTCGGGAGCCATATCTTTTACCGACTCAAAGTTAAGCAGGTAAAGCTGCTTTATGCCCATCTTTTCAAGCAGGTGGATTTTTTCTTCCTGTGAAAGCAGCAGGCCGCCGAAACCGTCGGCAGCTTTTTTCGGATTTTCCGCAAATGTCAGCACTGTTGGCAGCAAGTCCTCTTTTGCACCTTCTACCGCGGAAGATATCACTTTCCTGTGGCCTGCGTGCAGGCCGTCAAAACTGCCGAGCGCCACTGCACTTTCACCTTTGGAAAGCGTCAGATTGTCATATATTATCATTTGGATCTTTTCCCCAGTTTATAAATCGGTCTGAATATTCCGTTCTCTGCACGGCGCACAATTACCGGCGTTCTTCCCGCAGCCTAAAAAGGCGCAGCACACGTAGCTCATCGCCTAAAACGGTCCCGAGCCCGAGGAACACCCCGTCAGGCGCAAAAATCCTGAACCGCATATTCTGCTGTAAAAGGCGGGCGCGCAGCGGCGTGCGCCCAACATCAAGCGCGCCCCCGTTAGAAAAGCGGACAGCCTGCGCCTGTGAAACAGAAACTTTCGGCATCCCGGCAAAAAGGCTTTCCGTCGGTTTCAGGCATTCGCCAATGCGCCCCTGCGCCGCCAGCTCTTTTGCCTGCCCTATTGTTATGGCATCGTCAAGTGAAAATCCGGAGGCGCGTGCGCGCCGCAGCGACGTCATAACGCCGCACGTGCCGAGCGCTTCGCCGAGATTGGCACAGATGGTGCGTATGTAAGTCCCTTTCGAGCAGGCGACTTCAAGGCATCCCTCCTGTAAGGCCTCGTCGAATTCCACAAGTTCCATGCGGAAAATCGTAACAGGGCGCTTTTTCCGCTCCACTTCAATGCCTTGCCGGGCAAGGTCATAGAGCCGCCTGCCGTTCACGCTTACGGCGGAATACATCGGCGGCGTCTGCATAATATCGCCGCGGAACTGCGGCAGCACGTCCTGAAGCTGCCCACGCGTGACTTTCACGCTGCTCTGCGCCGTTACATGGCCTGTGATATCCTGTGTATCCGTGGCCGTCCCGAATCGGAAACCGGCCCTGTACTCTTTGGATGTGTCCTCAAGGAACGGCAGGGCGCGGGTCGCAGAGCCGAGAAGCAGGGGAAGCACTCCTGTTGCCATTGGGTCCAGTGTCCCCGTGTGGCCGATTTTCCTTTCATGGCATATCCCGCGCATTACGGCCACAACATCAAATGAAGTAAATCCCGCAGGTTTGTCCACCACTATAACGCCGTTCATAAATACTCATCCAGATACCTTTCCGTTTCTTCCACAATTTCCCGCTCGGCTTTTTCAGCCGGCATGTTGAGCGTGCAGCCCGCCGCACCTTTATGGCCGCCACCGCCAAACTTTTCGCAGATTTTAGAAGCGTCAGCCGGCGGCCTGGCACGCAGAGAAACTTTATATGCCCCGTCGTCGCGCTCGCGCAGGGTTATCCCCACCTTTACGCCTTTTATGCTCCGTGGGATAGTCGCTATCCCGTCAAGGTCGTCTTCAATTGCTTCTGATTCGCGTATCATCTGTTTCGTAATGCGTATGAGCGCAACCTGGCCTTCCCTCTCAAAGCGCATCGAGCCGAGCACACGGCGCTCAAGTTCAAGCCTCGCGCGGCTTTTTGTGTCAAACATGGCGCGGTCTATCTCCGTTGTATCTGCTCCGCATTCCATGAGCTCCGCCGCTATGCGGTGCGTTTTTGGTGTTGTGTTGACATACTGAAAACAGCCCGTATCTGTTGTGATGCCGGTGTAGATGTCATTAGCCATAAGCCGGTCCGTTTTTACGCCGAGTGCCTTAACGAGTGAAAAAATCACCTCGCACGTTGCCGCAGCTTCCGGGTTATTTAAAGTTTCCTCGGCAAACGGCGTGCCTGATTTATGGTGGTCTATGCTCAACCCGATTTTTCTGCCGTACTGCGAATAGACCGGCTCCCCGAAAAGCGACGGGTCGGCAACATCGACCGAAACCACAAGGTCGGGAGAAAAGCTGTCGTCGCCGAGCCCTTCAAACAGGTATTTGTACTTAGGGCCGACTTTATCTGAGCAGCGAACAGCGGCGCGCTTGCCGAGCCCCCTCATTGCGCGGCAAAGTGCACTCCCCGCGCCGAGCGTGTCGCCATCCGGAAAACTATGGCAAAGGATAATGATGCGCTCCGCACCCCGCAGAAGCGCAACGGCTTTTTCAAGGCCTGCCATGTTTTTCCTCCTCAAGCTCATTAATTATGCGCTCAATGTTTGCACCATGCTCTATGGAATCGGTGGCGCGGAAAGAAAGCTGCGGCACTTTGCGCAGCGGCAGGCGCGTACCAAGTTCATGGCGTATAAAACCATTCGCCGACTTAAGGCCTTTCACCGCTTCTTTCGCGCGGTCAAGGCCCTCCATGGCGCTTATATAAACCGTGCAGTAAGAAAGGTCGTTCGACACATCCACTCGCACAATGCTGATAAGCCCCTGCACACGCGGGTCTTTGAGCTTGCGGAAAATCGCCGTCAGTTCACGCATGATATCTTCCGTTACGCGGCCATGTTTATAGCTTGCCATTTTTTCTCCTCCTCCCGGCACTCACCGGCCGGACGCAGACTTTTATATTTGTGCCCCAAAGCTTTAAAGTTCAGGCAAAATGGGATTTATTCGCGGTATTCCTCTATTTTGTAAGCCTCGAACACGTCTCCCTCTTTTATATCGTTATATTTCTGAAGGCCGATGCCGCAGTCATAGCCTTCAAGCACTTCTTTGGCATCATCTTTAAAGCGTTTGAGGGAAGCAACGCTGTCTTCGGCGAGCACCACTCCATCGCGCACAACACGTATTTTTGCGTCGCGCGTGACTTTGCCGCTTGCAACATGAGCGCCTGCAATCGTGCCCACACTGCTTATATGGTAGACCTGGCGCACTTCGGCCTTGCCGAGCGCGGCTTCGCGCAGCTTCGGCGCAAGCATTCCCTTAAGGGCAGAGCGCACTTCGTTTATGCAGTCGTAAATCACGCGGTAGAGGCGTACGTCAACGCCGTCGCGCTTTGCATTCTCTTCTGCGACGTTGTCGGGGCGGACATTGAAGCCGATTATAATGGCGTTCGAAGCCACGGCGAGCATCACGTCGGATTCATTGATGGCGCCGACGCCACTGTGTATGATGTCTACGCGCACTTCGTCATTGCTGAGCTTCTCAAGCGACTGGCAAACCGCCTCAACAGAACCCTGAACGTCAGCCTTAACTACAAGCTGAAGCGACTTCATATCGCCTTTCTGCATCTGCTCAAAGAGGTTGTCGAGGGTAACTTTTGTGCGCGAGTTGAACTTCTTTTCTTTCTTTTCGCTGCGGCGCTGCTGCACAAGCTCACGCGCAAGGCGCTCATCTGTGACAACGTCGAAAACGTCGCCGCCAAGCGGCACGTCGTCAAGCCCCGTAATCTCTACAGGCACGCTCGGGCCGGCCGATTTTATCGGCTTCCCGTTCTCGTCCATCATTGCGCGCACGCGCCCCACCGTAGTGCCGGCAACAACTATATCGCCCTTGTGCAGAGTACCGTTCTGGACGAGGATAGTCGCCATAGGCCCGCGGCCTTTGTCAAGCCGCGCCTCTATTACGGTGCCCTTCGCGGCGCGGTCTGGGTTTGCTTTCAGCTCTTTAAGGTCAGCAACGAGAAGGACTGTGTCGAGCAGCTCTTTTATGCCGGTTTTCTTTACGGCCGAAACCTGCACGCAAGGCGTGTCTCCGCCCCACTGCTCCGGCACAATGCCGTACTTTGTAAGCTGCTCCATGACCATTTCCGGATTTGCGCCCGGCTTATCCATTTTGTTTATCGCCACGATAATCGAGACCTTAGCGGCCTGCGCGTGATGGATAGCCTCAACCGTCTGCGGCATGATGCCGTCGTCCGCCGCAACTACAAGTATTGCTATGTCCGTCACCTGGGCACCGCGGGCACGCATTGTAGTGAAAGCCTCATGGCCCGGCGTGTCGAGGAACGTAACATCGCGCTTGCCTACATTTACACGGTAAGCGCCGATGCGCTGCGTAATGCCGCCGGCTTCGGTTGCGGTCACGTTCGTGTGGCGTATGGCGTCAAGCAGGGAAGTCTTGCCGTGGTCTACGTGACCCATAACAACGATTACAGGCGCACGCGGCACAAGGTCTTTGTCGTCGTCTTCGCTGTCGTCGATTATCTGGTCCTCTATGGTTACGACTACTTCCTTCTGCACTTTTGCATGGAACTCCATCGCAACAAGCGAAGCAGTGTCGAAATCAATAACGTCGTTTATCGCTGCAAAAGTTCCGAGGTTCATTAGTTTTTTGATGACTTCGGCCGCCGTAGCCTTAAGGCGCATTGCAAGCTCCCCAACCGTGATATGCTCAGGTATCTGGACGGTGATAGGCTTGTTTTTGCGCTCGAGCGCAATGCGGTGCAGGCGTTCTGATTCCGTTTCCCTGTGCGAATGGTACCTGCCGCGGTAGCGGGTGCTGCGCTGGTTAAGTTTCTGCTTCTTCACGGTATTGTCGTTAAGGCGCACTTTTTCGGACGCAAGGCGGTCGTATCTTTCGTTGTAGCGGTCAAGCTCCACATTTGGCGTATGGGTATCTATTATCCTTCCGGCAGGCCTGCTGACGGTAGCGCTCGTCCCCATGCGCACCGTCTGCTGCTGAGGGCGCTTTTTCGCCACTGGCTGCTGCATACTGCGTTGACGTACCTGCTTATTCTGCTGGGCAACCGGCGATGCCGAAGTTGCAGGCCTGCGCTGGTTGTAGCTTACAGGCCTGCGGTTCTGCGGCGCGGCGCGGTGCGGTTCTTTAGGTGTGGCACCTGCGGCGACCTGCGGCGCCGTTTTTGCCGCTGGTTTTTCTGCTGGCATGCGTTTTTGGGCAGGTTTTTCCGGTTCAATCACCACATCTGGCTTTTCGGGCTCCACAACCGGCTGGCGCTTTGCAGCCTGCGCAAAATATTCGTCCAGCTTTGCGCAGCTGTGCTGCTGTGTAAAAGTTTCAAATACCATGTCGAGCTCATCCTCGGTAAGGGCAGTCATATGCTTTTTCGTTTCGCCCGTATATTTCTGCAGGACATCTATGACCTGCTTGTTAGGCACATTCAGATCCTTCGCCACTTCATGGACTCTGTATTTCATCATCATTAAATCGTTCCTCCTCGTTCTTCCGCGCCCAGTTTAACAAGCGCTTTTGCAAACCCCGTATCATTTACCGCAATGGCACCGGCCCGTTTCCCAAGCGACGCCTCGGCTTCATCCATTCCCACAGAAAGCACTCCGACCGGCACACCAGCCATTTCGGCCGTTTCACGAATACTGCGCACCGTCCGCTGTGAAAGGTCACAGCTCAGCAGCACAAGTTTTGCGCGGTGCCTGCGCACCGACTCTTTCACGGCCTCGCTGCCGAGCTCCAGTTTTCCAGCCTTGCGGGCTATGCCAAGCAGGTTCATCAGCCGTCTATTTATTTCCAAGCAGCTCCTCCTCCATGCGATCGTAAACTTCATCCGGGATCTTGCACGAAAAGGCTTTTTCAAAACGGTGCGCTTTCCGCGCGGCTTTCAGGCAGGATGGGTTCCTGCACACATACGCGCCGCGGCCCGGTTTCTTGCCGGTAAGGTCAAGCAAAATTTCCCCCTGGGGCGACCGCACTACACGTACCATCTCCTTCTTTGGTTTCATCTCGCCGCACCCGGCACACATGCGCAGCGGTATTTTCCTTTTGCGGATCATGGCCTTTCCCCCTCCTGGCACAAGCAGATTTATTTCTCAGGTTCATTCTCGCCGTAAAAACCGCTTTCAGGCTTTATGTCTATTTTCCATCCTGTAAGGCGGGCGGCAAGGCGGGCATTCTGGCCCTTGTTGCCGATAGCAAGCGAAAGCTGGCTGTCAGGCACGCTGACACGGCATGCACGGGAACCATCCTCAGCCGGCACGACATCAAGCACATTCGCCGGCGACAGAGCAGAAGCAATGAACTTGCACGGGTCATCACTGTACTCTATTATGTCTATTTTTTCACCGCCAAGCTCATCTACTACATGGTTTACCCTCGTGCTCTTAGCGCCTATGCATGCGCCTACGGCATCTACGTCTGGGTTATGGCTCGTGACGGCGATTTTTGTGCGTGAACCGGCCTCGCGCGATATTGCCTTTATCTCGACTGTCCCGTCATATATCTCAGGCACTTCTTCTTCAAACAGGCGGCGCACAAGATCCGGGTGCACACGGCTGATAATTGCGCGCGGGCCGCGCTCCGTCTCGCGCACGTCAACTACATACACTTTTATGTGGTCACCGGAATGCAGCGCTTCGCCCGGCACCTGCTCCGACTTAGGCAAAACCGCTTCGGCATGGCCTATCTGAAGCGTCGCGGCCCCCGTGCGCGGGTCTACCTGGTCAACAACAGCCGAAACAAGCTCCTGGTGCTTGCTCTCAAACTCCTGCAGCATCCTGCTGCGCTCGCCTTCCCTTACGCCCTGCCTGATTATGTTTCTCGCCGTCATGGCTGCAATGCGCCCAAAATCCCTCGTGTTAAGCGGCACCGCAACAGTCTCGCCTACAGAAGCCGTAGGGTCAACCGTACGCGCTTTTTCCAACAGGATTTCTTTGCCCGGCACAGTCACGTTATCGACGACAGTTTTGTTTAGAAAAACCTGAAATATTCCTTTTGCCTGGTCTGTGTTCACGATGCAGTTGTCGTTGTCATAGCTGTTTTTGCAAGCTGTGATTATTGCTTTTTTAATGCGCTCCAGCATGAAGTCGACGGAAATGCCCCGTTCTTTCTCAAGCGACTGCAGGGCTGCAAAAATTTCGGCACTGCTGTTTTCCTCGTTATCCTTGCTGCTTTTTTTGCTTTTGCTTCTGCTCATGGTTTTTCATTCTCCTCCAAAAAAATCATCTTCACGCAGCCGCACCGAAGAGGTTTCCCTGCGAGAGATCTCTTCCGGATCTCCGGAATCCGGCAAAACGGTGAATGTGCTGCCCGAAAATGCCGTAAGCTTCCCGGTGATTACGCGGCGCCCATCTTCACCCGGGCGTATAAGGCGCACCGTTACCTCGCTGCCAATGTATGCCTCAAAATGCTCCGGCCTTGTGAGCTCGCGGTCAATGCCGGGCGACGAGACCTCAAGGCAATATGTGTCTGGCACCGGGTCGAGCTTATCAAGCGGCCCGTTAATCGCACGGCTCAGGTTTTCACAGTCCTCAATGCCCACACCGCCGGGCTTGTCGATAAATATGCGAAGGTACCACGCGCCACCCTCTTTTACATAGTGTACATCCCAGACCGAAAGCCCAAGCTCTGCCGCATAAGGCTTAACAAACTTCCTGACTGTCTCGGCAACGCCGCCCCGTTTTCTGTCAGCCAAACCATTCACCTCATAATACAAACAAAAGAGCGGGTCGCCCCACTCTTTCATCCTCACTTTAATATTCTTATAAGATTTTAGCACATTCCGGCCTGAAATGCAAGTGTCTAAGATCATTCTTCCATCTGTTTTCCAAGGAATGACGCGGCTACCTGAACGAGCTTTGCGGCCGTTTCAATAGGAATGTTTTCTTCATTTTCTGGCTGGAAGACAATTACGGCGCCCGCAACGTCGCTTGCCGCCAAAATCGGGCAGATTATTTCCGCCGGCCGGTTTATCCCTTCCACAGGAATGACTTTCTCACCTGACGTGGAAAGATATGTGCGGCGTGCCTGCACGCATTCCTCCATCTCGGGTGTAACGCGACGCTCCATATATTCCTTGCGCGAAACGCCGGACGCCGCCACGATGTGGTCGCGGTCACTAATTACCGTAGGCAGGCCGGCAGTGCGGTTCAGAACTTCAGCATATTGTGAAGCGAAAGTCGAAAGCTCACCGACCGGAGAATATTTTTTGAAAATCACGCCTCCCTGAGAGTCCGTAAATATCTCGAGGGCATCTCCTTCGCGTATGCGCAGCGTTCGGCGGATTTCTTTCGGTATTACAATGCGCCCAAGGTCGTCTATCCTTCGTACGATGCCTGTTGCTTTCATATTATCTTCCTCCTAAAACGCAACGGTTTAATAATCTTAGTATCCGCAGGAAAAAGCGGGCTATACTTATTTTTTCCATTTAAGCCAAAGAAACAAAAAGCGGGCCGCCTTTTTTCAAAAGCAAGCCCTCCGCATATGCGCAATGCAAAATCATCTTGCCAGCCTGCACAAAGGGGGTTATAATTTATATCAATGTAAATTAAATGTCATTGGGGGAACTTTCGTGAAAAAATCGCTGAAGTTCTGCGTGGCTGCCCTTGCCGCAGCCGTTGTTGCTGCTTTTGCGGGCTGCTCGGCACGCACGGCAATATCTGCAGATGATTTTCAGAAGCAGGCCAAGAGCTCCGGTTTCTCTGTATCCGAAGCGGCAGGCAATGATTCCGGCGCGGAGAAAAGCCTTGTAGCAACAAAGGACGGCTCCGACGTTGAAATAGATTTCCATGCCTTTTCGGATGCAGGCAATGCGCAGGGCTGGTACACGTCACAAAAAGGCAGCCTCGCCAGCTCAGGAAAGGTTGTTGTTGACAGCGACAACTACAATAAATACACACTCGCAAACGGCGAGATGTACTATGTACTTGTCCGCATGGACAAAACAGCCATTTTATGCAAAACGACAACCGACAAGAAAAACGAGGCCGACAGTTTTCTGAAAACAATCCATTACTGACTGTATTAATCTATAGAAAGATCCCCCGGACGCATGTTATGCTGTTCCGGGGGATCTTTCTGCCTACGGCATCAGTTTTTTTACCGCTTCCTCAGCATGGTGCAGCAGAGCAGGCTCAATATCTGGATAAGTCAGCTCGCCCGGCACTCCGTCAAAAAATTCTACGTGCCACGTTTCAGAATCCGGGAAGGCAAAAAACTCTTGTATCTCGGCGAAATAGAGCATTCCGAAAATCTGCCCGCCGGATTCTTCTTTCACTTTGTAAACGCAGACCGGAACCATGCGGAATCTTGCAGCACCTGTTTTTTCATAGAGCCAGCGGCGCGCAGTTTCTTCTATATTTTCGTCTGATTTTCTGCTTCCGCACGGAATTTCATAGGTATCCCGGCCTTTTCCCTTGCAGAACACCCATTTCCCATGGTAGTGTGAAGCGACCGCTGCAAATTTCAGCGTGTCATCGTCGGCACTTTCCATAAAAAAGACTTCATGCATGAAATCCCTCCATAATGAAAAACTCTTCCAGCGCAAATAAAACGCATTATAAAACCCCGATGGCAAGAGCACAGGCATACCGGCTCCTGCCGCATATCAAAAGCCAACAGGTAACAGCCCTGCAACAAGTTTAAAAGTTGCTGCCGGCACCCTTCAGTTTCCTAATTGCCTCGGCCGCATCCGGAGCTCCAAAAACCGCCGTTCCCGCAACACAGACATCAACCCCGGCATCCGCAGCTATGCTCACTGTGTCAGCATTAATGCCACCGTCAACTTCAACAAGTAAATCCGGCTTTTTCTTTTTCAGTGCGCGCACTTTGGGCATCATATCAACCATAAATTTCTGGCCGCCGAAACCCGGTTCCACAGTCATCACAAGCACAAGGAACAGGCTTTCAAGATATGGGAATACAGCCTCAACAGGCGTTGCAGGCTTAATTGCCATGGCCGGCTTTGCGCCGCTCGCCACTATGGCATCTATAACTTTCTGCGGATCTTTAACAGCTTCAAAATGGAATGATATAATATCTGCTCCCGCCCTGCGGAATTCCGTTAGGTACCTCAGCGGGTCATCCACCATGAGGTGAACGTCAAAAGGCTTTTTTGTGCAGCAGCGCACCGCTGCCACCACAGGCGGCCCAAATGTAAAGTTCGGCACAAAGCGACCGTCCATCACATCAAGGTGGATCCAGTCGGCGCCAGCTTTATCTGCACGGGCAATCTCGCTGCCAAGCCTTGAAAAATCTGAAGCCAGTATCGACGGTGCTACCAACATGTCCATTCATCCTCTCCACGCATATTGTAACCCAATCCGCCTGCAATTTCAACAAACCGCATATTCTTTTGCACAAAAAGAGAACCGCCGGAAGAAAAATCCTTCCGGCGGTCGATCTATAATCAAGCGGTTTAAATATATTGCCCCGCTACAGTATTATATGCATAAAAATGGATTTTGGCCGTTAAAAGCGCCTCGCCGGATTTTCGGAAGTACAATGTTCCTATCATAGCTTCCGATTCCCATACTGTCAAGCGAGGCGCTGAAAGTGGCTCTCACACGGAGGTGCCCCCTGTGGCCTTAATCAAGGACATAAACATTCATTGTCCTGCTGCCAAACTCCATGCATTGGCTATACGAAGAGTAATAAAGGTCAGCAATAATACGGCCGCTCATTGCAGCACCGCCTGTATCTGCCGCAACGGCATAGCCGTAAACGGCACTGCCGTCAGGCGAGCAGATATAAAGCCTTGAGCCATACGGAATCAATTTCGGATTTACAGCAACACGGCCAAATGCTGCCGGTAGCCCTGTAGAAGTTGTAGTGCCCGTGCAGTAACATGTGCATGTTCCGTGGTATACTTTGCGGTAAGAAACGGTCTGGCCGTCCTGGTCTATAAGCGTACCATCGGCGCAAACGGCCGCGCTATCCCTGGTTTTCTGCTTTGTGCCTATAACCACCACTTTATCCACCGGCTGCTTTGTAACAGACGAGCTGACAATAGAAGAATCAGCTACTTTGCCGTTGCAAATCTTCTGGCGAGTTACAACAGCGCGCACACCGTTTTGGCCATGCGTTTTAACATTTTTTGTGCCGGCTTCAACGGAGCAGTCTTTTTGTGTAACGGTTGAGTAAGGAACCGCCTGCGTAGAAGTAACATCTTTGTATGAAACACGGATAATATTTATCTTCATGCCTTCCGAAACAGATGTTTTAAGGCCAGGCTCAGGTAAGTCTTCCGCCTTAAGTGATATTTTCATCTGATCCAGGGCATTTGAAACACTGCCTTCACCTACAACGGCGGAAATTGTTTTGCCATTATCGGCTATGGTTACATGATAGTTGCGCTTCACTGCAATGGACATACCATCGCTCACGGCATCAGAAAGCTTTTTGGAAGTATCATCGAGCTTTCCTACCACAACTCCAGCTTCTCTGAGCGCGTCCGCAACAGTGTCACCATAATGCGCCAATACGGATTTTCCCTTGCCGTCTGCAGCAACAGTAACACGCTTAGCCGTTTTGACACTGACAACTATATCTGCCTTGATGTTTTTCTTTTCTCCGCTGCCAGCAAAACCGACCTCGTCATTTTCCGCGGCTGAAACCCCGGCGCGCTTAAGGATTCTGTACGGGTTCTTCTCCATCTCCTCGGAATCGAGGCTGACAACATTCGTTTCCTTCCCATCAACAACAACGGCAGCCTGTTTTGTTGCTGCCATTGCCGTGACAACAGAGCCTACCGTAATGCCAACCATAACAACAAGGGAAACGGCCCTGCGGAGGATTTGCTCTTTCTGTTCTTTTTCGACAAAAGAGATGGCCGCATAACGGCCAGCGCCGCACAATTTACCAATCAGCTTTTTAAAGCCGGATTTTTTAAGAGACTTCAATGTAATCACCCTTTTCCTGAAGCTGCGGCAGGCAGTTTGCTGCGTGTTTTACTATCTGCCGCAAGCCTATTCATCGATATGTTCACTGATGTTGGTTATTATATTCGACGAAACGCTGTATGTCAAATGCAACTCGATTAACTTTTTGTGCACATTGTATATATTACAGATTTGAAATATTCTTGCTAAGCATAAATCTTCATTTTTTGATTGGCTTTATTCGTTTAAAGGTTTTTAAACAGGTCCCTTTATGTGCACATTGTAAGAAAATGAGCGGTTACAATCCTGTTACAAATATTTCAGCGCTGTTTTAGTTTTATATTTGAAAAAAGTAATAGCCCCTGCACCATGAAAAGATCTTGCCAGTCAAGGCGCGGCGCGGCTTTTCGGCTTATTTCTAAATTCGGTTTATATTTGTTAAATGTGTCGATATTTTTTTCACCGCGAATATGATTTTTTAAACAAAAATGCCGGTATGCAACAATATGCACACCGGCTGGATTTTCTTTTGTAAAATTAAAGGCTGAACTCAGCGCTTGCTGAACTGCGGAGCGCGGCGGGCAGCTTTAAGGCCGTACTTCTTACGTTCCTTCATTCTTGGGTCACGTGTTAGCAATCCTGCTTTTTTGAGGATTGGGCGAAGGCCTTCTGAGTTATACTTCAGCAAAGCCCTTGAAATGCCGTGGCGGATAGCACCGGCCTGACCGGTAACTCCACCGCCAGCCACACGGCAGACCACATCAAACTTTTCGTTTGTCTGTGTAAGCTCAAGCGGCTGGCGGATAATGGCCTTAAGTGTGTCAAGGCCGAAATAATCGTTGACGTCGCGGTCATTAACAGTGATTTTGCCGGAGCCCTGATAAAGCCTCACACGCGCAACGCTGCTTTTTCTTCTGCCTGTTCCGTAAAAAAATGGTGCTTTTTCGTACATCAGTTGAATCCTCCCTTACAGTTCCCAGGCCTGAGGCTTCTGGGCGGCGTAGGTATGTTCTGCGCCTTCAAACAGGTGCAGCCTCGTCATGGCATGGCGGCCGATTGTCGTGTCAGGTATCATACCATCTATGGCAAGTTCCATTGCCTTGCATGGTTTTTCTGCCATCAGCGTTTTATAATTGACTTTTTTCATGTGGCCAATGTAAAGCGTTGGATGATACCAGATTTTTTTCTGTAATTTCTTGCCCGTGAGAACGGCATTCCTGCAGTTGATGATAACGACGTTGTCGCCGCAATCTTCATGTGGCACAAAAGTGACTTTATGCTTTCCGCGCAGAAGTATGGCGGCCTGAGTGGCAACACGGCCAAGCGGTTTCCCGGCTGCGTCAATCACGTACCATCTACGCTGGATGTCACCTGCTTTTGGCATATAGGTAGACATAGATTTCCCTCCTGATTTTGATAAACTTGCAACTACACTTGATTTTATCACCGCGCGTGCGATGTGTCAATAGGTCAACGCCGGTTATATTAATTTAGTTTCCGGTACCTCCCGTTTCCTTGTGATTGTGCCCCGTTTCTCTCGTTTTCTCAGTGTTCATTTCATTTTAGTGCTGCTTACAAATGCCAGGGCTGCTTCTTTGGCTGCTATTGTAAACTTAATCAATCAATATGGTTGACAATAGCAGCCTATTTGTTTATAGTAATAGTAATTAAAAAATGAAAGGATAATTTTATGAGTTATGTAACCAGCCTGAAAAAAATGGTATTGGAAGGATATTTGCCTAATGAGGAAGAAGGCATGCATTTAGCGGAAGAAAATACGGACGAACTTGCAAGTGCAGCTTCTGAGTTACGCCGCCATTTTACAGGCGAAAAAATGCACCTGTGTGCCATAGTCAACGCGAAAAACGGGTGCTGCGGGGAAGACTGCAAATTCTGTGCGCAGTCACGCCTCGCAAAAAACGCCCTGAAAAACTATAAGTTGTTGCCGCCTGAAGAGATGGCGGAAAAAGCAGTTTCAAATTATAAAGACGGCATGGAGCGTTTCGCATTCGTAACGTCTGGGCGGGCACTGACGGATTATGAAGTTGAAACACTATGTGAAGCCTGCAGGCTAATACGGCAGAAATGCAGCGTAAAACTGTGTGCCTCAAGCGGGCTTCTCACATACAACCAGCTGCAGAAACTTCATAATGCCGGCATCACGCGCTATCACTGCAACCTTGAAACATCGCGCAGGTTTTTCCCGAATATCTGCACTACACATACATATGATGAAAAAATCCAGACCATTAAAAATGCAAAGGCTGCCGGCATGGAAATTTGCAGCGGCGGAATCATCGGCCTTGGAGAAAATATGCGCGACAGGATCGAAATGGTGCTTACCCAGCGCGCACTCGGTGTTTCGTCAGTCCCCGTAAATGTACTTAACCCTATCCCAGGAACGCCTTTTGAAAAAAATGCCAGGCTCTCCTATGATGAAATCAGAAAAACAATCTCTGTTTTTCGCTTTCTCCTCCCGAAAGCTGAGATCCGCTTTGCCGGCGGCAGGATACTTACTCCGGACAAAGGCCGGCTTGCGATTAAATCCGGATTAAACGCCCTGATTTCCGGCAATATGCTGACTATTTCTGGAATCGGGGCAAAAGATGATATTAAGATAGCAAAGGAACTTGGTTTTGAAACTTAAACCGATATTGTATGAAGCTTGGTCTTTTTAAATTACTTTCTACTCTGCGCATTTATTGTAAACATTCAATGTGCTTGGTGGTTTACAATAAAATAAAAACAGGGGCAGTTTTTTATGCTGTGCCCTGTTTTTTTATGTGTTTTAATTTTCCAGTTTGTACTATTAACTGAGTTTTAAACATTTTCGACCGAGTTTTCAACATCTTGTTGTTGACATATGGTTTTCCACAAACAGTCGAAACATATTTTTCCCCTTACACCCGGTGCACGTATGATTTTTTCTAAAACAAGGCTCTCGCATTCTGACCATAAAACTGGTATTTCTTCAGTAAAGCCGCATGTTTCGGCCACTTCCGCATCATAGTGTGCAACTTTCTCCTGAGTCCGGCATACGGTGCCGAGATTATTCGGGCATGCAGCGCATATGCAGTCGATTCCACGGTGAATAACTATTTTCTCATCTGGTTTTTGACAAAGCAGGTGCTTTATGTTGAACATGTTTTCCACAAATTCACCGTTGTAACCTTTGCCAATAAAATAGTTAAGGCAGAGGACATGGTGTGGACGCAGGCGGAGCAATTTTTTCATGCTTTTTCACTCTTTTCGCTGAAATGTGAAACAATTTTGAAAAGGCGCGGTACAGCTATCACCGATATTACAATTTTTGCCGTATCTCCGATAAGGAATGGCAATACACAGAGTGCGAGCGATTCCGCAAGGCCGCGTTTTGTTGTAAACATGAACCAGGCAGTGCCGAGAAAATAGCATGCCGCCGTGCCGAGAACCATGCCAATTACAAGCGGAGCTGCTTTCCGGCCGAAATGGTCCGCAAAAATGCCTGTAATCCATGCGCATACAATATATCCTACAAGGTACCCGCCGGTAGGTCCGGCGATAGCAGCAATGCCGCCGTGGAAAAAGGCAAAGACCGGCACTCCTACTGCGCCGAGCAGAAGGTAAACAACCTGGCTCAGCACACCGCCAGCCGCACCGAGAATCCCGCCTGCCAGATATACGGCAAGCGTAGCAAGGCATATAGGCACTGGCCCGATTGGGATGGACACCTGCGCCATAACGGCAGTCAACGCAGCAAACAAAGCACATAATGTCAAATGAAATAGTCTGTTTTTCTTCATTTTCATCTCTCCTTTCTTTTTATATTACAGAATCAGTGCTTAATTGTCAACTATATTATGATATTTAGTTGACAATTTTTGCTGCCGCAGTTTTCCGTATTGATTAAAAAGCCATCATATTATGCTGTACCTGCGTAAAGTCATGTGATGATTTATCCTGCATTTGTTATATACTATATATAAGTAGGGAATGCAATGATTAACTGATAACGTTACGGCAGGCAAGCAAAATTTTGAAAGTTGAAAAATAATGGCAAAACTGCCTTTGCATTTCTGGACTTGCATAAAAAATGCCCGCATAAAACACCGGAAAATCCAGCATCCATGCGGGTTTTTATTTTGGTGGACGCATCGGGACTCGATTCGCGGCGCGCTGCGCGCCTTGGTCGGTCGCGGTTCTGGCGTGCCACCGGCACGCCATTCATTCCCGCTCCCCTTCGAGCCACTTTCCCATAAAACAAGTAAAGGCACAGCCAAAGCGGCTGTACCCTTTTTGGTGGACGCATCGGGACTCGAACCCAAGACCTCTCGCGTGTGAGGCGAACGCTCTAACCAGCTGAGCTATGCATCCGAAAAAAATTTGCGCGTGCTCCGCGCAAATATATAATGGTGACCCGGGCGAGAATTGAACTCACGTTACCGCCGTGAAAGGGCGGTGTCTTAACCGCTTGACCACCGGGCCATTGGTAGCGGCAATTGGATTCGAACCAACGACGCTTCGGGTATGAACCGAATGCTCTAGCCAACTGAGCTATGCCGCCACGTGCACCCCAAATCATAAAGACCGGAGCGTCTATTATTATACTATATTTTTTACAGCGCTGTCAAGAAGAGAACAGAAATTCTTTGGCATTTATTTTTCACACAGAAATGGAATAGTTAGGTGCCTCTTTTGTTATCTGGATATTGTGCGGGTGGCTTTCCTTTAAGCCGGCTCCTGTAATCCTGCAGAGCTTCGCCTTCGAATGCAGATCGTCTATCGTTGCGCATCCGGTATATCCCATACCTGCGCGCAGGCCGCCCATAAGCTGATATACAGTATCGGACAGCGGCCCCTTATAAGGCACACGGCCTTCAACGCCTTCAGGCACGAGCTTTTTGGCATCCTGCTGAAAATACCTGTCCTTGCTGCCTTGCCCCATTGCGGCAAGGCTCCCCATGCCACGGTAAACTTTAAAGCGGCGCCCTTGGTATAGCTCCGTCTCACCCGGTGATTCCTCACATCCGGCAAAAAGCGAGCCAATCATTACCACATCTGCGCCGACTGCAAGCGCCTTCACAATATCGCCTGAGAATTTAATGCCGCCATCTGCAATAATTGGAATGCCGGCTTTCTGGGCTTCGCATGCCGCGTCATAAATTGCCGTGACCTGCGGAACGCCTATGCCTGCAACAATCCGCGTTGTGCATATGGAGCCAGGGCCAATTCCGACTTTAACGCAGTCAGCACCTGCGTCTATAAGCGCCTTTGTGCCTTCCGCCGTAGCTACATTGCCAGCTATCAGCTGAAGGTCAGGGTAAGCTTTTTTCACTTTTTTCACGGTGTCAATCACACCGCTGTTATGGCCATGCGCAGAATCGAGCACAACCACATCCACCTGCGCGTCTACAAGCGCCGCAACGCGTTCAAGCACATCATCTGTCACGCCTATAGCTGCGCCACAGAGAAGGCGGCCTTCGCTGTCCCGGGCGGAATTCGGGTATTGCACAGCCTTCTCTATATCCTTTATGGTAATAAGGCCTCTGAGCCTGCCTTCTTTGTCGACAAGCGGCAGCTTTTCAATGCGGTGCTGCCTTAAAATCTGCTTTGCCTGTGTAAGCGTTGTCCCTACAGGCGCGGTCACAAGGTTATCTTTTGTCATTACTTTTGAAATCGGCTGATTGAAATCTTCGCCTTCCATAAAACGCAAGTCACGGTTTGTTATAATGCCAATCAGTTTTCCGCTTTTATTGCAAATAGGCACGCCTGAAATGCGGTAGCGCTCCATAATTTCTTCCGCATCATTCACGGAATGCTCAGGTGAAAGGTAAAATGGATTGACAATTACGCCATTTTCAGAACGTTTGACACGGTCAACCATATCGGCCTGCCTGTCAATAGGCATATTCTTGTGTATAATGCCCATGCCACCTTCACGCGCAATGGCTATTGCCATTTTTGTTTCTGTGACGGTGTCCATGGCTGATGTCATGAGTGGTATGTTCAGGTGGATTTTCTTTGTAAGCTGTGTGCCAAGTTTTGCCTCTTTAGGCAGGACATGCGACTCAGCCGGTATCAACAGGACATCGTCAAACGTGAGTGCCTCTTTTACAAACTTTTCCGCATAGTTCGTATTTAACATTCTTTTCCTCCATTTTAAACCTTATTTTTACCATACAGAACATTTACCTGCTTGTTTCGCTTTAACGACTATAAATATTTTTATTTTAACATCTGACAGTTTTTGATGCAAGCGCATTGCAGAATAATTCTGGCCGACTGACTGGCTATACAAAATAAAAGTTTAGTATGCAGTGGGATAATTTTAAAGGACCGCCGCCGTAAAGCTTAACCCTTTCCTGTTTTCACCGCGCATCAGGTACTTTCCGTCCTTAAAGCCCGCATTTACTTTAAGCGTGTCTCCCCTTCCGGTTTCACCGAGATAGTTTATCTGCACGGTACACGCTTTGCCGCGCATTTCATCTGGGATGAAATCTGTCACGACATCGCCATAAACGGAATTATTCATATGGCCGTTTGCATCGAGGTCGGAATAAAATACGTCGCGCTCACCTGCAAATGGCAAATCTTCAGGAACGTTGAAGCGGCTCATGCGCTCTTCGGGTTTTATTATGTTTTCGGGATATATGCCGAAAGGCTTAAGCACCTGCGGGCGCTGCACCTTCCTTGTTTTCGCATCCGCAACGACCGTCGTCTGCATGGCGTCGATAATCAGTCTGCCGTCTCCATCATAAAATTTAAAATCGCGGTAAAACTGTGCGCCGCCGCGCCCGCACGGATGTGTTTTAATCGTAATCATTTCGTTGTGCGCAGGCATGCGAATTATTTCCGCGCGCGTGGATATAATGAAAAACACAAATCCCGAAGCTTTCAGCATATCCTCATAGCCCACGTGAAGCACTCCGAGATGCTGCTCGCTTGTTTCCTGCACAAGGCGCAGTGCAGCGCCAAATTGCAGTTTGTCAGAAGGCCCTACGTCATAAACAGGCACACGCAGGCTGCGGCTGTACTCATCTATCATTTTTTTCGTCATGGCTTTATGATATCTGTTCCAACATATTTGCGCAGTACCTCCGGCACTGTGACGCTGCCGTCCGCATTCTGGTACTGCTCAACGATTGCAGGCAGCACACGGCTTGTTGCAAGCCCTGAGGCATTAAGTGTATTTACGTAGTGGAGCTTTCCGTCTTTGCCGCGGTACTTGATATTTCCGCGCCTTGCCTGATACTCACGCGCATTGGATGCAGAGCTTACTTCTTTGTATATGCCCATGCTTGGTATCCAGACTTCGATATCATACGTGCGCGCCATTGAGAACGAGCAGTCGCCCGCCGCAAGTTTGCTCAGGCGGTAGTGCAGGCCGAGCTCCTGCACCAGCCTTTCGGCTTTACCTACAAGCTCTTTAAATGCCGCGTCCGAGTTTTCAGGTGTAGTGTACTGAAACATTTCAACTTTATTAAATTGGTGGCCGCGTATCATGCCGCGCTCTTCAGACCGGTAGCTTCCGGCTTCACGCCTGTAGCATGGCGTGTATGAGATATATTTCTTCGGGAGCTCGTCCTCCGAGAGGATTTCATCGCGGTGGAGGTTAACAAGCGCAGTTTCGGCAGTCGGCAGTAGGAACTTTTTATCATTGCTCGTAGGGTTCGCTATCCAGTAATCCTCGTCTGTGAATTTTGGGAACTGCCCCGCCGTATAACCGCACTCATACTTCAGCATATGCGGAACAAGGACAAGCTCGTAGCCGTCGCGGATATGCTCGTCAATAAAGAAATTTATAAGTGCCCATTCGAGCCTTGCACCCATGCCGCAGTAAATCCATGAACCAGCGCCGGCGAGCTTCGCCCCGCGCTTGTAATCTATCATATGAAGGCTTTCGCAGAGTTCAACATGGTCTCTCGGCTTAAAACCTTCAAATTTCGGCTTTTCCTTATAATAATGTAATGGTTTGTTGTTTTCTTTTCCTCCTGCCTGCACATCATCGTCAGGCATATTAGGCAGGCTGAGTAGCAGCGTTTTCTGCTGCTCCTTTATCTTATTGAGCTCGGCTGCCTCTTCCTTTACTTTTGAAGAAATTGACTTCATGTGCGCCATCAATTCAGAAGCATCCCCGCCGGACTTCTTAATCTGGGGAATCTTTTTGCTTGCCACATTCTGCTCCGCGCGCATAGACTCTACATCTGCCGTGATTTCACGCCGTTTTGCATCTATGGTGAGAATATCGTCTACAGTTTTGTCTGCATCGTAATTCCGCTTTTTAGCGTCCGCTTTTATTTTGTCTGGATTCGTGCGTATCAGCTTAATGTCTATCATTTAATTTTTTCTCTCCTCTTTTCCCGCCAATAAATGCCGGGAACGCTTTAATATATTAAAAGATTCAAATCTTTATTTCCCATACAGGTAAAATGATGTTTCACATGAAACATTTAAGTAAACAACCCTGTGGCCTTCAATCTGAAAAATGCTTCATAATGTCTGCAAGGTCGCCCTGCCCGTAAAATTCTATCTGAAGCATCCCGCGCTTTTTCGTACCGCTTATGCTGACTTTTCTTCCAAGATGTTCCTTAAGTGCAAGTTCAGCCTCTTCATAATAGCGTATTTTACGCGGCTGGGTTTTCTTGTGCTTCTCATCCGAAGCTTTCTGCGTCATTTTTTCAAGTTCACGGACAGAAGCACCCGCTTTTGCCGCGCTGAGCCCTTCTTCCATAGACCTTTCATCAGGAAAACTCAACAGTGTCCTTGCATGGCCAGCTGAAATGGTTCCGCTCTCCACAAGTTCTTTCACTTCAGGAGGAAGGCTAAGCAGGCGAAGCGCATTTGTTACAGCAGGGCGTGATTTTCCTACGGTTTTAGCTACGTCATCCTGAGTCATGCCATAAGTTTTCATAAGCGACTGGTATCCTTCGGCTTCTTCCAGCGGGCTGAGGTCTTCGCGCTGCAAATTTTCTATCAGCGCCACTTCCATGACCTCTTCTTCAGACATATCCCTTACGACTGCAGGGACTTCATCAATGCCTGCCATGCGTGCCGCGCGCCATCTGCGCTCACCAGCAACTATCTGGTAGCCGCCGCTTACAAGCGGCCTTACAAGAAGCGGCTGCAATACGCCGTGTTTCGAGATCGAGTCCGCAAGTTCTGCCAGAGCCTGCTCATTAAACGACCGACGCGGCTGATTGCGGTTTGGCTCAAGCTCAGAGGTTTTCAGCATCATGGCTGTGTGCTCTTCGGTATCATTTTCGGCAAAAATTGCATCAAGGCCTTTGCCAAGCCCTCTTTTTCTCGCCATTCTCAAGCCTGCTTTCTGTTTTTGCGGATAATCTCCTGCGCGAGCTCATTATATGCCTGCGCCCCGTGGGACGAACAGTCAAAATACTGTATGGGCTTGCCAAAACTCGGCGCCTCCGAAAGCCTGACTGTGCGCGGTATGGCAGAGGAAAATACTTTCCGCGGAAAATATTTTTTTACTTCACCGACTACCTGCTGAGTAAGGTTCAGGCGGCCGTCAAACATCGTTAAAAGCACGCCTTCAATATCAAGTTGCGGATTATACTGCCTTTTTATCCTGCGCACCGAATTCATAAGCTGCGAAAGGCCCTCAAGCGCATAATATTCGCACTGTATAGGCACGAGAAGGGAATCGGCCGCCGTAAGCGCATTAGTAGTTATAATACCAAGTGACGGCGGGCAGTCAATAAATATATACTTGTATTCTGCGGCTACAGTGGCAAGCGACGACCTCAGGCGGAACTCCCTGTGCTCCATATCCACAAGTTCAATCTCGGCGCCTGCAAGGTCCATGCTTGAAGGTATTAAATCAAGATTTTTAAATTCGGTATGAAGCAGCACATCTCCCATTTTTGCCCCACCAATCAGGACATCATAAACCGATTTTTCAAGTTTACTGCGGTCTTCGCCCAATCCACTCGACGAGTTGCCCTGTGGATCTGCATCAACGAGCAGCGTCTTTTTTCCCTGCAGACCCATTGCCGCAGAAAGGTTGACCGCAGTAGTTGTTTTTCCAACCCCGCCTTTTTGGTTGGCGATTGCGATAATTTTCCCCAATATTCCATCCCCTCCGCCACAGATAACGGCTAACCAGCTAATTTTTATTTTTATTATATCACAACACGCCTGCATTATAAAGGCCGTTTTAAGCCTTATGAAAGTGCTTTTTTTCTTATGTTTCATGTGAAACATAAGAAAAAACATATCTCAATATCTATGCAGTATAATATTGATTATGCAAATAAAACAGCAGAAAAGGCCGGATAAAATTTATCCGGCCCCTTCTGCGGGAAATGATATAGGGAAATAGGAGTATATAAAAACTTGTAATCAGTTTCAGGCGGGTTTTCTTCCCCCCGCTGTGGCCTGTGACTTTGGAATACGGATTATACACTCAAGATAATCGTCGGTCTCGCTTTTAAGCGTCTGTGCGCTTATGCCGCATTGCTCCATAGTCTGCACTGCGTGCGAAATCGTATTCAAAAAAATTCTCACATCCTTAATAACGGGCTTCTTACGCTGCTTTTCAGGTCCATTTCCGGAAATCAGCTTTTCAACGTATTCTTCCGCTTTGCACACATTATACTGCCGTGTTATTATTGTCTCGAGCGCGCAGCGGCGCATATGAAGATTTTGAATGCGAAGCAAGGCGCGCGCATGGCGTTCTGTCAATCCTGATTCAATAATACGCTTCCGCTCCTCATCAGTAAAACGCAGAAGGCGCATTTTGTTTGCAATAGACGACTGGCTTTTTCCGAGCCTTCTGGCCGCTTCCTCCTGGGTTACGTTCCACACATCTATAAGGTGTTTTATCCCTTCGGCCTCTTCAAAAATTCCAAGGTCACGGCGCTGCATATTTTCAGCCATGGCCATTACGGCGCTCTCCCCTGAAGAGCAACTGCTTACAATGCAGGGCACAGATTTCATTCCGGCAATTATGCATGCGCGAAGGCGGCGTTCGCCGGCAATAAGTTCATATTTCCCATTTTCGGCCTGCCTTACAACCAGCGGCTGAATAAGCCCGTTAGTCTGTATGCTGCGTGCAAGCTCAGCCAAAGGCTTCTCTTCAAAACTTTTTCTCGGCTGCGCCGGATTTGGCCTTATCTGATCTACGGGAACAGAAATTACACGTTTTTTCTCTCCGATATGCAACTCAGTCGCCCCCTGCCATCTTTTCTGGTACAAGCATACCATAGCCCAGCGACAGATTTTGTTACATTATAGTACCACATAAATTTTATTTTCACATGTCTTAAAACTTTTAACAGAAGCTGTTAAATCAGTTGAAAACCCAAACTATTTCTAACTGGTTAACCGGCAAAAAGGCCGTGGATACTGGATAAATACGGTTTTTTAGATTTTCGACACTTTCCGCAGTTTTCAACAATACGGCCCAAAAGCGTGGAAAACGCGGTTAACTTTTATCATGAAAACCAAAGGTAAACGAAACCTCAAATATAACAAAAAGCCGGCAGATATATAAGTCTGCCAGCTAAAACCTGAACATTCAATTTGTTTTAATGTGAAACAAGCGGGCTGTGCGCAATTTTTGAGCCATGGCGCGGATACTTGTCAGAAAGTGGCGCCGTACGTCTTATAAGCACGACCGAACGCTTTTCACTTGACGGCAGAGTATAAAAACAATTTTTTTCTATTTTGCAGCCGAGAAGCGAAACAGCTTTTTCCGCTTCTTTAAGCTCAGGTTCCACATTAGGCCCTTTCATTGCGGCAAAAATGCCGCCTTTTTTAAGAAATGGCAGGCAGTATTCACAAAGCACGGGCATTGAGGCGACTGCGCGCGCCGTGGCAAAACCAAACTTCATACGGTATCCCTTCTGCCTTCCAGCCTCCTCGGCTCGCGCGTGCACAAGTTCTGCAGAAATGCCGACAGCCTTTAAGAGCTCTGAAAGGAATACAAGGCGTTTATTCAGGCTGTCCAAAAGAACAAGGTTAATATCCGGACGCATTATTTTTATCGGCACGCCCGGAAAACCCGCACCTGTGCCAACATCTATAACATTTTCACCGTACGGGATATCACAATACTTCAAAAGGAGCACACTGTCGAGAAAATGTTTCACTGCTATGCCGTCGGGGGAAGTCACTGAGGTAAGGTTGATTTTCTCGTTCCATTCAGTCAGAAGCTGCGCATAAATTCGGAACTTATTTTTCTGCTCATCCGAAATATCAATCCCACATTCGGAAGCGTAAGAAACAAATGCTGAAGAAGCGTCATCCATGTTTTTTGCCCTCTTTTCCCAGCCATATTAAGAGCACCGATATATCGGCAGGGCTTACACCATAAATGCGCGACGCCTGCCCAACGCTTGACGGGCGCACTTTTTGCAGGCGTTCGCGGGCTTCCGTTCTCAGGCCTGTGAGCTTTAAGTAATCTATATCTGATGGAAGCCTGCGGTTTTCGAGCTTGCGCATCTCATCAATTTGAGATTTCTGGCGCTTTATATATCCTTCATATTTAATCGCAATCTCAACATTTTCAAATACTGCGGGCGGAAAATCAGGCCGCCCTTCATCAACTGGTGCGAGTATCCCACAGTTAAGCTGAGGGCGGCGGATAAGTTCCTCAAGGCGTACGCCCGTCGTCACGGCAGATGTTCCATGTGAAACAAGGATATCGTTAAGTTCCTGCGAAGGCGGCAGCACTGTGCGGCGCACCCTTGCAAATTCTTCCTTTTTCTGTTCTTCTTTTTTTTGGAACCTTTTCCACCTGTCGTCCGAAATCAGGCCGATTTTTCTGCCAATGGGCGTAAGTCGCTCGTCGGCATTGTCCTGCCTTAATACAAGGCGGTATTCGCTTCTCGAAGTCATCATACGGTATGGTTCATCGGCGCCTTTTGTAATAAGGTCATCAACAAGGGTGCCAATATAGCTTCCGGCGCGATCAAGTATCATAGGCTCCCTGCCCTGTATTTTCAGGGCAGCATTTATTCCTGCAACAATGCCCTGTGCCGCTGCCTCTTCATAGCCGGAGCTGCCGTTAAACTGCCCCGCGCCGTAAAGCCCCGGAAAATCTTTAAACTCAAGTGTCGCATTAAGCTGAAGCGGGTCGGCACAGTCATACTCTATAGCGTATGCCGTGCGCATTATCTCCACATGCTCAAGACCAGGTATAGTGCGGTAAAACTGTAGCTGCACATCTTCAGGCAGCGACGTGCTCATGCCCTGAAGATACATTTCTTCCGTATCGAGGCCGCACGGCTCAATAAAAAGCTGATGGCGTTTTTTGTTTGAAAAGCGTAAAATTTTAGTTTCAATGCTCGGGCAGTAGCGAGGGCCTATGCCAGTGATTCCGCCGGTAAACAACTGGGAGCGGTGGAGATTATCGAGAATAATTTTTTTTGTGCGCTCGTTCGTCCATGAAACATAACAGTCGGCGCGGTTTTTACCCGGTGTAAGCGTATCATACGAAAACGGGATAACAGGATCGTCACCGTGCTGGACTTCAAGCCCGCTGAAATCTATGCTTGAGCGAAGCACACGTGCAGGAGTGCCTGTTTTGAAACGGCGAAGACGTATGCCAAGCTTTTTTAGCGAATCGGAGAGAAAAGCAGCCGGAAACATTCCGTCAGGCCCGCTCTCATAAGAAACTTCACCGACAAAAATTTTTCCCGAAAGATAAGTGCCTGTTGCAAAAATCACAGCCTTTGCCTCATACATTGCGCCCATACGCGTAGTAAGGTTCCAAAGCCCATGCTCCCCACGCGAAACATCTACAACCTCTGCCTGTTTAAGCAGAAGGTCCGGCTGAAGCTCAATCTTATGCTTCATGATTTTGCTGTACTCGCGGCGGTCTATCTGCGCACGGAGCGAATGGACGGCAGGCCCCTTGCCGCGGTTTAGCATACGGCTCTGAATAAAACATTCGTCCGTCGTGCGCCCCATCTCGCCGCCAAGCGCATCAATTTCACGCACGAGGTGGCCTTTGGCGGTACCGCCTATAGAAGGGTTGCACGGGCAGTTCCCTACAGCATCAAGGTTAATTGTAAAAATAACTGTCCTGCAGCCAAGACGCGCCGCCGCGAGCGCCGCTTCAATTCCGGCATGGCCTGCGCCAATCACCGCCACATCTATCTTTCCGGCATCATATGTCATAGCTAAGAAATTCCTCTCTTTTCAGCCTCTCGGCACGGCTTTTAAACGGAATAAAATATCATAGATCAAACCGCCACCATTATTTGCCAACACAAAAATTATGGAATACGGAGTCAACTACCGTTTCGGTTGCGCGTTCACCTGTCAGCTCAAGGAGGACTGAAATTGCACTTTCAACCGAAACCGTCACAGCGTCAAATGTCATTCCGGAATCCAACGCGTCAAGCGCTTCATTCACACAGTCAAGCGCACGCCGCACCTCGTCGCGCTGGCGTTCAGTGAACAGGATGCCCTGCGACGGGTCTAAATCCGATGTTCCAAGTATATCTGTAATCTCAGCCTCAAGGTCATGAATACCCGTCCCATTTGAGGCAGAAATGGATACTATATGTTTAAATTTGCTTTTAATATACTGTTTGTCTATTTTTTCAGGCAAATCACACTTGTTTATAACCGCCACACAAGCTGCATTTTTCAGCTTTTCAATAAGCTCAAAATCAGCGGCGCCAAGCTCATGGGAATTATCAAACACAGCAAGCACAAGCTGAGCCGTTCCGATTCTCCGGAATGCGCGCTTTACACCAATGCTTTCGACTGGGTCGTCAGTGTCACGCACACCTGCAGTGTCGGCAAGGCGCAGAGGTATGCCGCCAAAAATAACTGTATCCTCGACAACATCGCGCGTCGTCCCCGCATACTGCGTAACTATAGACCTGTCGCACCCTGCGAGGAGATTCATAAGCGTAGATTTTCCAACATTCGGCTTTCCGGCAATCACGGTATCCACACCTTCGCGGAAAACACGGCCTTCGTCGAATTGCCGCAGGAGGCTCTCGAGCTCTTTTTTTGCATAAGACAAAGAAGACCGAAGCCCATCTGGAGTAACCTGCGGTATGTCGTCGTCAGGATAATCTGCCCATGCCGAAAGGTGTGCAGCAATGCCCGTAAGCCCGACGCGTATTTTTTTAATGCGTTTTTCGAGAGCGCCGTCATGGCCTGCAAGTGCTGTTTTAGCTGCCTGTTCACCCTGCGCGCCTATTATCTGCATAACCGACTCGGCTTCCGTAAGCCCCATCTTGCCATTCACAAATGCGCGCCGTGTAAACTCACCCGGCCCTGCCGGAACAGCGCCGTCCTCAAAAACAGCTTTAAGGAGGCGGCGCGTCACATATACTCCGCCATGGCATGAAAGTTCAACCACATCTTCTCCGGTAAAGCTTGCAGGAGCCCGGAAATTAAGTGCAATAGCTTCATCTATATCGCCCTTGCTGTCATGTACTCTGCCGTAAAGGGCGCGATATCCGCGTATATCACCGAGCTTTTTGCCGTGTGCAGAAGTAAAAACACGGTCTGCCACATCACGGGCACGCGGCCCTGAAATGCGGACTATGCCTATAGCGCCTGGCGCCTGCGCCGTTGAAATCGCCGCGATAGTGTCGCCTGATGGGTGATAAGCAAAATTTATATTTCTGTCCACCAGAAAACTCCCCCATTATAAACAACAATGTGTATTTAAATTAGTATAATAAACTAACGGTATATAGATATACATTTCCCGTAATTTCACAAACAGGGAAAGGCAGTAAGCCTTTCCCTGTCTATTTCATATTCACAGTATTGCAAAATTTACTTTTTAATATCAACGCGGCCGTAAAGAGGGCCCTCACCTTCAGATCTCGGTTTTTCATCATTTTGCTGCAGTTGTGATGAAGCACCGTTCTTCTCAGCAGGCAAAGGCGGTCTATCCTCTTTCCCGCCATACGTTTTTTTCTGGTTAATAGGCTGCTGCCTGCGGTACATATTATTATACCTGCCTCCGCGGCGCGGATTTTTCTCACCCGCAACAGGCCCTATTACCACATGGCGTTCAAGGTTTTCGCCTTCAGACCACGATTTTGCCCCCTCGACTGTCTGCACCGAAGTATGGATTATGCGGCGCTCGTAAGGATTCATAGGCTCAAGCGAAACATTTCTCCCAAGGCGCAGGCTCTTTTCTGCCATCTTTTTGCCGAGCGACTCAAGTGTCTGGCACCGCTTCTCGCGGTAATTGCCAATATCAAGCGCAATGCGGTAATACTCGTGCCCCGCATGGTTTGCAACAAGGCCGGTCAGGTACTGGAGCGCATCGAGCGTTTCACCGCGGTGGCCTATCACAAAACCTATATCGTCGCCTGTCAAGTTAAGCAGTGCACCGCTTTCATTTTTCTGTATATCCACATGCACATTTCCTACTCCCATGCATGTAAGCACATTCTGCAAATATCCCTCTGCAACTTCAGCCGGACCATCTTCAACATAAACACGCACTTTTGCCGGGCTGCCACCAAAAAGGCCGAATGTTTTTTTCGTCGGCATCTGCAGGATCTCGAATTTTGCATCATAAGAGTTCACACCGAGTTTCTTGCAGCCATCTTCCTTGGCAAGTTCAACAGTATCTCCAATTCCGATTGCTTCTTTCATTTTCAGCTGCCTCCCAAAAAACACATCAATTTACGTGCACAAACAAACTTACTTTCGGCGTTTCTGCGTTTTTGCCATTTTCTTTTCATCATCATTAGGCATATATGCCCTGGCAGGCAGTGGCTTTGTGGCAGCTTCTTCATGCTCGAGAAGCGCTATGTGGCGTGCTTCCGCCTGGGCATTTAAATCATCCATGCCATACCAGACGTTGAGTATTACTATCTTGATAAAACCGACTATGCTCGAAATGATCCAGTAAAAGCCGACGGCCGCAGGAACAGTGCAGGCAAACCATGCGGAAATGAATGCCATGAAATAAAACATGAATTTCATGCAGCCTTGCTGCTGCTGCATAGACGGTTGCATCTTAAAAGACATGTACTGTGTGAGGAGATATACAACAAGGCAAAACACTGGTATAACCCATAGGTTAGAGCGGAAAAGTGTGCCAAATATATTTGACGCATCACACGGTGTGTCAAGCAGGTTGAGGCCGCAGAACATAAAGCCGTGGCTGAAAGACTGCAGGCGTGCCGTTTCGCCTGCGCTAAACATGGTTAAATACGGGCTGAGACTTGCAAAGTTCTTCACTATCCCAATCTGCGCATATTGGGCATTTGAAACCCCGTTAATGCCTGGTATCCTTCCAAGCATATCGAGCGCTTTGCCTATGGCATCATTTGAGATATGCAATGCATTCGAAAGCGGGTTCTGCACAGTGTAAAACAGGCCAATCATTACAAGAAAAGGAAGTATCATAGTAAAGCAGCCGCCTGCAGGATTGACGCCTTCTTTTTCGTACAGCTTCTCCATCTCTATTTGCATACGCTGCTTGTCTTTAGCATATTTTTTCTGAATCTGCTGCTGCTTCAATGTAAGTTTTCCTGTTGCAGCCATTGAGCGCTGCTGCTTAATCGAAAAAGGGAACAGCAAAGCATTGACAATCACAGTAAACATGATAATGGCCACACCGTAGTTTTTTACAAGAATATACAGCCACCACAGCGGATAACCCAAAATGCTGCCGAAAAAATTGAAGATATTGTTCATGCAGAAAATTCTCCTCTAATTTGCTTCAGTGCCTGACTTTCTTCTCAGGAACAGGGTCATATCCGCCTCTGCTGAAAGGATTGCAGCGCAAAAAGCGGAAAAGCGCAAGAAAAAAACCTTTAAAAGCTCCAAAACGCTCAATGGCCTGAATCGCGTAATTCGAACAGGTCGGGTAATAAATACAGCAGGGCCTTTTAAGAGGTGAAATTGCCCTTTGGTAAAAACGTATAACAGCTATCATAATCTTTTTCATAATCTAAAACCAAAATTAACAAATATAAGTTAAGAGAAAATGCCGGCACTTTTAAGGTGCCGCTCCATTGCGTGACATACTTCGCCGCATTTTACAAAAGATGTTTTTTTCCTCGCGACAAAAACGATGTCATAGCCTGGGCGCACGTGACCCTGAATAATGCGGAAAGATTCCTTTATAACTCTGCGTGAGCGGTTCCGGTGTACCGCATTGCCTATTTTCTTCCCTGTAGTAATACCAACACGCAGCAACTTTCTCCTGTTTTTAAAAACATAAGAAACAAGCACCGGGCTCACATAGCACTTCCCGCGCGCATACACCCTCTGAAATTCCCTGTTTTCCCTTATGGGTTCATAACTTATCATTTATCTCCTGCTGTTTTCAAAAATTTAATAAAAGCACAGGGAAAATTAAAAAATCACCCTGCGTTACAAACATTCATAGTAAGCGGCGGGCAGCATCTATTCCGCCGCACATGCAGAACTCAATAGGAAATACGTGTCCTTCCTTTTGCCCTGCGGCGTGAAAGCACCTTGCGTCCGTCAGCTGTAGACATACGCTTACGGAAACCATGTTCTTTCTGGCGGTGCAGTTTTTTAGGTTGATAAGTTCTAAGCATGGTAAGACCTCCTTTCGGGTAAAACTGCGTTCTTCATAAAATTATAATCTATCTTTTTGTAGACTGTCAACCGGCAGCAGCAAGTAAAGTAGTCTTAAACATGACGCAGTTCAAATGAGCCTGTCCTCATATTTACTGTTTAAGGCAGACTTAAGGCTTATAAGGTTTACTATATCACAAGATAAACAGATTGAAAAGAAAAAATTGAAAAATTGCGCCATTAAACGGCTAAAAACCGAAAAATCATATTTGCGGCGAAATAAAAGCGCAAAAGCCATATAAAATGTTTAAGGCATTCCGTTTTTCAAAATTATCCCTTTTTATACTTTTTCACAATTCTAACATATTAACCTGTTAATTCTTAATGTAATGGCTTTAATAAGCACATACGTTCTAAAAGCCGCAGAATAAGCTGTAATGCCCGTTTTTGCAGGCTGCTTTAAATTAAGAAAGTGCCCTTTTAAAAGCATGTGGGCCACATGGAGGCGCAGAAACATACAAAACAGTTATTTGAAATGCGTAAAGATTTGTGATATGATAATAAACGGGTCTTTTTGCTTTACAGAAAAAACAAAGGGTTGAAAATTTCTTTTGTTTAAAAAATTTTCACAGGCAGACAAGAACCTGCCCAAATAAACTTCTTGCTTAAAAAAAACGAGGTATTAATTCGTAATGGAATCTTTTTCGGAAGTATGGAATCTGGTCTGCGCTTACTGCAAAAGCCGGATTACGGAAATTGCTTTTTCTACATGGATAAGCAGAATTGAGCCCGTCACCCTTGACTTTACAAGTGGCGTAGCGGTGCTTAGAGTTCCTAATGAGCTCCATCGCCAGACCATTATGCATTATTATATGGATCTTCTTGAAGAGGCTTTCCGTGAAATTTTCAGCCAGGAAATCCAAATACGCATTGTTACGCCAGAAGAAACTGCAAACGAAAAGAAAAAAAAAGAAGAGATACCTTCAAACGAAAATTACGAATTCACATTCGATACATTTATTGTAGGCCCGTCAAACAAGTTTGCGCACGCCGCCTCAATGGCAGTTGCAAACAAGCCGGCGGCCCTTTATAACCCTCTTTTTATATATGGTAACTCAGGCCTTGGCAAAACACACCTACTTTACGCAATCAGAAACGAAATAAGCCATACACATCCTGAAATGGACATTGTATATATAAAAGGCGACGAGTTCACAAACGAACTGATCGAAGCTATCAGGCGAGGCACAACAGGTGATTTTCACCAGCGCTACCGGCATGCCGACGTCCTTCTTGTAGACGATATCCAGTTTATTGCCGGCAAGGAGTCAACACAGGAAGAGTTCTTCCATACTTTCAATACATTATATGAGGCAAAAAAGCAGATAGTCTTGACCTCAGACCGTCCGCCAAAAGATATTGCCACACTGGAAGAACGCCTGCTTACAAGATTTGAATGGGGCCTTACTGCAGATATACAGCCGCCTGACTTTGAAACACGCATTGCCATCATAAAGCGCAAAGCGGAACTCCTGCAGATTGAGCTTCCTGACAATGTCATCGAATACATAGCCAACAGGCTGAAAAACAATATACGCCAGCTTGAAGGCGCCGTGAAAAAGATGAAGGCATTCCATCTTCTTAACGGCGATTCATATAATATCCAGACAGCGCAGGCTGCCATACGCGACATAATAAACAACGACCAGCCAACACCGCTTACAGTAGAAAAAATAATCGACGAAGTAGCGCGCACATTTGGCACAACGGGAGAAGACATACGCTCTTCAAAGCGTGCAGCGACAATTTCAAGTGCAAGGCAGGTAGCCATGTATGTTGTGCGCGAGATAACACAGATGCCAATGCAGGCAATAGGCCGGGAGTTTGGCGGGCGCGACCACTCTACAGTTGTCTACGCCATACAGCAGGTAGAGAAAAATGCAGCCAAAGACCCGAAGATAAAGGCAACAGTTGACGACATTATTAAAAATATACGCGACCGTTAGTAATTTTTTAAAATGCCAAAAAGTTAAGATATATTTTAACTTTTAACTTTTTAGTTGAAAAGCATAAAAATCAGTTTATAAATCTCAGGCGACTTTTAAACTAAATTTTCAACTTTCCCCACAAGGTTTTCAACATACAGTTAAATATTCATTTTCCAGTTTTCTTTTCAACATTTTCCAAACATTCAAAAGCTGAAAAAATGATACAAAAAAATCGATGAATACTGAGTTTTCACCTGTTTTCAACATTTCAGCATATACTACTCCTAATGCTGAAAAATATCTTACTTACTCGATTAAAAACGGAGGCGGATAATTCCGACATGAAGTTTACCTGTGACAGACAAAAACTAAACGAAGCCGTGTTGAATGTTCAACGCGCCGTATCGTCAAAATCATCTATCCCGGCACTTGAGGGCATTCTTCTTACAGCAAAAACAAATGCGGTGCAACTGTGCGGATTTGACCTTGAGATCGGCATGACGACGGAAATAGAAGCCGATGTTGAAGAAGAAGGCAGCATTGTCGTAGGGGCTAAACTGTTCGGTGACATCGTGCACCGCCTTCCAGCACAGAAAGTAACATTTTCAGCCGACGACAAACAGATAACGCAGATAAAAAGCGGAGAAGCAAAATTCTCAATAACAGGTATTTCTGCTGAAGAATACCCTGAGTTTCCCAAAATAAACAGCGAAAAAAGTGCTAAACTCCCTTCAAAAATACTGAAGGGCATGATAAGGCAGACAATATTCGCCGTAGCGGAAAACGACGCAAAACCCGTATATACCGGCACGCTGTTTGAAATTTCTGACGGGAAAGTAAGGCTCGTCTCTGTTGACGGTTACAGGCTTGCCATAAGGGAAGAAAAAGTCTCGGATAAAGAAAAAGCGAGTTTCGTAGTCCCTGGGAAAACACTTAATGAAGTCATGAAGCTGCTTAGCGACAGCGACGACGAGGTTGAACTCCTTATAGGTATGCGCCACATAATGTTCCACATAGGAAATTACACGGTCATCTCGCGCCTGCTTGAAGGCGATTTTCTCGATTGGCATGCTGCAATACCGAAAGAATCGTCAACAGAAGTGCGCGTTTCTGTACCTGAATTTATCAGTTCACTTGAGCGTGTATCGCTGCTTATTACAGAGCGGCTCCGCAGCCCGGCAAGGTGCACGTTCAGCAGTGACGGGAGTATCAGGCTTTCGTGCGCTACTGCAATAGGCCGCGCAAACGACAGGCTGCCGGCAACAATTTCAGGCAACAAAGTTGAAATAGGCTTTAACAATCACTACATGCTCGACGCCCTGCGCAATACCGAATGCGATGAGGTCCGCATAAGCCTTAACGGGCCGCTTAGCCCTATTACCATACGGCCGTGCGAAGGCGATTCTTTCCTGTTTCTCGTACTGCCGGTGCGCTTGAAGAGCGGTGATGAATAATTGGAATCTGTAAAAAGGGCTATCTCCACAGAGTATATAAGGCTGGACAGTTTTCTTAAGCTGTGCGGTGCTTTCGAAACAGGCGGGCAATCAAAAGCTGCTATCCAGGGCGGAGAAGTAAAAGTAAACGGTGAGACATGCTATATGCGTGGAAAGAAAATCAGGCCAGGTGACCGCGCCGAATACGGCGGAAAAACCTACGAGGCGGTAAGCAAGTGAAAATCGAGCGCTTTTCATGGTGTAATTTCCGCAATCTCCAAAAAGGCGAGTTTGTGCCAGATAAGAACGTAAACGTGATATACGGCAGGAATGCGCAGGGAAAAACAAATCTCCTTGAGGGAATGTGGCTTTTTACAGGTGAACGCTCTTTCCGCGGATCAAAGGATTCGGAGCTCCTGCACAACGGCTGCAGTTTAGGCGGGATAATGCTTAATTTTTACGCGGCAGGCAGAAGCCAGGCAGCAGAGATAAAAATTGCCGGCGGCCGGCGCACCGTTGAGCTTAACGGCATAAAAAAGCGTTCATGCACATCACTCATCGGTAAATTCTGCTCGGTTGTGTTTTCGCCTGAGCATCTTTCCCTCATTTACGGAGGCCCGGCGGGCCGCCGGAATTTTATGGATGCCGCCATATGCCAGATAAAGCCTGCCTATGCAGGGCTGTTTTCAGAATACAGCCGCTCGCTTGCACAGCGCAATGCCTTGCTTAAGGATATCCCGAGCCATGCGGAACTTATGGATACGCTCGATATCTGGGATGAACGACTTGTCGAAGCCGGTATGAAGATAATGCGTGCAAGGTCGGCTTATGTAGAAAAAATTGCACCGTGTGCTGAAAAATTCTACAGTGGGATGTGCAGCGGCCGCGAAAAATTTTTGCTGAAGTACGAGCAAAACTCCCCTGATTTTGCATCAGCGTTGCAGAAATCGCGCCGCCAGGATATGCTTGCCGGCCATACATGCGTTGGGCCTCACCGCGATGATATTGCAATTATCATTTCAGGCCTTGATGCTCGCGCTTATGGTTCGCAGGGCCAGAAACGCTCCGCCGTAATCGCCCTTAAACTTGCAGAAGCCGAAATGCTTAAAAAAGCCATAGGCGAAGCGCCTGTGATTTTTCTTGATGACGTCTTGAGCGAGCTTGATTCTGAACGCCAGAATTATCTTCTAAACAGGCTTGACGGCTTTCAGGTTTTTCTTACGTGCTGTGGGCCGGACATATCTCGTTTTCCCGGTTGCGGGGCAGTTTTTAAAGTCGAAGGCGGCAGGCCGGAAGCAGTATGTAACCTGCCGTAATTTGGGGGAATCAAATGTTTCTTCATCTTGGCCAGAATATTGTGATAAGCATGAAAGACATAATAGGCATTTTTGACTTGGAAACTTCGACTATCTCAGGCACAACGCGCGACTATCTTGCATCAGCACAGAAAGCCGGAAATGTTATAAGCATTTCCGGAGATATGCCGAAATCGTTTATCCTGTGCAACAGTAAAGACGGGCGCACAACGGTATATACATCTCCCATTTCGACTTCAACTCTTCTTAAGCGTTCGTGCTTTTTAAGTGAATTACCAGGTTGTAAGGAGAATTGACATGAAACAGCTTTGCGAACCGAAATGCCCTTACTGCGGCGATAAACTGAATTACGCTGAAACATGGGTGATGAAGCGCCACGGAGAATATATCTGCCCAAAATGCGGTGGAATATCTGATATTGTGCTCAGCTACGGAATTTATAGATTTGGTTTTGTCACTGTGATTATAGCCGCCGCGTTTTTTATAGCAGGCCTTATTTTCGGCGACAGTCTCACGTTTATAACGCTGCCTGGAATTTTTATTGTTTTTCTTATTTTCTTTCTACTTTCGCCGCTTATGGTGCGCCTTAGAAAAACAAACTTTAACAGACCGCAGAGCTCCCAAAAGACGCAGCGCTTCCAAAAGCTGCATGGCTTCCAGAATTCACAGAGTTACAATAATCCGCAGGGTTTCCAAAATTCACGGGGCTTTCAAAGGCCGCAGGAACCAGAAAACCCGCAGGACTACCAGTACCAAGGGCCGCAGAATTATCCGCCACCGCAGCGCGGCCGGCATGTGCGCTGAGAGTGCTGCACCATGAAACTTCCTTTATGCCCTCACTGCGGGGCGCGCTTTCTCTATAATGACGTCAGGCGGAATATGTTACGCAGGTTTGGCAAATGCCCTCACTGCGGAAAAGGGTTTCGAATATCCAGGCGCATGCTTTTCATTTATATTCCAGCAGCTTTCTTTATGCTTTTTTTGGCCGATTTTTTTCTGCTTGGCATTCCGGATATGAATCTGATTTTTCTTATATCTGCCACTTCTGCCGGCATAGTCATCGCATATTTTCTTATGCCGTTTGCAATTAATTTTACAGCGATATCTTCAAAAAAAGGAAAAAATCCGGCCAATGTCCTTTCAAACTCAGCAAAAGCAAGGAGACAGAATATTAAAAATAACGCAGGCTCCAAATGATGTCTGCTTTTTATATAAAAAATACGTTTTACCTGCGCTTTTCTGATTTTAAGGTCTGCAGGAATCTTTTTGCAGCCAGGCTTAAAGTCTAAAATCCGCACGGCTTAAATGCAGGCTGGATGTATGGAGGGTTAATATTGGACTTCAACAAGAAAGTGGACAAGGCAGACGACTACGATGAAAGCGAGATACAGGTACTAAAAGGCCTTGAGGGTGTCCGCAAAAGGCCGGGCATGTATATAGGCTCAACGGGTCCGCACGGGCTTCACCATCTTGTATATGAAATTGTAGACAATGCCATTGACGAAGCGCTTGCCGGGTACTGCGACAAGATAGATGTGCGCATACTTCCTGAAAATGTGATAAGCGTAACAGACAACGGGCGCGGCATACCTGTTGGCATCCACCACCAGGTGGGCATCCCTACTGTTACGGTTGTTTTTACAATACTGCATGCAGGAGGCAAATTCGGCGGCGGCGGGTACCAGTTTTCGGGCGGGCTGCACGGCGTGGGCGCCTCAGTTGTAAATGCGCTGTCTGAGTGGCTCGAAGTTGAGGTATATAAAGACGGGAAAGTTTATTTTCAGCGCTTTGAGCGCGGCAAAGCTGTAACAGGCCTCGAGGTGCGCGGCAGCACCGACCGTACAGGCACCCGTGTGCGTTTCAAGCCTGACTCGGAGATTTTTACTGAAACGACGGAATTTGACTATGAGACGCTTCAAACCCGCCTGCGCGATCAGGCATTTCTAAATGCCGGCGTCCATATCATGCTCACGGACGAGCGCGACCCGGATAACCGCTGCGAGGACGACTTCATGTATACAGGCGGTATCCAAAGCTTTGTGGAATATATAAACAAGAAAAAAGCCGTCGAAGTAATCCACCCAGACGTGATTTATTTTTCATCGGCTCTGCCTGACGGTTCCGCTACTGCCGAAGTGGCAATGCAGTATAACGACAGCTACAACGGGCTGATACTTTCGTTTGCAAATAATATCCGCACAATAGACGGAGGTACGCACGAAGATGGCTTCAAGCGTGCGCTGACACGCGTGATGAACGATTACGGCAGAAAATTTAATATTCTGAAAGACAGCGATAAGAACCTGAGCGGCGATGATTTCCGCGAAGGCCTGACAGCTGTTATCAGTGTAAAAGTGAAAGATGCCCAGTTTGAGGGCCAGACAAAAACAAGGCTTGGCAATACTGAAGTCGGCACCCTTGTAAACGACATGGTCGGCGATAAGCTTTCTTCCTACCTTGAGGAGAACCCCTCAACGTCACATTCAATATTTGACAAGGCCATGGCTGCCTCTCATGCGCGCGAAGCCGCGCGCAAGGCGCGCGAAATGGTGCGCCGCAAATCTGCGCTTGAGGAAGCGTCACTCCCTGGCAAGCTTGCAGACTGCCAGAGCCGCAATCCGGATGAGACTGAAATATATATCGTCGAGGGCGACTCGGCCGGTGGCTCGGCAAAGGGCGGGCGTGACCGCAAATACCAGGCCATACTGCCGCTTTGGGGCAAAATGCTCAATGTGGAGAAAGCAAGGCTCGACAAAGTGTATGGCAACGAGAAACTCCAGCCTATAGTTACGGCACTCGGCTGCGGCATAGGCGAGGATTTTGACATGAAAAAGCTGAGGTACGGAAAAATAATCATAATGGCCGATGCCGATGTTGACGGTTCGCATATACGCACATTGCTGCTTACTTTCTTTTTTAGGTTCATGGAACCACTTGTGGAAGGTGGCCATATTTACCTTGCACAGCCGCCGCTTTTCCGCCTGACTAAAAACAAAAAGCACTATTACGCGTACAGCGACAAAGAGCGCGACAGCCTTATGGAAGGCCTTAATGGCGGATATGAGATACAGCGCTACAAAGGCCTTGGCGAGATGGACCCCAACCAACTGTGGGAAACGACAATGGACCCTGCGCGCCGTATTATGCGCCGTGTGGAGGTGGAAGATGCTGCCGCAGCTGATGAGACTTTCACAATACTTATGGGCGACAAAGTCGAGCCGCGCCGTGAGTTTATAGAGCAGAACGCAAAGCACGTAAAGAACCTCGATGTCTGAGAAAAGCAGATATTACTATTCCTTTGCTTTTAAACGCTTCCGTAAATTTTTTCTGCTACAGCCTTTTTCAGAGTGCCGGAGAAGAAGGGAAAATGAGAATGGCGAAACCAGCCAGCCCGTCAATAGTTGTCGAGCAGAAAGTGACGGCCGAAGATTACAGCCGCGCGGCCTCGGCAGTGCGTTATTTTTCAGCACCGTTTAAGCGGCGTTCTTTCAGGGCGCTGATTTTTATAACTGTTGCCGCAGTATCAGCTTCGCTGATCTTTTCATGCCGCAGCTGCGGTTTCGGAAGGGAAAAAATACCGGAAACAATTGCAATAATTTCTGCGGCAGTAGCGGCTGCCATATGGTTTTTGCAGCCGTCGGCAGAATTGCGCAGTGCAAAGCGCCTGTTTTCTTCATGCGCACTCATGTCGCTGCCTGAAAAAGTCACCGTTTACCGCGACCGCGTTGTAATAGAGAACAGCTGCGAGAGCATAACGGAATATTGGACTGACTTTTTTATATGCGTTGAAACAGATGAGATGATTGCGGCCGCAGGCGGGCGGGAAAGATCCCTTGTCATAGTCAAAAAGCGCGGCCTTGCAGAAAAGCAGCTGAAAATCCTCTCTTCGCTTTTTGGCTATGCGTTTGAGGGCCGGATACACCGTTTCCCCGTAAGGAGGAAAAGCTGATGAAACCTGTAACTGTAAGTTTTGCCATAACGCGCGAAGATTTTATCAAAGAGGCCGAAGCGCGCATGAAAATGCAGCTTACTGGTTCGGTGCGTGCCTGCATACGCATATGCGGCACCATTATGCTCTGCTTTGCATGTTCGATTTTTGTACGGAAGAAAACTTTCTATGCCGACTTAAACTGGGCGGCAGCAGCAATTATGGTGGTTGCCGTTTTTCTCATTTTTCTTTTTATTCCTACTTTGGGCCTTGCCGTTAGAAAAAATGCCTCAGAGCGCTTTAAAGCAGGCAGCATAAAGGCTACCGCTAAAACGGTGTCATTTGCTGAAAACGCAGTGAAAATAAATGCCGAAAGGTATAAGGCAAAAATCCCTTACTCCATGTTATATGCGGTTTATGCCGATGAAGCGACTATTCTTTTATATACGGCCGTAAACGAATGCCGCAGCATTCCAAAGCGGACGATGAGCATAAGCGAGCAAGAGCAGGTCGAAGGCCTGCTTGCCAGTAAGCTGAAACAGAAATTTAAGCAGGAAGGTGCCCGTGAATGGATGAGATAGAAGAAAACTCGAAAATAATAAACGTCGACCTTGCGAAAGAGGTAAAGGATTCGTTCCTGGACTACTCGATGTCCGTTATTGTGGAACGAGCCCTGCCGGACGTGAGGGACGGCCTTAAACCTGTGCACCGCCGCATTCTTTACACGATGTATGAAAACGGCCTTATGCCGGACAAGCCTTACCGTAAATGCGCGGACACGGTCGGTGCGGTCCTTGGCCGCTACCACCCGCACGGTGACGCTTCCGTTTATGATGCCCTCGTGCGTCTTGCACAGAATTTCTCAATGCGCTACCTGCTTGTGGACGGGCACGGAAATTTTGGCTCCGTAGACGGTGACCCTCCGGCAGCCTACCGTTACACAGAGGCGCGCATGAGCAAAGTCGCGGTTGAGATGCTGCAGGATATCGATAAGGACACTGTCGATTTCCAGGCAAACTACGACGACCGGCTTAAAGAACCCATAGTCCTGCCGAGCCATTTTCCAAACCTTCTCGTGAACGGCTCTACAGGTATAGCCGTAGGCATGGCAACGAATATCCCGCCGCATAACATGAGCGAGATAATAGACGGCGTATGCACGCTTATAGATAACCCTGACGCCACGCTTGACGAGCTTATGGAGAGCATTAAAGGCCCCGACTTCCCTACTGGCGGCATAATTATGGGCCGCAGCGGCATACGTGCGGCGTATGCTACAGGCAGGGGAAAAATCATTGTCCGCGCGCTCGCCGAGATAGAAGAAGAAAAAAACAACCGCTTCCAGATAATCGTTACGGAGCTGCCGTACCAGGTAAACAAGGCGCGCCTCATAAAGAGCATAGCGGACCTTGTAAAAGAAAAGCGCATAGAGGGCATAACGAATATCGAGGACCATTCCGACCGCGAAGGCATGCGCATTGTAATTTCCGTCCGGCGCGATGCGTCGCCGCAGATAGTGCTGAACCGCCTTTTCAAATATACGCAGATGCAGATATCGTACGGCGTTATAATGCTTGCAATAGTAAACAGGGAGCCTAAGCTTCTTACGCTAAAGCAGATACTTCAGGAGTATATCAATTTTCAGGAAGAAGTAGTCCGCCGCCGCACGTCGTTTGAGCTTAGAAAAGCGCAGGAGCGTGCACATATACTCGAAGGGCTGAAAGTAGCTGTAAACAACATAGACGAAGTAGTCCGCATTATACGCTCATCAAAGTCTGTGCCGGAAGCACGGCAGAAACTGAGCATACGCTTTGCCCTTGACGATGTGCAGACGCAGGCCATAGTACAGATGCCACTCGGGCGCCTTACCGGCCTTGAGCGTGAAAAGCTTGAAAAAGAGCTCGGCGTCCTCCTTGGAAAAATCGCGGATTACAAAGACATCCTTGCACACGAGGAACGCGTGCTCAGCATTGTGAAATCTGAAGCCATTGCGGTTAAGCAGAAATTCGGTGATAAGCGCCGCACAGAGATACAGGCTGTCAGCGGCGAGATGGACATAGAGGACCTTATCCCGGATGAAGAGTGTATGCTTACGCTTACGGAGTTCGGCTATGTAAAGCGCCAGAACCCGGATACGTACCGCACACAGCACCGCGGTGGGCGCGGTGTAAGCGGTATGACGCGCCGTGAAGAGGACGTTGCTTCGTACATGTTCCTCACGCGTACGCATGACTATGTGATGTTCTTTACGAGTTTCGGGCGTGCCTACAAGCTTAAGAGCTATGAAATACCCGAAGGCTCGCGCACCGGCAAGGGCGTGAATATCGCCAACCTGCTGCCTATAGCGCAGGACGAAAAAGTTACGTCGATGATACGCGTGCAGAGCTTTGACGAAGATAAATACCTTGTTATGGTGACGAAAAACGGCGTCATAAAGCGCACGCACCTTTCGGACTTCAGCACAACGCGCAAGGGCGGCGTTATTGCCGTAAACCTTGATGAGAACGATGAGCTCTCATGGGTACGCCTGACAGAAGGCAGCAGTGATCTGCTTGTTGCCACGCGCCTTGGCATGGCTATAAGGTTTGATGAAAATGACGTTCGTGCAATGGGCCGCGCGGCGCGCGGCGTGCGGGCAATCTCGCTGAAAAACGGCGACAGTGTAATCGGTATGTGCGTGCTTCCTGAAGATGGGCTTGTGCTCACTGTTTCTGAAACAGGGTTTGGGCGGCTTTCGCCAGTAAGCAACTACCATCTGCAGCACCGCAGCGGCCTTGGCGTGCTTAATTACCACACAACCAAGTATGGCAAAGTCGCTTCCATACAAATTGTAGACCCGCTTAAAGACGACGTCATACTTATTTCTTTAAACGGTATAATTATCCGTATTCACGCGGATTCCATAAATATCCATGCGCGCCCATCAAAAGGCGTCATGCTCATGCGCCTTGCGGAAGGTAACCGCGTTGTAACTACAGCGCGCACAGACCGCAGTGACGACGAGGAAACGTTGCAGCCAGAAGACGACGGCAGCGCCGACGAAGGCGCAGAGGTTCCCGAAGAGCAGAAAGAAGAAAAAGAAGATAAACAAGAGCCAGCCGAGGAAACGGACGGCTCGGAACCTGAGAAATAAAGAGGTGCAGTGATGAAAAAGGCTGTTCCGTTTTTTATGGCAGCGCTTTGTGCGGCAGTTTTATTTTCAGGGTGCTCATTTCAGCATGGTGCTTCTTCTGCGGCGCAGCTACCAGCAAATTCTTCTTCAAGCCATACCGGTTCTGTGACGCTAATTGTGAATTCCGCCCCTTCGGGTGCATCCCAAAGTTCATCTCAAGGTTCGTCTGAAAGTACGGCTTCTTCTGAAAACCTGCCTAATAAAAAAAATACCGCAGGTAGTCCCACAAATGACGTAACACGCGAGAAAACAGTCTCCCAAGGCAGCATTGTGAAGCCTGAGAGTACAGACAGCAGTAAATTTAACAAAAAGTTTAAAGATAATCCGGTAGATAGGCATTATGTTTCTGAGATAAACGACGCTGTTTCGAATATCGAGATTGTAAAAGTTTCTGACAAGTATGTTGGCCTGTGGGAAAAAGAAATAGCCCATGCGTGTTCGGAGCTTAAAAACAAGGCTGGAAGTTCGGCATGGAAACAAATCGAGGCTGACCAAAAAGGCTGGGAAAATGGCAAAGTTACCGCAATACAGAAAATAAGTGAAGATGCGAAGGCCTCGGGCGGCAGCATGGCGCAGGCCGAAGCGGCTTCAGGCGTAATGGATTATTACCGTGACCGTGCCGCCCAGCTTTACCGCAGGCTGTTTGATTACGACAAAAATTATTCCTATGCCTTTTCCACAAATTGATGAAGGCGGCACCACGCAGAAAGCAAGAAAGTTTTCAACGTAATAGCCTGTTATGGTTGAAAGAAAAGCCAATATTGACGTTTTTAAAGTAATACTCTGTCCACCACGGATTTTTAATGTTAGATAATCCGTTAAGTATAGATATATGTTGCACGGCTTTAACAGTGCAGCGGTAGATTTCCGTTATAAGGAGCCTGTTTTATGAAACTTACAGAAAAAACGTTGGAGCAGAATTATATTTACCGCGGTAAAATCCTCGATTTTCATGTCGACAAAGTCCAGATAGAAGACGGCCGCACCGTTACGCGCGAATGTATCGACCACAAAGGCGGTGTATGCATTGCCGCGCTGACAAAGGATAACGAGCTTTATTTTGTTCGCCAGTACCGCTATCCGTACCACAAAGTAGTGCTCGAGCTTCCTGCCGGAAAATTAGAGAGCGGCGAAGATCCGCTTGAGGCCGGAAAGCGTGAGCTGCGCGAAGAAACAGGCGTGGAAGGAAAAGACTATATCGGCCTCGGCGAGCTTTACCCCTCGACCGGATATACGAATGAAATACTGTACATGTACGCCTGCCATACGGAATCGCGCGGTGAAAAAGACCTTGATGACGGTGAATTCCTTGAGGCGGAAAAGATACCTCTTGCAAAGGCGGTAGAGATGGTAATGTCAGGCGAAATTGCAGACGCGAAAACACAGGTGCTTGTGCTTAAAACGGCACGGCTTGTGGAGAGCCATAAACTTTGAGCTTTGGAACAGCTTTGTAAAATAAGGGAGTGCGATGCTATGCAGCGCACTCCCTTACGGATATTCCTACGGTTTTGTAGACGGTTAATCTGAAAGCTGGTTCATAACGAGGCCTGTTATGAGCTTTGGGTAAAAATAAGTGGATTTCTGCGGCATCTTTTCTCCAGCTGAGGCGACGTCGCGGATTTCAGCCACGCGAGTAGGGTTGAGTATGAACGCGCACTGGCTGTCACCGTTCTGCACGGATTCAATGGCTTCACGGAACGAGCGCGTGTAAGAGAGGTTTACCTGCTCTGCCATGTTCTTTTTATCTATGCCAAGATGTTTCTCAAGTATGAGGCTGTGAAGTATGGTGACGTCGAGCCCGCGGTAGGCAGTGCTTTTTTCCGGCAGTACCTTTTCCATAATGCCCATATCTTTCAGCACAAGAAGTGCCCAGCCGCTTCCGCCGCCGTAAAATGCGAAAGCTTTTTTGCCCTGATGGTAAAGCCTGCTAAGCATCGGCTCTATTTCGGCTATGTTCTTTTCAGGCGTGACGTCGAACTCATTGCGGCATCCATTTAGAAGGTGCCCGGTGCTGAAACCTTCCAGCCCGCGCACGAGCCTGTGCGTCGGGAACACCACAAGGCCATCGTGCTCCATATTGACAAGCATCATCATTAAGTAGTCTTCACTGCCGTCGGCCGTTCCCTGCTCACGGCGCCAGTTGCGGTAATTGAGGGCTGTTTCATAGCGGTGGTGGCCGTCTGCAATATAAAGTTTTCTGTTTTTAAAGTCGCCACATATTGCTTTTATCACTTCCCTGTCGTTTACAAGCCACATACGGTGGGTGACTTTGCCGTCTGAGAACTCACAGCGCGGCCTGCCGGAAGAAAGCGCATCAAGCCTGGCACCGGTCACATTTGCTTCGTCCATATAAAGCGAATATACCTGGCTGAAATTGCAGCCGGTGGCTTTCATGAGGTTGAAGCGGTCTTCCTTTGCTTTTGAAAGCGTCTCCTCATGCGGGAGGATTATACCCTTTGAAAACTCCTCGAGCTTCACAAGGCAGATAAAGCCCTTAATTTTTTTCTTCTGGCCGCCGGCTTTAAATTCTTCTTCATAGATATAAAAGCCGGGGTCTGTGTCGCGGCGCAGGATGCCGTTTTTGAGCCACGACTGCAGGGTTTCGCCCGCTTCCTCATATGGATTGCCGCCTTTTGGGAGCTCGAGCCGCACAACGTTGTATGGGTTTTCGTCAAGGTATGCGTGGCGCTGTTCCTCGCTTATGATGTCGTATGGAGGGCATGTAAGTTCCGCTATATTCCCCGCTTCGGCGGTGTAGCGCAGGGCGCGGAACGGTTTTATTTCGGCCATGTTATTTTCACCGTTTCTCCGCACGCTTTTTAAGCAGCAGGCCCCGTGCGGCAGACCTGCCCGCAGTGTGCATATAGCCGCGTTTCAGCGGTTCACTGTGCTGAAACTATTATAACGGCAGCCGGAAAAAGTGTCAAATGCAGGCATTTTTATAATACTGTGTCATTTTCACTGATAAATATAACTAACAGTTCAAGAAATGTTTACATTTCGACCATTCAAAATTGTTAAAATAGAAAGTAACGCAAGTTATACAGGAGGGATGAATCCATGATTGAGGTGAAAGACCTCTCGAAGCACTACGGGGAAAACATGGCGCTGAGCCATGTAAGTTTTTCCGCCGGCGAAAATACAGTAATCGGTTTTCTCGGGCCTAACGGTGCTGGGAAATCAACAACCATGAACATCATAACAGGTTATATTTCAGCAAGTGAGGGCTCTGTGGAAATTGGTGGCCACAATACGCTGGACGAGCCAAATGAAGCTAAAAAGTTGATTGGCTACCTTCCGGAGATGCCTCCGCTCTATACGGACATGACTGTAGAAGAATATCTCAATTTTGTTTACGAGCTTAAGAAAGTAACCCTTCCCCGAAAAAAGCACCTGAAGGAGATATGTGCGCTGACGCGCATTACCAATGTTTCTGGCCGCCTTATCGCCAATCTTTCGAAAGGCTACAGGCAGCGTGTAGGCATTGCCCAGGCGCTTATTGGGAACCCTCCTGTCCTTATCCTCGATGAGCCGACGGTCGGCCTTGATCCTAAGCAGATAATAGATGTTCGCAACCTCATTAAAGGCCTCGGCAAAAACCACACTGTCATACTCAGTTCACACATTCTTCCGGAAGTGCAAGCCGTAGCAGACCGCATAATAATCATAAACAAAGGCAGTCTTGTTGCCAACGGCACGCCTTATGAACTTGAGCACGGCGAGCACAAAGGCGAGCAGAAAACTGTCGTCCGCCTTGAAGGCAACCCGGACGAAGTCGGAAAAACACTGAGGGACATTCAGGGCGTGCTGTCAGTAAGCAATTACGGGCAGAAAGAACCCGGCGTCTATGAGTATGAGATAGACAGCCGCACCGGTGCTGACCCGCGCCGCTCGGTGTTTGGCATAGCTTCGAAGCGCGGCTGGCCGATACTTTCCATGTCGAACAATGAATTTTCACTTGAAGACGTGTTCCTGCGCCTGACAGGCTCTACCTATATCAGCGATAATGCTGATGCAAGTTATGTAAAGGACGGTGCAAGAAAGTGAGCGCTATTGCAAAGAAGGAACTGAGGGAGTATTTCTTCTCACCGATTGGATATGTTATCCTTGGCGTCATGCTCCTGCTTTTCGGATTTTTTTACTCACAGGTGCTTTTTTCGCAAACGACTGATCTTATCCCATATATATACAATATGCTACTGAGCTGGATAATGGTGATCCTTATACCGCTTATCACCATGCGCACTTTCAGCGAGGAGATACGCACGAAAAGTGACCAGGGGCTTCTTACTGCTCCGGTCGGCGTATTCTCCATTGTGTTCGGCAAATTTCTCGCCGCTTTTCTGATGTTTGCAATTTCACTCACGGCGACGCTTATCCCGGCTGTTATAATCACGTTTTTCTCTTCGCCGGACTGGCCGAGAATTTTATGCACTTATATCGGCGTGTTGCTCTGCGGCATAGCCTTGATTGCAATAGGTGTTTTTATCTCCTCACTCACGCAGAGCCAAATAGTTGCTGCAATAGCGACGTTTGGGATCTCAATGCTGCTTATGCTGATTGGAAACCTCGGGAACAACGTTTCCGCTTCGCTGCAGAATGTGCTCAACTGGATATCGTTCCAGTCGCGTTTTCAGCCTTTTTCTAACGGCATACTGAATATTGGCAGTTTAGTGTATTTTGTGAGTGTCGCTGCAGTGTTTCTCTTTCTGACGGCCCGCAAACTCGAGAGCAGAAGATGGAACTAAGGGGGGAAAACAGAATGAATCAGGAAAAAGAACCGCAAAAGGGCAGCCAGAAGAAACAAGAAGAAACCAATGCTTTGGCTGAAAAGCAGGCAGAAAGCGAAAAAGGGCCGGAAGCAGCTGAGCCGGAAAAGAAAGCTGAAAGCTGTGCTGATGAAAAGGCAGCAAAGAAGGGGAACAAAAAAGAGAAGCCTTCTTTTTTCAAGAGCCAGAAATTCAAGCACGGCGGCGCAGCTGCGGCTTTTACGGCCGGATTTCTTGCCATTATTATACTCGTCAATGTGATTGTCGGCATTCTGAGTGATAAGTACCCGTCCATCAATCTTGATGTGACAAAGGCCGGCACAAACACACTCTCGGCAGAAACGGCAAAAACAGTTGACAGCGATAAACTGGAGACGACAATTACCATATGCGCCACAAAGCAGGCTTGCCAGAGCAATTCGGTGACGAGCGATGGTGCCGACTATTCTCAGGTCGACCGCCTTATTTCGAAAGCCGCGGAGCGCAACCACAACATAACGGTTAAGTATGTAGACCTTGACAAAGACCCGGTGTTCGCCAAGAATTATCAGAGCGACAATATCACTGCCGGTGATGTTATAGTGGAAACTAAGAAGCGCCACCGCGTGCTTGCCGAAAGCGACCTCTTCACATCGCAGGCAAGCAGCAACTACGGCAGCCAGACTTATTACTCTAATGTTGGCTCCGCGCTTGCTTCGGCTATTAATGCTGTAACAGCCGATACAATGCCTATAGCGGCGTTTGACACAGGCCACAGTGAAAAAATGGAATCCACAGGCTACGAAAGGCTTCTGCAGAACAACAGTTTTGAAACTAAGGACATTAACCTCCTGACTGATAAAATCCCGGACGGCACGCAGCTCTTTGTCCTCGGTTGCCCGACGACGGATTACACCGACGGTGAGATTTCAAAAATAGATGCTTTCCTGCACAGCAAGACTGCGTCGGGCGACCGCTCGGTCATTATCGTATGCAGCCCCGGCCAGCCTACATTGGCGAAGCTTTCGGCATACATGGAAGAATGGGGCCTTGGCGTGCAGACAGACAATGTTGTTGAAGAGACGAGTTACCAGAAATTTTTCAATAATAACCCGCTTTATATCCTTGCCGACGTGCAGGATTCCATCAACTTCGGCAATTCACATTCGGGCTACAACAACTTTACGGCCCCGTACTCATGCCCTGTCAATATCAAAGCGCGGAACGTCGGTTCTAAAATGACGTATTCGCTTATCAAGTCGAGCGATTCTTCCGCCATTTACCGCAGCAGCAAAAAAGAGAGCGACACCCAGACTGCGGCGCAGAATATTGCGGCACTGTCGCAGGAAAGCGTGCAGGCAAACAACAAACCGTGCCACGCAAACCTGATTGTCACTGGTTCGTCGCTCATGTTCGGAAGCAATTTTGTCAACACTTCAGCATTTTCCAATGCTGCATATGATGTAGACCTTTCAAAATACGCTACGGGAACAAATAACAACTCAACACAGGTTACGACATCAAACCATCAATTATATGCAGCTGATATTACCATAAATACAAATGTAGCTAAAGTCCTGGGCTATGGAGTATTCACTGTTCTGATACCGCTTGCTGTTGCTGTTGCCGGAATTATTGTATACCGCAAGAGGAGGGCACTGTAATATGAAAAGCAGCACCAGGAATATTGTGATAGTCGCAGTTGCTGCCGCGGTGCTGGGCGGCGTGGTAATTGCACTGACACATACTCCGGGAGGGAAGGGTACGGCCTCTTCGGCCGCAGGCTCCTCTTCGGCGGCGAGTATCAAGCTTATCTCAAAATCGAGCACCGACGTGACATCCATGAAAGTTACGAATAAAAAGGGAAGCTATACGCTTATCCCTGTTCCGTCAGGTAAAATAGGCGCTTCTTCCACATCGCCTTCTGCCCTGCCTTCGTCTTCGGGCTCGTCAGTTACATATACGGTGGAAGAGCTGAGCGGATGCCCTGTAGATACTGGTGAAACAGGCTCGGCTGTAAAGAACGGGTTCAGCCTTTCTGCCACAAAAAATATAGGCGCTGTAAGCAGCCTCGAAGACTATGGCCTGCAGGACCCTCAGGCAACCGTTCAGGTGACATTCCGTGACGGCTCAACCTTCAGCTATAAAATAGGTAATGCGACTGCAACGGATTCTTCGGCGCACTATATGTGCGGCACATCGTCGAACAGTGTTTATATTGTGAGCATTGACCAGGGGCTTTTGGAAGGCGCGGACTATTTCATATCCAAAGAAATAGTCTCATCTTCTAACGCTTCTTCCAGTGATTTTACGAAAATTGCGCTTAGCGGCTCGAATTTCCCTACGCCGTTGACGCTGCAGAAAGACAAGAGCGGCACGCTTGCAATTACGGCTCCTGATTCATATAAGGCCGACGCAACGTCACTCAATTCGCTTATGACAACCCTTTCGAGCATTACGGCTGAGTCGGTGGTTAAGGTTAAGCCTGACGCGGCGGCGCTTAAACAGTATGGCTTAAGCAGCCCGGCCACCGTAGCCGAATACACAATAGGCAATAAGAGTTATAAGCTGATTGTAGGCGCTAAATCCGGCTCGAACTATTATGCCATGATAGACGGGGTTGATGTTGTTTACTCTGTCACTGCCGAGAACCTTTCAGGGCTCGTTTCCCAGAGTATGTTTTCTCTGCGCAGCAAGCTCGTTTTTCAGCCAGACATCGAAACAGTCAAGGGCCTGTCAATCGTTTCAGGTAATACTTCTTACACTGCGAATCTGACGCGTAAGGAAAAAGCCTCGTCCTCAACACAAGACGAAAAATCATACACATATAAAGTCACAGGCAATGGCGGAAAAGCTCTGAATTACAGCAGCAACTACACAAACCTTTACCAGAAACTGACCGGGCTTATGATATATGGTGCTTCAAGCATGAAGCCTTCCGGTTCCCCAGCAGTAACCGTGAAGTATAGCTACTTTGACAAGGCCGGAACAGACACAGTTGAGTTTTACCTTACCAGCGAACACTATACGGCAGTGCTGAACGGAAAAGTTTTAGGCCTGTGCTCTAAGAGCGACCTCGACGCTATCATGCAGTCTGCCTCTGGCTTTGAAAACGGCAAAACAGTATCGGCTTAGCATACCTGCTTAATGACCGGGCTGCCGGAAACGCGCAGTATAAAAAAGGCAGCTTTGCAGCATTGCTGCAGGGCTGCCTTTTGTTGCTTACTTTGACAATTTGTTGACATGGCGTTAAAAATGCGCTATACTAAAGAAAGAGTGCAAAATAAATTACAAACTTTTCCTTATATAATTTATCATATTTTGCAGCGAATGTCAAGCCTCTTGCTGAAAGAAGGATGTCTTTTGGAAGAAACGCTTTCAAAATTTCTCAGCAGCAGTTATCCAATAGAAAAAGAACGTGACGACCTGCTTAAGATAAATGAAGAGACTGCACAGTACGGTTTGGCACTGAAACCGCAGGAAGCGTTTGAACTCGCGCAGACGCACCGTGCAGTGCTGGAAAACTGCTGCCGTGTTGAGATTGGCTTTGACACGGTGCAGAAAATCATACGCGCTTTCAGCCCTTCAAAATACCTGTATAAGAAAAATTATGCCGATGTTATAAATGAGGCGGTCGAAGCTTTCTATGAACTGAAAGATGAATCGGATGACAGGATTTCCGATGACGACCTTATTTCCCGTCTTGCGGATGCGTTCGAAAGGTATGGAGGGGATATGAAAGGCGTAATACAGAGCCGTAAGCTTATGCGCCTGCTTAAAGCGAAACGCTTTGGCCGGGACTACGACGTGGAAAGCATAAAACCAAAGAAAAAAGATACGGCGGACGACAGCGGCAAAAACGACGAAGATGACAATGCCGGCGAGGAGGAGCAGGATGAATGAAAAACTTGCATTTTCCGCCCTTACTGAAGAAGAGCGGAAAGGGCTGCGCTCCGACCTGCTGTGGGAGCTCAGGCGTCTTATCATAAAGTATAACAATGGCTCCGGAAGCTCCATACGAAATGAACGCGCGGAAAATATTTTTAAGTCCATGATATACTGCATTTCCGCATATCTGCGGAGCATACCGGTGCCCGAAGAAAAAGTGAGAAACACTCAGGGAGGGGAACTTTTCCGCACGTCGCTTGCATTCGTAAAAAAGAAGGTACATAATGCGGAAAAGCTTTACGGCCAGATCCTCGATACGAGGGTTGACACCGACCTGCGCGTTTATAATGAGACGCTTGACGAGGGGCTGCCGGCTTTTTTCCAGCTGTATAATCCTGAGTTCGACGCGCAGGACACGCCGGCCATCATCGACTATCCCATCCATCACCAGCGGACTGACCTCAGCGGAATAGAATTTATACTTGAATATCTGGAAGAGCTGAAAAAAGAAAACGTTTTCTGCACACGTTACCGCAAAAACCAGATACGGGCGGTTCTGTTCCTCTATGGCAGAAGATACCATATGTGCTATCAGGAGCTTATAGTAAATATCCCTGAAACAATGGTGCGGTTTGGCCGTAAGTGCACCAGCGCAAAACAGGAAATCAAAGTAAAGGCAAAGTAAAAAATATTAATAATAATTATCAATATTATATTAGCTTTTCCGCTCCTGGTGCCATAATAAAGCCGCAACGACATTGCGCCGCATTGCGGAAATTAAGGAAACGCAATAAAATCCCCTGCCGCAGGGGATTTTATTGTTTTGCCTTATATATGTTTACGCGAAAATTCAGTCTTCGAGGAATTTTCTGATTGGTTTATAAATCAGCAAAGCAACGATAAGGCAGATGATGAAATCCGGCAAAAGGAAAGAACCGTTGTAAGCAACAGAGTACAGGAACAAATGCCCTTTCCACTCTTTTGGCAGCCAGCTTGCGTATGACGTAACGCCGGCCACCACATGAAATGCGAAGCGCAGCAGCACAGCGGTAAACATGCCGCCTATGTATCGCTTCAGCCCTTTTCCATAAATGCCGGCAAGGCCGAGCGCGGTAAATGCAAGCAGATAGTCAAAAATGAAAGAAAGTATCAGTGCTGCTGGAGTAAGCCCCCATGAGAGTATCTCGCCAAGGCTGATTAAGAGCTTTACCGTCCCGTAAGCAAGGCCGGTGAGCATTCCCCATTTCGGGCCGTACTTGTAGCCAATGAGAAGGATCGGCAACATGCTGCAGAGCGTAACAGAGCCACCCAACGGAAGTTTGTAGATTTTTATCATGTTAAGGACGAGGGCAAGGCCTATCATGATTGCACTCTCGACAAGCCGCAGCACGTTTGGGTTTATGCCTGTATTCGTTTTCCTCTCCGCGCGCTTGGCGGAACCGTTTGTGTCTGACTGTGGGTTCATTTAAAAGACCTCCTGTAAAAGTTTCCGGAAATCGTGCAGGCGTAAAAAAAGCGCCCTGCCAATTACGCAGGGCGCTGAAACTTTTATCCGTTTTCCTACGCTGGCATTATCCAGATCAGGTTAAAAGGGTCAAAAAGCATCTTTTTGCTTTTCTCTCAGCCGGGACTACCCAGCACCCCTTATTTAATTGTAACCTTATAATATCACTGAACCATATTGCTGTCAAACATGGTTCCATAATGGGACAGCTTAGTAAGCGGCCAGTGCGCCGGCTATTTCCGCAGGGCTTGTAACGAACACGCGGCCGCCCTCGCGGCGCATTTCATCTTCTTTGCCAAAGCCGTACAGTACGCCGAGAAATGATGTTCCGGCTTTGCGCGCGCCGGCGGCGTCGAATTTTGTATCCCCAATCATCACGGCATCCGACGGTTTACAGCCGGTTGTTTCCAAAATCGGCCGGATAAGCATTTCTTTGCCGCCGCCTTTGTCGCTTTCGTCGGCAGCGGAAAAATAGCTGAAATATTTTAAAAGGTCGAAATGCTCAAGGACTAACTTTGCAATTGACCTCGGTTTCGATGTCGCTATGGCGAGCTTTGAGCCTGCACTGCGCAATTCCTCAAGCATTTCTGGAATGCCCGGGTAAACGGAATTGTTGTAAACGCCGTTGGAATTATATATCCTGTGGAAATAAGCTATAGCTTTTTTTGTTTCTTCTTCAGACATACCGCAGAGTTTTGTGAAACTGTCGAAAAGCGGTGGGCCTATAAATTGGCGCAGGACGTCACAAGGCGGGATCGGTTTTTTCATTTGCTCGAGCGCGTAGCGTACGGATGCGATGATTCCGGGGCCGGAATCGGTCAGAGTGCCGTCAAGGTCGAAAAGTACAAGAAGGCGCTTTGGCTTCATTTGAGTACCTTCCGCGCCTTTGCCTTTTGCACGAAATGCTCTGCCTTTACGCTTACGCGTTCGTGTTCACCGGAAGCCACAGGGCCGGTCTCATCGCTTGCAGAAAGGCTGAAACGGAAAACGCGGTCTTTCTGCCCAGTGAGCTTCACCTTTACTGTCAGTTTTGCACCGCAGGGGGTTGGCGCAGTGTGATGCACTGTAATTTCCGTCCCAACCGTGGTTATCCCTTCAGGAAGGCTGGCCTGAGCAATATCAGCTGCTGCACTTTCAAAAAGAGCTGAAACTACAGGCGTGGCCAGCACAGGCAGGGAACCGCTCACCACATGATTTGCGAGCATGTCCTCCGTAACTGTGTACTCTTTTTCAAGTTCATTCTGTGTCATTTTATGTTCCTCCATTTTCATATGCGTATGTATGTGTAATCTTTCTTTTCACATTGTCTATACTATTATAACATAGTGTATTGGCCTTATCACTACTGATTTTCAACGGCTTTAAATACGGGCGGCGAACCATATTTCTGCATATTAATCAGGCGGAAAAATGTGAAAATCCGTTGACATTTGCAAAATACGGAATTATGATAGAAACAGTTGCATATGAGAATGGGGGGATTATTTATGGCATATAAAGCCGTTATCTATGCAAACAAAACGACGGAAGGCCTGAGCGTGATCGACATCAATGTTTTAGATGATGCCACCGGAAGGTTTCTTGCAAGGCCTACAAAAAGTTTTATTGATGACATCAATACGGTTCCTTTTCTCGACTATGAGCGAGTGAAACAGATAGTTTCAAAGCAGTATAAAATTCCAGCCACAAATATTTCTTTTGCAAAGTGACGCCTGATTAAACAGGCGTTTTTTTCTGCCATGCAGTGGGAATGGCGGCCGGTTCCATGCTATAATAACTTTATAGGTTTTCCGGCGGCTTCAGCCGCCGGAGCTGCCGGAGGTGTGTGATTTGCCCGAAAACGAAGCGGCACAGGAGAAAACAGGCCGTATATATCTGCTGGACGAGCTACGCGGGTTTGCGGTTTTCTGCATGATCTTTTACCATGCTTTTTATACTATAGGATTCCTGTTCGGAAATGAAGCCGGTGTTTACTACTTTTGGTTTTTTATGCCTGCGGAGCCTTATTTTGCCGGGCTTTTTATGTTCATTTCCGGCATTGCGTGCAACCTTTCGCACTCTAACCTTTCGCGCGGGCTGAAGCTTCTCGCCGTAGCCATGGGCGTCACGCTTGTAACGGGCATATTTTTGCCGCGCGACATCATCACATTCGGCATACTGCATTTTCTTGCTGTCTGCATGATCCTTGCGGGCCTTCTCAAGCCCGTTTTTGAAAGGCACAGCTTTTCCATATGGCCTGTGCTCGTCTGTGCCATGCTGTTCCTTTTTACTATGAATGTGCAGAATGGATACCTCGGCTCAGGCTATCCGTTGGTGCTGGAGCTGCCTAAGCAGCTTTATGTAAACAACTGGCTTGCGCCGCTTGGCATACACAATCCTTTTTTTCTGAGTGCTGACTACTTTCCAATCATTCCATGGATTTTTGTGTATGCTGCCGGTATTTTTACAGGCAGGCTTGCAAAAGCCGGAAAGTTCCCTGGAATCATGTACCGCTCCCAGGTGCCGCAGCTTTCGTGGCTTGGCCGCCATGCGCTGCTACTGTACCTGATACACCAGCCGGTCATATACGGCGGCTGCCTGCTGCTTTCGTATATGCACATTTTGGGCTGATTTTCTGTTTTGGAGGGTTTTTATACGATGGATTTTGCTGAAAAACTGGCAAAGCAGTTTCATCTGCAGAAATGGCAGACCGAAAAGGTTATAGAGCTTATAGACGAGGGAAATACAATTCCCTTTATTGCCCGCTACAGAAAAGAGGCGCACGGCTCGCTTGACGACCAAACGCTGCGGAAGCTTGCGGAGCGCCTTGATTATCTGCGTTCCCTTGAAAAGCGGCGCGCCGAAGTCTCATCTGCCATAGAGGAATCGGGTGCCATGACGGGGAAAATTTCGGAAGCGCTGAATGATGCCTCAACTTTGGCAGAGATAGAAGATATTTACCGCCCGTTCCGCCCAAAACGGCGGACGCGGGCTTCCGTGGCGAAAGAAAAGGGGCTGCAGCCGCTCGCTGACGCCATTTTACGCCAGGAAGAAAATTCACCTCAGCCTGATGGGATGGCAGAAAAATTCGTAAATCCGGAAAAGGGTGTGGAAACTCCCGACGATGCGCTTGCGGGCGCACTCGATATCATTGCTGAGCATGTATCGGACAGCGCATCGATACGCAGGCGCCTGCGCGTGGTAACAGGAGCGCAGGGAATGCTTGCCTCTAAAGCTGCAAAGCCGGATGAGGACTCCGTCTATGCACAGTACTACGATTTCCGCGAACAGGTATCAAAGATTGCGGGGCACCGTGTCCTCGCCATAAACCGCGGGGAAAAAGAAGGCTTCCTTAAAGTTTCGGTTGAGCTCGACCATGCAAAGGGAATGAATATAGTCCTTTCCGAAACGCTTAAAGGCAATGGCTCGCCATGTGAGGATGCTGTTAGGCAGGCATGCGAAGACGCTTACAACCGGCTTGTTTTTCCAGCTATCGAGAGGGATATACGCGGCTCCCTTACGGAAGAAGCTGACAAATCGGCCATAAACGTCTTTTCTGTCAACCTGCGGAACCTGCTTATGCAGCCGCCGGTAAAAGGCTGCGTGACTATGGGCCTTGACCCCGGATACCGCACAGGTTGCAAAGTAGCCGTAGTAGACCCTACAGGCCGTGTGCTTGATACGGGTGTTATTTACCCCACACATTCCAAAACCAAAGTGCAGGAAGCTAAGAAAACGGTAAAGTGCATGATAAAGAAGCACCATGTTACCGTAATTGCAATCGGCAACGGGACGGCTTCACGTGAAACAGAGCAGTTTGCGGCAGAAGTAATAAAAGAAATTGGCGGAGGCGTGTCGTATGTGATCGTAAACGAAGCGGGCGCGTCCGTATATTCTGCAAGCAAGCTTGCGGCACAGGAATTTCCGGAGTACGACGTTACCCTGCGCAGCGCCGTGTCCATTGCGCGCAGGCTTCAGGACCCGCTTGCAGAGCTGGTGAAGATAGACCCGCAGGCTATCGGCGTAGGGCAGTATCAGCACGACATGCCCAAAAAGCAGCTTGACGAAGCGCTCAGCGGTGTTGTGGAAGACTGCGTGAACACGGTCGGCGTTGATCTCAACACGGCCTCCCCTTCCCTGCTGGGAAAAGTTGCGGGGATGACACCATATGTTTCAAAAAATGTTGTAAAGTACCGTGAAGAAAACGGCGCGTTTCACAGCAGGCAGGAGCTTATGAAAGTCCCGAAACTCGGGCCGAAGGCTTTCCAGCAGTGCGCGGGTTTTCTGCGTGTGCCGGAAAGCAGCAATATACTTGACCATACGGCGGTCCATCCGGAGTCTTACGGTGCCGCACGCTCTCTGCTTGAACTTTGCGGGTACGGCGCTGACGACATTGCAGGTGAAAGATTTTCTTCGCTTAAAAGCAGGCTGGAAAATGTCGGCGGCATAAAAGAGGCTGCCGAGAAAACCGGTGCCGGTGTGCCGACGCTTTCAGATATCGTTTCCGAGCTGATGCAGCCGGGGCGCGACCCCCGCGATGAACTGCCAAAGCCGATTCTGCGCACGGACGTTATGAAGATAGACGACCTTAAGCCCGGCATGGAGCTTACCGGCACGGTGCGTAATGTTGTCGATTTTGGCGCGTTTGTGGATATCGGCGTCCATCAGGATGGCCTTGTTCATGTTTCCCAGATTTCCGACAGCTTCGTCAAAAATCCTGCCGACGTCCTTAAAGTCGGCGATATTGTAAAAGTGCGCGTCCTTTCAGTGGACGTTAAAAAGCAGCGCATATCGCTTACCATGAAAAAACAGTTTGCAGACCACTAATTTTTTATTTTTGCGCGCCGATTTATTTAATGAAAGTTTTTTAAGTAGATACAGTTATGATAATCTGCTATAAAATTTGCTGGTATGACATTTAGATTGGTAAGTGGGGTGTTGTTTTTTGCGCTTATACATAAAAAAACAAATATTGGAATTGCTTGATACTTTGGCGGACGGTATCGTTTATATTAGAGAAAAACCTGAACCGATGTTGAAAAACTGTATTGATGCTGTAACTTCCATCAAAGCCCTTTTGCAGAGTGAGCAGGAGGTGGAAGCAGTTAATAAAACTGACCATTTACTTGAAAATTTAAAAAATATGAAAACCAGCGGTTTTCAGGATATCTGCAATAAAATTAAACCGGAAATAAAAACGCTTAAACTTTTTATAAAGGAAAATGTTAAAACACAGTATGAAATTGCATTTTTCCCTTATAAGGTGTCTATGTGGGACAGCATGGAAAGTATTTGGCGCGCTGCAAATAACGACCCGGACTGCATTTGCTATGTTGTGCCAATCCCATACTATTCGAAAAAAGATGGCAGTAAAGCAGAATATTTTTATGAGGGAAGTCTTTATCCGGATGATGTGCCGGTTGTACATTATTCACTTTATGATGTGCAGAAACACCATCCGGATATTGTTTACATACATAATCCATATGACAATAACAATTATGTGACCCAGGTTGATGAAAAATATTTTGCGGAGAATTTAAAAAAATCCACGGACATGCTGGTTTATGTGCCATATTTTGTTTATGGCTCATACAGAAACATTGATGAGATAAAAACGATGGCGATTGTGCCTGGCACAGTTTATGCCGACCGCGTTATCGCTCAGTCGGAATATCAGAAAAAACTTTTTACAAAATTAGGCCTGAATGAAGGCAAAATGTTAGTAGCAGGCTCACCGAAATTTGATGCGGTTTTACGAGCTGAGGAACAGCCACACGAAATTCCGAAAGAATGGGAAGAAAAGCTCAAAGGCAAAAAAATATTTTTGTGGAACACAACTATAAGGGCCATGCTGGAAAATCCGGGATGGCTTGAAAAATCAGGCCAGCTTATGGATATATTAACGCAGTGCCCTGAATGTGCACTTATATGGAGGCCGCACCCTTTGCTGAAAGAAACAATAAAATTAATGCGGCCGGCGTACCTCGAGCCTTACCTGAACCTGGCAAAAGGAATTATGGCGAAAAGCAATGCGGTTATTGACCTTACAGGCAATGCTTATATTTCCATGGCAGTTTCGGACGCGATTGTAAGTGATTACAGTTCCATCATGCTGCAATATGCAGTTACGGGTAAACCAATTTTATGCCTTGACAGAAAAAGTTCAATGCTAAAGAACAGCATTTGCATTTTTGATTACTCCGAGGATTATTTTCTGGAAAATGGAATGACCATAAAACGATTCCGCGATATGGTACTTAAGGGCGAAGACCCGAAGAACGCGAACGCCTGAAAGTAACGGAAAAATCCATTGCAAATATTGATGGTGCCTGTGGACAAAAAGTACATACGCTTATTAAACAGGAAGCATGCAATAACTTGTAACAGTGAATATGCGGCTTTATTACGGTTTAATTTTTAGACAAAAGGTAAAAGAAAATGAAATTAATAGATTTTAACCAAATAAAAAACCTAAATATTCCTCAACTTAGTTTTTATAATTGGGTGGATGAAATTATAAGAAATAAAGATAAAATGATCCTTCCGGTTAAAACGAGTATAAATTTTCATCAAAACAGTATGTTTTATAATTTTATGCCAGCAGTAATTCCGAGTATTAATCGTGCCGGGATTAAAATTGTAACAAGGTATCCAGACCGTAGCCCAAGTTTAAAAAGCCTAATCCTTATTTTTGATCTTAAAAATGGGAATCCACTTGCACTTATGGATGGTACTTATATTACTGCAATGCGGACTGGAGCAGTCGCCGCGCATTCTGTTAAGCTCTTTGCAAGGCAAAACTGGCAAGTGCTGTCTATCATTGGGCTTGGTAACACAGCGCGCGCAGCATTGAAAGCTATATCTTGCCTATATCCTGAAAAACCAATTGACGTGCATATTCTGAGGTACAAAAATCAACATGATTTGTTTATCAAATGTTTTCAAGACAATATGAACCTGCATTTTACAGTATGTGATACAGTAGAGGAAACAATATCGAAAAGTGATGTGATTATTTCTGCGGTGACATTTTATCCCAATGATATCTGCAATGATTCATGTTTCCCAGAAGGATGCCTCTTATTACCGATTCATACACGCGGATTTACAAACTGCGATTTATTTTTTGACAAAGTTTTTGCAGATGATAAAAACCATATAAAAAACTTTAAAAATTTTGATAAGTTTAAATCTTTTGCAGAAGTGCAAGATGTAATTAGCGGCAAAAAACCTGGAAGAGAAAATGCGAAGGAGCGTATATTAGTTTATAATATCGGCATTGGGCTTCATGATTTATACTGTGCCAATAAAATTCTAAATCAAATTCAAACTTCACCTGAATTTGATTTAGAAGAGCCTGCTGAAAAGTTTTGGGTTAAGTGAAAAACAGCTAATATTTAATAACTAATAATTGC
>DHSD01000023.1 GCA_002411365.1 Ruminococcaceae bacterium UBA5295
GTCAATATTAAAAAGATCAAGATTGTTATGATCAGTGATGCGAACGCAGCAATGAATGCTGTGAAAACCAATCAGCTTGATTTCATACGCCTGCAAACATCTGATCAGATTGCACAGATGAAGGCCGAAGGCCAGCCAGTTGCTAAATATGTGGATGATGGCAATTGGTATATTCAATATAATTTGAAAAGAAAGCCATTTACGAATGCTAAAGTCCGTGAGGCTTTTGGTATGGCAATCGATACGACTAATTTCTGCAAGAATGTTAAGAAAGACGGCTCACTCCCAGCAACTGGAATTGTGCCAAACGGGATTTTTGGTGCGAATGGCGATTATTCAAAGGCGCGCGGTAACGTTGCTTTAAAATATGATCCTGCAAAAGCAAAACAATTGCTTACGGAAGGCCTTCAGGAACTTGGCATGACTGCCTCACAGTTAAAACCAGTCTTAATTACAAGCAATGATACTGCACCGCAGAAGGAATCCGCATATTTCCAGGAACAGTGGAAGCAAAACCTTGGTGTCAACGTCGAGCTTAAACCACTTGCATTTAAAGCACGTATTGCGGCGATGAATTCAAAAGATTTTGATTTTGTATATGCAGGATGGTCTCCAGACTATAACGACCCAATGACTTTCCTCGATATGTTTACGACAAGCAATGGCAGTAACTATGGCAGCTATTCAAATAAAACTTATGACAATCTCATTGCAACTGCGGCAGCAGAAAGTAATGCTAAAAACCGCCAGGAAGATTTAATTAAAGCTGAAAAGACAGCTATTCAGGATGCAGTTGTTTCACCGCTTTACTTCAGTGTGATTAACTACACGACTTCTTCCAAGTTTACAGGCGGCACTTACACTGCTTTCCAGTACTGGCCTGGTGAATATACTGATGGAGCAAAAATTATAAAGAAATAAATACTTTTAACTGGTATAATTTAGCAAATAAAGCCATATCTCAATATGGCTTTATTTGCTTTTGTGAGCCGCAAGAAGTACTATAATAAATTTTGCGGCTTTCAAAAGCAAAATCATTGCTCAACACTACCGTTGCTACTTAATTGCTTGTACCGTGGTCCATTTAATAAGGGAGTTGATTGATTTGCCAAAACAAGCTCAGTACATCTTAAAGAGAGTGCTGTATTCAATTATCACTATCTTTGTATTGATTTTTGTCACATTTATTCTAATGCATCTGATGCCTGGAGATCCTTTTTCTGGTCAAAAAGCTTTAAAGCCAGAAGTTAAAGCGGCGTTATATGCTAAATATGGATTAGACCAGCCAATCTTGGTTCAACTGCTGCGCTACATAGGAAATATTTTTCATGGTGACTTAGGAGTATCTCTCCTTGATAAGCGGTCGGTAGTAAGCATAATAAAAACTGCTTTCCCAGTTTCAGCAGAATTAGGAATCAGATCCTTGATTTTTGCTTTTATCATGGGGTTATTGCTTGGAATTGTTGCTGCCGTTAAACGCGGTACTGCATGGGATACTGTAGCCATGCTTCTTGCACTGATTGGTGTTTCTGTGCCTTCTTTTATCATAGGGGCCCTTCTTCAATATTTTCTTGGGTTTAAGCTTTTTCAAGCAACTGGGAATCAGGTCTTTACAGTTATGGGATGGGGACCGGAAAACAGTAAGATCCTGCCATCATTTGCACTTGCCTTTGGAAGTATGGCAAGTATAAGCCGCTTAATGCGGACAAGTATGCTTGATGTGTTAAACCAGGACTATATTAAAACAGCAAAAGCAAAGGGACTGAGCCGCAGCGCAATTGTGATGAAGCATGCGGTCCGTAATGCGATTACGCCTGTTGTTACTATAATGGGCCCTTTAGTAGCCAGTGTTTTGACTGGAACTTTTGTTGTGGAAAACATTTTTTCAATTCCAGGGCTCGGAAAATATTTTGTTCAAAGCGTTCAAATGAATGATTACACGACAATTGCAGGGACAACTTTATTCTTTGGCTCATTTTTGGTATTTGCCAATTTAATAGTAGACATTATTTACGGTCTGCTTGATCCGCGTGTAAAATTGAGTGGCGATAGGGAGTGAATAAAATGGCAAATCAACAGGCTGTAACATATGATCTATCGGATTCGGCACAGAATGAAAAAATAGATTCTTCTGAGTTTGAATGGGTGGGGTCGGATACAAAAGCTATGGAGACAATTTCCCGCCCATCCATCAGTTTCTGGAAAGATGCACTGTCACGCCTAAAAAAAAGTAAAGTTGCAATGGTGTGCATAATTTTTCTGGTAGCGTTAATTTTAGGTGCAGTGTTTATTCCTATCTTTTGCCCGTTTAATTACGCTCAGCAGAATGTTGCTTATTCCAACCAGCCGCCTATGTGGGTCGATAATATTACTCACAACGCACATATTTTTGGCACAGATACTCTTGGACGTGATATTTGGGTGCGTGTTTGGATGGGCGCCAGAGTATCTCTGACCGTAGCATTTGCCGTTACATTGATTGATTGCCTGGTTGGGTGCATTTATGGTGGCATTTCCGGATATTTCGGTGGTGGAATCGACAATGTAATGATGCGTATTCTTGAAATTGTCGGAGGCATCCCATATCTTATTATTGTCATGCTGCTTCTGGTAGTGCTGCCGCGCGGGCTGATGACTATTATTATTGCTTATTCAATAACTGGATGGACAGGGATGGCGCGCCTTGTCCGCGGGCAGGTACTTGGCATTAGGAAACAGGAATTTATGATAGCAGCGGAATCTATGGGAGCAAAACCTTCATGGGTTATTGCGCGGCATATAATCCCGAATTTGGTGAGTATAATAGTCGTTAATGTTACTCTTGATATCCCAAATGTTATCTTTACAGAAGCATTCCTGTCAATGCTTGGCCTTGGTATTTCACCGCCGCAGTCTTCCTGGGGAATTTTAGCTTATGATGGCATCAGCGTATTTCAGGTCTATCCAACGCAGCTCCTTTTCCCAGCACTGTTTATAAGCCTGACGATGCTGGCATTTAACCTGCTTGGCGACCAAATGCGTGATGCATTTGACCCGAAATTGAGGAGGTGATTTGTGTATGGGACGCATCTTGGATATCGATGACCTTTATGTGTCATTTGATACATATGCAGGTGAAGTCCATGCTGTCAGAGGAGTTTCATTATATGTCGACGCTGGTGAAGTGTTAGCCATCGTTGGTGAAAGCGGAAGCGGAAAAAGCGTTACTGCCCAAACGATAATGAAGCTCAATCCAATGCCGCCGGCCCGTATTGTCAAAGGAAAAATTACTCTTTGCGGCAATGATATCGTCACAGCCAGCGAGAAAAAAATGCAGCAGATACGCGGCCAGCTTGTAAGCATGATTTTTCAGGATCCCATGACGAGCCTGAACCCGACGAAAAAAATTGGGAAACAGCTTACAGAAACATTGAAAAAGAAAAAACATCTGAATAACCAGGAGTGCTATGATGAAGCACTCAGGCTGCTCAATATGGTTCAAATTCCGAATGCCGATGAGCGGGTTAATCAGTACCCATATGAATTTTCAGGAGGTATGCGCCAGCGTGCTATGATTGCCATGGCGCTCGCGTGTAAACCAAAGCTGCTGATTGCCGACGAGCCGACAACGGCACTTGATGTGACTATTCAGGCTCAAATCATGCAACTTATGCAGCAAATACGTGATAAAACAGGCACTTCAATTATTCTGATTACGCATGACCTTGGAGTAGTGGCAAATCTTGCTGACCGGGTTGCAGTTATGTATGCGGGTAAAATAGTTGAAGAAGGTTCATGCAAGGACATTTTTTACCGCCAAGCGCATCCATATACTCGCGCATTGCTTCGCAGCCTTCCAACAGTTGAAACATCACGGAACAAAGAGCTTATTTCCATTCCAGGCACTCCACCAGATTTGTTTGCACCTCCAGCCGGGTGTGCGTTTGCAAGCCGCTGTGAGCAGTGCATGAAAATCTGCAAGCACAGGCAACCTCCGAAATTTACCGTCGGGGAAAGGCATACGGCTTCATGCTGGCGTCTTCACCCTGATTTTCCCGGTGACAAGGAGGAAAAATAAAACAAATGGAAAAGTTAATCACTCTTGACCATATTTCAAAATATTTCGATGTTGGCCATAAGCAGACTTTGGTTGCAGTCAACGATATATCGTTTGACATTTATGATGGGGAAACTCTCGGTATTGTTGGTGAATCCGGCTGTGGAAAATCAACTCTCGGGCGTGTCGTAATGGGAATTTACCAGCCTACAAAGGGAAAAATTTATTACCGCGGCAAAGAAGTTAATGTGAAAAGTACAAAAGCCAGGTATGAATACTCAAAAAAGGCCCAGATAATTTTTCAAGATCCGTATGCGTCTTTGGATCCACGTATGACAGTTGGCTCTATAATTTCAGAGGGTATGGAAATTCACCATATGTATGACAAGAAAAAACGCCAGCAGCGTGTTTATGAGCTTTTGGAAACAGTCGGCTTAAACCGTGAGCACGCAAACCGTTTTCCACATGAATTTTCAGGCGGACAAAGGCAGCGTATCGGAATCGCGCGTGCGCTCGCAATTGATCCGGAATTTATTGTATGTGACGAACCAGTTTCCGCACTGGATGTTTCCATTCAGAGCCAGATTATTAACCTCCTGAAAGATTTGCAGAATAAAATGCACCTTACCTATATGTTTATCGCCCACGATTTAAATGTTGTAAAATACATTTCTAATAGGATTGCCGTTATGTATCTCGGCAATCTTATGGAGCTTGCAGAGAGCGATGAGCTTTACGCACATACGCTTCACCCTTACAGCCAAGCTCTGATTGCTGCAGTACCTGTTCCGGATCCTAAAAAAGAAGCGCATAAAGAAACAAAATTATTGCCTGGAGATGTTCCAAGCCCTATTAACCCTAAACCAGGCTGTCCGTTTGCAAACCGCTGCCCTTACGTAAAAGATATTTGCCGTGAAAAATCTCCAACTTTGACAGAAGTACGTCCGCATCATTATGTTTCATGCCATATGGTTAAGAAAGAAATTTAATATTTTGCTGTTTTTGCATACAACAGCAAGTTTAATGTTTGATGTATTAAATGCTTATTATGAATTATAAGCTTTAACTTTTATGATAGTAATTTACAGTGCTTATTGTTATTCTTCGTCAACAAGTGCAACAGACTGTGTTAAGTTGTGCACTGTGGCGTGTTTTCAGGAAGAATAGCGATATATTGCACTGTATTTTTTTACATATGGCCTTCTGGAAGAGGAGCTCAGAAAAAAACGGCTATATGAGTGAGGCTGACGGCAAAAAGGAAGAAAAACACAGCGGCTATCGTTATTCTGGCTTATTTTATAGTTGTATTTTTAATTACAAGGTTTTGAATTTGAAATGCATAGCTGGCAGGCAAATCGCTGCCAGCTTTATATTCTTGCTTTATTTACGTATGTGCCAATAAGCGGGCCCATACTGTAATTCTGAAAGCAGTAAGCGGTGATTGAAAAGTTGCTGCAAACATGTTATAGTTTTAAAGCAAAAATTTCCGGCAAACCGCTTGTAATAATGTTTGGGCTTTTATTGTGGAGGGTGCATGGATTACGACAGACTTGTAAATACAGCAGCAGATATTGGGTACCTGCTCATCTCAAACGGTGCTGAAATATCGCGCGCGGAGGAATCCATGCGGCGTATTTTCAGCGCTTATGGGACTGAAGCCGGTGAAGTATTTGCCATACCGACTTTTATAAATGTTTCGGTCAGCACGCCTGACGGCCGCCCTGTCACGGCCATACGCCGCATACCGGCGAGGCAGGTTAACATGAACCGCGTAGACAAGGCAAATGACCTTTGCCGGCGCATGTGCCAGGCAAAGCCTGAGCTTAGTGCTGTAAACCGCGAAATACGCCGCATAAATAAGATGCCATCGGTTCCGGTTTCAGTGCAGACGGTCGCTTTCGCATTTGTTGCGGCTGCTTTCACACTCTTTTACGGCGGCAACCCTGCAGACGCCGCCATTTCATTTTTATGCGGCGCGCTTATCAAGCCAATTTGGCAGCTGTTGGAGCATTTTCATGTCAACCAGTTCTTTATATATGTGGCGGCAAGCTATGTACCTACGGCAGTAGCGCTTGTTTTTTCAAACTCCTTTATTTCGCTTAACTATGACAAAATTATCATCGGAGCGCTGATGAACCTTGTGCCAGGCATTGCGATTACTGACTTTATGCGCGACATTATAGCCGGAGACATGATTGCCGGGGTGCTGCGTTTTACCGAAAGCCTTATGATAGCGGCAGCTATCGCAATTGGCGCAGGTGTTGCACTTATTACGACGCGCATGTTCATGGGGGTATGAAAATGGTGTTTTTACAGTGCATCTGGGCTTTTTTGGCATGCATAGCTTTTGGCCTCGTATACAGCATGCGCGGCAAAACACTGCTCATTGCCTCTTTGGGCGGTGCGCTTGGCTGGTTTGTTTACCTCATCTTTAATTTTTTAAACCGAGATATTCTGCAGTTTTTCATTGCTACCGTGGCAACAGCCATTTACTCTGAAATCATGGCGCGCCTACTTAAAAAACCAGCGACAGAATTTCAGATAGTAGCGCTGCTTCCTATGGTGCCCGGCGGCGGAATATTTTACACAATGGAATACTGCGTAATAGGCAACGATGAGATGTTCATGAAAACTGGCCTGCATACGCTCGGCATTGCAGGCGCGCTTGCAATGGGCATCCTGCTCGTGTCGTCACTGTTCCGTATAGGGACTCCGCCTTATTCTGAGCCCAAGCATGAGTAGCCGGCACTGCCCTTTCTGTGCTTGTCTTTTCATCTGCCGAGTATTATAATTATTTAAATAGCTGTTTTTGCTTTTAAAAAGCAGAAAATGCCGGCTTATGCCTTGAATGAGGAGTTAACTTATGCTTTTTTCAATAATTCGGGATATTGCGAACGGCGTTCCCGTAAAACCAGTCAATGTTATAGCTGATATACTTGCAATGCTTTTCATAATTTTCTGCATACTGCCCATACACGAATGGGCGCATGCATGGACCGCCAACAAGCTGGGTGACAATACCGCAAAGCTGCAGGGCCGCATGAGCATTAACCCGCTTGTGAGTTTCGACCCGATCGGCTCTTTGTTCCTGCTCCTGTTTGGCTTCGGCTGGGCAAAACCGGTTCCGATTGAACCGAGAAACTTCCGCAATACAAAACGCGATACGGCTCTCACTTCGCTTGCGGGGCCGCTTTCCAATTTTATAGTTGCCTGGATAGGCGCGCTTGTCGTTTATGGCGTCAAAGTGGCAACAGGTGGCGCCGTGCCTGATTTCCTGTATTACTTCCTCTTAGCATATATAGAAGTGAATGTTTCACTTGCAATTTTCAACCTGATTCCTTTACCTCCGCTTGACGGCTCAAAAATACTCGGTGCTTTTCTTTCCGACCGTGCGCTTTATAATTATTACCGGTATCAGAACATTATTGTGATCATCGCCTTTTTTGTGCTCATTTCGAATGTACTCAGCAAACCGCTGACATGGCTTACGCTTGCAGGTTGCAACGGAGTTTTATGGCTCGGGAGGCTTCCGTACGTTCTTTTGGGACTCTTGTAAATAAAAAAGCTGAAAATGGAAAAACTGTATTATAAACTGGAAAAGTTTGAAGGCCCGCTCGACCTGCTTTTGTTCTTAATACGCAAAAATAAGCTTGATATCTGCGATATCAGCATTTCGGAGCTTGTCGACCAGTATCTTGAACAAATCAATGTCATGCAGGAAAACAATATGGAAATCACAAGCGAATTCCTTGACATGGCAGCACGTCTCGTTTATATGAAGACGGTTTCCCTTTTGCCAAAACCGGAAGAATCCGAAAAGCTGAAGCGCGAGCTTACAGGCGAACTTCTGGAGTATCAGGAATGCCACCGCATGGCAGGGATAATAGGCAGCCGCTTAAGCTTTGACTCTTTTTCCCGCGCCGCACAGAAAATTGAGTTTGGCACAGCGTACCGTGGGCACAATACACCGCAGGAAATCCACGATGCCTACATCAGCGCTGTCGGCAGGGGAAAGCGCCTCCTTCCGCCTAAGCCGGAAGCTTTTTCAGACATTGTTTCTCATAAAATTGTTAGCGTCGCCTCGCGTATTGTCCATATCCTCAGGTGCCTGCTTAAGCATGGCAAAGAACGCTATGAAGAACTTTACAGCGACTGCCGCCACCGTTCGGATATTGTGGCGACATTTCTTGCAATTCTTGAGCTTATAAAAAGCAGGCGGATACGGCTTGAAGGCGAGCACGACAGCACGGTCAGGCTTTTGGGGCGCAAGCATGTGAAAAGGGGTGCCGGTCAGTGAAAGCAGGGATCAAGAAAATTGAAGGCGCTGCAGAGGCAATAATTTTCGCGAGCGGTGAGCCGGTAACGACGGAGCGCATTGCGGATGTGCTGGAACTGGACAGGCACACGGCTGAGAAAGTCCTCAACAATCTTTCAGATCACTTCAATGCGGAAAATGCAGGCATCAGGCTTATAGAGCTTGAAGGCGGATGGCAGATGTGTACGAGGCCGGAATATGCTGACGAAGTGCGTGAGGCGCTTGATATGCGGCGCAACATGCCGCTTTCACAGGCTGCGCTGGAAGTCATCGCTGTTATTGCTTACAATCAGCCTGTGACGAAAGCGTTTATTGAGCAGGTGCGCGGCGTCGACTGCTCTGGCGTTGTTTCGAGCCTCGTTTCAAAAGGGCTTATTGAAGAGCGCGGCCGGCTCGAGCTGCCGGGGCGTCCGCTGGTTTACGGCACCACTTCCGATTTTCTGCGCTGCCTTGGTATTTCTTCGCTTGATGGACTTCCACCTGTTGAGCACAGCGGCGAAAAAGAAGGCGGAAATGACAGCCACACGGAGAATACGGCATGAAATTCCTCATAATTTTCATGATTTTTCAGGCTATTTCCGCCGTATTGCTTGCCTGCCCTGTAACTATAGAGGCACAGTTCCGCGAAAAGCTCTCTTTCCGTGTAGGCTACCTTTTTATCCGCTACCGCATTGCTCCGCGCCCGCCGAAAAAGCCTGAAAAGCCGGAGAAAGAGAAGCCCGAAAAGCACAGGCTAAAACAACTTTTTAAAGAAACAGGTCTCAATGGATTCCTGAAAATTCTCGGCGAAATAGCTAAAACAGCCGCAAAGGCGGCAGGAAAAATCGGTTCCCACCTTATTTTCAGCCGCTTCTGGCTGAAAATTGACGTAGGAGGGAAAGACGCATCAAAAACTGCGGTTAACTACGGCTCAGTATGCGGTACTGTAAGTTCCGCGACAAGCCTGCTGTTTGAGTATGCAAAATATAAGGGCTGCCGCATTGAAGTCATGCCTGATTTTTGTTCTGATAAAAGCTATGTGGCTTTTGAGATGAAAGCGCATATAAAAGCCTTTTTCCTCGTAAATGCGTTGATGCAGGCACTCATGGGGACGGCGAAAATTTTTAAAACCATAAAAACAGTCCGTAACGGCTGAAAAGTATTTGAAAGGGAGCAATTGCTATGGCGGAACATCCGATTGAAGGAATGATGGATACTACCCTCGAAAAGATCAAGCAGATGGTCGACGTCAATTCAGTAGTAGGCGACCCGATTACTGCACCTGATGGAACAATGATAATCCCAATTTCCAAAGTCAACTACGGCTTTGCTTCAGGCGGTTCTGATTTGCCCGTAAAAATGCCTGAAAAGCAGTTCTTCGGAGGCGGCACCGGCGCCGGCGTCACTATTACGCCCGTAGCATTCCTTGTAGTTGCAGAAGGCGAGGTGCGCCTACTGCGCATAGACTCAGACGGCGGCTCGACTGTAGATCATATAATAGACGAAGCTCCGGAAATAATCGACCGCGTCAACAGTATGATTCATAAAAACAAAAAAAAGCAGCAGCCGGAATCACCTTCCGAAGGCAAAACCGAAGACCGCAAATATTCGGAAGAATAAAATCATGCCATGTTCTCCTGCCCGCATATATATTGGATTAGCGGGTGGTAATGATGAAGGGAAAACTAACTCTGTGCCTGTTTACTTTTGCCGCAGCTGTATTGATTTCGCCTGCTGTAGCAAAAGCAGTTTCTGCACCTGAGCCGAAATTATCTGCGAAAGCTGCAGTTGTTGTAAATGCAGACGACGGCAGTCTGCTGTATGCAAAAAATGAACATGAGAAGCTTGCCATTGCGAGCACAACGAAGATAATGACGTCGCTTCTCACGCTTGAGGCCGCTTCATCTGACAATAGGGTGATTGCGGTAACACCGGAGATGATTCGTGTCGAAGGCTCTTCAATGGGCTTGCGTGCGAACGACAGGCTGACCCTGCGTGACCTCGCGTGCGGTATGCTGATGGTGTCCGGAAACGATGCGGCGAATGTCGCCGCTTATGCCATAGGAGGAACACCGGAGAGATTTGCGGCCATGATGAACGCGAAAGCTGCGGAGCTCGGGATGAAGGATACCAACTTTGTAACGCCATCTGGACTGGACGACGATAACCATTATTCTACGGCTTACGATATGTCGCGCCTTGCGTGTGCTGCTATGGAAAACGGCGATTTTGCTGCAATAGTGCGGCAGAAATCGATGGAGATTAGCTTTATAAACCCTGACGTCACCCATTATTACGGCAACCATAACAAGCTCCTGCGCCTTGACCCCTGCTGCACAGGCATAAAAACGGGATTCACTAAAAAAGCAGGCCGCTGCCTCGTATCTTCTGCGGAGAAAAACGGCGTCAGGATTATTGTGGTGACGCTCAATGATCCTAATGACTGGGATGACCACGAAACGCTTTTCAAGTATGGCTTTTCGAAGCTTGCATGCAATAAAATTGACGATTCGTCAATACGCATTTCCGAAGCGGTGGTGGGCGGAGTGAAAGACAGCGCCGCTGTTGCGGGGACATCTGGAAATGATGTGGTTACAGGTTCCGGCGAAACCTTGAAACGCTCTGTGGAGCTTCCACAGTTCGTTTATGCACCGATAAAGGCAGGGCAGGTGCTTGGCTGCGTGCGCTACACATGCGGTGGAAAAACGGTGGCGAGGACGGAGCTGACGGCAGTGGAAGACGTAGGGTGCCTGTATGTAAAAAAGAACTTGTTGCAACAGTTCTGGGACAGCGTACATCGGCTTTTTCCATTTAGCTGATGCGGAAAAGAAAGGAAACACAGCAAATGACATCAACCACCATGAAACTTCAGAAAATAATCGCCAACTGCGGAATCGTTTCACGCCGAAAAGCGGAGGAACTTATCAGTGCAGGTAAAGTTGCCGTTAATGGTAAAACGGCACAGATAGGCGATAGGGCAGACCCGGAAAAAGACAGCATAACACTTAATGGTAAGCCTGTGCAAGTTTGCAGCAGGCCATTTTACATCATGCTCCATAAGCCGCGCGGATACATTACGACAATGAGCGACGAGATGGACCGCAAATGCGTTGCCGACCTTGTGCAGGGTATTCCGGAGCGGATTTATCCTATAGGAAGGCTCGACCGCGAATCGGAGGGGCTGCTGCTTATGACAAATGACGGTGAGTTTGCAAATGCCATGATGCACCCGTCGCGCCATGTACCAAAAACATACCGCGTCACTGTACGCCCAAGCATTACCGATGAACAGATACGGCAGATGTCTGAGGGCATTGTGATAGACGGCAGGAAAACAGCGCCTGCGGAGGTGTCTGTGCTTGTGAGCGAGCCGGGACGCGTCGTTTTAAAAGTTGTCCTTCATGAAGGAAGGAACCGTGAAATCCGCAAAATGTGTGAAGCGCTCGGCATTGTTACCGCGCGCCTTAAGCGAACGGCATTCGGCCCGCTTAAACTTGGCATGCTGCCTGCTGGAAAATGGAGGGAACTTACTAAGCCTGAAGTCCAGGGCCTTAAAACTGCGGCAGGGCTTCCGATAAATTATGCTGACGGTGCGCCTTACCAATTGGGCACGCATCATTCCGCTGTGTAAAAGGCTGATTTTTTAATACATGACTTTCAGCTTCAGAAGATTGAGTTGAAGCTTTCTCTGTGGTTGACAATGTACAGGGTAAACTGATAAAATAAAGATTAACTAAATATATGTTTTGTAATTTCACCATTATTGATTGATACTGAAACTGAGATGATTTTTTTTGGTTAACAGCATGACCGGATTTGGGAGGGCTGAGAAGTCTGTCGGCGGCCGAATGGTTACTGTTGAAATCAAGTCGGTTAATCACAGGTTCTTTGACTTCAGCTCCAGCATTTCCCACAGCTGCGGTTTTTTGGAAGAAAAAATACGCTCATTTCTTCAGGAACGCATAGCGCGCGGTAAGATAGACGTTTCTGTGGAAATAGAAGACAGCGACAGCGCTGACGTGGAGGTGCATGTAGACAACAGGCTTGCATCTGAATATCTGGCAGCAATGCGAGGACTGCAGAAGCAGTACAGCCTTCCAGATGATATTACGGCTGTTGCGCTTGCGCGCTGCCCGGATGTCTTAACGACACGCCGGCCGCCCGAAGATGAAGAAAAAACGTGGGCGCAGGTAAAACCGGTGCTTGAGGGAGCACTTGCCCATTTGCTTGCAATGCGCGAAGCCGAAGGCGAACGCATGAAAGAAGATGTTTCAGGCAGGGCTTCGGCTGTTCTCCAGATGGTCGGCAAGATAGAAGAGCGCTCACCTGAAACAGTGGAAGAGTATAGGCAGAAGATGAAGGAACGCATATCGGATATCCTCGGGAGTGCCGATGTGGATGAGCAGCGTATACTGACGGAAGCTGCAGTTTATGCTGACAAGGTCTCGGTAGCGGAAGAAACAGTACGGCTCCGCAGCCATATTGCTCAGCTATTTTCGCTGCTTGATGCCGGAGGGCCGATTGGAAGGCGCCTTGATTTCCTTGTGCAGGAAATGAACCGTGAAGCAAACACGATAGGCTCTAAATGTGCCGATGTGCAGATTTCTCACCTTGTGGTCGACATGAAGGCAGAAATCGAAAAGATTCGGGAACAGGTTCAGAACATCGAATGATAAAGCCACAGGAAGGAACAAATTTATGAAACTGATAAATATTGGCTTCGGCAATATGGTTTCAGCTGACCGGCTGGTTGCAATTGTGAGCCCGGAGTCGGCGCCCATCAAGCGTATCATCCAGGATGCAAAAGAACGTGGATTCCTTATTGATGCTACATACGGCCGAAGAACACGTGCAGTTATTATTACGGACAGCGACCATATAATCCTTTCTGCGGTTCAGCCGGAAACGGTGGCAAACCGCCTTAACAGTGACCGAGACGGCATAGATGGGGAAGGACTTGGCAGCAATGATGAATGACGGCCTTCTTATTATCCTTTCCGGCCCTTCAGGCACAGGAAAGGGAACAGTGCTTAAAGCGCTGCTTGCGCGCGACAGCAACATACAGCTTTCCATTTCTGCCACAACGCGCCTTCCGAGGCCGGGTGAAACGGACGGAAAAGAATATTATTTTATTTCTAGGGAAAAATTTATGCAGATGGCAGGGACAGGCCAGATGCTTGAGAATGCGGAATATTGCGGAAACTGCTACGGAACGCCTGCTGAACCTATAGCGCGCTGGAATGCCAATGGCAGAGACGTCATACTTGAGATTGAGGTCAAGGGCGGCGCGCAGGTGAGAAAGAAGCGGCCTGACGCCGTTGGAATATTCATACTTCCGCCTTCGATGAAAGAACTCGAACACCGCCTGCGCGGCCGCGGAACGGAGTCGGATGAAACAGTGCAGCGGCGCATGGAGGCTGCACGCCGCGAAATAAGCCAGGCGAGCAACTATGATTATACTGTTGTAAACGATACGGTAGAGAATGCTGTGAAGAGTATCCGCAGCATCATAACAGCCGAAAAGTGTAAGGCATGCCGTAACAGGCAACTTATAGAAAGGATGCTGTAAAATGATTAAACCGATTGCCGATTTAATTTTAAAACCGGAGCAGAGCCGTTACTCCCTCTGCATTGCCATTGCAAAGCGCGCAAGGCAGATTTCCGAAGAGGCGGAAAAGAACAAGGTGATACTTGAAGATAAACCTGTTCAGATGGCTGTTCAGGAATATGTGGACCATAAGATAGGCATGGTGGAAAAAGTTAAGCAGGACGGCGGAGAAAACGAATAGCAGCAATGCTGTTTTGCAGAGGGGCGACAGGCGGTGGGAAATGTTGCAAAGGTTGCAGTGGAAAAGACTGCCTATCATTTTGACAGGGTGTTTGACTATCTCATACCTGAAAAGCTGAAATTTTCTGCGAAAACCGGATGCCGTGTAATTGTGCCGTTCGGAATGTCTAACGCCAAACGGCAGGGAGTTATTCTCGGGCTTGAGCAAAAGCCAGGTGTAGACACCGCAAGACTTAAAAATATCATTTCTGTTGAAGACAGGGCCCCTCTCCTTTCAGAAGAAGATGTGGGCCTCGTTTTCTGGATACATGAGCATGCATTCTGCACGCTGTTTGAAGCGGCAAAGCTGTTTTTTCCTGCGGGGATACAGCTTAAGCTGCGAGTTGAATATTCGCTTTCGAAACCGTTCGCGGAGATTGACACGGATAGCCTTAATGAAGAAGAGCGCCAGGTGGTGGCGTACCTTTCGCATACACGGAAATTTATACCGCGCGGGAAACTGCTTAAAGGCCTCGGCCTTGTGGCTTCGAGTCCGGTGCCTGAAAATCTTGTGAAGCGCGGTATCCTGCTGAAAAACACAGGAACAGCCCGTCAGGTGGCAGATGCAAAGCAGAAAATGGTGCGCATTGTCGAATGCAGTGAAGGGTGCAGGACTACACCTAAGCAGAATCGAGTGCTTGAAATCCTGCGCAGGGCAGGCAGCGTATCATTAAAGGAGCTTTGCTACTTCGCGGGCGTTACGTCTGCCGTTGTGGGTGCGCTTGTAAAAAAAGGCATGGCGCAGTATTATGATGTTGAGGTTTACCGCAACCCTTATGATGCGGAGCCGATTTCAACAAGGCATGAGCAGAATTTTTCCCTTTCCGCTGAGCAGCAGGCAGCTTTCAAGCGTATGTATGAGCAGTACAACTCAGGGAAAGGAGGGGTTTCCCTCCTCTTTGGTGTCACGGGGAGCGGAAAGACGTCGGTCTACCTGCAGCTTATAGACCGTGTGAGGGCAGACGGGCGCGGCGTCATAGTAATGGTGCCTGAAATTTCACTTACGCCGCAGACGATCGCGATTTTCCGTGCAAGGTACGGGCAAGGCGTCGCTGTTTTCCACAGCGGCCTTACTCTGGCCGAAAGGCTTGACGAGTGGAAGCGCGTCCGCAGCGGGGACGCTTCTATTGTGGTGGGTACACGCTCTGCAGTTTTTGCGCCGCTTAAAAATATAGGCATGATAATTATGGACGAGGAGCAGGAAGGCACGTACAAGTCTGAGTCGTCTCCGCGCTACCATGCGCGCGACGTAGCAAAGTACAGATGCGCATACAATAAGGCGCTGCTCGTCCTTTCATCAGCCACACCATCAGTGGAAAGCTACTATTACGCGCTGAAAGGGCGATACAGCCTGAGTGTGCTTCCCGCGCGCTATGGTCAGGCCAAGCTGCCCCAGGTAGATATTGTCGATATGAACCGCGAACTGCAGCAGGGTAACAGCAGCATTTTCAGCGAGGAGCTTGAAAATGCCCTCAGGAAAAACCTTGATGAAGGCCACCAGTCTATTCTGCTGCTTAACCGGAGAGGTTACAATACATTTGTTTCGTGCCGCGCGTGCGGCCAGGTGCTCACATGCCCAAACTGCAGCATCACGCTGACATACCATGCCGCAAACAAACGGCTGATGTGCCATTACTGCGGATTTTCGGTGCCATTTACTGAAGAGTGCCCTTACTGCCATGAAAAACAGGTGCGCTATTCCGGTTTTGGAACACAGAGGGCTCAGCAGCAGCTTGAGGAGCTTTTTCCGTATGCGCGCATACTTCGTTTAGATACAGACTCCACCATGACGCGCTTTGCATATGACAGGAAACTAAGGCAGTTTGCTGACGGTGAGTACGACATTATCATCGGCACGCAGATGGTGGCGAAAGGGCTTGACTTTGAAAATGTAACGCTCGCTGGTGTGCTTTCAGCCGACCAGGCGCTTTATGGTAACGACTACCGCAGTTATGAGCGCGCATTTGACCTGCTGACGCAGGTTGTTGGGCGCTCGGGGCGCGGCAAATATCCGGGCAGGGCGATTATACAGACATTCACGCCTGAAAACAAAATAATAAAGCTCGCCGCCGAGCAGAATTACCCTGAATTTTTCAAAGGGGAAATTGCCCTGCGGCGCGAAATGCTTTATCCGCCTTTTGCAGATTTATGCGTTGTTGGCTTTGTCGGTGCAGATGAAGCTAAAGTGCGGTTAGCAAGCATCAGTTTCATGTGCAGGCTGCGGGAGACGGCGAAAACGGAATATTCCGATTTGCCAATGCGTGTCCTTAGCCCTTCCCCTGCATTAATCGGCAAAGTCAGCAATAAATATAGATATAAACTGCTGATTAAATGCCGGAACAGCAAACGCCTGCGTGAGCTGATTTCACGTTTGCTCATTTGGTTTCCGGGCTGCAGGGAGCATGATGGAGTTACGGCTTTTGCCGATATAAATCCAAATACGATACTATAAAACTGGAGGAATTGAAATGGCGCTTCGCAATATTGTAACTGTTGATAAATATGGGGATTTCCTTGCAAAAAAATGCCGCCCGGTGGAAAAATTCGATAAACGCCTGGCAATGCTTTTAGACGATATGGCAGAGACGCTCCATAAGGCGAACGGCGTGGGTCTCGCCGCAATCCAGGTGGGTATTCTGCGCCGTGCCGTAGTTATAGATACAGGCGATGGGAACGGTGTGCGCGAGCTTGTAAACCCTGTGATAACCGAAGAATCCGGCGAGCAGCAGAGCATGGAGGGCTGCCTTTCAATCCCGGGCAAATGGGGTATAACAAAGCGCCCGAGCCACGTGAAAGTCCGCGCGCAAGACAGGCACGGCAAGACATTTGAATATGAGGCTGACGGCCTTCTTGCGGTTGCTTCATGCCACGAAATTGACCACCTTGACGGGATACTGTTTCTTAAACATGCCACACATATGCTGACGCCGGAAGAGCTGAAAAAAATGGAATCTTCGGAGGAATGAGATAAATGCGCGTTGTTTTTATGGGTACGCCTGAGTTTGCCGTTCCATGCCTTAGAGCCCTTGCTGACGGCGGCCACGAAGTCACTGCCGTTTACACGCAACCGGACAAGCCTCAGGGCCGCCGCATGCGCCTGACACCGCCGCCTGTGAAAGAAGAAGCGCTGAAATATGGCATTCCCGTTTTTCAGCCGAAATCGCTTAAAGGGCAAAACGAAGCTGCAAGGATTTCTTCTTTAAAGCCTGATGCCGTCATAGTTGCCGCTTACGGAAAAATCCTTCCGGAAAACATTCTGAGCATTCCAAAATACGGCTGTGTGAATATCCATGCGTCGCTACTGCCAAAATACAGAGGTGCAGCGCCGGTGCAGGCAGCAATAATGAACGGCGACACCGAGACTGGAATTACTTCAATGCTTATGGCGCCGTCATGTGACACGGGGGATATCCTGTTGCAGGAGCCGATACCGATAGGCCAGGACGAAACTACGCCGGAGCTGACTAAGCGGCTGGCGGAAACGGGCGCTGAAGTACTTCTGAACACGCTTGAAGGCCTTAAAAATGGTACTATAAGGCCGAAGAAACAGGACGAGGCCAAAATGACGTATGTGTCTATTATAAAGAAAAGTATGTCGCCTGTTGATTGGAGCTGCCCTGCGGCGGAGATTCACAACAAAGTGCGCGGCCTTTACCCATGGCCTGCCGCAAGCACGCAGCTTAATGGGCACAGGCTGAAAATTTACCGCTCACGTCTTACGGGGGAAAAGGAATTCGGCGAGCCAGGGCTCGTTATCCCGCAGAAAGATGGCTTTTTTGTGTGCTGCGGCGACGGGACATCCCTTGAGCTCCTTGAGGTACAGACTGAAGGCGGAAAACGGATGAGCGGGAGCGACTATAAGCATGGTCACCCTGTGCAGGGGCTGAAACTTGGCTGAAACTTGGCTGAAACATCAGAGGTGAAACAAGATGGGATTTTACTATTTTGACTTTTCGTATTTCCTTTTTATGTTGCCGGCAATTATCTTCACGATGATTGCACAGATTTTTGTCAGGCGCTCTTTTTCAAAATATTCGCGTGTGCCGTCAATGCGTGGCCTTACAGGCGCGCAGGCTGCGGACGCAGTCGCGCGCGGCGGCGGTGCGTATGGAATTGCTATCCGTCCGGTTGCAGGCAGCCTTACGGACTGTTTTGATCCGCGCGACCGCTCGATAAGCCTTTCGCGCGACGTTTACAGTTCTTCGTCGATTGCTGCAATAGGCGTTGCGGCCCATGAGGCCGGCCATGCAGTGCAGAATGCGACAGGGTATATGCCGAATAAGATACGCACGGCTCTCGTGCCGGTGACAAATTTCGGCTCCCGGCTGTCAATGCCGCTGATTATTATTGGCTTGCTGCTTCCGACAAGGTTTGACTTTCTCGTCTATGCCGGCATTATAATGTACAGCCTTGTTGTGCTTTTCGAGCTTGTGACGCTGCCCGTTGAAATAAATGCGAGCAGGCGCGCCATAAGGGCGCTGGGCGAGTCGCAGATACTTTATGAAGATGAGCTGCACGGGGCTAAGACTGTTCTTACGGCTGCAGCCATGACATATCTCGCCGCAAGTTTTACAGCGCTTCTAAACATTCTGCGCCTTGTATTTATAGCTAACAGCCGCAGGAGCGATAACTGATGGCGGGCGCGCGTGCAGCGGCGCTTGAGGCGCTTCTGCGTGTTGACGGCGAAGAAGGCTACTCCAATATTGTCCTGGACTCGGTTCTGAAGAAAAGTTCTCTCAGCCCAAAAGACAGTTCACTCGCCACGGCTATTTTTTACGGTGTGCTGGAGCGGCGGATAACACTTGACTATATAATCGGCCTGCTTTCAAAAAGGCCTGCAGGAAAGATATCGCCCACTGTGCGCGAAATTTTGAGAATGGGTACTTATCAGTTGTTCTTTTTTAAAAAGATACCGCCGTCCGCTGCCGTAGATGAGAGTGTGAAACTGACTAAAAAAAGCGGCGAATTCCGTGCTTCCGGGTTTGTGAATGCTGTCCTCCGTAATATGCTGCGGAAAAGGGAGAAAATATGCTTTCCGGATGCCGAAAAAGAGCCGCTGCGCTACCGCAGCATTTATTATTCCGTACCGGAAAAACTCATAAAGTTTTGGCAGGAATGTTACGGAAACAAGTGCGCGGACTCTATTTTACATGGAATGTTTGCAAAGCCGGATATTTTTATCCGTGTGAATAATACGCGGATTTCCGAGCAACAATTAATAAAAAGGCTTGGTGACGAAGGCATTGGGGCAGATATGCTGCCATGGCCTGAACACGCGCTCCGCGTCAAAAATCCAAACATGCTTTACCGCTCGGCATGTTACGGTGAAGGCCTTTTCCATGTGCAGGACATTTCTTCACAGCTTTGCAGCTGCATAATCGGTGCAAAGGCCGGCGAGCGTGTATTTGATGTCTGCGCCGCGCCGGGCGGGAAGACGTTTACCATTGCAGAGCAGATGGAAAACAAGGGTGAAGTTTTGTCGTTTGACATTCATCCAGCCCGCGCCGAGATGATTAGCAAGGGTGCCTTGCGCCTTGGCCTTTCGGCTGTGCATGCAGGGGTGCGCGACGCCGCAGACCCGAAAGGGGAAATAGGGCAGGCCGACCGCGTCTTATGCGATGTTCCATGTTCCGGCTTAGGCGTAATCCGCAGAAAACCGGAAATCCGCTATAAATTTCCAATTGCTATTGACAGCTTGCCGGATTTGCAGTACCGTATTCTGTGTAGGTCGTCCGAGCTTGTGCGTAAAAATGGAATTATAATTTATTCCACATGCACGCTTAATCCGGATGAGAACTCCGGAGTGGCAGAGCGCTTTTCTAAGAATAACATGGAATTTGAACCTCTGCCGCTGCTTCTGCCGAGAGAAATCAGCCATGCGGTTAAAGAACCGGAAAACCAGCTTACGCTCATGCCACAGGAGCATGGGTCCGACGGCTTTTTCATTTCGGCATTCCGAAGAAGATAGGAATGGTTGTTTGAGTCTGACCGATATAAAATCAAAGACACTGCAGGAGCTTAAAGATGGGTTTGCCACTGCTGGCCTGCCTGTTTTTCATGCTCTTCAGGTATATTGCTGGCTGAGCCGCGGAGTCCATGGCTTTGACGAAATGTCGGATTTGCCGAAATCTCTGCGGAAAAAACTCGCTTCTGAAAATTACATAGCGTCTGCCGACATCGAGCGTAAATACTGCTCGAAGCTGGACGATACGGTAAAATACCTGTTCCGCATGAACGACGGCCAGCTTGTAGAGAGCGTTCTCATGCATTACAAGCATGGCAGGACTATATGCATTTCGTCTCAGGTCGGGTGCAAAATGAACTGTTCTTTCTGCGCTACTGGCAAAAGCGGTTACTCGAGGGACCTCACCGCTTCGGAGATGCTCGCGCAGGTTCAGTCGGCCCAGGCAGACGCCGGTGTGCGGATTTCAAATGTTGTCCTCATGGGAATGGGGGAGCCGCTTAATAATTACGCTAATGTTCTCCGCTTTCTTGACATTGTTTCTTCTAAAGAGGGAATGAATATTGGGATGCGCCATATTTCGCTTTCCACATGCGGAATAGTGGATAAAATATATGATTTGGCTGAAAAAAAATATCAGCTTACACTTTCGGTTTCGCTTCATGCGCCGAATGATGAGATTCGCTCGCGCCTGATGCCGGTGAACCGAAGGTGGAACGTGGAAGAACTGCTAAAAGCCTGCCGCTTTTATATTAAGCAGACAGGCAGGCGCATCTCATTTGAGTATGCCCTCATCGGAGGGGTAAATGACAGCTATGGTTGTGCGCATGAACTTGCACACTGCTTGAAAGGGATGCTGTGCCATGTGAATCTTATTCCCGTCAACCCTGTGAAAGGTACGCCGTACAGGAAGAGCACGCCGGAAAAAACGCATCAGTTCCTGCGCATCCTATGCGATGAAGGTATCACAACTACTGTGCGCAGAACGCTCGGCGCTGATATTGATGCTTCCTGCGGCCAGCTTAGGCGCAGATATGAGGAGGAGGCGGCCAATGTTTAAAGTCTTCAGTCAAAGCGATGTTGGCCTTGTTAGAAAGTCAAATGAAGATGCATGCCAATGCGGAATTCTTTCTGAAAGCGCTGCATGGGCAGTTGTATGCGATGGCATGGGGGGCGCCAACGGTGGCAATGTTGCCAGCAATATTGCAGTAAAAAAGATTTCAGAAACAATTCTTGCAGGATACAGGGAAGGAATGGACAGCGCTGCTGTTGAGCAGCTTATCGCTTCCGCGATTGCCACGGCTAATGAAGCCGTCCACAGTATGGCGGGAAACGACATCAGCCTTACTGGCATGGGCACAACGGTTGTCACGGCAATAGTCTGTGACTCAATGATACATGTGGCCCATGCAGGCGACAGCCGCGCATACCTGATTTCGGGCGGGGAGATTCACCGTCTCACCACAGACCATTCGATGGTGCAGGAAATGGTTGAGAAGGGGGATCTTACAGAGCAGGAAGCGCGCAATCACCCGCAGAAAAATATTATTACGAGAGCACTTGGCGTTGAAGCCTCTATCCGCATAGATTACAGTGAGATACATGCCCCCAAAGGGTTCAGCCTGCTTATCTGTACGGATGGCTTGACAAATTATGCAGAAGAAAGCCAGATCCTTTCCCTTGCGAAAGAGTTCAGTGGCAGAGAGCTTACTGAAAAGCTGGTTGCGCTTGCTAAAAGCGCGGGCGGCGGCGATAACATCACGGTCGTCGTTCTGGAAGATCAGGCCATTTAAGGAGAGCGATAACATGGATAAATATACGGGCAAGCGTCTGGATGGCCGTTATGAAATCCACGAGGCCATCGGTGTGGGCGGAATGGCTGTGGTTTACCGTGCTTATGATACGCTTGACAACCGCACTGTTGCAGTTAAAATCCTGAAAGACGAATATTCCCAGAATGAAGAATTCCTCCGCCGTTTCCGCAATGAGTCGAAAGCCATTGCGATGCTATCACATCCTAATATAGTGAAAGTTTACGATGTCAGCATCGGTGACCAGGTACAGTATATAGTCGAAGAATATATAGATGGCATTACGCTTAAGGAATACCTCGACCAGCAGAAGCAGATAAAGTGGAAAGAAGCAATACATTTTGTAGTGCAGATACTCCGTGCACTTGAGCACGCGCACAGCAAAGGTATAATACACCGCGACATCAAGCCGCAGAATATCATGCTGCTGCAGGACGGCACCATAAAAGTGACGGATTTCGGCATTGCACGCCTGTCGCACAATGAAACGCGCACAATGACTGGCAAGGCCATAGGCTCCGTGCATTATATTGCACCTGAGCAGGCACGCGGCGATTATACCGATGAAAAGACCGACATCTATTCCGTGGGCGTCATGCTTTATGAGATGCTTACGGGCAAGCTGCCGTTTGAAGCCGATAATGCCGTTTCAGTAGCCATAATGCAGCTTCAGACTGACCCGAAGCCTCTGCGCGAAATTAACCCGGATGTTCCGGAAGGCCTTGAAGAAATTACACTTAAAGCCATGCAGAAAGACCCTAAGCAGCGTTACCAGTCTGCCGCGGATATGCTGCGTGATATTGAGGAGTTCCGCAGGAATCCAAGCGCGCGCTTCCAGTACAAATACTTTATAGACGAAAAACCGACAAAGTATATTGATGCCATTGACTCTGCCAGAAATTCTGACCAGCCATATTATAACGACAATTATGACTATGTTGAAAACGGTGAGGAAAGTGCTCCAGTAAAAAAGAAAAAGAAGCCTGTCGCAGCCATAATTGCGGGGATAGCCGTTGCGTTTCTCATTGTAGCAGTAGCAATAGGCATCTCTGCGTTTATGAAAAATAAAAATGCCCAGCCGCAGGATGTAATTATGCCGAGTTTTGTAGGCAAAACTTACAGTAATGTTGTTGCTTCAAGCGCATCTTCGAATTCTTTCCAGTTTAAAAAGCAGGATAAAGATGACTCAACGCATGCGGCAGGTATTATTATATCCCAGAATCCGGCAGCGGGCACTACGGTAAAATCAAATGCTGATGTAACCCTTATTGTCAGTACGGGGGTTGCGAAGGTCACGATGCCTGACCTTTCAGGGCAGACCAAAGACCAGGCGGAGCAGGCGCTTACAAACCTTGGCCTTAAGTACTCGGTAACCAAAGTGGCGGATGACAATATGGATAAGGAAAGCGTTGTAAGCACTGACCCCGCGGCTGGCGCTCAGGTAAACAAGGGAACAGAAGTAAAACTTTTCGTAAGCTCTGGCAAAAATGACCAGAAAGTGGCTGTGCCTGATGTTTCAGGAGATACTGTGCAGAATGCCGAGTCAGAGATCCTTGCCGCAGGACTTACGGTGGGGAGCAAGACTTACAGGGCAGATGCGAACCATGAAAAAGACACTGTCATTTCCTCAAACCCGCTTAACGGAGTCAAAGTCTCAAAAGGCGGCAGCGTAAACCTCGTTATCAGTTCAGGCCAGCCAGCCCAGGAGTCTAAGCCTGTAAATGTTTATGTTGACCTGCCGCGCAACACCACAAACGATATAACCCTAAAAGCTTATCTTGACGGAGTCCTTACCGATACCCGTACAGTGAATTCGAGCTATAATCCAACAACACAGCTGACTTACAGCGGCCTGACAGGCAAGCACACGCTTATAATTTCCCTCGATGATGGCAAGTACAGAGAGTATTCGCTCGATTTCAGCGCTGGGAAATCGCAGCTTAACCAGTCATATAACTACACACCGCCGCCGAGCAGCTCGAGCCAGAGCAACCAACCTGGCCCCCAATCAAAACGGGGAATGCCTTAATGACTGAGAAAAAATATTGCGACGGCCTGATTTTAAAAGGAATAGACGGCTTTTACTATGTTGAAACGCCGGGCGGAGTATTTGAATGCCATGCAAGGGGCATTTTCCGCCGAAGGGGAATGACACCGTTAGCAGGGGACCATGTGCGCATCTATGCTTCAGATGACGGAACAGGTTCTGTGGAAGAAATCCTGCCGCGCAGGAATTCCCTCAGCCGCCCGCCTGTTGCAAATATTGACCAACTCATTATTGTCGTTTCCACATGTGAGCCGGTTCCCAATACGCTTGTGACAGACAGCATAATAGCTGAAGCCGAGGCCTCAGGCATTGAGCCGGTGATTATAGTTTCCAAGATAGACTTAAAGCCTGCAGGCGGGCTTTCTGAAATTTATGGCAAGGCTGGAATCAAATTCTTCTGCGCCTCGTCGCTCAGCGGATATGGTGTTGCTGAGGCCGAGAAGATACTTCCAGGCAAAGTGACTGCCTTTACCGGAAATTCAGGCGTTGGCAAGTCGACGCTGCTTAACAACATGTACAAACAGTTTCACCTTAAGACGGCGGAAATCAGCAGGAAACTCGGCCGCGGGAAGCATACGACACGCCAGGTTGAGCTTCTGAAACTCCATGACGGCGGATATGTGGTTGATACGCCGGGCTTTTCGGCGCTTGACATGGACTTCTTTCATGCAGTTAATATTAAAAACCTTCCGCGCTGCTTCAGGGAGTTTATTCCATACCTTGGCAAGTGCCGTTTTACATCATGCTCACATACGTGCGAAAAAGGGTGCGCAGTGCTGCAGGCGGTCAATGATGGTAAGATAAGCCGTTCGCGCCATGAGAGCTATATTGAAATATACCGGGGGTTGAAAGAGAAAAAAACATGGCAGAAAAAAGAAAAATCTGTGTAGTGATAGGCTCCGTGCCGGTTGGCGAAAACCCGTTTGAAGGCAGGGACCGCAATAAATATTTCGTAATTTGCGCTGACGGCGGATATGACAACGCCGTAAAATTCGGCATTGTGCCCGATTTGCTTATAGGTGATTTTGACTCCGTGCGCAGCAGCCTCCCTGATGGTGTTGAGACGATACGCCTTAAAGTGGAAAAAGACGAGACTGATACTATGGCCGCGGTCGAAGAAGGCATGAAGTGCGGCTGCCGTGAATTTGAGCTCTATGGCATTATTGGCGGTGAGCGCTTTGACCATTCGTTTGCCAGTCTGTGTACCCTTCAGTATATTTCCATGCAGGGCTGCAAAGCTGTTATAATCTCAGATAAACTGCGCATTTTTCTCCTAAATGGCGGCAAGCTTATGTTAAAGGGTATTAAAGGAAGCACGGTTTCGGTTTTTCCGTTTGGATGCGCTTCGTGTGAAGTTTCATATTCTGGGTTAAAGTATCCGCTTGAGCATGCACGCCTTTGTTCGGAAAATGCGCTTGGCGTCAGCAACTGCGCATGCAGCGATAATGCGGAAGTTATAGTCCACAGTGGTAATGCGCTCGTAATAGTACAGAAGTAATATCCCTATTCTGCACAATATTTTCAGTTATGTATATAATGTAATTGAACTCGGAAAACAGTGCAGAAGGCGGGCGTCGTTTATGTTTAACCATCGGAGATGCTGCAAGGTTGTGTGGCCCCGCTACTGTGTCGTTTTCGGCATTGGGATTGCGCTGTCCTGTTTCTGCCCGACGTGCTTTATAATGTTCGTTGTGGCTGCAATCATGGTGATACTTGGAATAGCGCTTTTGAACAGGTGCTGAACAAATACTTAGGGGGTCTGCAGGATGAAAGTCGTTGTTGTTAAAGGTTCAAAGTTCTGGAGCTTTGTGCTGCGCAGGATGTTTCACATTAAAAAGGATGAAACTGAAAAGTAAACTTTCTTGTTTTACACAAGAGGGCTGCTGCATTTTGTGTGCAGCAGCCCTTAATTTTAAGCCATGTGCGATGAAAAAAACATTTTCTTGCAAAACATACTGACCTTTGCTATAATAAAAAAGTAAATCAATTTAATCAATCTATTGCAGAGTAGGTTCCTGTGCGTTGCACTGGTTCGAAACAGTGCTGAGTGCTGCCCGGACGGGGAGTTGTCGGGCGGACGAAAAGCTTTTTGCTTACGGTGCAGGTGCCGCATCCCGCTGCTGCATATTAGAGCCGGCCTCTTATGCAGCGCAGCTGCAGGAAGGGGTCTTTCCTTTGAAAAAAACAAACTCCATTCGCCTGTCTATGCAAAATTTTGGCAATACCCACACGCTTGCCATATGTGGCATGTTTCTGGCACTGAAAATGGTACTGGGTACGTTCAGCATCCGTCTATCTAATATTTTATCAATAAGTTTTTCGTTTCTTGCCGTTGTGGCTGCTGGTGTCTTGTTTGGCCCAATGGTGGGAGGAATTTTCGGAGCTGCGGGTGATATCCTTTCGTATTTTCTCCATCCGGACGGCCCTTTTTTCTTAGGCTTTACGCTGAATGCTTTCCTTTCGGGATTCCTTTACGGTCTTATTCTTTACAAGAGGCCGGTGAAACTTTGGCGGGCTGTTTTTGCAAAGGCAGTTGTGACGGTTTTAATCAACTTTTTTCTGAATCCGCTGTGGCTTTCAATTTTGTACGGCAAGGCGTTTTTTGCTGTGATGTCGGTACGCTGGATAGCTGAATTGATTGAGTTTCCAGTTAACACTGCGTTGCTGTTTTTCCTATTGAAATTGCTGGATAAGACACGTATTACGCGAATAGTTCAGGAAAAATGCTGCAAAAATTGCTGATAAAGGAAGCAGCCGCAGACGTTTTTCGTCTGCGGCTACTTCTATAAGGAGTAAGGAGGAAAAAATGTTTAAACAGTTCCTCGAAGCTGGAAAAATTGTTGGGACTCATGGCGTTCATGGTGAGCTTCGTGTAAATCCATGGTGCGATTCTGCCGAGTTCCTGAAACAGTTTCATATCTTGTACTTCGATGACAAAGGTGATATGCCTATAAAAGTTATTTCATCGCGTATGCAGAAAAAGCAGCTTTTTTTGCTGCTTGAAGGCATAGACACTGTTGAAGAGGCGGATGCCTGCCATGGAAAGATACTTTATCTTGACCGCAAAGACGCACATATCCCTCAAGGCCGCTATTTTATTCAGGATCTTATTGGCCTCGAGGTTTATGATGCCGACACGTTTGTCTATTATGGCACTTTGACGGATGTGCTGCGCACCGGTGCGAATGATGTCTACCAGGTAACTTCGCTTGACCGGAAAAATTATCTGGTTCCTGCTATTGATTCCATCATTCGGACTATTGACCTCGGTAAAGGCAAGATGCTTATACGTCCTATAAAGGGGATTTTTGACGATGCGGATTGACCTGTTGACACTTTTCCCTGAAATGTGCGAGGCTGTGATGTCTGAAAGCATAATAGGCCGCGCGCGGCGGAAAGGCGCGGTGCAGATATGCTGCCATCAAATCCGCGATTATGCTTACGACAGGCACAAGCGGGTAGATGATTCGCCATTTGGCGGCGGTATGGGCATGCTGTTAAAAGCGGAACCCATAGCGCTTTGTATGGAAGACGTCATCCAGCACCTCGGCTGCAAGCCGCATACGGTTTTTCTTTCACCCGAAGGAAAAACGCTTACGCAGCAGCGTGTGCGCGAACTCTCTAACCTCAACGGGCTTATGCTTCTGTGCGGCCACTATGAGGGCGTTGATGAGCGTGTGCTTGAAGCTTATGTCGATGAAGAGGTATCGATAGGCGATTATGTTGTGACTGGCGGTGAGCTGCCGGCGCTTGTCCTTGTAGATGCTGTATGCCGCATGGTGCCGGGTGTGCTTGCCGATGATGAATGCTTCCAGATGGAAAGCCACTACGGCTCTTTGCTTGAGTATCCGCAGTATACACGCCCTGCCGTATGGCGCGGCCATGAAACTCCTCAGGTGCTGCTTTCAGGCGACCATGCGAAAGTGAAGAGATGGCGTAGGCAACAGTCATTGAAGATGACTTACAGGAAGCGACCTGAACTGCTGCGCTCGGCTGATTTGACTTCAGAAGAGCGGAATGGAATCGGCCGATGGGAATATGGAATCCAGCCACATAAAGACTGATTTATACATTTTATGTGTGATATCATTTAGCAGAGGGCATAAAAACTTTCAACAATATTGGCATAATGCACAAAGAACGCCTGGCTACAGAAAGCCCATTAGGCTATCAATCTAAAATTTTGCAAATTTGTTGACGGTCTGCTCAGATGTGCTATAATTACATTAAATATTTAATGATTATTGTATTTTGCTTTGTAGGCTATCCGCCTTTATTTTGTTAGGAGTGAATCGTCATGTATGTGAAAGATGTGCTTGTTCAGAATCAGGTAGGGCTGCATGCCCGCCCAGCTACTTTCTTCATCCAGAAAGCGAACGAATATAAGTCTTCAATATGGGTGGAAAAAGAGGAAAGGCGAGTAAATGCCAAGAGCCTGCTTGGCGTGCTTTCTCTGGGAATTGTCGGAGGGACTACAATAAAGGTCATTGCGGATGGCTCCGATGAGAAAGATGCTGTTGACAGCCTTGTAAAACTGGTTCAGTCCGGTTTTACTGAGTAACTGGCTGTGGGCGTCGGCACCGCTTTTGCGGTGCCTTTTTTATAGCACAATATTGTTTTTGACGGTTTTTCATATGGCGTTCATGCGCTTTTTGGTGTAATATGTTTGCGGAAGGGATGAGCGGAATTGACGGAGCATGAAAAGCATATCAAAGAACTGCGTGCCCGTGCTATGCGTCTCCCTCTGCACCCGGGTGTTTACCTCATGCACGACAAGTTTGGGAAAATCATTTACATTGGCAAGGCAAAAGCGCTGAAAAACCGTGTGAGCCAGTATTTTGGCTCTGAAAAGAACCACGACAACAAAGTGCGGCAGATGGTAGCCCATGTCGACTGGTTCGAATATATACTTACCGACAGCGAGTTTGAGGCGTTGATACTTGAATGCAGCCTTATAAAGCAGTATAGGCCGAAGTATAACATTCTTCTGAAAGATGACAAGGGCTACAGCTATATCCGTGTCAGCCCACGGCCGTGGGCGAGGATTTCGGAGGCTAAGCAGAAGGCTGATGATGGCGCAGAATATATAGGCCCTTATATCAGTGGATGGTCTGTTAAACAGTCTGTGGAAGAGGCGCAGCGCATTTTCCTTTTGCCGACGTGCACGCGGCGTTTTCCGCAGGATATGGGCAAAGGCAGGCCGTGCCTTAATTATTATATCAGGCAGTGCAGTGCCCCATGCCGTGGGAAAATTACCGAAGAGGAATACAATGAAGCTGTGCAGGATGCGCTCGATTTTCTCCGCGGGGGCAGCACTGAAAGTGTGCGCAGGCTTACGGAAAAAATGAAAGACGCTGCCGAAAACCTCAAGTTTGAGCGCGCGGCGCATATCCGCGACAGGCTTATGGCAATACGGCGCATGGGTGCAAAACAGAAAGTCGTGGAGTCTAAGATCCGTGAGCAGGACGTAATTGCGCTTACACAGGGAACAGGGCGAAGCTGCTTTGAAGTCTTCAGGTTTACGGCCGGGCGGCTGACAGACCGCGAAACGTTTTTTATGGGCGAGACGGGAAACCCCAAAGCGGCGCGCGGCGAATTCATTGAGCGCTATTATTCTATGCGTGACCGCATTCCGCCGCGCGTGACGCTTGATGCCCCTGCCGACGGCCAGAACCTGCTCTCGCAGTGGCTTACGGAGAAGGCCGGGCACAAAGTTCTTCTCACTGTACCGCAGAAGGGCGAGCAGGCTGACCTTGCAAAAATGTGCCGCAGCAATGCGGCAGAGCAGCTTGCCCAGACTATAGGGAGGACATGGAAGGAAACAGCTGCCCTCGATGAGCTTGCCAGCCTTCTCGGCCTTCAGAAACCGCCTGAATACATTGAAGCGTATGATATTTCAAACCTTGCAGGCGGCGACAATGTTGGTGGCATGGTCGTTTTTCAGAACGGCAGACCGCTGCGCTCAGCGTACCGCAGGTTTAAAATAAAGACGGTAATTGGGCAGGATGATTACGCCTCAATGCGTGAGGTCATTTCGCGCCGTCTTGGTGAGTATGGCAGAAACAAAGGCAGCGGTGAAGGCTTTGGGCGACTTCCAGACCTTATACTGCTTGACGGTGGTCGCGGCCATGTTGCATCTGTGCAGCCTGTGCTTGATGCCGCCGGCGTGAATATTCCACTTTTTGGCATGGTGAAGGACAACAAGCACAGGACGCGCGCAATCGCAAAAAATGGCGGGGAAATTGCGATAAACTCAAACAGAAGTGCATTTACGCTTATTTCGACGATACAGGAAGAAGTCCACAGGTTTGCCATAGGCTATCACCGCAGTCTCAGAAGGAAACACTCGATTTCGTCTACGCTGCTTTCAATAAGCGGCATAGGCCCAACGCGGGCAAAGTCCTTGCTGAAACAGTTCCGCACGATTGACGCCATCAGCCATGCAGACTTAGAAGAGCTTGCCAATACGCCGGAGATAACGGAACCTGCTGCGCAGAGCGTTTATGACTATTTCCACTCTGAAACACAGAAGGATACAGACAGTTGACAGCATTTGCAGTTCATGGGATAATAAAGTCATTGTGGGGTTAGAAATTTTATCTAAGGTGGTTAATCTATGAGAGTCATAACCGGAACGGCGCGGGGAAAACGCCTTGAGACAAGAAATGGGAAAGCCGTGCGCCCTACGCCGGAACGGGTTAAAGAGGCGCTTTTCAGCATAATACAGTTTGAAATTGAAGGCAGGCGCGTACTCGACCTTTTTGCGGGTTCGGGCCAGCTAGGCATTGAAGCGCTCAGCCGCGGAGCGAAACAGACAGTTTTTGTAGATTCGAGCAGGGAATCGGCAGACGTTGTCCGCAGAAATGTAGAATTGTGCGGATTTCAGGACTCAGCGGAAATTGTAAACATGGATTTTGCCGCCTATTTGACGAGAAATACTGAAAAATTCGATATTGCATTTCTTGACCCGCCTTACCGGACCGGCATTTTAGAGCGTGCTCTGCCGCTTGCTGCCGAACACATGAACAAGGGCGGGACTATTGTCTGCGAAAACCCGTCGGATGAGGCCATGATGGATTCTGCTGGTGATTTCAGGTGCGTCAGGTCTTACCGTTATGGAAAAATTATCTTAACACTTTACCGTCGGAAGGATGTGATTACGGGATGGAAAAATCCGGAGCAAAAATAGCGATCTGCCCGGGCAGCTTCGACCCGGTCACTATTGGGCATATGGATATTATCAACCGCGCACGCAAAATATTTGACCACATTATTGTAGCTGTTCTTGTAAATCCTGAAAAACATGCTGCATTTACGCTCGAAGAGCGTATCGACTTGCTTAAGCGATGCACAAAGGGAATGGATGATATTGAAGTTGTCGGTTTCGACGGCCTTCTAGCAGATTATGCAAAGATACGCAATGCGACTGCTATAGTTAAGGGTCTCCGCGCAATGTCTGACTTTGAGTATGAGTTCCAGATGGCGCTTATAAACAAAAAGCTTAATCCGGACCTTGAGACCGTTTACCTCAACACTACAGCGGAAAACATGTTTTTAAGCTCAAGCGGCGTAAAGCAGGTAGCAAGTTTTGGCGGTGACATTTCAAATTTTGTTCCGGAGTGTATCCTTGATGACATCAAAGAACGCCTGTGTACAGGAGGTAAGAAAAATGAGCGTGGATGATCTGATTGATGAACTGTATAATATGGTTGAAAAAGCATGGAGCCTTCCCATGAGCCATGGCAAAGCAGTGCTCGATGGTGAAGAGGTGCGCCAGATACTTGATGAAATGCGTGAAATGCTGCCGCAGGAAATACATCAGGCAAAGGCAATAGTTGCCGACCGCACACAGATACTTGCCGATGCGAAGCGTGAAGCGGACACTACTGTGCGTGTTGCGCAGGAGCGCGCCAAAGCAATGGTGGCGAAAGATGAGATAGTCCATCAGGCTCAGGAGCGCGCCAATGATATTATGAGCCAGGCGCAGTCTAAATCACGTGAAATGCGCCGCGCTACAAACGACTATGTTGATGACCTTATGAGACGCACCGAAGACGCAATGGCTCAGTTACTCACTGAGACGCGGAAAGTGCAGAAGGGAATTAAGGCTTCGCAGCATTCAGTGCCGCAAAAGCCGTAATAACGGCAGTTTTGTAAAACCGTAAAATACAAAAAAAGGAATTTATGTAAAATATTCTTACGCCACAACATATAGTGGCGTAATTTTTTTGTCTGATTTCCGGAAGCAAATATAGTATAATTGCAGCCCCAATAATTTCCAAATGAGCAATATCTACAAAATAAAAAGTTGCAATTCCATTAAAGATAGGCTATAATGTTCCACAAAGTGGTGAAAGGTGGAGGCTTGAAGCACAAAGTGGATAAGCGTTGCTTCGGCCGAAAAAAAACCTATGCTAATTGGTGAGTATCAACATAATATTGACCCCAAAGGCAGAGTGATTGTTCCGTCTAAGTTTCGGGAAGACCTTGGGGATTGCTTTTACATTACCAAAGGGCTTGATGGCTGCCTTTTTGTGCTTTCACCTGAAGGCTGGAACAACCTGCAGGGGAAGATAAGCTCCATGCCACTTTCAAAAGCGCGCGGCCTGCAGCGCTTCTTTTTTGCTGGTGCTGTTGAAGCTGTGCCGGACAAGCAGGGCCGTATCCTGATTCCGCAGAGCCTGAGAACTTACGCTGGCCTTACAAAAAATATTACATTTATCGGCGCATCCAGCCGGGCAGAAATATGGGATTCCGCAAAGTGGAGTGCCTTTAATGCGTCACTGACTCAGGAAAGCATTGCCGAAGTAATGGATGAGCTGGATTTTTAGGAGTGAATAAATGGAATTCTCTCATACGCCTGTTCTGCTCCATGAAACAATTGAAAGCCTTAACATAAAAGCAAATGGTACATATATAGATGGGACTGCCGGCGGAGGCGGCCATTCGCACGCAATAGCCGAAAAGCTCTCATCAGGCAGGCTTCTTGCAATAGATCAGGATCCGGACGCGATAAAAGTTCTGCATGAGCGCTTCAACTCTTTCCCATGCGTTACTATTTGCCAATGTAACTTTTCGGATATGAAAAAAGCTGCAGAGCAGAATGGAATCTCATCGGCTGACGGCGTGCTGCTTGACCTCGGTGTTTCATCATACCAGTTTGACAATCCGGAGCGAGGTTTTTCTTACAGGCACGATGCTCCGCTTGACATGCGGATGAGTCGGCATGGCGTTTCTGCCAGGGACATAGTCAACAAGCTCTCCTATGAAGAGCTTTCTGATATTATTTTCCGCTATGGTGAAGAGCGCAATGCGCGATCTATTGCGCGCGGAATCGTCAGGGCAAGGGAAAAAGCACCGATTGAAACAACACTTCAACTCGCCGAAATTGTAAAGCGTTCCATACCGGCGAAATTTCGCCGTAAGCCCGGTCATCCGGCCAGAAAAACTTTTCAAGCGCTTCGCATTAAGGTTAATGGCGAATTGGACAGGCTTTCGGAAGGGCTTGACGCGGCATTCTCGCTGTTAAAGCCGGAGGGCCGCCTCGCAGTGATATCGTTCCAGTCGCTTGAAGACCGTATTGTTAAGCAGCGCATGGTAAAATGGTGCCAGGGATGTATCTGCCCGCCTGATTTTCCGGTTTGCGTATGCGGCAGAAAACCTAAAGCAAAATTGCTGTTACGCAAAGGCATTTCCCCTACAGAAGAAGAAATAAAAGAAAATCCACGAAGCCGCAGTGCAAGACTGCGCGTTTGCATAAAACTATATGAAGATCAATAAAAAGGGGAGGAATTGTCATGGCTAATCAGGGCAGCGCTTATAATTTTGAATTATTCGAACCAAAAAGTCACCCAAGATCGGCGCCGCCGAAGAGGCCAAACGTCATACATCTTCCTAAAGAAAAACTGGAAGAGAACCGTAGGCCGAAAGCTAAAGCTGTGAAGCTCGTTTCATTTCTACTGGTTTTTGCTGTGGTCTCAGGGATTGCGGTTACTTTCGTAAATGGCGAGGTTCAGCTTACCGAACTGTCCGGCCAGATAGAGTCGGCTGAAAAAGCGCTTCATGAGCAGCAGAATGTTAATTCGCAGCTGCAAATTAAGCTCGACTCGAAATTTTCAATGGGCACAGTGGAGAATTACGCGTCAAAGAACCTCGGCATGAAAAAAACGAATCGAAGTCAGGTTACAGCAGTAGAGGTTTCAAAGGGCGACAAAAGCCAGGTCGTGGCCAAAACCGCAGTCGAAAGCTGGCTTGAGCGCGCGTGGAATGCAATAAAGGGCTTTCTGTCATAAATCTGACGTGCTTTCCGTAAATATTGTTTTGGCGGCACAGACTGGTGGCTGGCAAAAAGCAGCAGGAGTTCTTTGCTTTTATTTTTATCATTAAAGAATTAAAAGTATTAACAATAAAGGTTTTCAGCGTCTGTTTTGGGAGGCAGCTATGGCAAAAGGTACAACAGTGCGTATGTGGCACCGTACGGTGTTTATACTCATATTACTGATTGCTGTTGGATTCGGCGCAGTGGTTTTCAGCCTCGTTAAGCTGCAGCTGATAGAAGGCCCTGGTTTGCAGGAACTCGCTATGGAACAGCAGCTTAAGGATACAACGCTTACGGCAAAACGCGGCACTATCTATGACTGCAATATGAAGGAGCTTGCAAGAAGCGCAACGGTCTGGGATGTGGTGCTTGAGCCTGCATTTATAACTGACAAAGACCGCGGCACCATAGCTGAGGGGCTTTCTAAAATCCTTGGCATGAGTAAAAGCGATATCATCGAGCGCAGCAAGAAAAAGACTTATTACGATAAGCTGAAAGGCAAAGTCGAGTCTGACGTAAAAGACAAAATCCTGAAATTCAAATCGGATCACAACATAACTAACGGCATAAGGCTTGTGGAGAATTATAAGAGGTATTATCCGTACGGCCAGTTTGCATCAACGGTGCTTGGCTTTACTGGAACTGACAGCCAGGGCCTCGCAGGGGTGGAAGCGCAGTATAACAGTGCGCTTACGGGCACTTCCGGCAGGCTTGTAACGGCAAAAAATGCAGTGGGTACAAATATGAATTTCCAGTATGAGCAGGAAGTGCCGGCAAAAGACGGCAACAGCCTCGTTTTGACAATAGATGAGGTAGTGCAGCACTATGTTGAAAAATACCTTGCAGAAGGAGCCGTAAACAACAAGGTAAAAAACCGCGGCTGTGCAATAGTTATGAATGTAAAAACAGGGGCTATCCTCGGCATGGCTGTGAAAGGCGACTTTGACCCTAACAATCCGTTTGTAATTTCTGATTCTTCCAAAAAGTCTGAAATAGATAAGATTTCTGATAAGGCACAAAAAAGTGCGGCGACGCAGCAGGCACTGCAGGAGCAGTGGCGCAATAAATGTATCAGCGACACCTATTATCCCGGCTCTGTTTTTAAAATGGTGACAGGTTCAGCAGCAATGGAAGAGGGGCTTGTAAAAGAAAACACAATGTTTAACTGCCCAGGATATCTTGAAATCGGCGGCAGTAAAATACATGAGTGGCACGCAGGCGGGTTTGGCCAACTTTCGTTTGAGAACGGCATATGCAAGTCGAGTAACATCGTGTTCGTACAGGTCGGCAAAATGCTTGGGGCGCAGCTTTTCTACAAATATTTCGATGCTTTCGGCTTTGCGGATAAAACGGGTATTGACATGCCAGGCGAGTCGAGGAGCCTGTACAGGACGGCTGACCAGATGAGGCCGGTTGACCTTGCATGCGCGGCTTTCGGGCAGAGCAATAAAATCACGCCTATTCAGATGATTACGGCGTGTTGTGCTGTGGCAAACGGAGGCTACCTTGTCCAGCCACACGCCGTGTCGGAGATTCTCGACAGCAGCGGGAACATCGTGAAAACAGCGAGCACGGCGCCAAAGCGTCAGGTAATATCGGGCGATACGTCAAAGCGCATGTGCAAGATACTTCAGAAAGATGCGACAAGCGGTACGGCGAAAAGCGGCTATATTGCGGGCTACCGCGTTGCGGGCAAAACAGGTACTTCGGAAAAGACAGAATTGGAAGCAAAAGGCCAGACAGGCGAATACATCGCTTCTTACTGCGGATTTGCACCTGCCGATGACCCGCAGATTGCAATGCTTGTGTTCTATGATGAGCCGCACGGCCCGAACGGCTACTATGGCAGCCCTGTTGCAGGCCCGACTTTTCTCGGCGCTATGACGCAGATACTTCCATACCTTGGCATAGAGCCGAAGTACAGCAGTGAGGAGCTTGGAAAACTGGACGGCAAAGCGCCCGACGTAGTCGGCAAAACAGTTGCTGATGCAAAAAATGCCATATCGAAAGCAGGCTTTTCCGCAAAGGTATACGGCAGCGGCAGCAAGATTATTTCTCAGATACCTGAGCCGGGCAAGAATATTCCTAAAAACGGCACGGTCGTTCTTTTTACTGACATGAAGAGTTCTTCACAGACGGTGGCTGTTCCAGATCTAACTAACCTTTCACTTTCCGAAGCAAATGAAAAAGCAGCGGATGCGGGAGTTAATATCAGCATCGAAGGTGCGGCGCTTACAAGTTCCAGCGCGGTTTCAAGCTCTCAGGATGTTGCGGCAGGTACTAAAGTGCAGCCGGGAACGGTAGTAACGGTTGTGTTCTCTGAGAAAAATCAGGTCGCGTAAATTAATTTGTGTGGCGGATTGCGGGGGCGATTTTATGGCGGATAGGAATTCTGGCCAGAAAATGATAGCAGTATCGAATGGGGCTGAAAGGGAATGCTACTTTCTGAAACAGATTTTTAATTGCAGCGGGAGAAATACTTTCTCTGTGCTGATGGCTGAGGAAGTGATAAAGCGCGGCATGAAGGCTGCTGTGCTCCTTACCGATAAACCGGAAAGCTACAATATGCCGTCATTTTTTCCCACATGTGTAACGGAATTTTTTCCAGAGCAGGGCAAAAAAAATATGAACTTCCAAAAGTTGGTTACTTATTCAACGGAATATGACCGTGCAGATTTTACTGCACGCAATATAAGGATGCTTCAAGGAAGGATGGCCACATTTGAGATTGTAGGGGTTGGTATTATCGGGCGTGTCCATTTGTGCACAGGCAGCAGGCAGGATATTAAAAGTGCCCTTGCTGCTGCAGCAACTGCAATTACCGCAGGCATTCCGTTTGCGAAAATCCTTGGGGCGCTCAACGGCCTTGCTTGCTGTGAGAATTTAGTATCTGACATATGACACCGCAGAATTTTTAAAGCAGACTTAAAAAACAGCAGTAATTGCAAAGGTGGAAAAATAAAGTATGGATTCAGTTTGGGTCGTTTCAGCTATGCTGATTTCTTTCGCAGCTACAGCGCTTTTGGGCAAATGGATGGTGCCGTATCTCCATAAAATAAATTTTGGCCAGACAATTCGCGAATCAGGCCCCATATGGCACAAAAAGAAAAATGGAACGCCGACGATGGGCGGCTTTATGTTCATTATAGGGATAATTTTAGCGGTGATAATCTGTGTACCTCTTTACTACCATTACTCAGGGAACAGTCCGTATATGATGAGCATGTCCGTAAAAATAATAGGCGGCCTTGTGATGGCGTGCATGTTCGGGTTTATCGGATTTATTGACGATTATATAAAAGTTGTAAAAAAGAGGAACCTTGGCCTTGATGTGCGCCAGAAACTTGTGCTTCAGTTTATTGCAGCTGGCGTTTACCTTTATTCGCTGTACCGTGCGGGCTGCGGCAGCAAGATGCTAATCCCTTTTGCAGGCAGCGCCGACTGGGGTATCTGGTACTGGATTATCAGCCTGTTTGGCATTGTAGGCATGGTGAACGCCGTAAACTTTACAGATGGCATAGATGGCCTGAACGCTTCTGTAACATTTTTTGCTTCACTCGCTTTCTTTGCAATCTCAGGGCTTATGCACCTGACTGCTGTAGGCATTTTTGCCGCTGCTGCTGCCGGTGGGTGCCTCGGATTCCTAATCTGGAATTTCAACCCTGCTAAAGTTTTTATGGGTGACACCGGTTCGCTCTTTCTGGGAGGTGTTGTCTGTGCGCTTGGCTTTGCCTTAAATGTGCCTATTCTCATCCTGCTTATAGGCATTATTTATATAATTGAGATTCTCTCAGTTGTGCTGCAGGTTTCGTATTTTAAGGCGACGCATGGCAAGCGCCTTTTCAAGATGACGCCTATCCACCACCATTTTGAGATGTGCGGATGGAGCGAGATAAAAATCTGTGTTGTTTTCAGCATTGTTACAATCATCTGTGGGACGGGTGCAGTTTTGCTTGTTGCTTTTGGACTTTAATGGGTCCATATTACGCATAAAAAATTCTGAAGGAAGAAGGGGAACAGCATGACGGATCAGTCAGTGGCCGGAAGAAGAAACAATTCTGCCAGCAGTAAGGGGCTGAGTTATGATGAGAACAGGCCACGCCGCCGCTCCGGAAGGGTTCGGAAAAAATTCAAGGCTTTTTCCGTGCGCTTCGGCATGGATCTTCCGTTTTTCCTCCTCGTGCTTGTGCTTGTTGTTATCGGCCTCGTCATGATGTTTTCGGCAAGCTATGCCAATGCATCATATTATTTTGGGGACAGTTACTATTTTATTAAGCGCCAGGCAGCGTTTGCGGCTGTTGGCATTGCGGTTATGATAGGTGTATCGTATTTTGACTATCACCACTTTCATAAGTTTGCCATACCTGTTCTTCTGATTTCATTTGCCATGCTTGCGCTTGTGCTTGTAATGCCGGAAATCAAAAAGGTTCACCGCTGGATTTCGCTTGGCGCCCTTGGGCAGTTCCAACCTTCAGAGATTGCAAAGTTTGCCATAGTTTTGGTATTTGCACATCTCATATCCCTTAACTTCAGCAGAATGGGCACTTTTCGCTATGGAGTGCTGCCTTATGTAATAATCCTTGCTATCACAGCGGCGCTCCTTTTGATGGAGCCGCATGTTTCAGCCACCGTGATCATTCTTATCCTCGGCGCTGTAATGCTGTTTATAGGCGGTGTTAAATTCCGCTGGTTTGCTGTGGCCATCGGTATTGCCGGTGCTGGAATGGCATATCTCATTGCATTTTCCGGCAAGGTGGGCTATGCAAGCGGGCGTATTGCGGGCTGGCTTGACCCACTTTCAACATGGCAGACACGCCAGTCGCTTTATGCCATCGGTTCAGGCGGGCTTCTCGGCCTCGGCCTCGGCCAGTCAAGGCAAAAATACCTTTACCTTCCGGAGCCGCAGAACGATTTTATTTTTGCAATCGTTTGTGAGGAGCTCGGATTTATAGGTGCCCTGGTTATTATCATTTTGTTTGCCATGCTTGTCTGGCGCGGGATTACGATTTCACTCCATGCACAAGATAAATTCGGCATGCTTCTCGGGATAGGTATCACCCTTCAGGTTGGCCTTCAGGTAGTCCTTAATATTGCCGTTGTCACTAATACAATTCCAAACACTGGCATTAGCCTGCCATTTTTCAGCTATGGAGGGACGTCGCTTGTTATCCTGCTTGCTGAAATGGGAATCGTGCTGTCAATTTCGCGTACCTCCTCTGTCGAAAAGACATAGAATTCATTTTATAATGGGAGATTTTTGATTATGAAGGTTCTTTTTGCCGGCGGAGGCACCGCTGGACATATTAACCCGGCGCTTGCGATTGCCGGCTATCTGCGTGAGCAGGAACCCGATGTGCAGATTCTGTATATAGGTGCAAAAGGCGGCATGGAAGAACGCCTTGTGCCTGCAGCCGGATATGATTTCCGCAGCATTACGGTTTCAGGTTTCCAAAGGAAACTCAGCCTGAAAAATATCGGGCGCAATGTGTCTGCAGCCTTTCACGCAGTCACTGCAAGCCGTCAGGCACGCAAAATCATAAGCAGCTTCAGGCCGGATATATGCATAGGCACGGGCGGCTATGTCGCTGGCCCTGTTATACGTGAAGCCATAAAAATGAATATACCGTCGCTTATCCACGAGCAGAACGCCTTTCCTGGTGTCACCAATAAGCTACTTTCAAAAGGGGCGGACCGCACTATGTTGGCCGTGCCTGATGCCCAGAAATATCTTGCGCCTAAAGCGCGCTGCGTAATTACAGGCAATCCGGTGCGCCAGGAAGTCATAAGGGCAGACCGCGAAGAAGCGCGCAGAAAGTTAGGCCTTGACAGCCGCCCACTTATCCTCTCTTTCGGCGGGAGCCTCGGCGCAAGGAAGATCAATGAAGCTGTGGCCGATCTGCTGGTGGAGAGCGCAAAGAGCGGGAAGTACCAGCATATTCACGGATATGGCCAGTGGGGGAAATGGTTCCCGGACCTGCTAAAGCAGAAGGGAGCCGATCCGACAGCGCACAAAGAGTTCGATGTGCGTGAATATATCAGCAATATGCCTGACTGCCTGGCAGCAGCAGACCTTGTGATATGCAGGGCGGGCGCCATAACGCTCAGCGAGCTTCAAGTGCAGGGCAAGGCGTCGATACTTATACCTTCGCCTAATGTCGCTGAAAACCACCAGTACCATAATGCCATGGCGCTTGTAGAAAGGGGCGCTGCAGAGATAATTGAAGAAAAGGACCTCACTGGTCAGGCCCTCTGTAAAAAAGTCGAGGAGTTGTTTGCACATCCGGAAAAACTCAGGTTGCTCGGTGAAAATGCTAAAAAGATGGCTATAGCCGATGCAAACGCACGCATTTATAAGATTATACATGAGGTGCTGGCAGAGCACCGTTGAAAGTTCCGTAACAGCAGAACTCAGCACAGCATATTATGTTGTCAGAATGTGTGGGGGTGCTGTTATGCAGAAACTTTTGATACACGGCGGGAAGAAGCTGGAAGGCGAAGTCAAAATACGCGGGGCAAAAAACAGCACACTTCCGCTTATGGCGGCGTCGCTTGTATGCAGCGGAAAATGCATTTTGCATAACTGCCCTTCTCTGCTGGATGTTGATACTTCGAAACAGATTTTAAGGCATCTTGGCTGCAATGTTAAAGAATCGGAAGGAGCTGTTGTAATTGATCCGACGACTGTCTGCAGGTACGATATTCCAGACCGCCTTATGCGCGAGATGCGCTCATCTATTATTTTTCTGGGGGCAATAGTCGGGCGAATCGGGAAAGCCGTTCTATCATATCCCGGCGGCTGTGAGCTTGGGCCGCGGCCCATCGACCTTCACATTTCCTCTTTAAGGAAGATGGGTGTAGATATTAAGGAAAATCACGGAAGGCTTAACTGTTCCACACCGGATGGGCTTCATGGAGCTTCAATTTCACTTACTTTTCCCAGTGTTGGTGCAACGGAGAACATAATAATTACCGCAGTGCTTGCAAAAGGCATCACAGTTATAAGCAATGCGGCGCGCGAGCCTGAGATATGCGACCTTGCGGATTTCCTTAACTCATGTGGCGCAAAAATATACGGGGCCGGTGAAAGCACAATTACAATAAATGGCGTAAGCCGCCTTTCCGGGTGCGAACATACCGTTATACCGGACAGGATAGCAGCAGCAACATATCTTGCAGCAGCAGCAGCGACCGGCAGTACCATAACTGTAAGCGATGTTTTTCCGAAGCACCTTGAGCCGATTATCCCGGCATTTGAAGAAAGCGGCTGCACTGTAAATACGGAAGGAAGCAAAGTGCACATTGCATCCCCGCACAGGCTCCACCGCATAAGGTGTGTCAGGACAATGCCTTACCCGGGTTTCCCTACGGATGCTCAGGCGCCTGTCATGGCAATGACTACGGTGGCGGATGGAACAAGCATATTTGTCGAAAACATATTTGAAAGCAGGTATAAGCATGTTGGTGAGCTTCTGCGCCTTGGCGCAAACGTAAAAGTTGAAGGCCATGTTGCTGTTGTAGACGGCGTCAAGCGCCTTTCGGGCGCGCCTGTTGAAGCAACTGACCTGCGCGGGGGTGCTGCCCTTGTGGTTGCGGGTCTGGCTGCGTGCGGTACTACCGAGATAAGCGGGCTGCACCATCTTGACCGCGGGTACGAGAACCTTGAGAAAAACCTTACCGCACTTGGTGCCGATGTTGTACGTAATGAAACATAGGAAGTGAAAACATGCGAAAAAATTCTTCCGCACCGCACCGCTCGGGCAATATGTATTATGCGCCTGCTTCCACATATGACGGAACGCGTGCGGCGGAATTTGCCGCCGCTGCGCGGCAGCGCACGGAGCAAAGGCGCAAGCATAGGTCGCGCATGCTGGCTGTCTTTTATATTTTCCTGTTTTTGGCCGTAATAGCCGTGGCAGTTACGCTTTCTTTTACAGTGTTGTTTAAGATTACGAATGTTTGCGTTTCGGGGACATCAAAGTATTCGGAGAAACAGATACTCGACGCAAGCGGCATAAAAAAGGGGGACAACCTTTTCCTTATACATACCTCCGCATCTGCCGAGAAAATCGGCCAGAAACTTCCGTATATCGGCACAGTCAATGTCGCGCGCAAATTCCCCACGCAGGTAGAGATATCGGTCAAGGCGGAGCCGGTGTGCGGGGCGGCGGCTTTCGGCAATGGGTACGTTGTGATTGGTGAAAACGGGAAGGCTCTTGAGTGCACAAAAAAGTGCCCGCAGGGCTGCATTGTGTTTAAGGGGCTTAACATCAGCAAAGCACAGCCGGGCTTCCCGGTAGCGTTTGCAAATTCAAGCCGCGCTGAAATTTTACGGAATGTGATGGACTCAGTAAAGAAAAACGGTTTATCAAACATAACCGAAGCAGATTTTTCACAGCCTTCACGCATCCTTCTAAATTATGACAGGCGTGTTACAATTAATTTTGGTACGTCTGCGGACATTGACTATAAACTTGTTTTTGCTAAAAAACTTCTGAAAGAGAACATTAAAAGCACTGAAAAGGGGACGTTGAACATGTCAGTAGTTTCAGACACAAACAAGGCATATTTTGATCCTGATTATGGTACGGGTTCTTCCGCACCTGCAAGCAAGTAATTTTCCCATCATTTCTTTTAGAAAAAATTTCATTGAATTTAACCGCAGAAAGTGTATAATTAAAATTATACACTTGCTGTAAACCGATTATTTCTGTGACAAGATTTATAAGGGGGAAGCGGCACGATGCCTTTTGAAATTGATAACGACTTTGATGATGTCGTACAAATAAAAGTGATTGGTGTAGGCGGCGGCGGTGGAAACGCAGTTGACCGTATGGTTGATGCCGGTGTGCAGGGAATTGAATTTATAAGTGTGAATACGGACCGGCAGGCATTGTACCGTTCCAAGGCAACACAGAAGATTCAGATCGGCGAAAAAGTAACACATGGCAAGGGTGCAGGTTCAAAACCGGAAATCGGCCAGAAAGCTGCTGATGAAAGCCGTGAGGCTATTGCGGCTGCTATCCGCGGAAGCGATATGGTCTTTGTAACAGCTGGCATGGGTGGTGGCACCGGAACAGGAGCAGCACCTATAGTTGCTGAAATAGCCCACGATATGGGAGTCTTAACGGTAGGCATTGTAACTAAGCCTTTTTCATTTGAGGGCCGCAGGCGCATGGAGCAGGCTGAAAATGGAATTACCGCGTTGAAAGAGCATGTTGATTCGCTTGTAGTAATACCTAATGAGCGTCTGAAGCTGGTTAGCGAGCAGCGCATTACGCTGTTGAATGCTTTCTCAATAGCAGATGATGTGCTCAGGCAGGGCGTTGAGAGCATTTCAGACCTTATAAAGCTGCCGGGGCTTGTCAACCTTGATTTTGCCGACGTTACGGCAATCATGAAAGATGCCGGGTATGCGCACATGGGTGTTGGACGTGCCTCCGGCAAAGACAAGGCCGAGGAAGCCGCCAAGATGGCAATTTCAAGCCCGTTGCTCGAAACTTCCATTACTGGCGCTAAAGGTGTAATCATCAACATTACATCTTCTCCGGATATAGGTCTTGATGAAATGGAGACGGCTTCTTCAATGATAGCCAAACAGGCCCATGAAGATGCAAACATAATCTGGGGCGCTGCTTTCGATGAGAACATGGATGACGAAATGAGCGTCACCGTTATTGCAACAGGATTCCCGACCGCTTCGGGCGGAGAAGAGTCCCCTGTTGTAAAAACAGAGGAAGGCAAGCCTGCTGCTGGTGCAAAGAACGAAAAGGCAGCGGAGAAGAAAAAGGTGCCTGCACAGGAAAATGACGATTTTACAGATATTATGCAGATTTTCAGTAGAAAGAGCTGATATCTTTTTATTGTCAGCATAAGGCTCCGCCACAGAAGCGGGGCTTTTTTAATGCCGATAACAGTCGTTTTCAACGCATAATGGCCGCAGGCCGCCATTTATGCGTTGAAAAATTCGATTTACGGTTTTCTTTGCTTTAAAAAGCGGCTTTGCTATTGAAATCTAAGCCTTCTGTGCTATAATTACACATGAACTGTGGAAAAATAAGGGGGTGGCATTGTGAAACCTGACCCATATGGAAATGTTCGACGAAAATTTCATAGAGGAGATGAACACAATGCTGTCCTATTACAAAACGGAAAACGGCCGCATGGAACAGCTTACATCCTGCGAGCCAGGATGCTGGATAAACTGTGTTGCGCCTGATGACAGGGAAGTTAACAGCTTGATTTCCGATTTCGGGATTGAGCCGGATTTTTTCCGCGCGGCGATGGATGAGGAAGAGTCATCCCATATCGACAACGAAGATGAAAACACATTGATAGTGATTGATATCCCTATTGTTGAAAAAGAGGAAAACAACATATCCTACACTACAATGCCTTTGGGTATCATCATCACCGAAAAGAATGTAATCACAGTTTCCATAAAAGACAACCCGGTTGTCGGCGAGTTTGCACAGGGTCTCGTGCGAAATGTGCAGACAAACCTTAAAACCCGATTTGTGCTTAATATCATGCTGCGCGTTGCTGCGCGCTTTTTGCAATACCTTAAGCAAATCGATAAAATCAGCAACTATGTTGAGAAAGAGCTGCGCCATTCAATGCGTAACAAAGAGCTGCTGCAGCTTCTCGACATTGAGAAATCGCTTGTTTACTTTTCTTCCTCGCTTAAAGGCAACGAGATAACGCTGGAAAAAATTATGCGTGGAAGAGTTATAAAAATGTATGATGAGGATCATGACCTGCTCGACGATGTTCTGATTGAAGTCAGGCAGGCGATAGATATGTCAAATATTTACCTTAACATCGTCAACGGCATTATGGATGCTTCTTCATCGGTCATTTCGAACAACCTGAGCTCGGTAATGAAAGCGTTTGTGCCGTTCCTTGTGCTTGCTGTAATTCCGTTGATTATCTTCGGGCTTTACGGAATGAATGTGAGTTTCATACCATTTGCTAATTTCTGGTTTCCGCTGATACTGGCTGCCGGGCTTACTGCAGTTACATTTTTTGCAATGAAAAAGAAAAAAGCGCTGTGAATTGTGTCCTATGCAGAGCGCATATAATATGGAACTGGGAACTGCGGAGCGCTCCCTGTTTTTGTTTCTGCAAATCCGAATATAAAAACGTCTTGCTTAATATTATGTTTCTGTATGGCAGTGCATATCTGCCATGCGGCATCATTACTTTAGAATATAGCTGAAAAGAACACGCTGCCTCAGCTTGAACGGGCAGCGTGTTCTTCCCGAGGTATTTGCTATGACAAAGTTGTTAATACGCATTTTTGTGCCTGACTATAAAAATAAAAACGACCCCCGAGTACGCCGGAAATACGGGCAGTTTTCCGGTATTGTTGGTATTGTGACTAACCTCATCATGTTTGCAATCAAATTTTTTGCAGGGATTTTTGCGCACAGCATATCCATAATAGTCGATGCTGTAAACAACCTCAGCGATTCCGCTTCATCAGTTGTGACGCTGATAGGTTTCAGGCTGGCTTCGAAGCCTGCCGACAGTGAGCACCCTTTTGGCCATGCGCGCGTTGAGTATATAAGCGGGCTCATTGTTTCGCTTATGCTTTTCGTTGTTGGATTTCAGTTTGCGCAGAGCTCAGTGCAGAAGATAGTCCATCCGGAAAATACATCTTTTACCGTGGTTACGGCATGTGTACTTGCAGTTTCACTGCTGCTTAAGCTCTGGCAGGTCTCGTTTTACCGCACGGTTGGCAAAATACTTAAGTCGGATGCATTGGTTGCGACTGCCGCGGACAGCCGCAGTGATGTAATTTCGACGTTTGTGGTTTTAATCGGAGCTTTGATTACACATTTTACCGGCTATAATTTAGATGGCTGGATGGGCCTTGCTGTGGCTGTTTTCATAATGGTGACGGGGCTCCAGCTTATACGCAAAACAAGCGACCCGCTGCTGGGCGAAGCGCCTTCTAAAGAGTTTGTTGACGATATTTACAACACTATAGGGGGAAAAGACGGCATAATCGGTGTGCATGACCTCGAAGTCCATGACTATGGGCCGGGGCGCTGCTTCGCGTCGGTTCACTGCGAGGTGCCGGCAGAGCGCGACATTATTGTAAGCCATGACATTATAGATAACATAGAGCGCGAGTTCCTGTTTAAAAAGGGCATACATCTTGTAATCCACATGGATCCAATCATAACTGACGACCCTCGGACAAATATGCTGAATACTGAAGTGCACGGGATAATTTTAGGTATTTCACCAGAAATAACGATGCATGATTTCCGCGTTGTATGGGGTCCTACACATGCAAACCTTGTGTTTGATGTCTGTGTGCCTTTCGGCTTTAAAATAAGCGATGAAGAGCTTAAAAAAAATGTTGGCGATAAAATACGCAAAATTAACCCGCACTATTACTCTGTTATTACTGTAGACCACGAGTATGTTCCAAAAGCCTGAACCGGAAATAGAAATTTAACATTTGAATACTTGCTTTTTTATGCAGAAAGGCTTATGATTAAATTAGCACTTGAAACGATAGAGTGCTAATTCTTTTTGACGGAAGGGACACGCATGGCAATGAAGCAGTTTAAAACTGAGTCCAAACGCATTTTGGACATGATGATTAACTCAATTTACACGCATAAGGAAATCTTTTTGCGTGAGCTTATTTCAAACGCGAGCGATGCAATCGATAAGCTGTACTATAAGGCTCTTACAGACGGCAGCACGGGGCTTAATCGCGATGACTTTGTAATTAACCTGATTCCGAATAAAGAAAAACGTACACTGACGATTACAGACAATGGATGCGGCATGACTGACAAAGAGCTTGAAAACAATCTCGGCACTATTGCAAAAAGCGGCTCTCTTGATTTTAAAAAAGCAATGCAGCAGAAAAGCGATGTGGAAATCATCGGCCAGTTCGGTGTCGGCTTTTATTCGGCGTTCATGGTTGCAAGCCATGTGACCGTGCACAGCAAGGCGTTCGGCAGCGATGAAGCATGGCAATGGGAATCATCGGGCACGGCAGGCTACACGATAGAGCCGTGCGAAAAGGCTGACCGCGGGACTGAAATCATCCTCAATATCAAGCCGGACACGGATGACGAAAAATACAGTGAATACCTCGACACTTACCGTTTAAAGAGCCTCATTAAGAAATATTCTGACTATATCCGCTACCCAATCAAGATGGATGTGGAAAAGAGCCGCCTTAAGGAAGGTACAAAAGACCGGTATGAGAAATACACGGAAAATGAGACACTGAACAGCATGGTTCCTCTCTGGCGCAAAAATAAAAATGAGATTACAGAAGAAGAGTACAACAACTTTTACAAAAACAAATTTGGCGATTATGATAACCCTGCAAAGACGATACATATGTATGTTGAAGGTGCCTCTACGTTCCATGCCCTGATGTATATTCCTGCCCATGCACCGTTCAACTTTTATACGCGTGACTATGAGAAGGGCCTGCAGCTTTATTCTAACGGCGTGCTGATTATGGATAAGTGCGCTGATCTGCTGCCTGATTATTTCAGCTTTGTCCGCGGGCTTGTGGATTCACAGGACCTTTCCCTAAACATCTCACGCGAGACGCTGCAGCATAACAGTCAGCTTAAGCTGATTGCCGAAAGGCTTGAAAAGAAAATTCACAATGAGCTCGAAACAATGCTCAGGAACAATAGGTCAGACTACGAAAAGTTCTTCAAGAACTTCGGTCTGCAGCTGAAATATGGTATTTACCAGGATTACGGCATGCATAAAGACACTCTGAAGGACCTGCTTTTGTTCTATTCGTCAAGCGAGAAAAAGCTCATTACACTGAAAGAATATACAGACCGCATGAAGCCTGACCAGAAGTATATTTACTATGCGTGCGGAGACTCTGTCGACCGCATTGAGATGCTGCCGCAGGCAGACGCCGTAAAAGAGCATGGATATGAAATACTTTATATGACAGACCCGGTAGATGAATTTGCAATCTCAATGCTGCAAAAATATAATGACAAGGAATTTAAGTCAATTTCTGCCGATGACCTTGGCCTTGAAACGGATGAGGAAAAGAAAGAAGCAGCAAAGAAAGTTGAAGAGAACAAAGATATGCTTTCTTTCATGAAAGATTCGCTCGACGGCAAAGTAAGCAATGTAATCCTTTCACAGAAGCTTAAGACTCATCCGGTGTGCATTTCTACAACTGGAGCCATTTCGATGGAAATGGAAAAAGTCCTTAATTCAATGCCAAACGTTGATAAAGAGAAGGTAAAGTCTCAGCGTGTGCTCGAAGTCAATGCTAACCATCCTGTGTTCAAAAAACTGTGCGATCTCTATAAGAACGATAAAGACAGGCTAAAAATGTATACTTCCATGCTATATACACAGGCCCTGCTAATAGAGGGTATGCCTATTGAAGATCCAGTGGATTTTTCAAACGAGATATGCGAATTGATGGTTCAGTAAATTTAACAGCAAATTATACCTCGGAAAACAAATCCGGGGTATTTTTTTACAAACTGCTGCAAATTCCATGCTGAAATTTGAATTGCGAAAATAGTCGAATCTGTGATATAATGAAAATACGAAAAACTTCTGCAAACTTTTTAACAGACAGGTGGAGGTGCGTATAATAATGGCCACAGATTTAAATGACCACGACGGCGGATTTGCTAAAAAGATTAAGCGTATGTGGTATGGCTCCGACAAAGAACAGGCGGACGGCAGCGGCTCTGAAGAGCAGGAACCTGCAGTAAATGGAATGGCTTATGATGACAGCGCATGCAGTGAAGTCTTTTATCGATCGGCGGAAAAAGACACACAGAGAACTTTAAACCAGGATGAAAAGGGCCCTTCGCCTGCATCTGCCGAAAATGCAAGAGCTGCAGAGCCAGCAGATGATGTGAAAAGTATCAGTGATGAAGAAGAAAGGGAAAGCACAACGGTAATCTCGAGAAAAACTGTTATAAAAAGTGACATTAATGCAGAAGGCGATGTCGAACTTTACGGTTCGGTGACAGGAGCAGTGAAAACGCCCGGCAAAATCATAATCTGCGGAAAACAGAACGGCAATGTGCAGGGCTCGGACGTGAAGCTCGAAGGTTGTGTTGTGCGTGGAAATGTCAGCGCTTCGGGTTCTGTTATGGTCGACAGCGATTCCTTAATTGTCGGCGATATTAAATGCGGCAGCCTTGTGTTCGGCGGAAAACTGAAAGGCAATATACATGTAATGGGCAATGTCATGTGCAAAAAAAGCGCAGTGATTATCGGAAACATTGTCTCGACTACTATTACGGTAGAGAGCGGGGCAAAACTGCAGGGCAAAGTGCAGATTTCCGACGGAAGCATCAAAGATGTTGAAGTGCCTGACGATGTTAAGACCGACGGTTCGTCTGCAGATAACGATAAAAAAACAGGCTAAAGGCTGAGTTTACCGTATGCCATTTATGGTTAATGTAATCAGGCGGGAAAACTTTGAATTTGATAAACTTTTAAATAGAAGTTGACAAAGTTCATTGCATCTGGTAGAGTATTAATACAATTTCATACTCAAATATTTGAGGGAGTAGTTTACATCCGATTCTGGATGTGGCAAGTCAACATACATGGCCCTGAATGGGGTCTGGCTTGTCTTTATAGACGAGACTCATGCATGGCTTTCTTCGGAAAGCTTTGCATGGGCCTTTTTTATTTCAAAGTTTGGGAATGATATTATGCGAAAGGAGAATCCTATGAAATTTTATCTGGAAGAAATAAAAAAAGTCTTTGATGAGGTAAAAAGCGGAGAACATGGGCTTTCACAGGAAGAAGCCAGTGCAAGGCTTGAGAAGGACGGAAAAAACAAGCTGGCAGAACCAAAAAAAGATTCCGTAGTCAAGAAGTTCTTTCAGCAGCTTATAGAACCAATGACACTCATGCTTATTGTTGCTGCTGTGATATCCGGCATTACTTCCGCGTATTCGCATGAGTCTTATGCAAACGTCTTTATTATTTTGTTTGTTGTAGTGCTTAATGCGGTGCTCGGGGTTTTTCAGGAACATAAAGCGGAAAAGGCAATCGAGTCTTTAAAGCAGATGACTGCAGCCACATCAAAAGTAATACGTGACGGCTCGGTGACGGAAATAAAGAGTGAAAACATTGTAAAAGGTGACGTCGTTGTTTTGGAGGCGGGCGATGCTATTCCGGCAGACTGCAGAATTTTTGAAAGTGCCGGAATGAAGGCTGAGGAATCTGCCCTGACGGGTGAGTCGGTGCCTGTGGAAAAAACAGCGGAAGCGCTTTCGCTTAACGGTGCAAAATCAGTTACTCTCGGTGACCGCAAAAATATGTCTTATATGGGAAGCACAATAGTCTATGGCCGCGGCAAAGCCGTAGTTACAGCAACAGGCATGGATACGGAAATGGGGAAGATAGCAAATGAACTGGCAAAGGCAAAGCAAAGCCTTACGCCTCTTCAGATAAAGCTGAACCAGCTGAGTAAGATTTTAACATACCTTGTTGTTGGTGTATGCCTGTTCATTTTCGCTTTCAGCCTGCTGAAAGCGGGCAATTTCAGCGGCAAGGTAGTGCTTGATACATTCATGGTTGCAGTAAGCCTTGCTGTTGCGGCAATTCCGGAAGGCCTTGCTGCCGTTGTGACTATTGTCCTTTCTATAGGCGTTACAAACATGTCGAAACGCCATGCTATCATCCGCAGGCTTACGGCGGTTGAGACGCTCGGCTGTGCACAGGTCATTTGCTCAGATAAAACAGGAACCTTAACGCAAAACAATATGACTGTTGTAGACCATTTTGGCAGCGATGAAGACAGCCTTGCCCGTGCACTTGCGCTTTGCAGTGATTCGGTTTTAAAAGAAAATGGAGAGATTACCGGTGAACCTACAGAAAATGCGCTCGTTGCCTATGCAGCGTCACGCTCTTTGAAAAAATATGAGCTTGAGAATAAAATACCGCGTGTAGGCGAAGCGCCGTTTGATTCTGGCAGAAAGATGATGTCTACAGTCCATAAAGCTGGGGGAGGGTTTGTCCAGTACACAAAAGGCGCGCCTGATGTGCTGCTAAGGCACTGCACGGCATTCCTTAAAGATGGGAAAGCCGTTCCGCTTACTGATAAGTTTCGCTCAGAAATTGCGGCCGAAAACAAACGCATGGCCGGCAAGGCACTCCGTGTACTCGGTGCGTCGTACCGTGCTTACAAAGAGATGCCGCAGTCTTTTCATGCGGAAGACCTCGAGCATGACCTTGTTTTTATCGGTCTTGTAGGAATGATAGACCCGGTGCGCCCGGAAGCCGCGAAAGCTATACAGGAATGCAAGTCTGCCGGAATACGCGTAAACATGATTACAGGTGACCATAAAGACACGGCATCTGCCATAGCTTCACAGCTTGGCATCCTGAATGACCCGTCACAGGCAATAACTGGTGCGGAGCTTGATGAACTGAGCGATGAAGAGTTGGAAAAATCGGTGGACAAATATTCCGTTTATGCAAGGGTGCAGCCGGAGCATAAAGTCCGCATTGTAAATGCATGGAAGAAAAAGGGCATGGTAACGGCAATGACAGGCGATGGTGTCAATGATGCGCCATCTGTTAAAACCGCCGATATTGGTGTAGGCATGGGGATAACAGGAACGGACGTTACAAAGAATGTTGCTGATATGATTCTCGGTGACGACAATTTTGCAACAATTGTTGCGGCAGTAGAAGAAGGCAGAAGAGTTTATGACAATATACGCAAGACCATACAGTTCCTTCTTGCTTCCAACTTGAGCGAAGTCCTGTGCGTTTTCATTGCAACAATGCTTGGCTTTACGATCCTTAAACCTGTGCATCTTCTGTGGATCAACCTAATTACGGATTCATTCCCTGCGCTTGCCCTTGGAATGGAGCGCAAGGAAGCGGGTCTTATGTCACGCAGGCCGCGTGACCCTAAAGAAAGTATTTTTGCCGGCGGCGTAGGTTTCGATATAATGTATCAAGGCATATTTATTACTGCGCTGACACTTGCGGCATACTTTATAGGGCATTTTATGGAGCATGGCGTCTGGGAAATCACCAACAGTCCGGATGGCATGACAATGGCATTCCTTACGATATCCATGGCAGAAATTTTCCACGCATTTAATATGCGCTCACAGCGTGGCTCTATTTTCAAAATGAAATATCAGAATAAAGCCTTAATAGGTGCCATGCTCGGCTCACTTGTGCTTACATCTGTTGTTATATTTGTTCCGGCGCTTGCGCGGTCTTTTGAATTTGAAGAAATATCGGCAAGAGAGTATTTTACCGCAATGCTCCTCGCATTTTCTGTTATTCCTATTGTAGAATTGATAAAATTTTTCCAGAGAAAAAGCAGCAAGTGCAAATAAAATGCGGCACGGTTAAATTTAAATAGACATGACGGCCAAATTTATTTTGACGATGTTTCGGCTGAAACAAGTGGAGCGGGTGACTGTGCCTTTTTCGTGCGCGGGCTGTCGAAAGCCGGATTGAATGCGTAAAAGTTTTTATCATCGAGCTGGTCTGTTATTATGCGCAGGCCTTCACCGAGCCGTTGGCATTACATGGATATATACCGGCCGTATGATTCACGTAATATGGGCTAAAGCTGCTGCCTTTTATCTGCTCTGGTGTGAGGTTTCGGGTAAGCTGGTGTACGATGGTTGCCACCATCTCCAGGTGGGCAAGTCCTTCTGTACCACAATATTATCAAGAGCATGCATTATTGGAAAAAGTCGTGCTAAAAAACACTCAAAACCTGTAAGACGGCCTATTTTCATTGCATATCAAGTTCCCGGTTGACCTGCCCGACAAAACGATAGAACACCTTTACATTCTGCCTGCGCTTTCCGTCAACAACGGTGCGTTCGCCAATTTCAATGTGGTCTATCAGCTCGTCGATGGTTTCCCGGTCAAGTTCCTGTAAGTTCAGATATTTGTGGATCGCCGCCGCCCAATTCTTAATGTGGGCTGCATCCTGATCGGACTTTTTAACTTCGGACAGAAGCGCGTCAAGGCGTTCCGCTTTGATAAGGCGCTCCTGTTCGTTTTTCATTATCAGCACCGAGAAGGTGCTTTCGCTGACCGCCCCGCTAACCTTTTCCTCATAGAGCTTTGCGGTCATGCTCTCCAATTTCTGCAATCGGCGCAGAGCAGTTTGCCGGAGAAAAGGCTTCGGGTCGGCTTTCGGTTATTCTCAACGCGGCGCTTTGCAGCCTGATTGATTTTCCGCACGGCTTTCAATTCTTCCGAAGTAATGATTGCCTCATGGGTTGCCTCGCACCGTATCCATTCGGATTCTGGCTTATAAATCATCGTGCCGTCCTTATAGGAATGGGAGCCGGTATAGTTCATAAGCAGGTTTCCAAGATGGACTTCGTTGTTCAGAAGGTTTTTTACGGTTGCACAGGTCCAAATTTGAGAGTACTGTCATTCGCCGGTTTCGTACAGGCTGTGCCAGTACCCGCGCGGAGAGAGGATGCCGTCCTAATTGAAAGCGGCGCAATCTTGCCGTAGGCCACGCCGTCCCGCCGCATGGAAAAGGCCCTGCGCACCACTGCGGCGGAGTATTCGTCGATGACCAGTTTGTGCTTATCGTCCTCGCTTTTGCG
>DHSD01000024.1 GCA_002411365.1 Ruminococcaceae bacterium UBA5295
TCCATCCGAATATCAGGAACAGAATTTCGTGAGCTGTTGTCATTGAGGTCGACTAATTTGAGCATCAGTTTTCCTGATAAAAACATTGTTGAAATCGTTTCAAAAGGCTTTGGGCACGGTGTGGGCATGAGTCAGTGCGGGGCAGATGCTCTGGCAAAAAAAGGGAGAAGCTGTAGAGAAATATTGGAGTATTATTACACGGGGATCGATGTGGAAGAAGTAGAGAAATGAAGTATAAATCACCTCCTGCTGGCAATAATACTAAACGGAGGTGGAAATTGTGAACAACAAGGGAAGTTTTAAAGACGATAATTCCAATGGAGGAAAATTTAAAGGGTTTTTTAAAGAAAGCGGATTTTATATTGCAATAGTAGTGGGATTGTGTGCTCTGGCGGCAGGTGCGGTATATTTCTCAACAAACCAGATACTTACTGATCCCGATCCGGAAGGACAGCAGGCCGAGGAAAACGGACCTCTTGACGAGGAAAGATATGGCATTTTAGATCCCGACAACTATAAAGAACCGGACCAAAGCTCTATTGTTGACAACGGTTCGGAATTTTCCGAAGAAGGGCCTTATGCAGGCCTGGATGAAGGGCAGCAGGCTTTGGATGGTGAAGATCTGATCACGGATTCGAATGAAGGAACCGGCGGTAATTTGGCACAAAGCGAGGCAGGGGTTCCGAAAACAGCATCAGGGGACGAAGAGAAAGCCCAGAGCGCATCAGGAAATAAGGCTGCTGTCGGTGAAAATGAAGCGACACAGGATGTTGTGCTTGCAGTTGTAAGACCGGCCTTTCAGACTCCCGTCTCAGGAAGCATACAGGCAGAATATTCAATGGACAAGCTGGTATTCTCACCTACCTTTAATGAGTGGCGTACTCACAGCGGTGTGGACATTTCTGCTCCGAGAGGCGAGGTAGTGCGTTCAGTGGGCAACGGAACCGTTGCAGAGATCAAAAATGATCCAAGGTTCGGTTTTACCGTTGTTGTGGACCATAAAAACGGATACAAATCGCTATACGCGAATCTGGCCAGCGACCAGACCATTCAAGTTGGACAGGAAGTAAAAATAGGTGATCCTATTGGAGCAGTGGGAGCTACGGCGATTTTTGAGAGCGCGGAGCCTACACATCTTCACTTTGAGCTTTACAAGGAGAACAAGCTGGTAGATCCCGCGGCATATATTGACCTGCCGAAAAAATAAATAAAAAATTCTAAGAACGCCTAAATGAAGTGCACCCCAAATATCGGAGCAATCTGGCATTTGGAGGTGTACTTTTTTTATGTATTTAATGTGTAAAGTTTTAGCAGGCCTTGTTCGATATTATAAATGAATAGTATCTGCATTTCACTTAAAGACAATTTTGGAATGCAGCAACAGGGTAGAATTTAAAAAAGGTGGTCATATTTGCATGAATCTCTTTAGAAGCAAAGGCAAGGGTCCTGCTAAACCCCAAAAAAAGAATTGGAAAGAAGGCAGGAAAAAAACAAAGCAGAAAGTTGCAGATAACAAAGCTTTATTGAAAGTCAGCTTTTTCGGCAGTATAAGAACAAAGCTTATTGGCGGTTTTGTCATATGCATCCTGCCTATTCTTCTTCTCGGATATTTCTCATACAACAGTGCGTTCAAATCCATCAGAGAGACGGCAGAGCAAACATCCTTCGAGACCTTGAAACAGCTCAGCAGAAACTTAGAAATTTCTATGGAAAACATTGAAGACGCTTCCTATCAGATTTTAAAGGAAGGCTCTATTCAAAACTATGTTTCAACAGAGGGCAAAACGGATTTAGAATTAGTAAAACTTAAAGGAGAAATCAGCAATTTTATTGATAGTTATACATTTATAGTGAATAACATTGAGAGTATTACACTGGTACTGTCTGATAATAAATCCATTTCTTCATCGGGCTATGCCCTGAAAGCAGATGCCTTTCAAAGCCTGCAGAGCAGTGACTTGCTTAATAAGGCCAAGGATCTAAGCGGCCAGGCCTTCTGGGTCGGAATGCATAAAGATCTGGATGCGAAGAGGGTCTCAGATCTTTATAAGTATAATATGTCCTGTGTGAGACTCATCAGGGAGTACTCCTCTTCCGAGGTGAAGTCAACGGGCCTGCTGGTTATTGATATGAAGCCGGAAATGGTATCGGGGATCCTGCAGAAAGTCAACCTGGGCGACAAAAGTGAGCTGCACCTGATAAGCCCGGATGGCAGGGATGTTGGCTTCCAGATCAATAACGACGAAAGTGTTGAGCTGGATGCAGCCGATGAATCCAATTATATAATGAACCAGGAATTTTACAGTCAGATCGCATCGGGCGAGGAAGCCGAAGGCACCTATACCGGAGAATATAAAGATGAAGACTTCGTGGTCGTCCATACAAGTGTAGGAGATACAGGATTTAAGCTGGTTAGTCTTATCCCTACAGCCAATTATTCAAAAGCAGCGGGAGATATCTATAAAATAACAATGCTGTTTACCGTAGTGGCGGCAGCAATCGCCATATTGATAGGTCTGGTTCTGGCCGTGAGCATTGCCAGGAGCATTAAACGCATTGTAGACTTTTCGAATAAAGTCTCAGGCGGAGACTTAACGGCTACCCTGACGTCCAGGGGAAAAGATGAATTGGGTCTTCTGACGGCCAGCATCAATCAGATGGTGGTACAGATGAAGGGGCTGATTGTGGGGGCTGCGAATACGGCAAAAACCGTTATTGAATCAGCAAAGACGGTGGCTACCACAACCCAGCAGATATCCATCGTTTCCCATGAGGTGACAAAAACAGTTCAGGAAATTTCAGAAGGCGCTTCTGCACAGGCAATAGACGCGGAGCAGGGCTCCGTCAAAATGAGCGATCTGGCCTCAAAAATCAATACGGTTTCAGATCATGCAAAGACCATCGAGACCTATTCAGGCGATACTATTAACCTGACCCAGAAAGGCCTTTCATCAATTAGCGACCTTGAAAACAAGGCCAAAGAGACGACCGAAATTACACATACCATTATTGGCGATATACAAACTCTGGATACGCATTCCCAGTCTATCGGCCGGATTGTTAAAGTCATCAGCAGCATCGCGGACCAGACCAACCTGCTTGCGCTTAACGCTGCCATAGAAGCTGCCAGAGCGGGTGAAGCGGGCAGAGGGTTTGCCGTTGTGGCCGATGAGATCAGAAAGCTTGCCGAACAGTCGGCCGCCGCTACAAGAGAGATATCAGGAATTATATCCAATATCCAGGAACAGACAGCACATGTGGTTGAAAGGGCTGAGTCTTCGGAGAATATATTAAAGTCCCAGAATGAAGCGATGAAAAATACGCTTGCAGTATTCAGCCGCATATCCGGTTCTATGGAGCAGCTTGCAGAAAAAGTAAGTAACATTATGTCCATTATATCCGATATGGACAGCTATAAGAATGAGACCATCAACTCCATCAATAATATATCTTCCGTATCGGAGGAAATTGCGGCGTCTACCGAAGAGGTTTCAGCCTCTACAGAAGAGCAGCTGGGCTCTATAGAAGAACTCTCCAGCTATGCAAAACAGCTGGATGAAGCGGCAGCAAGACTGACCGAATCGATAAACATGTTTAAGATAGATTAGCCATAGGACCTTGAAAAACGGATTCCTGCAGCGCTGTCTTTGACAGCTTGGACCCAAGCTCCGGCCAAATGATTGTGTAATTTTTCTTCAATAAGGTATAGCCTCCCGTATTCGCACATATAGATAGTATCGGGACATCAAGCCGTTTAAGGCGCTGTGCGGGAGGCAGGCGCATGAGACATTACATAGAAGAACGCGCCTTGGAGCTTGGGAATTTCATTATTGAGAACAGGACGACAGTCCGGGCAGCTGCACAGAGTTTCGGAATATCGAAATCTACAGTACATATGGAAGTAACAAAACAGAACGTTTTATATGGACAGTAGCATAACACAATAGAAAACAGCCGCCAATTGGCGGCTGTTACATTTTTTCCAAGTCAATATCTAAATCTAACGTTGCTTCTTCCAAGATTTGCAATAAGCTGTGTTGGTTGCCTATATTGGTTACGTCAATTTGATTGACGCATTTGGACAGCCAGGGCATTTCCTTTGCAAGATCAGCCATAAACAAGGTAATGTCCGTGTTCGTGATTCTCTCTTTTGAGGTATAAACAGAAAATTGCCGGTGGTCAAAGCCATTTTTACTCATAAAATGGCTGATGTCCATATATGCTTTTTTGTAGAATTTGGGGTTGGTAGTTGCCTTTGGTCGGGGATAATACATTTCCAAGGCTTTTTGGCTCAAATCAAAAGTAATTTGTTTTCGGCTTCCAGCCCTTTTCTTTTTGTCCGGCTCCATAGATTATGCCATTCTTTTTTGTACTTTCCACGCTTGGGAAAGTACATCTTCTTCTATGTCGTCATCGTCAAAAAAGGTGCAAGAGGAAGCAAACGCAACAAACCACTCCGATTTTAACAGTCTAAGAATGATGTTCCACATATAAGCATAGTCGTTTTCCTGCCCATTATCTCCAAAGGCAAGCACTTCTCCATCTGCAATGCAAGGCAATCCCTTTCCGGCAAAATGCTTTTTAATCGTGCTGTAAACGTCATTTACCGCATAGCCTTGCTGTTCAATGGCTTTTGGGTCAAATGTAAATTCAATCTTCATGGCTGCACTCCTTTCGGTGGGTTAGTACTGTTATTATACTACAAAGCGAGATTAAAATAACGAGAAATATAGGAAAAAGCTTCGCAATAATAGGGGAAAAGGACAGGTGGTTTCCCTGTCCTTTTAGCTTTTTGAAAATTAACTTTCAAAAAATGTGAACCTGCTTTTTATGACCGCTTGGAGCAGTGCCATCACGGTTAACCCTGTTACATATTTATCGCACAATACAGGGAAAGCGAAAACCATTTGTCTTGTATATTGGCCTTTTTTAGCTCTCACTCACGGTAGAGCACACAGTCGCTTATTTATGCTGCTTATCTGCGAACTTAGCAACCATGCCTTTTTTTGGTGAAATAGCATGAGTACACCGCTTTTTCATTATGAGCTGCGTTTTCGGCGGCAGCGCACCGGCATACATTTTAGCTGCCTGTCCATGCTCTGACAGCCCCACAATTTATAGTGTCCTTGTGGGCGTTGCACTTTCATTACATTTTCAAACCCTTATTTTATACCCTGCAAGGGTAAGCAGTTCTGGAAACCCGATTATTTTAAAGCCGCTGATTATCGGGAACAGCGAACAATATTTTCTATGTCTATTATATTCCGTACGTTTATCCGTTGTCAAGCGATTAGTACCATAAATGTATAAATTCAAAAATGTAAATATAGGGATTTGAACTGGTAAGGAAGTCCGTAAAACGATCGTTTTACGGACTGAATGCGAACACCCTTTTACGAACGCTGCTTCCGCCTGAAATCAGTTCGTAAACTCGTTCGGAAATCAAAGTTCGCTTTGTCTTGCTTATATACGTTTTGCGAACAAATTGCGGACACCGTTTTGCAAACTATTTTTCTTTTGCCATAAACGCAGCGTAAATCATGCCGTTTTTGGTTTTGCTCAAAATCAACTGATATTCCTTTTCGGTTTCGCTCAAAAATGCCCACTGACTGCCTCCCTGTCCCGGCACATCAAGGGTATTGCTGCCGGTGATGGTGAACGGTACGCTTATATCGTCTACAAAGCCCGCAAAGGCACTTTTTTCGATGTAAGTACCCTCTGCCGTGAAAATGGTGGTAAGTGTGCCGTCTGTCCATTCTCCGGCCAGAACATCAAGGGATAGGTCAACTGGCGTTGCTTTGTTGTATATACCGTCACTGGAAGAAAGCTGCCCATCTTTCAATGTGATCTTCATCGTTTGCGGCGTTCCGTCCTGTCCTGTAAAGGAAATGCTGTCACCGGAGAGAACTTCATAACTGCTCTGCTTCTTTTCTCCTAAAGGGTAGCTGATATAAGCTCCATCTTCGGTAAATTCGATGGGATAACCGGCGGTATTGTACCAATAGCCGACCAAAGCCGTTTTAAGAGCGTTTTGTTCTTTAGCGGCCTTTTCCTCTGCTGCGGCCTGTTCGGCGGACTGGCGGGCTTCTCTGGCCGTCTGGGCGGCTTCTGCGTTGTCATAATAGGTGTGAGAGTATTCGCCGTTTTCAAAATACAATATTGTTTTTCCGTCCACGTTCTGAACGGTCAGTGTTTTTGTGCCGTCCAGAGTGCTTGTCAGTGTAAGAGTGCTGCCGTCTGACGTGTAGTTGCCGCTGGTGAGCCATGTGCCGTCGCTGTATGTGCCGTCCTCTGCCAGTGTCAGGACAGACTGATCGTTTCTATCGCTATACCAAACCCCGACTTCTTTGTTTTTAGCACCGCAACCGACAACAGAAAGAACCAGCAAAAGCACCATCGTGATAAATATAAATCTTTTCATGGGCTTATCTCCTATCTTTTTTTTCACGGCACTTTATCACTTGCTGCGCCAGACTTTCACAGATGATCTTTGCACCGGTCATGGCCTGTAAATAATACAGTTCGGAAGCCTTTTCGTTCTTGAAGCACGCATAGCCATTTTTTTGCAAGGCAGCCTTTGCTGCCAGCACTTCCGGCGTATCATTCTGTTCTGCTTCTTGTAAGCTGTCCTCTATGACTGCCAAATACCCCTGCATCACATAGTCCATAAAATAAATAAAGTTATCCCCTTGAGAAATCATCTCCGAGAGAACGGCGATCGGTGTAACCTCTGGAAACCGCTCTGATGTATGCACTTCCTTGTTCAGCTTTTTTAACTGCTCAACGGCTGCTTCTGAAAGGCCGGTGAAATTACAAACCATTTTCATGTTGGGGTCTGCGCTGCTTATATCCGTCATGCCTAATAAATAGTCGGTGGTTACGCCAAAATGTGCCGCTACCTTGCAGAGCTTGTCAGCGTCCGGCGAGGAAAGCCCCAAGCAATACTGATTGGCCGATTGCCGAGTGACATTGAGTAAGG
>DHSD01000030.1:0-6657 GCA_002411365.1 Ruminococcaceae bacterium UBA5295
AAAAAAATATGTTCTTCCAGTTTACCATGATGGTGATATTGTTTCAATAAGTGAAAAAGTTGTCTCAATATGCGAAGGCAATGTCGTTTATAAAAAGGATGTAAAAGTCAGAGGCCTTGCGAAATTCCTCAGTAAATTTGTTCATGGAGATGCAGTCGTTGGCCTTCACCTTGCCATACCTGAAAAAATGCAGGTCGTAATTGATCAGATAGGCGCTCCGCGCGTGCTGTTTGCAGCATTCTGTGCGGCGGTGACAAGGCCTTTTGGCTTTCACGGCGTTTTTTACAAAGTAGCCGGCCGTCAGGCTGCTGGTGTAGATGGCTTTGAATCAGATGGATTTAAGGATTACCTTAATATGGCCATACTCTGCCCGTGCAACTCGAATGAAATCTGTGAAAAGATTTGGGAAAAAACCGGTGTGCGCAGTATGATAGTAGATGCCAATGACCTTGGTGTTGAAATCCTCGGCGCGGCAAAAAATATTCCTTACAGCAAAGAGGAACTGAAAAGCCTTATACGCGACAATCCGGCCTGCCAGGAAGCTGAATGCACACCTTTTGTTATAATACGCCTCGCGGAAGGACATGCCCCTCAGGAAATAGAGAAAGCAGTATCCTGAAAAGAGCTTATGCAAAGACAAGCCACGAGCACCGTTAAACTTCGGTGCTCGTTTTATATTCACAAATTTGTGCTCCCGTGGTATAATGAATCATGTCTGTGAGTTTCTTCTTGCGGGAAACTCTATCGGATTATTAATTTTTTCGGCAAGTTTATGCCGTTTTTTGAAATGAGTTAGAAGAGGGAAATACTGCATGGATGTCAGAAATGATTTGAGGAATGTTGCCATAATTGCTCATGTTGACCATGGAAAAACGACGCTCGTTGACCAGTTGCTTCGCCAGAGCGGCGTATTCCGGGCAAATGAGGTTGTAGAAGACCGTGTGATGGACTCCAATGCGCTCGAACGTGAGCGCGGCATCACTATCCTGTCCAAAACGACGGCCGTACATTATAAAGGTGTAAAGATCAATATCATAGATACCCCCGGGCACGCCGACTTCGGCGGCGAGGTAGAGCGTATCCTTATGATGGTAGACGGTGTGCTTCTGCTTGTGGACGCTTTTGAAGGCTGTATGCCACAGACGCGCTTTGTGCTTAAAAAAGCTTTGGCGCTCGGGAAAAAACCGCTTGTTGTTGTAAATAAAATAGACCGCCCGGGCGCGCGCCCAAAAGAAGTCATTGACGAGGTCATTGACCTGTTTATAGAGCTCGGCGCAACAGAAGACCAGCTCGACTTTCCGGTAATTTATGCTTCCGGCCGTGATGGCTATGCCACTACCGACCTTAACGTTCAGGGCAAAGATATGAAGCCACTATTTGATGCTATCCTTAAATATATTCCTGCGCCGCATGGTGTGCTTGACGGCCCGACTCAGGTGCTGTTTTCCAATATTGACTATGATGACTATATTGGAAGGATAGGCATTGGCCGTGTTGAACGCGGAACAGTACATGACGGTGAAAATGTTGTTCTGTGCCACCGTGACGGCACTCAGAGCAATGTGAAGGTCACAAAGCTTTACCAGTTCGAAGGTCTCAAGCGTGTTGAAGTTGAGCAGGCAAGCCTTGGCGACATTGTAGCTGTTTCTGGTGTCACAGGGATTAATATTGGTGAGACGATTTGTTCGCCCGACTGCATTGAGCCGCTTCCGTTTGTTAAAATCGACGAGCCTACGGTTTCAATGATGTTCATGGTAAACAACAGCCCGTTTGCTGGGCGTGAGGGCAAATATGTAACGTCCCGCAACCTGCGTGAGCGTCTTTTCAAAGAACTGGAAACTAATGTCGCCCTTCGCGTAGAAGAGACAGACTCCCCAGACACTTTTAAGATTTCAGGGCGCGGCGAACTGCACCTTTCCATTTTGATTGAAGAGATGCGCCGCGAGAATTACGAATTTCAGGTCTCGAGCCCTACCGTTATCTATAAGCAGATTAACGGCAAAAAATGCGAGCCTATCGAACTTTTAATGATTGAAGTTCCGAACACATATGTTGGTGCTGTTATGGAAAAACTTGGGCCGCGCAAGGCGGAGCTTCAGAATATGAATACACGCAACACAGGTGTTACTAACCTTGAATTTAAAATCCCTGCGCGCGGCCTTATGGGCTACCGCCAGGAATTTCTTACTGATACTAACGGTAATGGCATTATGAACAGCGTTTTTGACTGCTATGAGCCGTATAAGGGAGAAATAAGCACACGCAACACAGGCTCTCTCATTGCACACGAGCAAGGCGTGGCAACAGGTTACGGCCTGTTTTACGCGCAGGACCGCGGCAGACTGTTTATTGGCCCTGGTGTGGAAGTTTATGAGGGCATGATTGTTGGCGAAAGCCCAAAATCTGATGATATAACGGTAAATGTATGCAAAAAGAAGCATGCTACAAATACCCGTGCATCAGGCGCCGATGAAGCGCTAAAACTGACGCCGCCGAGCATACTCAGCCTTGAACAGTGCCTCGAGTTTATCAACCCAGATGAATTAGTCGAAGTTACGCCGAAAAACATCCGCATGCGCAAAAGGACACTCAATAAAGAGCAGCGCATGAAACAGGCTGCAAAGAAAAAGTAAAAGCAATGGATTTTGTAATTCTGGATTTAGAGTGGAACGGTGCATATAGCAGACGGCTGAAAAAGTTTATGAATGAAATTATTGAATTCGGCGCGGTTCGTGTCGATGACAGACTGAGGATTAAGGATACTTTTGAGGCTTTGATACACCCGCAGGTCGGCAAAAAAATCAGCGGAAAGATCAAACTGCTTACAAGCATTACAAATGAAGACCTTGAAGGCGGCCTGCAGTTTATGCAGGCCGTCGGCCAATTCTGCAAATGGGCAGAAGGCTCGGTCATAATGACATGGGGCACATCGGATATTCTCGCCCTTATTGAAAATTGCCGCTATTTTTGCGGCAGCGGCCGCATCCCATTTTTAAGCAGGTATGTTGACTTGCAGGCATATTGCGAACACCTTCTGTGTGCTGACAACACCAAGCAGCAGATGGGCCTTAGCACTGCAGCCGGACTGCTCCAGATTGACGACAGCGGCTTTGACCATCACCGCGCGCTTGGCGACAGCCTGCTTACGCTCAGGTGTTTTCAAAAATTGTATAGTTCTGAAAAGCTTGAACCGTTTATCCAGAATGCAGAGTCAGATGAATTTTACCGGAAAATGGAGTTTAAGACAACTACTATATGCGATTTGAACGACCCTCTCGTAAGCAAGCAGGACCTTTCGTTCCACTGCATTCAGTGCGGCCATCTTGCCCACCGCTGCGGGAAATGGCATCTGAAAAACAAGAGTTTTCATGCCGCTTTTTACTGCAGGCACTGTGGCTACAAATTTTTAGGGAGGGTACAGTTTAAGCTGAAATATGAGGGCCTTAAAGTAAAAAAGACGGTGCAGCCATACATAGAAGAAACGGCGGAATGTAAAAATCAAAAGAGTCCGCCCGCTAAAATTGAAGCAAAAAGCAGCAGAAATATGTAAAAACTTTATTTTTGTTCATTTATACTGTTGCCTTTAGCAGCTTTGCAAAATGATTCCATGCAGCATTTACCGCATTTGGGGCTGCGCGCGGTGCATACCGCGCGGCCATGCAGCACAAGGCGGTGGCAGAAATCATTTGATTCTTCCTGAGGGAGAATTGCGCGGAGCTGCTTTTCTATTTTTGCAGGATTTTTCCCTTCGCTTAGGCCGAGCCGCCCGCAGATGCGTATGCAGTGCGTGTCTGTTACCACAGCGGGCTTGTGGTAGATATCGCCAACTATCAGGTTGGCTGTTTTACGGCCAACACCTGGCAGCTTTGTAAGCTCTTCTATTGTGTCAGGCACTATACCGCCGAAGTTGGATTTCAGCATCCGGCACATGGCGAGGATGTCACGTGCTTTTGTTTTGTAAAGGCCGCATGAATGGATATACTCCCCAATTTCATCTTCAGTACCTGCGCAGAAAGCGTCAAGGTTCGGAAAGCGGGCGAAAAGCTTTGGCGTTACAATGTTTACCCTCGCGTCCGTGCATTGTGCTGAAAGCCGTGTTGCGATTAAAAGCTGCAGCGGATTTTTATATGTAAGCGAACATACAGCTCCGGGATATTCTTTTTTAAGCGCATTTACCGCAAGAGAAGCACGCTGCTTTTTTGTCATGGTTCTGTTTTCCTTCCTAATTTTAATTTTACTAAACTACAGATGAAAAATTTTCAGGTTGTGCAGCATTTTTTAATATTTTAATACAAAATCCGGTACGGCACAAGCTTAGCAGGCACTATATTTTCCTGTGAATATTGCGCTTTTTCTAAGTACAGGGTATAATAAAAGAAAATTATTCGGGAAAGGGTATGGAGCTATGTACAGCAATATGATGGACACGATTGGCCTTGTTTTTAAAGCTGACCCTGAAGTTGGGGCTGCCATGAAACATGAACTGCAGCGTCAGCGTGACAACCTTGAACTTATAGCCTCTGAGAACATCGTTTCTCCCGCTGTTATGGCTGCGATGGGTAGCGTTCTAACAAATAAATATGCAGAGGGCTATCCAGGCAAACGCTATTACGGCGGTTGCCAGTACGTAGATGTTGTTGAAGAGCTTGCCCGCACCCGCGCCTGCAAACTGTTTGGGGCAGAGCACGCAAATGTGCAGCCGCATTCCGGCGCGCAGGCAAACACGGCTGTTTATTTTGCCATGCTCAAACCAGGCGACACGGTAATGGGTATGAACCTCGCCGAAGGCGGCCATCTGACACACGGCTCGCCAGTTAATATCTCAGGCAAATATTTTCATTTTTTTCCATATGGCGTAAGTCCGGAAACCGGACGCATAGACTACAACAAAGTGTATGAAACGGCGATGAGGGTAAAACCGAAGCTGATTGTTTCAGGAGCAAGCGCGTATCCGCGCATTATCAATTTCAAAAAGTTCCGCGATATCTGTGACGCATGCGGCGCTATTATGATGGTGGATATGGCACACATTGCCGGCCTCGTAGCTTCCGGAGACCATCCGAATCCCGTAGATTGGGCAGACATCGTGACTACAACAACTCATAAAACGCTGCGCGGACCGCGTGGCGGTCTTATCCTCTGCAAAGAAAAATATGCAAAAGTTATAGATAAGGCAATTTTCCCTGGTACTCAGGGTGGCCCACTTATGCATGTAATAGCAGGAAAAGCAGTTTGCCTTGGCGAAGCACTTAAACCTGAATTTAAAGAATACGGCCACCGTATTGTAAAGAACGCAAAAGCGCTCGCAGATGGCCTTTTAAAGCGCGGCGTAAAACTTGTTACACGCGGGACGGACAACCACCTGATACTTATCGACCTGAGCGGGACGGACTTGACAGGCAAGGAGCTGGAGCAGCGCCTTGATTCTGTAAATATAACGACAAATAAAAACACAGTTCCAAATGAAAAGCGCAGCCCGTTTGTAACAAGCGGCCTGCGTATCGGCACGCCGGCCGTCACAACGCGCGGCATGAATGAAAAAGATATGGACACTATAGCCGAATGCATCAGCCTTGCGATTTTCTCTTTTGACGATTCGAAAGAGAAAATTCGGTCAGCGGTAAAGGGGCTGTGCACACGCTATCCGCTGTACGAGTAAAACAGCGCAATAATAACAAAAGGAGACGTGCTCGCGCGTCTCTTTTCTCTTTGAGTACTTTTAAAGGGGGCATAAAACATGGCAGCACCATTAGCAGACAGGTTGCGCCCAAAAGCACTTGACGAAATCGTTGGGCAGCATCATCTTCTTGACGAAGGCCGGCCTCTTCGCAGGATCATAGAATCGGGGAAAATTCCAAACATGGTTTTCTATGGCCCGTCAGGCGTGGGAAAGACAACACTTGCATCTATCATTGCACACCGCACTAAGCGAAGGCTGTTTAAGCTTAATGGTACAACTGCCTCTACAGCCGATATACGCAACATCATAGGCCGCATAAATACATTTGAAGCGCCAAACGGGATTCTACTGTATCTCGATGAGATACAGTACTTTAACAAGAAGCAGCAACAGACGCTGCTTGAATTTATTGAAGACGGTTCCATAACGCTTATTGCCTCGACGACTGAGAACCCGTATTTTTATGTTTACGGCGCTATACTAAGCCGCTCTACCGTATTTGAATTTAAGCCCATTGAAAAAGAAGACGCCGCTGCTGCAGTAAGGCGTGCGTTCTGCTTCCTTTCTGATGAACAGCACAGAAAGATAACTGCTGAAGACGGTGTAGAGGACTATATCGCTTCTGCGTGCGGCGGTGATGTGCGCAAGGCCATAAATGCCGTTGAGCTGAGCGTGCTTTCGGGCGATGCGGAAGCAGACGGCTCATGCCGCGTTACGCTGCAGGCCGCAAGGGAACTGACGCAGCGTTCGGCTATGCGCTATGACCGCGCGGGCGATGAGCACTATGATATTCTTTCGGCATTCCAGAAATCAATGCGCGGCTCTGACCCCGACGCATCCGTGCATTACCTTGCGTGCCTGCTTGAAGCAGGCGACCTTCCGTCAGTCTGCCGCAGGCTTATGGTGTGCGCCTGTGAAGACGTTGGCCTCGCTTATCCGCAGATTATACCTATTGTGAAATCCGCTGTTGACGCTGC
>DHSD01000030.1:6912-27195 GCA_002411365.1 Ruminococcaceae bacterium UBA5295
GCTGTTGACGCTGCCGTGGCCGATATCCGCGCAGGCAAGTCAGGCCCGATTCCGCGCCAGCTTCAGAACAAGCATTTTGACGGCGCTGATAACAGCCATAAAGGGCAGTTTTACAAGTACCCTCATGATTTTCCAAGCCACTGGACACAGCAGCAGTACCTTCCAGATGAGCTCAAAGACCGCACCTATTACCATTTTGGTGACAACAAGACAGAGCGTGCCTATAAGGGGTACTGGTCTGAAATTAAAAAACGTTCTGGAACAAAATCGTCAGATTGATTATTGACAGCTAAAGACACAAAGCGATATAATTAATTTGTTTGTGTTTTTTGAGAATTGACCTAATAAAGACGAGGATGGAGGACATTATGCCTGCAAAATTTGTTTTTGTGACCGGCGGCGTTGTTTCAGGCCTTGGAAAAGGTATTACGGCGGCTTCACTCGGAAGGCTTCTGAAATCGCGTGGCCTGCGCATTACCATGCAGAAATTTGACCCGTACTTGAATGTAGACCCGGGCACTATGAACCCATTTCAGCATGGGGAGGTATTTGTCACAGACGACGGCGCCGAAACTGACCTTGACCTTGGGCACTATGAGCGCTTTATCGACGAAAGCCTTACACAGAACAGCAATGTCACTGCTGGCCGTGTTTACTGGAATGTTATCCAGAAAGAGCGCAACGGTGACTACGGCGGCGGAACGGTTCAAGTAATACCGCACATAACAAATGAAATTAAGGAACGGATTTACGAAGGAAAAGAAAACGTCGATGTTGCAATAATTGAGATTGGCGGCACGGTCGGCGACATTGAAAGCCAGCCGTTCTTAGAAGCAATACGCCAGTTTGCAACTGAAGTTGGGCGTTCGAACTGCCTGTTTATTCATGTTACGCTTGTGCCGTACCTTGCATGTTCTAACGAGCATAAGTCAAAGCCGACACAGCACAGCGTGAAAGAGCTGCTCTCGATAGGTATCCAGCCGGATATCATTGTGCTGCGCTCTGAAAAGGAAATAGGGGAAGATGTCAAGCAGAAAATCGCCTTGTTCTGCAATGTATCTGAAAACTGTGTTATTGAAAACCTTGACCTTCCGCTCCTTTACGCTGTTCCTCTTTCATTGCACGAAGAGCGCCTTGATGACATTGTCTGCAAACGTTTTGGCCTTGACACCCACGGGCCGGAACTTGGCGAATGGATTGCTATGACCAATACGGCGATGTCACTTACAGACAGCGTGACCATCGCGTTAGTCGGGAAATACGTTGAGCTGCACGATGCTTACCTCAGTGTTGCGGAGGCGCTGACACACGGTGGATTTGGAAATAAAGTAAAAGTAAATATTAAGTGGGTTGATTCCGAGACAATCAACGACAGCAATGTTGACGAAGTCCTTTCAGACGCCGATGGTATCCTTGTGCCTGGCGGATTCGGAGAGCGCGGGATAGAAGGCATGATTACAGCGATTCATTATGCACGTGTAAATAATGTGCCGTTTCTCGGTATATGCCTTGGTATGCAGCTTGCGCTTGTTGAGATTGCGAGAAATGTCATCGGAATCGCAGATGCCAATTCCGCTGAGTTTGATCCGCAGAGTAAAAACTGTGTTGTCGACCTAATGCCGGAGCAAAAAGGCGTACAGCAGCTCGGTGGAACAATGCGCCTTGGCAAATATCCGTGCAAGCTTCTGCCTGGGTCAAAAGCTGCAGGCCTTTACGAAAATGTGCCGCTTATTTATGAGCGCCACCGCCATCGCTTTGAAGTAAACAACGATTACAGAGAAAAATTCGAATCTGCAGGTGTTGTTTTCTCTGGCCGTTCGCCTGACGACCACATTATTGAGATGATGGAGCTTCCTGCGCATCCGTGGTTCTTAGGCTCACAGTTTCATCCGGAGTTTAAGTCCCGTCCAAACCGTCCCCATCCCCTTTTTCAGGGCCTTATCAGTGCTGCAAAAGCTTTTAAGGCAAAAAACTAAATATGTGAATTAATAATATTAAGCAATTTGTAGATTTATTAAAATAAAAGCGCTGTAAAACGGTTCAAAGCCATTCTACAGCGCTTTTTTCCAGCTGCATAATTTAAAAAGCATTCCGTACAGCTGTAATAGTTTAGATTATTCCTTCTTTATATGTGAGGCACGTATAGAATTGAGCACGGCGATAATCGTAACGCCGACATCGCCAAATACAGCTTCCCACATAGTCGCAAGTCCAAAAGCGGCCAGCACCAGTATCGTCGTTTTAACAGCCAACGCAAAAATAATATTCTGCCATACTATAAAATGTGTCTTTTTTGAAATCGTGATTGCAGTTATGATTTTTGACGGCTCATCGGTCATAAGCGCAATGTCTGCTGCTTCTATTGCCGCATCTGAACCAGCGCTGCCCATAGCTATGCCGATATCTGCACGTGCAAGGACAGGGGCGTCGTTTATCCCGTCGCCGACAAATACCAGCTTCTTGCCGGATGAAAGGCCGCTTTCCAGCTTTTCCATTTCTTCTACTTTCTGCTGTGGAAGCAAATCGGCACAGACTCTGTCGATTCCAAGCTGGCCGGCGGTGTGCTCGGCCGAAAGCTTGTTGTCACCTGTCAGCATAACAGTTTGTATGCCATATTTTTTCAGCCTGCTGATGGCTGTTTTGCTGTCTCCTTTGATTTCATCTGCGATAATGATAAAGCCCACAAATGCTTTGTCGGCAGCTACAAATACTACCGTGCCGTTTTCAGAAATGTCTGGAAGCGGCACATTGAAATGGCTCATAAGTTTTCTGTTTCCAGCAAGCACCTCATGGCCGTCAACTTTTACGCTGACGCCTTCTCCTGAAATCTCATTGTAATCAGAAACACGGTTGGAGTCGGTTTTTTCCCCGTATGCTTCACGAATTGATGCGGCTATCGGGTGATTTGAATAGAGCTCTGCATACGCCGCCAGATAAATAAGCTGTTCATCAGACAAGCCTGACGAAGGCTGTACTTTTGTCACCTTAAATGTGCCTTTTGTAAGCGTGCCTGTTTTATCAAAAACAACGGTATCTACGTTATTGAGAGCTTCAAGGTAGTTGCTTCCTTTGATAAGTATACCTTTTTTAGATGCGCCGCCTATGCCTCCAAAAAAGCTAAGCGGAATGGAAATCACAAGAGCGCAAGGGCACGAAACAACAAGAAACGTCAATGCGCGGTTTATCCAGTCGGAAAAATGTGCTTCCGGCACAGCAAGGGGCGGTATCAAAGCCAGCGCTACAGCTGCGAAAACAACTGCTGGCGTATAGATCTTTGCAAACTTTGTGATGAAGTTCTCTGTCGGGGCTTTATGGCTTGCGGCATTCTGTACAAGGTCAAGTATCTTTGTAACAGTTGATTCTCCAAATTTTTTGCTTACTTTAACTGTCAGCAAGCCGTTTTGATTTACTGAGCCGGAGAGTATCTCGCTGCCTCTTTCTACGCGGCGGGGAACAGGTTCCCCAGTAAGGGCAGAAGTGTCAAGAAATGATGATCCGTCTGTCACAGTGCCGTCGAGCGGAATTTTTTCGCCCGGACGTATTATAATAAAGTCACCTACATTTACATCGGCAGGCGATACTTTGCATACTTCATCGCCGGTTTTTAAGTTTGCGTAATCGGGCCTGATATCCATAAGCGTTGAAATCGACTTGCGTGAATGGTCAACGGCTTTGCCTTCGAGAAATTCTCCAATGCGGTAAAAAAGCATGACGGCAACGCCTTCAGCAAATTCACCGATGCAGAAAGCCCCAATCGTGGCGACACCCATCAGAAAATTTTCATCGAAGACCTGGCCTTTCGCTATGTGCTGCACTGCGCGGACAATAATTTTTCCTCCGATTAAAATATAACTTGAAAGAAAGATTAAAAATTTTCCGGCCTTTGGGAGCGGAAAAAGTATTCCAATCACAAAAAGAAGTGCGCCAGCAATAAATGCAATTTTGTCGGCATCCGGCTTTGAAATGTACTTTTCAAATTCATTTTTTTCCCTTTCGCATGCAGCGCATGGGGATGTGCTGCAATCACAGCCCTGCTTCGCATTTTTCATATTACCGACCTCCCTGATTGTATTTTTAAATGAATATATGAACAATTAATCAACTAAGCAACTAAAAAAATAAAAAATATTAAATGTTATTCATATTCAGAAACATGGGCAAGGCCTTGGTCAAAAATATTTTTAACATGGTTGTCATCAAGGGAGTAATAGACTACTTTGCCGTCACGGCGATTCTTTATCAACTTCGCCTGCTTTAAAATGCGCAGCTGATGGGATATAGCCGACTTCGTCATTCCAAGCAGCGATGCAATATCACACACACACATTTCAGACTCAAAAAGTGCGCAGAGTATTTTTACACGTGTGGAATCGCCGAAGACTTTAAAAAGGTCTGCAAGGTCAAGGAGCGATTCCTCAGCAGGCATATCATGGCGCACTTTTGCAACAACATCTTTATGGATTACTGTGCAGTCACATTTATCAATGTCAGGTACACACGGATTCATAATATTCACCACTATTCTTCAAAACAGTTGTTCCTTTGTTCAACTGTATTATATAGGCATAACACAATCCTGTCAAGTACTATTTCACCAGATTAAAAGCTTTTTAAACATTCTAATTTAAATAATTTCACGCTTGACTTTAGATGCACAAAAAGGTTATAATGTTGTATATACAACAGTTTGACATTCACCATTTTAGTACTGGAGGTGCTTATGAAAAAAAAAATGGTTGGAATGCAGCTCCGTTCGCTTAACAATCTGATAATGCGCTATATGAAAAATTCTCCGGATAAAAAAAAGGCAGCACAGATAACCGGCATGAACGGCTGGCTTATCGGCTACCTTGCTGAACATCAGGACGAAGATATTTACCAAAAAGATTTCGAAGAGCGTTTCAGCATAACGCGTTCGACAGCTTCAAAAGTCCTTTCGCTTATGGAGAAAAAAGGCCTTGTTACCCGTCAGGGTGTTCCGCATGACGCAAGGCTGAAAAAAATAGTTCTTACCCCGAAAGCGCTTGAAGTGCATGAGATGTTTAAAAAAGACGGATACCGCATGGAAAATATTTTAACGCATGGTTTTACAGATAAAGAAATCACGCAATTGATTTCTTATATTGAACGAATGAAAAAAAATATGGAACAAGTTTTATAGACAAAAATTATTTTACTGATTAGAGGATTGATGCTTATATGATAAAAAAACTCGCTTCAAGCCTGCGGGAATATAAAAAAAGCTCTATTATTGCGCCTGTTTTCATCACGCTCGAAGCCTTGCTGGACGTGGTTATACCAATGCTGATGGCCAAGCTCATCGATTTTGGCATTGATGCTAAAAACATGGCTTATATTCTGAAGATGGGGGTATACCTTTTTATAGGTGCTATTTTGGCGATATTTTTCGGAATTATTGCTGGAAATAATGCTGCCATTGCATCATCAGGCTTTGCCAAAAACCTGCGCCATGACATGTACTATAAAGTGCAGGATTTCTCCTTTTCAAATATCGATAAATTTTCAACAGGCGGCATTGTAACAAGGCTCACAACCGACGTCACGAACCTTCAGAATGCGTATCAGATGATTCTTCTCGTTGCGGTGAGAAGCCCGGCAATGCTGGTTTTAAGCCTGATTGCCGCTTTCCACATTGACGCACATATCTCGGCTATTTTTTTGATAGCCGCGCCTATTTTAGGAGTTGGGCTTTTTTTTATAATGTATAAAGTGCACCCTATTTTCCAGCGTGTGTTTAGAACATACGACAGGCTGAATAACACAGTCCATGAAAACCTAAGTGGCATACGTGTTGTAAAGGCATTCACACGCGAAAGCCATGAAGAAGAAAAGTTCGACGGGATATCAGAATCAATATACCAGGACTTTTCAAAGGCTCAGAAACGTCTGGCATTCAATATGCCGCTTGTGCAGTTATGCATTTACGGCAGTATGCTTCTGCTCTCGTGGTTTGGTGCAAAGGCGATTGTGGCTTCTGGCAATAATCCGGCCGCTGGTCTCTCAACAGGTTCTTTCATGAGCCTTATAACTTATACCATGCAGATTATGATGAACTTGATGATGCTGTCAATGGTCTTTGTAATGATTGTGGTTTCACATGCTTCTGCGGAGCGCATAATTGAGATCCTTGATGAGAAAAGTAATTTGAAAAATTGCAGCGAGCCGGTTTACGAAGTTAAAGACGGTTCAGTCAATTTTGAAAATGTGAATTTTTCATACGCACGCAAATCAGATAAACCTGTGCTTAGCCATATCAACCTTTCAATTGCTTCCGGTGAAACGGTTGGTATAATAGGCGGAACCGGCTCTTCAAAGTCGAGCCTTGTACAGCTTATCCCACGGCTTTACGACGTAACCGAAGGGCGGATGCTTGTCGGCGGCGTCGATGTCAGAAAATACGATATTGAGACATTGCGTAATCAGGTCTCCATGGTTTTGCAGAAAAACGTTTTGTTTTCAGGAACAATCAAAGACAATCTTCGCTGGGGCGATGAGAACGCTTCCGATGAAGAAATGGTACGTGCGTGTCAGCTTGCACAGGCCGACGGCTTTATAAGGGAACTGCCTGACCAGTATGACACATATATCGACCAGGGCGGCACAAATGTTTCCGGCGGACAGAAGCAGCGAATATGCATTGCGCGTGCGCTGCTCAAAAAGCCAAAAATTCTTATCCTTGATGATTCCACAAGCGCAGTAGACACAAAAACCGATGCTTTGATACGCAAGGCTTTTAAGGAAGAGATACCCAATACAACAAAGATTATAATTGCCCAGAGAATATCTTCCATTCAAGACGCCGATAAAACAGTAGTACTTGACGACGGGAAGATAAATGCTGTAGGGACGCATGAAGAGCTGCTCCGTTCCTGCTCGATTTACCGCGAAGTTTACGAGTCCCAGACAAGAGGGGGAATGATACATGAATAGATTCCGCAGTATGAAGGGCAAAGGTGCGCCGCCATCGCGCGAAATAAAGCCGGGCACATTGAAGCGCCTGCTTTCATATATGGCTGACTACAAGATTTATCTTGTGGTAGTTGTTATCTGCATACTTCTCAGTGCGGTGGCACATGCTGGCTCATCCCTTTTCATACAAAGGCTGATAGACGACTATATAACTCCACTTCTGATTCAAAAGAATCCTGTGTTCACAGGCCTTTTCAAGGCACTTGGCGTGATGGCCTGCCTCTACCTTGCAGGCGTCCTCGCAACTCTGTTTTATAACAGGATTATGGTTGTTATTGCACAGGGTACCGAGAAGAAAATCCGTGATGATATGTTCAGCCATATGCAGGCTTTGCCTATAAGCTATTTTGACACACATTCACACGGCGACATCATGAGCCGTTTTACAAATGATGTAGATACGCTTTCACAGATGATATCCCAGAGCATGCCGCAGCTATTTTCTACAGCGGTTTCAATTCTTGCTGTATTTTTTTCAATGCTGTATCTCAGCGTATGGCTTACGCTGTTTGTGGTTGTTTTTACCATTTTTCTTTTCTGGCTGATTAAAAAGCTGATTAAAAAAAGCGGTAATTACTTTGTACGCCAGCAAACATCTCTCGGTGACGTCGACGGCTACATCGAAGAAATGATAAACGGGCAGAAGGTCGTAAAAGTGTTCTGCCACGAAAAAAAAGCCGAGGAAAATTTCAACCGTAAAAATGAAGAACTAAACCATGATTCCACAGAGGCCAACAGATATGCCAACTACCTTGGGCCTGTTATTTTCGGCATGGGGTATGTCCTTTACGTCCTGCTTGCAGTAATCGGCGGCTCAATGGCCATTGCAGGCGTAAAGAACGTCGGCATGACAGGTATAGGTACAATGACAATAGGAACTATCGCGTCATTCCTCACACTTTCAAGAGCCTTTGTAAACCCTATGGGGCAGGTTTCACAACAAATAAACTTTGTAATCATGGCTCTCGCAGGCGCGTCAAGAATTTTTGACCTTATCGATGAACCGCCAGAAAAAGATAGCGGGTACGTCACGCTCGTAAACGCAAAAATTGAGAATGGTCAGCTTAAAGAAACAAGTAAACGCACCGACTTGTGGGCATGGAAGCATCCGCACAGCGACGGCACAGTTACCTACACGCAGCTAAAGGGCGACATCAGGTTCTATGATGTCGATTTCGCATACACAGAGGATAAAACCATACTCCACAATATTTCCCTATATGCTGAGCCCGGCCAGAAAGTAGCATTTGTTGGTGCTACAGGCGCAGGCAAAACAACAATCACAAACCTGATTAACCGGTTTTACGATATTGCCGACGGCAAAATCAGGTATGACAACATCAATATTAACAAAATAAAAAAGTCAGATCTACGGCAATCGCTCGGCATAGTCCTACAGGATGTCAACCTGTTTACAGGCACTGTAATGGACAATATCCGTTATGGCAAACTCGACGCCACTGACGAAGAATGTATTGTGGCCGCAAAGCTTGCCAATGCAGACGGATTTATCCGAATGCTTCCGCAGGGATATCAGACTGTGCTTTCAGGTGACGGAAGCGGGCTTTCGCAGGGGCAGCGCCAGCTTATTTCCATCGCCCGTGCAGCAGTCGCCGACCCTCCAGTAATGATTCTTGACGAAGCCACGTCATCGATAGATACGCGCACGGAGTCGATAGTCCAAAAAGGCATGGATGCTTTGATGAAGGGGCGTACAGTGTTTGTAATCGCACACAGGCTTTCGACTGTAAGAGATGCCGATGTTATTATGGTCCTTGACCATGGGCGTATAATCGAGCGCGGCAACCATGAAAAACTTATTGAAGAAAAAGGCAAATATTATCAGCTTTACACCGGCGCTTTCGAACTCGAATAAAGATCTCAGATAAAAAGCATGCACTCTGAATCGGCTTATATCAGCCAAATCAAGGTGCATGTTTTTGTTTTATATTACTTTATGCGGTCTCACTTGTCTGATGGAATTTTTCCTTCAGTGCTTTCAGCGTCTCAGGAAAATCAGCAGCGGTGACAAGAATGGATATATCCACTTCGGAAGTTGTAATTATCCTGATATCCGACTCGGCGCGTGATGCGGCTGCAAATACCTGTGCCGCAATGCCGGGTGAATTCTTCATGTTTTTATCATAGATAGATATTTTGCAGTTGCCGCTGCTTACTATTGCTTTTATTTTAGTCTTGTTGTGAAGTTCTGACGTAAAATTAAGCAGCTTGTCAAGGTCATAGTCTGAAATAGTGAACGATATCGATGTCGTTGAACTTTGGGAAGGGGCAAGGGATATCATATCCACATCTATTCCGAGCTGGCTTATTTTCTGAAACACCTCAGCAACGAAGCTTAATTCTGCAGGACAGTTTTGCAGGGTAATCAGGGTAATATCGTCATCGACTGTTATTCGGGGTGACGTATCCATTATTATAAAAGACCTCCTTCTACTTAAGCAAGTCAGTCATGCTGTAAAGCCCTTTGGGCTGATTCATAAGGAATTCAGCAGCATGGATTGCACCGGAAGCAAAAATATCGCGAGACTGTGCGCTGTGAGAAATAGTAATAACTTCCTGCGGGCCTGCGAAAATGACTTCATGCTCACCTACAATAGTTCCGCCGCGGATAGAATGGATGCCAATTTCATTTTTTTCACGCGGTTTTCTCTGGGAATGGCGGTCATAGACATAATGCATTTCTTTTCCCATGGCGGATGAGATTCCATCGGCTATCATAAGTGCTGTTCCGCTTGGCGCGTCGATTTTCCTGTTGTGGTGCTTTTCAATTATTTCAACGTCGAAATTGTTTCCGAGGACTTTTGCGGCTTTTTTGGCAAGCTCAATAAGAAGATTTATACCAAGTGACATATTGCCCGAAAAAAAGACCGGTATTTTTTCCGACGCCTTTTTCAACTCATTTACTTGGCCTTCGGAATAACCGGTCGTGCAGAGGACAAGAGGCATGTTCCGCTTTTCACCAAAAGTGAGCAGGGAAAGCAAGAGAGATGGATTAGAAAAGTCGATAAGCACATCTCCCTTAACGTTTACTTTTTCTGGCATACTAAATACCGGAAAAGGTGATGAAACGTCGGAATGGATATCTATTCCGGCCGCAATTTCACAACCCTGATCTTTTGCTGCACAGGCAGCAACTGTTTTTCCCATCGAGCCATTGCATCCGCTTAAAACGATTTTCATAATTGAAACTTCCTTTTTAGATTTTAAGCAAATTATATTTTTTCAGAGTATTTTTAAGCATTTCGAAATTTTCAGGGCTCAGTGAAGTAAGTGGAAGGCGGCATTCTCCGCAGTCGAAGCCAATCATTTTCATTGCGGTTTTCACAGGCATTGGGTTAACATCTACAAACAGAGCATTCATCAGCTCAAGGTATTTGAGGAAAAGTCTCCGGCTTTCAGTGTTGTTGCCAATAAAATACTGGTGGCAGATTTCATTCATAGCCTTCGGGATAACATTTGCCGTAGTTGATACTACACCCTTGCCGCCGACTGAAAGCATAGGCAAAGTAAGGTTATCTTCACCTGAATAAACCGAAAGGTTGTCGCCACACATGGCGATGGTTTCTGCAGCCGCCGCCATGTCTCCGTTTGCTTCTTTTGTGCCTACAATATTTGGGTGCTTTGAAAGCTCAAGATATGTTTCCGGCTTTATGTTGCATCCGGTGCGCGAAGGAATATTGTAAGTGATGATAGGTATTTTTACACGGTCTGCAATGTAGTTGAAATGCTTTACAAGGCCAACCTGTGACGTCTTATTGTAATATGGCGTGATCATGAGCAATGCATCAGCGCCAATTTTCTGAAGCGTCTGGGAAAGCTCAGCAGCATATTTTGTATTATTGCTGCCGGAACTTGCAATAACCGGAATGCGTTTCTGCACTCTTTTAACGATATACTCAACCGTCCTGCAGTGCTCTTCATGGCTTAGGGTAGGGGACTCACCCGTTGTCGCGCAGGCGACAATTGCCTGCGTGCCGTTTGCCAGATGAAAGTCGACAAGTTTTCCCAGCATGTCAAAGTTAATGGAACCGTCTTCTTTCATAGGCGTTACAAGCGCAACAGCGGAACCTGTGAAAATGGTTTTTTTCATTAATAACAACCTCCAGGCTGGATTCAGCCAGAAATAATTTTAAATTAACCTAAATACCCTTTAGCACACAGGAGCTCAGCCATAAGCACACCGCCGCCGGCTGCACCGCGCAGGGTATTATGAGAAAGGCTGACAAATTTATAGTCATACTGACTGTCTGGGCGCAACCTGCCGATAGAAACGGCCATTCCGTTTTCAAGGTTGCGGTCGAGCTTTGTCTGCGGTCTGTCTTTTTCACGGAAGTAGTGGAGAAACTGTTTTGGCGCGCTCGGCAACTTAAGCTTCTGAGGCTCGCCGCTGTAATTTTCCCACCTTGAAATTATCTCATCCATTGGAATTTTCTTTTCCATTGAAACGAATACAGCGGCAATATGGCCGTCTGAAACCGGAACACGCAGGCACTGCGTCGTTATATCTGGTTTTACAGCATTCACAATCACTCCGTTTTCTACATGGCCCCATATTTTAAGCGGCTCATTTTCTGATTTTCCCTCTTCGCCGCCTATAAATGGTATTACATTATCTATCATTTCCGGCCATGTGTCAAATGTCCGTCCTGCACCAGAAATTGCCTGATATGTACAGGCAAGTACTTTTGTGACGCCTAAATCGAGAAGCGGTGTGATTGCCGGAACATAACTTTGAATAGAGCAGTTGGATTTTACAGCGATAAATCCGCGTTTGGTGCCGAGTCGTTTGCGCTGGGTTTCTATAACCTTAGCATGGTCAGGATTTATTTCAGGTATTATCATCGGCACATCAGGGACACCGCGATTTGCGCTGTTGTTGGATATTACGGGGCATTCTGACTTGGCATAAGATTCTTCAAGCTCCTTTGCCTTTTGCTTATCCATATTTACGGCGCAAAAAACAAAATCCACACTGTCGGTAATTTTTTTACGGTCCTTTTCAGCATCAAGGACAACCATGTTCTTCATATTTTCCGGAATCGGCATATTCATTTTCCACCGGCCTGCGAGTGCTTCCTCGTATGTTTTGCCAGCAGAGTGGGAGCTTGCCGCAAGTGCCTCAACATGAAACCAGGGGTGGTGCTCAAGCAGCGTGGCAAAGCGCTGGCCGACCATCCCTGTTGCTCCTATAATCCCGACCCGATACTGTTTCATAAAAAGTCCTCCTAAATTTAAAGCATACAAAATCTGAGCTTAATGAAAGCTAATGCTGTGAAAAGGTAACAAAAAAGCCGGTTATCAACCGGCCATCATTTCCCTGGATCGAATTAAGGTTCAGAACTGCCAAACATTGGCAAATACAGCTCCAGTCCCAAATAGCGCTCCACCAAAAAAATGATGACAATTGAAATGCTGTTCGCATAGCAACCAGGCAAACATCGGCCGAAAGATGTTCCCTTCGGCGAATTTTCCTTTTGCGGCCGTTCACAGGCTTTCGGCAGCCTCCCGGTAGCTTATCATAAAATCCGCGCCTCTATCTTTCCTTTATCTGTGAATTTTTATAGATAAACGTATCATATCATGTGTTGCTATTGATTGTCAATTTATTTATAATAGTCTTTGTAGATTTTATAAATATTAAAATTATTAAAATTTAGGAGACGGAAACATGGGACTTGACCTAAGAGACATGAAAACAAACGATTTTTACTATGACCTGCCAAAAGAGCTGATTGCCCAGACTCCTATTGAACCGAGGGACGCTTCGCGTCTTATGACACTCAACAAAAAGACGGGTGAGATAGGGCACAGGCATTTTTACGATATTGTTGATTACCTTAATTCTAACGACTGCCTTGTACTGAACGATTCACGTGTACTGCCGGCGAGACTTTACGGGATAAAAGATGGTACCGGAGCAAAAGTGGAATTTCTACTGCTTAACCACCGTGAAGACGACGTCTGGGAAGTGCTTACAGGGCCGGGCCGCCGTGCAAAGCCTGGCACCCATTTCACTTTTGGAAACGGCGAGCTTAAATGCGATGTGCTCGGTATTATCGAAGACGGGAACCGCCTCGTAAAATTCAAGTATGACGGCAATTTTTATGAAATTCTGGACAAGATAGGGCAGATGCCTCTTCCGCACTATATCAAGGCAAAACTAAAAAATAATGAGCGCTACCAAACGGTATATTCAAAAGAAGTCGGCTCTGCCGCGGCACCTACGGCGGGGCTTCATTTTACGCCCCAGCTTCTGGAAAAGGTAAAGCAAAAGGGTGTAAGGTTGGCATTTGTGACACTTCATGTCGGGCTTGGCACATTTAGGCCTGTTACTGCTGAAAAAATTGAGGATCACAAAATGCATTCAGAGCATTACTATATGCCGCAGAAAGCAGCTGATATTATAAATGAGACAAAGAAAAACGGCGGCCGTGTAATATGCGTTGGAACGACAAGCTGCAGGACGCTTGAAAGCGTAGCGGCAAAAGAGGGCTGTGTAAAAGAGAGCGCCGGCTGGACCGACATCTTTATTTATCCCGGCTTCCAGTTTAAAGCAATGGACGGCCTTATCACAAATTTCCATCTGCCGGAAAGCACTTTAATCATGCTCGTATCAGCGCTGGCAGGCTACGACCACATTATGAATGCATATAGGGTTGCCGTACAGGAAAAGTACCGCTTTTTCAGTTTTGGCGACGCTATGTTCATTTATTAGGGAAGTGCGTGCTGCAATGTTTAATCTTATAAAAACAGAAGGCGCTGCACGGCGCGGTGAGCTCATCACCCCGCACGGCACAGTGCAGACTCCAGCTTTCATGAATGTTGCCACAGACGGCGCAATAAAGGGCGGTGTTTCAGCTCTCGACCTTAAAAAGCTGAAATGCCAGGTTCAGTTGTGTAACACTTATCATCTCCATCTGCGCCCGGGCGATGAAAATGTGCGCAGGCTTGGCGGACTTCATAAGTTTACACGTTGGGACGGCCCGATTTTGACTGACAGCGGCGGTTTTCAGGTCTTTTCCCTTGCAAAGCTCAGGAATATTACGGAAGAAGGCGTCACATTTGCCTCGCATATAGATGGTCATAAAATTTTCATGGGGCCTGAAGAGAGCATGCGTATCCAGTCAAACTTAGGCTCAACTATCGCTATGGCTTTCGATGAATGTGTCAAAAACCCGGCGGAGTATGATTATGCGCGTGCGTCTTGTGAACGTACGGTGCGCTGGCTTTGCCGCTCAAAGGCAGAAATGGATCGCCTTAATTCACTGCCTGACACGCTCAACAGACACCAGATGCTTTTCGGCATAAATCAGGGTAGCACTTTTGAAGACCTGCGCATTGCATGCATGAGGGAAATACGGAAGCTTGACCTCGACGGCTACGCCATAGGTGGGCTTGCGGTAGGCGAAAGCGCCGAATGTATGTACCATATTATCGAAACAGTTGAGCCTGAGATGCCCAAAGACAAGCCTCGCTACCTCATGGGTGTGGGAATGCCGGTTAACATTCTGGAATGCGTAAAGCGGGGAGTAGACATGTTCGACTGCGTTTTGCCAACGCGCAATGCGCGCCATGGCCACGCTTTTACATGGTCGGGATGCCGCAATCTCTTTAATGCAAAATATGTACTTGACGAACTGCCATTGGACACAGAATGTGACTGCCCGGTCTGCAGAAATTTCAGTCGCGCATATATTCACCATCTCTTTAAAAGCGGTGAAATACTTGCCATGCGGTTGTGTGTCATGCACAACATATATTTTTACAATACGCTTTTTGAAAGGATACGCGATTCACTTGACAAAGGCTGCTTTTCGGAATTTTTTAACAGGTATATTGATGTGATTGGTAAAAGAATATAATAATAATCTTATATAATCTTGCAAGCTGCGGTGATTGTTGGTATAATCAAAACAGCATACGGAGGTGCAATTAATGAAATATTTGTTGGCAAGCAGTAACAATGCCTCAGGCGATATCTGGATGACCATTATTTATATGATCATAATCCTTGGTATATTTTATCTTCTGCTTATCCTTCCGCAAAACAAAAAGCGCAAAAAAGAAGATAAGATGCGCAGCAACATTCAGATTGGGGACAACATTACAACAATAGGCGGCATAGTTGGCAAGATAGTCGGAATTAAGGAAGACTCCAGTATATTCGTAATAGAAACCGGTACTGACCGCTCAAAAATCCAGATTAAAAAGTGGGCTGTCAGCAGTGTTGAGACCGTTCATGACGATGCAGGCTGAAGCAGCCTGCAAATTTTTTATGGAATAGCGGCTGCTTTCTCTGAATATATATTATGGAAGATAAAAGAGAGGCGGTCTTCACTATGAAAGGTTCCGGTTCATCCGGTCAAAAGTCTGTCCTTTTCGCAATCCGTACCGTAATAATTGGTACGCTTTCTGGTGCCGCTTTAAGCGCTGTGCTGCTTGTTATATGCACATATGCATTTGTGTCGTCGGAAAACATCCCTCAGGATTTCCTCCCGGCATTTATTATTGCGGTTTCACTGCTAAGCTCCATGTTTGCCGGGTTTATTTCAGCAAAAATTTCGAGGCAGTACGGGTTGGTGTACGGTAGCATGACTGGTTTGCTTCTGTTTTTGGTGTTTTTGCTTTCTGGCTTTGCAGTGGCGCATGGCACATCATCTGGAGGAGGATCCTTCCTGCGGTTTGTGCTTATGCTGCTTTCAGGCGGAATTGGCGGGCTGATTTCAGTTAATGGGAAATCGGGGCATAAATAGATTTGGCTATTTACGCGTTTGCAATTTTGCAATATAGTGATATAATAAATGAGTTAAATAGTAACTGTATAATGGCTTTGAGAAATAAAATGGAGGTTTTGAACATTGAAACAGATTAAAACGCTTAACAAAGCTAACCTGAAAGAAAGCGCCATAAAAGGCGGCTGCGGCGAATGCCAGGCTTCCTGTCAGTCTGCATGCAAGACTTCATGCACAGTATCTAACCAAAAATGTGAAAACCCAAACAGGTAATTAGATAAAAGCTTTTCAGCTGATGCTAAGGGACAGGATGCTGTCCCTTAAATTTTATGATAATGGAGAATTTCAAATGATTCATAAGTATTCCATGAACGGCTACAATATCGTTATGGACACAAACAGCGGCGCCGTACATATTTTCAGCGATGCTGCGTTTGCAATACTGGACTATCTGGATGACTATGTACCTGATGAACCTCCTGAATATATGATAGACAAGCTGAAAAACAGGTTTGACGAAAAAATGCTGCGTGAAAGCTATGCTGAAATCCGTGAGCTTTACAAAAAAGGGCAGCTATATTCAAAAGATGACTACGCACCTTTTGCAAAAATGCTTAAAGGCGCCCCAATTAAATCCATGTGCCTAAACATTTCGCACGACTGCAACCTACGCTGCAGGTACTGCTTTGCAGCTCAGGGAGATTTCGGCGGAGCTCGTATGCTGATGCCTTTCAATGTTGCAAAAAGTGCAATTGATTTTCTTATTGCACATTCTGGCAGCAGGCATAACCTTGAAGTCGACTTTTTCGGCGGTGAGCCGTTGATGAATTTTGATGTTGTCAAAAAAACAGTCGCATATGCCCGTAGCCTTGAAAAGCCGCACAATAAAAATTTCCGTTTTACAATTACAACAAATGGGCTTATGTTGAATGACGATAATATTGATTTTATCAACCGCGAAATGTCTAACTGCATACTTTCACTCGACGGAAGAAAAGAAGTCAATGACCGTCTGCGCGTTCGTACCGATGGCACTGGCAGCTATGACGAAATCGTACCTAAATTTCAAAAGCTCGTCGCGCGCCGCCCGAAAGACAGGGACTACTATGTGCGCGGGACATTCTCAAAATACAATCTTGACTTTTTAAATGATATTAAGCATTACCTTGATCTTGGCTTCAATGAGATTTCCGTTGAGCCTGTAGTCTCCGATACAAAGCTTGACTATGCAATACAGGAAGAAGACCTGCCGCGCGTTTTTGAAGAATATGATAAGCTTTCAAAATTTATGATAGAACGCGCAAAAGAGGGAAGAGGCTTCGACTTTTTCCACTTTATGGTTGACCTTGATCAGGGACCGTGTGCCATTAAACGTCTTCGCGGCTGTAGCTGCGGCAATGAGTATGTCGCCGTTACACCTACTGGCGATATTTATCCATGTCACCAGTTCGTAGGTAAAAGCGAATGGAAAATGGGAAATGTGCTTGATAACACACTGGATGAGAATATGAAAGACCGCTTTGCTTTTACAAATGTGTACTCGAAACCGGAGTGCCGTAACTGTTGGGCAAAGTTTTATTGCAGCGGCGGCTGCAACGCAAACAACATGCAGTATGAAGGGGATATACGTAAACCACATACAATTTCATGCAAACTTGAAAAGAAGAGGTTGGAGTGCGCTGTTATGATTAAAGCAGCGCTTGCTGACACTGAAAGCACCTGATATAAATTTTAATTACATAGAACTGCTTTGTCCAACATACATTTTACTGTATAAGCAGGAGGAATGAATGTATGAGTGTGATAGCGGTAAGAACTCAGAATAAAAAAATGCGTGCCCATTGCCGCGGTGCATGGGGCGACATTGCCGCTGCAGCCCGGGCAAACCGTGCTTTCTTCGGCATTGTGCTTCTTTTTCTTGGAGGCATGCTGATAGGTTCTATATATTCCAGAAATGCAGAGTTCAGGACCCTCAGCAAACTTGATTTCCTTTTTGCCTGTAATTTTAAAGCAAGGCTTTCGCAGCCGTTATCAATAGCGTTTTCAGCTTCGTTTGCATCTGCCTTTATTTTTGTTCTGGCGTGCTTTTTATGCGGGCTTTCTATGTGGGGAACATTTTTTATTCCAGTAATAGTAGTTTTCCGTGGCTTTGGCCTTGGGCTTACTTCTGGATATTTGTACGCCACTTACGGCGGAAAGGGAATCCTCTATAATTTGGCGATGATTATGCCTGGAGCTTTTCTTGACTGCATTGCCATTGTAATGGCGGCCCTCGAAGGAATGAGGTATTCACGCATAATCGCAGCCCGCAGAGCTCCTTCGGAAAAAAGTTTTCCTATGAAAACTTATCTGATGAGATTTGGCATGATTCTTGCTTTAGCCTTTGCCTCCGCGGCTTTAGATACTGCAGCAACTGCATTATTCGGCGGCTGCTTTTCTTTCTGACTTAGTTAGTTGGATTGTGGGAATAATTCCAATTGTAGCAATGGAGGGGCATCATGGATGAGCCTGTTTTTTAACTATGATAGACCGGGACCTGGTGTTGATAAAAATGCACCGCCGCAGAAAGCTGTCCCACGCTTCTTTTCAATTCTACAGCGGAAGTTTTTTGATTTAATAAAGCTGAACCTGCTGTTTTGTATACCAGTAGCTGGAGCTGTGGCATTGTTTTTACTTTTAAACAGTGTCTGTCCGTATGTGCCTGTTAGCTTGCTTCCCGCAATTTTGCTGTTTCCCTTTTTAGGAGGGCTGACATATGTCACAAGAAATTATGCAATGGAGGAGCATGCATTTATTTTTTCCGACTTCAAGGACGCCGTAAAAAATAAATGGAAGTACTTTTTGTTTGATGGAATTTTTTGTTATGTAGTTGGGATTATCCTTTATTTTTCTATTTCTTTTTACTGGGTGAACATTTTCAAAGGCTTTTTTTCGGCTATTGCATGCGGAATAGGTATTTTGCTTGCAATTATACTATTGTTCAGCCAATATTATGTGCCGGTCATGATTGTTACGTTTGATTTAAAATTCAAGCAGATATTGAAGAATTCATTTATTTTTGCTATTATCGGCTTATGGAGGAACTTGCTTGTAACCGCACTTCTCGGCCTGCTCGCATTCTTACTGTATATTGCACTGATGACGCCCCTAACTATAATCATTGCGTTGGCGTTTGCAATTTTACTGCTCTTTTCGTACTCATCATTCCTCATAAATTTCGCCACATATCCGCTTATCAATAAAATGATGATAAAGCCATATCAAAAGCAAAATGGCGAGTCTGATAATGGTGAAAAAAAATAACTGGCGCAGCGGGGAAGAGAGCATATATTTTTGTGTCACCAATATTATACTGCTAATTATGTTTTTTTACGTCCGCTTTCTTAGCAAACGGTTCTCTCCGTTTGACTTCAGAAAGCGGATTTGCTTTTTCCGCATCAGCCATCTGTTCACTGGATACATGTGTGTAAATTTCCGTTGTCCCAAGATTGGCATGTCCGAGGATATCTTTCAGCACACGTATGTCCACATGGCCTTGCTGATACATCAGCGTTGCGGCGGTGTGGCGCAGTTTATGCACAGAATATCCTGTTCCACCAAGACCAATCTTTGCAAGATATTTTTTTACTATGAACTGAACGGTTTTAGGGCTTATCCGCTTGTGCTGGCCGCTTATGAAAATGGCATTGCGGTCTGTAACTGTATTTTTTGGTTTAGGCCGTACTTTTAAATAGCATTTTATTGCATCAGTGCATGCATCGTTAAGGTAGACCATACGTTCCTTATTGCCTTTGCCTGTAATTATCATGGTACCTTCTTTCAAATGTACGTCGGACATATCAAGCCCAACAAGCTCTGAAAGTCGTATCCCGCAGTTAAGGAAAAGCACGAGAATACAGTAATCACGCTCGCCGTTTTTCCCATCCACGGCTGAAAGGAGTTCAAGTGACTGATCAAGTGTAAGATACTTTGGCAGCGACTTTTTTAATTTAGGTGCTTCAAGCTTCTGGACAGGGTTTTTATCGAGTTTTCCTACTTTATCCGTAAGAAACTCAAAAAAGCTTCGGAGGCTTGAAACTTTTCTTGAACGTGTTGCGGCGTTGTTGCCACGCACCATGCTTAAGTAGTTCATATATTCAAATACCTGTGTTAAATCGATAGTCTTAATCAAATTCATATCGACATCGTCAATTTTAATTGTTTCAAAATCCTGTTCAGGCGGAACAAGGCCGCATTTTTGTTTAATATAGCGAAAGAAGGTCCGCAGGTCAAAGAAATACTCTGTTACCGTTTTGGGTGACATGCCTCTTATTGTACCTATGTATCCAAGAAATTCGCGTATAATCGGCGGCGCTTCATCAAATATCTGATTTATCTGACTTTTTTTATTACCGTTCATTTTTTACACACAGCTCCTAATATGCTATATATGCTATTCAGCCATTTGATTTTATTTAGTCGATACTTGCTAAGTGTGCATCACATGCAAAACACATGCAAATCATTTGTATGTTTTGTATTTTTGCCTTACAATTATACA
>DHSD01000030.1:27407-27559 GCA_002411365.1 Ruminococcaceae bacterium UBA5295
AAAGATTAAGGAGACATTAAATTTGAGCTATTTCAGAAGCCTCAATCCCAGCAATTTCGATTTTAAGAACCTTAACTACTTAAAATACTTAATTATTATAATTATAATCGCAATTTTTTTAATCATTCTGAAATTACTGTCTTACATAAAAG
>DHSD01000030.1:27769-34787 GCA_002411365.1 Ruminococcaceae bacterium UBA5295
AAAAAATAAATACCAGTATAAATCAAGAGAATTCCTGTTTACAAAGCATGAGTATACTTTTTATAAAAACCTTCTGAATGCTGTCAAAAAAACAGGTCTCGTAGTTTTTCCAAAAGTAAGGCTTGCTGATATCATAGAACCCAAAAGGCATGGCTCTACATGGCAGGCAAATTTTAATAAAATATGCTCAAAGCATGTCGATTTTCTGCTTTGTGATACGGATGAATATAGACCCCAGCTGATAATTGAATTAGACGACTGGAGCCATAAAAGAACCGACCGGCAAGAAAGGGACGAATTTGTCGACAGGGCAATGAAACAGGCTAAAATTCCCATTCTTCATGTATGGGACAGCAAAGGCCTGAAAGAAAAAATAGAAAAAGCCATTTACACATATCGCTAAAACAGCTTATTCCTGACGAAGTGCATCAACAGGTTTAAGCCTTGAAGCCTGATACGCAGGATAAATGCTGAAAACAGTCCCGCAAAATACGGCAAAACCAGAAGCTATAAGCATAATATCAGGCCTGAGTGTAAACGAAGCGTGAAAACCTGCAGCGAGTATCCACGATATGCCAACGCCGATTCCAATTCCGGCAGCGCTGCCGGTCAGTGAAAGCACCATGGCTTCAATCAGAAATTCAAGCATTATATTTGCCCTTGTAGCTCCAAGTGCTTTTTTTATGCCAATCTCACGCGTCCTCTCAGTAACTGAAACAAGCATTGTAGTCATAATGCTGAGGCTCGCCACAAGGAGTGAAACTGCGCCTACTGCTGATAAAATCAACGTGACAAGATCCATTATCCTTAAAAGGCCATTTTTTTGCTTTGCAAGATTATTTGATACAAAGGCATTCTCGGTGCCTTTAATTTTGTTAAGGCGCGACAAAATCAGTTTGCCTGCACCGTCAGCACTCGCATCAGGCCTAAGTTTTACAGCAATCTCGTCAAAACCGCTGCGCTTTTCGAGCATCTGAACTGTTGTGTACGGCACATAAACGAAAGTTGGAATATAACTGCCGATAACATTCTGCAGAAGGCCTGTTCCCGTTTTTATCATGCCTACAACTGTAAAATCCTGCATGATACCCCCACATGAGATGTTAATAGTCTTCCCGACAATATTATCACGCTTATACATCCTTTTTGAAAATGATTCATCAACCAGGCAGACATTAGCAGCCGTGCTAATATCTTTGCGGCTGAAGAGCCTGCCATAGACAGGCTGTATTGAAACAATATTTCCGGCGTTGCTGTCTATTCCCCACAGCACGGCATCTGTAGTGATGTTTCTAACAGATACCTGCGTGTTGTCTGTTATTATTGGTGTTGTCATATCCACCTGATCAAGATTTTTGATTACATTTAAATCCTGACTTTCAAGTGAAGCACTTTCGCTTTGGCCTGATCCTGATTTTGTAATAAGCAGACCGCTAAGGCCGAGGCTGTCCATCTCACCGCTGACAGCATCCGTGCCGCACTGGCTTATATTGGCAATAACCACAACGGAGGCAACGCCTATTGCAATTTCAATGATTGTAAGCAATGTGCGCACATGCTTTCTGGTCAAATTGCGGAAAGCATATTTAAAATAATCAGCCATTGCTTTCACCCGCCCCAGATGAAACAGGCACTACTTTCGCCCCATCAAATACCTTATCTGGATTCGTAATTACAAAGTCATTTTTTTTGATTCCGCTTTTTACTTCAAGGCCGTTATCAAATTCGCGGCCCGTTATAATAGGGACTTTTTTAGCTTCGTTTTTGTTGTTTATATAGTAAACGAATTCACGCCCGCTGGCATCTTCGCCAACCGCCTCATATGGGACAGTCAGCACTTGGCTTCTTTGCGACGTGATGATTTTGGCCTTTGCAGTAAACCCGGGTTTTATGTCATCACCGGGATTGTCAACGCTTGTGAGGACTTCAACTACAGTCTCCTGCCCCGTTGCAGAAATTAGCTGTTTTGCTTCACTTGCTATGAATTTAATCTCACCAGAATAAGAAGAATTTTTAAAACCTACTCCGGAAATCTGGACTCTCTGCCCTACCCTTAGGTTTGCGGCCTGTGATTCATCAACAGAAAGCCTTACCTGCAGGCCGTCTTTGCTTCGTATCACAACAGCTGGGCTGTCAGAAGTTACGTAAGCCCCAGCAGCCTCGGCAACAATGGACTCAACAACTCCTGAAGCAGTAGCACGTAACGTATATTTTGCCCCTGTTTTGGTGCCGCCCGTATTTACATTTGGCAGAGACGGAATAGATGAACCGCTGCCGGACTGCATAGCTTTAATATATGCAGCATAGGCTTGTGCAGCGCCGTTATAATTTGAATCTGAAAATGCTGAAGAAGAGGAAGAAGAATTTGAAGAAGTGGAAACGCTTATTGGCAGGATGTCCATCAGCGACTGCCCAAGAGTGACTTTTTCGCCTTTTTTAATATAAACCGTTTCCACTATTCCGGGTTTTGACGCGTAAATACTATTTCCACGAATGGATTCGACTTTTCCAGTGCAGATTACCGTATCTTCAGCTGTACCGGCAGATACCTTTACAGCGGAAACATGTAACATTGAGCGCATAACAGCATATCCTGACAGGATAATCGCAACAATAGAAACAGCTGTAAAGGTAAATAAGAGTACATATCTTTTCATCTGTATTTCCTCCCTGTCACAACTTATTTTGTGAGAGGAAGTGAAAATTATTAGTTGCTTTTCCGTTTTTTGCGCGAATAATTTTTTAATATTGTTCAAAAATAGCGTCGAGGTGAAAAGGATGAGCATGATTCAATGCGACATCGACTGTATTTACCAAAAAGACGGCTATTGCCAACTTGACCTTCCATCCGCCATTACAAACTACACCGGTGATGGGTGTGTGTATTGCATAAAGGTAACACCATGCGAAAAGCAGAAGGTCACTACTTCACCGCAGCCTCAAACGCCTGTTTCACATTTTTGACATTGATAAGCTCAATTCCATCAAAATGGTGGTGAATGCGGCTAAGACTGTTATATGGAAAAATACATTTTTCAAAACCAAGGCGGCTTGCCTCACCGATGCGCGTTTCAGTCTGAGTAACTGAGCGCAGCTCGCCGGCAAGCCCTATTTCGCCAAACACTATCGTCTTGTCATTGATAGGCTTGTCTTTAAGGCTTGAAACAAGCGCAAGGGCAACAGCAAGGTCGCCCGCCGGTTCATCGAGGCGAAGGCCGCCTACAACGTTTACATAAGCGTCCAGATTAGAAAAGTAGTACCCTTCCCTCTTTTCAAGCACCGCAAGCAGGAGTGACATGCGGTTATAATCGAACCCGGTAGACATTCGCCGGGGTGTGCCGAATCCTGTTGTTGTCGCAAGCCCTTGAATTTCCGCAAGAATCGGCCTTGAACCTTCCATCATGCATGTAACACATGTGCCCGAAACATTTTTCGGCCGCCCTGAAAGGAGTGCCATAGAGGGATTTTCTACCTGATGAAGGCCGTTTTCATCCATGTCGAAAACGCCTATTTCGTTTGTAGAGCCATAGCGGTTTTTAACGGCCCTTAAGATACGGTATGAAAGTTGGCGGTCACCTTCAAAATATAGCACAGTGTCAACAATATGCTCCAGCACTTTCGGGCCGGCGATAGCTCCATCTTTATTCACGTGGCCAACTATAATTACTGGAATTTCAAGCGATTTTGCGGCACGCATTATAGCCGAAGTGCATTCCCGCACCTGTGAAACACTGCCTGGCGCAGAACTCAAATCAGTAAAGTTCATAGTCTGGATTGAGTCCACCATGACAAGGTCCGGCTTTTCTTCACGTATCTGCTCAATTACAGCCTGAATATCTGTTTCAGATAAAATATAAATATTGTCACTTTCTACGCCAAGACGCACAGCGCGCAGTTTTATCTGCTTCGCTGACTCTTCTCCGGAAACATATAGAATTTTATGGCCTTTCCCGAGAAATCCGCAGATCTGGAGAAGAATCGTTGATTTCCCAATACCAGGCTCGCCGCATATTAAAATTAGTGAGCCTTTAACGATGCCACCACCTAAAACGCGGTCGAGTTCACTCATTCCGGTATGATAGCGTTCATCTTCAGATGTGTTTATCTGTGTGATAGGAATAGCACGTGACGGCGGTGTGGAATAATGCTGCTCAGAAGATATATATTTTTTAGGTTTCGCTTCCCTTATTTCTTCATTCATCGTATTCCATTGGCCGCAGCCAGGGCATTTTCCAAACCACTTCGGCGACTCATACCCACATTCTGAACAAACATAAACGCTTCTTGCTTTTCCCGACATATTGCATGTCCTTTCTTTCACCGCCTGCTGCTGACAATTTCTGGTTCCCCGCCGCAACTGTAATCAAGCAGGCCGCAGGCTATAGCAAAAGCCATCTGCTGCTGATAAGTTTTCTGATTGAGCTTTTCCGCTTCTTCCTCGTTAGAAAGAAAGCCACATTCTACGAGAACAGCCGGCACTTTTGCGTGCCAAAGCAGATAAATCGAACTGGTGGCAGGCTTTACGGCACGTGTGTTATCGTTTTGCAGAAGCGATACTATGCGGCCCCGCATTGCTTCTGCAAGCTCTTTGCTGCCCGCATTATTTTTCGAATAAAATATTTGTGTGCCGTGGTATCTTCCCTGCTCAAAATGGTTTTGGTGAATACTGATAAATATGCAGTTGCCATGCGCCTCGACAATTTTCATTCTGTTATGTATATCGCTTACCTTGCGTTCACGGATAGTATTTCTGGAATCTGAAACAGAGTTGTCACCAGTTCTCGTCATAACAACACGGTAACCGTAAGCAGTAAGGATCTGCTGAAGGTCTTTCGTAATGGCAAGGTTGATATCTTTTTCAAGCTTGCCAGTTTTTCCTGCAGCTCCCCCATCTTCACCTCCGTGCCCCGCATCAAGGACTACAGTACGCGGTGCTTCACCTGCGGCTGCAGCAGATGCTATTTTTCCTATACGCTCATAAGCTATATAAGAAAGCAACAAAAAAGCAAGGCAGCATAAAATTAAGGCTGCTATTGAAAAAGCGTTGCTTTTCACGGCTTTTGCTTTCAAAAAACCATCTCCCGCATAATTATATGTTGCGGCCGGCCTGCAATATGATACGGGCTTTTTATACGGGAGCAAAAATGGGCGCCGGCCAAAAAGCACAGCGCCCTGAATCAATAAAAAAAGTCAGACATCTTCTGGAACAATATAAGTTTTGTCCGGAGCAGAAGCATATTGAAGTTTTTCGACTATAGACTTCGTATCGCGGGCAATTACAAGCTCTTCATTCGTATTTATGACATAAACTGCCACATGTGAGTCGAATGTTGAAATCTTACCCTCTTTGCCATGAATATATTCATCATTGAGAATAGGGTCAATCTTAACACCGAGGAATCCAAGGTAGCGGCATGCGCCATAGCGGATAATAGGCTGATTTTCACCAAGCCCTGCACAGAACGCAATGCAGTCAATTCCGTTCATGGCCGCAGCATAAGCGCCGATAAACTTTGCAATCTGGTAACTCTGCATCTCATGCGCTAAAACCGCTCTCGGGTCGCCCTCGATTTCAGCCTTAGTAACATCACGGTCGTCGCTGTAGCCTGAAACGCCAAGCACACCAGATTCTTTATTGAGAATATCATTCATTTCCTTTGGAGTAAGCTTTTCCTTTTCCATCAGGAATGTCACTATTGACGGATCAAGCGTGCCAGAACGGGTTCCCATCATAATGCCGTCCAATGGTGTAAGGCCCATGCTTGTATCTACTACCTTGCCGTTTTTGACTGCCGCAATGGAAGAACCGTTTCCAATATGGCACGTCACCATTTTGATGTCTTCCAATGGCTGGTGCATTAAGTGAGCACAGTGATGGCTTACGTAGCGGTGCGACGTGCCATGGAAGCCATAGCGGCGAATCTTGTATTTTTCATAATATTTATATGGTATTGGATAAAGGTATGCTTTCGGTGGCATTGTCGAATGGAATGAAGTATCGAAAACAACGCACTGCGGCACTGATTTGCCAAACACTTCCTGGCATGCAAGAATAGCATCCACTTCCGGTCCATTGTGCAGCGGAGCAAGCGGTATCAGCTTTTTTATCTGTTTTATCACTTCGTCGTTCACAAGGACTGATTTGTTAAAAATAGAGCCACCCTGAACAATACGATGGCCGATAGCAGAAATATCTGAAAGTTTTGAAATCACGCCGACTTCTTTATCAAGTAGCGCTTTTGTAACAAGTTTAAACGCATCAACATGGTTTTTAATTTGGGTAACAATTTTTTTTGAACGTCCATCGGCTGTTTGGTGGCGAATAAAAGCGCCGTCCATGCCGATCCTGTCACAGATGCCTTTTGCCTGCCATTTTTCATCATCCATATCAATCAACTGATATTTCATTGAAGAGCTGCCCGCATTGATAACCAGAATCTTCATTCAACATCCTCCTAAAATATAAAATCCCAAAGTTGGTAATCACAAGATTTTTTGTTGTAAAAATAATCAAATCCGTGTAAAATAGAAATGAATTACAGCAGCTAATATGATAATACAAAAAAGTCCGAATTTCAAGGAGCTTACAGCAAAATGATAACTGCCGGTGTAATTGCAGAATATGATCCTTTCCACAATGGCCATGCCTTTCTGATGCGCAAACTGCGCCAAATGGGAGCCGATCGCATAGCTGTTGTAATGAGCGGTAATTTCATGCAGCGCGGGGATGTCGCCATCATTTCAAAATGGGCAAGGGCAAAGCAGGCACTGTATGGCGGTGCCGACCTTGTTGTCGAACTCCCGCTCCCCTGGGCTGTAGCCGGGGCAGAACGTTTTGCACGCGGGGGGATTTTTCTTCTTTCAGCGCTCGGTGCAGATATCGTCGGGTTTGGCAGCGAATGCGGAGATATCAAACTTTTAAAAAAAGCTCAGGAAGCTTTGACCTCTCCATTTCTGCATGATGCAATGCGAAAATCACTGAATGGTGGCGAAACATTTGCTGCAGCAAGGCAGAAGG
>DHSD01000030.1:34922-170375 GCA_002411365.1 Ruminococcaceae bacterium UBA5295
AGGCAGAAGGCCGTTAACGGCCTTTTTGGCGAGGAAACAGCACAGCTACTGCGCGAGCCGAATAATATACTTGGAATCGAATATTTAAAAGCAATAAATTCCATACATTCAAATATTAAGCCAGTTACCGTGAAACGAAAAATGGTGCAGCATAACGTGGACTCATGTGCGGGGGAATTCGCATCTTCTGCAAAGATACGCTCCATGATAAAAAGTAAACATGATTTTTCAACGTATACTCCCGATTTTGTATGTAAAAGCATTAACTCAGAAACTGCAGAAGGGTACGCCCCGGCAAGCCTGCTTTATGTTGAGCGAGTCATCCTTTCTTCTCTGCGCAGAATGGAACGCGCTGATTTCTCACGCCTGCCAGATATAAGCGAAGGCCTTGAAAACCGTATTTATTCCGCTTCACGCAAAGCTGTAAGCCTTGCTGAGCTCTTTCAGGCAATTAAAACAAAGCGTTACCCGCTTGCAAGAATAAAGCGTATAGTTTTATCGGCTTTCCTTGGAATAAAAGCTTCAGATGGTGCTGGTACTCCCCCATACTGCCGAATTCTCGGCATTGGAAAAGGCGGAGCTGATATTATCAGAAATGCTAAACAAAAATCACTTCTGCCGATTATTACAAAGCATGCCGATTGCCTGCATTTAAACAGCAATGCTTTAAAATGTTTGAAACTTGAGGCAAGGTCTTCTGACCTTTATGCGCTTTGCACACCTCGAGCCGCCCCCTGTGGTCTTGATTTTTCCAATAAAATGATTGTTTTATAATTTACCTGAAAGGAAGCATGATTCCTTGGAAATCAAAGAAATTGATTACAAAGGCTTTGGAAAATGCGTCCGGATGTCTAATGGAATCATTGATGTCGATGTGACTATCGACTTTGGCCCGCGCATAATCCGTTTTGGTTTCTGTAACAAAGAAAACCTTTTTTATAACGACATCGCACGTGTCTATAAAATCAAACCGGAAAAACAGGACATGCAGGAAACATCGGAAAATACATTTTATTATTATGGCGGCCACATGCTTTTGTCAGGGCCAAACCGTTACACTGCATCTGTAAGTCCTGACAATGAACCTGTAGTCTATAGCCCACTGCCTGACGGCGTGCGCTTTATTCAACCGAAGCCGAAAGGGAAAAAAGTACAGTTTGGCTTTGAAGTCATCATGGGTGAAGATGCTGCCGACATCATGGTAGTCCACATGGCAAAAAACTGTTCAGATGAGGTGCAGCCATGCAGTCTTTGGCCAGTTACTATGATAAAAGGCGGAGGATTGATGATCCTTCCTCAGAATACCGACACCGCTAACTCTTTATACCCTAACCGGACAATTTCATTTTGGCCGGGCACTGACATTCACGACAGTAGAATATTTTATGGTAACAGGTATATTACTATTAATTATAAGCCTGGATGTGAAAGGGCATTGAAAATAGGCTGCAATAACGTGTTTGGATGTTTAGTGTTTGTTGGTAAGAATTATACTTTTATGAAACGGTATGTGCACAGCGTTAAAGCCGCATATCCTGATTTTGGCTCTTCTTGTGAAATATGCTGTAAAAAAGATTTTGCTGAGATACAGTCACTCAGCCCTATTTACCGCATTGAGCCTGGCCATATAGTAAAACATGTGGAAAATCTCTCTGCTTTTCCTACAAAAATGAACGTCAGCCCAACGAATGAAGATGAAATTTCCAGATATATAGAAAACATGGGATAAGGTAAAATAAAGTTAGTCAGATATCTGCTGTTCCGGCTTTTCTTCTTTTTTTGCTGATATACTATTGTTAGAAATACGATAACAAAGCGTCATAAGGCTGTCATTAAGGTGAACATTTTCAACAGTGGTATCAGGATATTTAAGGTAAATATCATAGTGGCTGAAATTCCAGAAATTACGTATTCCAAGATCATATAAAATTTTGGCGAGCTGTTCGGCTGCACTTCTCGACACACAGAGCACTGCCATAATAGGCAATCGCTCTTTGCAGAAATCCTCCAAGCCGCTAACATCACTAACAGTAAGGCCGCCTATGGTTGTGCCTATTTTATCCGGTGAATTGTCAAAAACACCAATCAGCTGAAAACCTTCTGCCTGGAAAGACATATGGTTAGCTATGGCGCGCCCCAAATTTCCGGCACCGAGCAAAATGGTTTTATAGCCGCTCGACAGCCCGAGGATTTTACATATCTCGTCGCAGAGCTGGCCAACCATATAGCCATAACCCTGCTGCCCGAATCCGCCGAAGCAATTAAGGTCCTGCCTTATCTGAGAAGCAGTAAGCCCGAGCTTTTTAGAAAGCTCAGTAGACGATATTCTCGTAACTCCAGTCACTTTTAAGTGGTGTAAAAATCTATAATACCGAGGCAGCCTTCGTACTACAGACATGGATACATTTTCGCGCTTATGCATTTATTTAGGGACCTCCTGACAAAATAAGCCTTTTAAAAATCAAAGCCTCGAATTTATTTCATGTAAAAACGTTTCAGTGTCAACTGACCTTTTATTCGGTAATGTAGAAACGCGGGCAAGGTCGCCAGTCATGACCCCATCTTCGATCGTATTTATGGAAGCTTTTTCCAGATGTTCTGCAAAAGCTGAAAGCTCTGGCAGGTTGTCAAGTTCGCCTCGCTTTTTAAGGGCGCCTGTCCATGCGAAAATAGTCGCCATGGAATTTGTTGACGTTTTTTCACCTTTTAAGTACTTGTAATAATGGCGCTGCACCGTTCCATGTGCTGCCTCATATTCATACACACCATCTGACGATACAAGAACACTCGTCATCATGGCAAGGCTTCCAAATGCCGTAGCTATCATGTCACTCATAACGTCGCCGTCATAGTTTTTGCACGCCCAGATAAACCCGCCGTTTGAACGTATCACACGCGCGACAGCATCATCAATTAACGTATAGAAATATGTAATGCCAGCATTCTCAAATCTTTTGCGGTATTCAGATTCATAAAGTCCATTGAAAATATCTTTGAAACGATGGTCGTATTTTTTAGAAATCGTATCTTTTGTTGCAAACCACAAGTCTTGCTTTGTTTCAAGGGCATACCTGAAACAGGCTTTTGCAAAATTTTCAATGCTGCGGTCGATATTGTGCTGCCCTTGTATTATGCCAGGAGAGTCAAAATCATGGATGAGTTCACGCTCTTCGCTTCCGTCTTTCTTCGTTACTACAAGCTCTGCCTTTGCACCTGCAGGAACACGCATTTCAACATTACGGTATATATCACCGTAAGCATGGCGGGCAATAGTTATAGGCTTTTTCCACGCTGGAATCAGCGGTGTAATACCTTTCACAAGAATCGGCGCACGAAAAACAGTTCCATCTATTATTGCACGGATCGTCCCGTTAGGTGACTTCCACATTTTTTTTAAATTATATTCTTTTACACGGTCGGCGTTTGGCGTGATAGTCGCACATTTAACACCTACGCCGTATTTTCTTGTTGCATTCGCCGCATCTACAGTTACCTGGTCGTCCGTTGCATCGCGGTTTTTCAATCCAAGGTCATAATATTCCGTTTTTAAATCGACATAAGGCTCAATAAGAATTTCTTTGATTTTTTTCCAGATGATCCGCGTCATCTCATCGCCGTCCATTTCGACGAGTGGAGTGCGCATCTTTATTTTCCCTGGCATAAAACAATTCCTCCGTTATATGTTTTTTTAGGCTTTGCCGTCGCATTCGCGCGTATAATTGAGCAATCCTCCGGCGAGCACCATCCTGCGCTGCCTGTCGCTCAAAACCGGCACTACTTCAAATGCATAATTCTTTGTCCTGTTATAAACCATTATTTTTTGCTTTTCGTTTATTGATTTCCGAATATCTGGCAGCTCCAAGTCGTCCATTTGGTCAATACTTTCATAGTCGCCTTCATGCTTGAAAATAAGCGGAAGTATCCCTGCATTTGCAAGGTTTGCACAATGGATGCGCGCAAAACTCTTAGCTATAACCACCTTTATCCCAAGATACAGCGGCACAAGGGCGGCATGCTCACGGGAAGAACCCTGCCCGTAATTTGAACCGCCTATTATCATACCTTTCCCATACTTTTTGCAGCGCTCAGGAAACGCCTTATCGCACACTGCAAAACAGAAATTAGACATATATGGTATGTTTGAGCGGTACGGTAAAATTTTGGAGCCCGCGGGCATTATGTGGTCTGTTGTGATATTGTCCCCAACTTTCAAAAGTGCCTTTGCCTCTATGTTGTCCGGGAGCGGCGATGTCTTTGGAAACCCCTTTATATTTGGCCCTCGGATAATTTTAACGTTTTCCGCTTCTTCCGGAGAAACTGGCGGCAGGATCATATTGTCGTCAACATCAAAATGTGCCGGCATCTCTATCGGTTTTTCTTTGCCGAATGTCCGCGGGTCAGTAAGTACGCCTGCTATAGCAGAAGCTGCTGCTGTTTCAGGGCTTACAAGATAAACCTGTGCGTCTGCCGTTCCTGAACGCCCAAGAAAGTTGCGGTTGAAGGTTCTCAGCGAAACGCCAGCCGAGTTAGGCGATTGCCCCATGCCAATGCATGGACCGCACGCACATTCAAGAATTCTTGCACCAGCATCAATCAAATCAGCAAGCGCACCGTTTTCTGCAAGCATGTGGTAAACCTGCCTTGACCCAGGCGATACTGTAAGGCTCACTCTGGGGTTTACCGTCCTACCTTTAAGCATTGATGCAACGCGCATCAAATCGCGATATGAAGAATTTGTGCATGAACCAATGCACACCTGGTCTATTTTTATCGGCCCGATCTCATCTACGGCCTTTACCGCATCAGGGCTGTGCGGGCATGCAGCCATTGGCTGAAGGCCAGAAAGGTTCAGTTCCATCTGCTCATCGTAAACAGCATCTGCATCAGGCTGAAGTTCTTTCCAGTCAGACGCACGCCCCTGTGCCTCAAGGAAACTGCGCGTAATTCCATCAGAAGGGAAAATTGATGTTGTTGCACCGAGTTCAGCCCCCATATTTGTAATTGTGGCACGCTCAGGGACTGAAAGTGTCTTGACGCCTTCCCCGCCGTATTCGATAATTTTGCCCACACCGCCTTTTACAGACAGGCGGCGCAAAATTTCAAGTATTATATCTTTTGCGCTTACCCAGTCGGGAAGCCTTCCTTTAAGCTCAACTCGTAGAATTTTAGGCATGGTGATATAGTAAAGCCCACCGCCCATTGCGGCCGCTACATCGAGCCCGCCTGCACCCATTGCCAGCATGCCGAGCCCGCCGCCCGTAGGCGTGTGGCTGTCAGAGCCGATTAATGTTTTTCCCGGCACGCCAAAGCGCTCTAGGTGAACCTGGTGGCAAATGCCGTTCCCTGCCCTTGAAAAATATATCCCATGCTTTCTGGCTTCAGATTGGATGAACCTGTGGTCATCCGCATTTTCAAAGCCCGTTTGCAGTGTGTTGTGATCAATGTAAGCAACGGAGCGCTCTGTTTTTACACGCGGCACACCCATTGCTTCAAACTCAATGTATGCCATAGTGCCAGTAGCATCCTGAGTGAGCGTTTGGTCAATTTTTAAACCGATCTCATTTCCCGGTTCCATTTTGCCGCTCACCAAATGGCTGCTGATAATCTTCTGAGCTAACGTTAATCCCATTTTGGCTCTCTCCCATTGTCAATTATTATCAATAAGCGAATATGATAACATCTTTGTCTCTTGATTTAATTTAAAAAATACATACGTAAAATGATATCATATATAATATCATCTTGCGTGAATCAATAGCACAGCAAAAATGCAAAAACACAGATATATACAAATATATTTATTATTATGTAATAAAATTTCTATATTGTCAATGTCTTAACATGCGATTTCAGCAATATTTTTTTGTCACCATTTTCATTTATTGATGAATAAAATTCCATATGATATAATGCTATAATAGAGTAAATAATATATAAGAATATTTTCCAAAGCCTAAACTCACCGGCGACCTGTGTACCTTTCTTTTAATGTATTATATTTCCCCCATTTGGCAGAATAGTAGGCATGGAGGGATTTAAAGCATGAGTGACATTGATGCTGAAGGTGAAAAAAGCAAAGGGGAAAAAGATAACAGAACGGCTGAGCAGCGTATAGCTGACAGCGGTTCCGTGCTTACAGGTGACGGAAAACATCTTATATACTGCCTGACGATTATAGGGCAGATTGAAGGGCACACCGTTCTTCCTTCACAGGACAAAACGACAAAGTATGAGCATGTGCTCCCATTGCTTGTGGCAATCGAAGAGTCTACGCAGATTGACGGGCTTCTGATACTTCTTAATACAGTCGGCGGCGACGTGGAAGCAGGGCTTGCAATAGCAGAGATGATTGCTGGTATGAAAAAGCCGAGTGTTTCACTTGTTCTTGGCGGCGGGCACTCCATAGGCGTACCACTTGCAGTTGCAGCGAACCATTCATTTATCGTGCCGAGTGCAACTATGACGATTCATCCGGTCAGGATGAGCGGGCTGATGCTCGGTGTTCCGCAGTCGATGGATTACCTGCAGCGCATGGAACAGCGCATTTCAAAATTTATAACAGACCATTCTCATATTTCTCCGAAAAGGCTTAACGAACTTTCTATGAACACGCAGGAACTTGTACTTGATATTGGCAGTGTGCTCGACGGAAATCAGGCAGTGCATGAAGGCCTTATAGATTCGCTCGGAAGCCTTTCTGATGCAATATCGTGCCTGTACCAGATAATAGACGCAAAGCGTGCAGAAAAATAGAAAATTTATGCGGCAGCTTCCGCTGCCAATACATAAATTCAATTCGAAAGGTGACTCGGATGGCGAAAAAGAAAAGGGCAAAAAGCAAGGCCCGCCCTGCTAAGAAAAATACAAAAGTACAGAAAAAAGCCAAAAAAGAGAAGGCAAGTGAGCGGGATGAATTGGCAGCGCGCCAGCACAATCAGCGATGTGCTGTTTTTCAGTTCGCCGCGGCGATTCTCATCGCCTGCTTTATACTTATAAAGGGCGACAATGTTTGGCGCTGGGTACACAACTTTTTCCTTGGCCTTTTTGGAAATTGTGCTATCCTGTGGCCAATCCTTTTGCTTTACATATCGATAGTAACTGCCTTAGAGAAGCAGCCTGAGCATCCGGGTATAAAGATCTCACTTATGGCCGTCATTATAATATTGTTTTGTGCAGCCGCTTATGTGTTTACAATCCCTTTGTCAGCTCAGACATCAGTAAATTTAAGATTATTTTCAAAACAGCTAATCTCACTTTATGGAAATGAGATTTCCCACACCGCTGCCGGACTGTGCGGAGGGCTTCTGGGCATACCGCTTGCTACAGCATTCGGCATTATGGGTACAAGGATTTTGCTTGTGCTCGCCCTTTTTGTTAGCATTATGGTGCTCACAAGGACTACTTTAATACAGCTTTTCAGGACTATTTTCAGGCCTGCAAACGCCGTCGTTTCTAATATAAACGTTATGCGTGAGCGCCGTATCGAGCGGAACCGGAAAGAAACAAATATCGATATCCCACTTGAAGACAATATGCCAGCGCACCCTGTGCATTCCTACGTTCCGAAGGCAGACGTACCTAAAAAGAGCACTAAGCTCGAACAGCTTAAAAAAGTATTTTCCATCAAAACAAACCTCGAAACTGAAAGCAGCGGCGATGCATCACTTTCCGGCACACCTGAAATGCAGCCAGGCGAAAAATCCGAAATAGCAAAGTCACAATCACGTACTAATATTAACGCCGATGTTTTACCTCAGCCAGGGAAAATTGATAAGCACGATTCAACCAGCGCATCATATGTCGGAAATGACCTGCAGCCAGCAGAAGAACCGCCTTCCGACGGAAAGTATCATTTCCCGCCGGTCTCAATGCTCGAAACAACAAAGGCAGCAAATGAAAAAGAGATTCTCAGCGAAGTCCAGACCAATGGCCGAAGACTTGTCAATACCCTTAAAAGCTTTGGTGTGCAGACAACTTTCGTCGGCTACAGCCGGGGGCCGGCTGTTACAAGGTATGAGCTGCAGCCAGCCGCAGGTGTAAAAATCAGTAGGATAACAAATCTTTCCGACGACATCTCTATGAACCTTGCAACTGCCGGAATACGCATTGAGGCGCCTATACCCGGCAAAGCTGCCGTCGGAATTGAAGTGCCAAACAAAAAGACTACGGTCGTAAGAATGCGTGAGCTTGTGGAAAGCAACAACTTTGCCGCTTCGAAAAGCAAGCTGACAGTTGCGCTCGGCCGTGACCTTGCCGGTGAAACGGCCATAGCCGACCTTGCAAAAATGCCGCACCTGCTTATAGCCGGCGCAACTGGTTCCGGCAAATCCGTATGCATAAATTCAATGATTATAAGCCTGCTCTACAAGTCTACGCCTGATGAAGTGCGCTTCCTTATGATTGACCCTAAAGTCGTCGAACTCGGTGTTTACAACGGCATACCGCAGCTCCTTGTGCCTGTCGTAACAGACCCGCGCAAGGCGGCAGGCGCCCTTAACTGGGCCGTTACCGAAATGCTTAAACGATACAAGACGTTTGCAAAATACAGTGTGCGTGATCTTACAGCGTATAATGCGCTCGCCACTTCACACGGCTACAAAGATGACGAAGGCCAGCCTATGGAAAAAATGCCTCAAATAGTCATCATAATTGATGAACTCGCCGACCTGATGATGGCTGCGCCTAATGAAGTCGAAGATGCCATATGCCGCCTTGCTCAGATGGCGCGCGCTGCCGGGATGCATCTTGTTATTGCTACGCAGCGCCCTTCGGTAGACGTTATAACAGGAACGATAAAAGCTAATATTCCAAGCCGCATTGCTTTTGCAGTTTCGTCTCAGGTTGATTCCCGCACTATTATAGACATGGGCGGTGCCGAAAAGCTTCTCGGCCACGGCGATATGCTTTTCTCCCCTGTTGGTTCGCAGAAGCCAAAAAGGATTCAGGGCTGTTTTGTAAGCGACAGTGAAATTGAATCGATTGCGGGCTTTATTAAAAAATCCCAGCAGGCAGATTACAACGAAAATATTGCAGAAGAAATCGAAAAGAATGCTGCTGCCGACAATGACAAAAAAAGTGACAGTAATGTTGATAAAGACACTGACCCGATGATGCCAGAAGCCATAAAATGTGTGATAGACAATGGGCAGGCATCAACTTCATTCCTGCAGCGTCGCCTGCGCCTCGGCTATGCCCGCGCCGGACGCCTCATAGACGAAATGGAGCAGATGGGGATAATCGGCCCGCGCGACGGTTCCAAACCTCGACAAGTGCTGATTACATACCAGCAATGGCTCGAAAAAAATATGAAAGAAAACGGCGCGGCCGATAAAGACGGAAGCGTGCCGGAAACTAAGCGATGAAAAGCCAAAATCGCAGGAAAATAGGATTTGCCACCGCCATTTTTTCTGCAATGATCTTCTGCCTTGTTGTTTCAGCTTTTCCGGGTAGTCCAGAAGAAAACTGGAAAAAGATTTTTCAGTTTTGCGGCCTTGGAAATTTCTCTGACTGCGCAGATAAATCGCCATTTTCCCTACATATGTTGAATGTTGGGAAGGCAGACAGTATAATAACAGAATGCGGCGGCAAATACCTTCTTATAGATGGCGGCACTGCCGATTGTGGCAATCAGGTAGTTAATTACCTTAAGCGCCGCGGGGCAAAATCAATCGATTATGTTGTTAATACACACCCAGACAGCGACCACATAGGCGGGTTAAAAGAAGCTATCTCGTCTTTTCCTGTGGCGCATTATCTATGCCCGGATATCCCAGCAAAAATCATTCCTAATACACCTGAATACCATGATGTGCAGTTAGCCCTTAAAAGTAAAGGCATAAAGTCAGAACATCCTGTGGCAGGCACAGCCTTTAATATCGGCAGTGCAAAAGCGGAAGTCCTTGGCCCGTTACGCAAGGCGGAAACCACAAACAATAATTCCATAATTTTAAAAATAACTTATCAACGGACAGACTTTCTGCTGATGGGCGACGCAGAAAAGGAAGAAGAAAACGATTTGCTTGCAAGCGGTGAAAAACTTGCTGCTGACGTCTTAAAAGCAGGCCATCACGGAAGCAGCACATCGACTTCCCAGCAGTTCATACAGGCAGTACACCCGAGATATGCAGCTATTTCTGTAGGGAGAGATTCTAACGGCCTTCCTAAACTTGACGTTTTAAACCGCCTTTACAATGCAAATGCGGCTATCTACCGCACAGATATCAGCGGTACAATTATTTTTTTGTCTAATGGAAAAAATATAACGGTAAAGACGGAATATTAATGAAAATAATTCTTAAAAAGGGGAAATTGAAATGCGAACTCTTAAAATTACCAATATAGAAGGAATATATGCAATCTGCATCGATAAAGACAAAAATTTTTTTGCAATACAGCTTTCGGAACTTCCGCGTGGCGTTATGGTTGGTGACACTCTCACTGTTGACGATGAGGAAGGCACACTTTCAGTGACAAAAGCCATTTAAAAAAATATCAAGACACAAAAGCACCCCGAAAACATTTTTAAATGTTTTCGGGGTGCTTTTCAACTGTATCGCATCAATAGCTAAATTTCCCTGATAGATACTTTTGTCGGTATCTGCGGATGCATATATACATTTTCCACGAGTCCAAACCCAAAATAGAGGCATGCCGCCGAAGAACCGCCAGCGCTGAAAAATGGCAGTGTAACTCCAATTACAGGCAACAGATCGAGGCACATGCCAATATTGAAAATAGTCTGGGCAGCAATCAACCCGAAAAAGCCCATGCAAATAGACCTGCCCAATATATCTGAGCTGTTCCTTGCTATGCGGAGCGTTTGCCAAAGCAGCAGAAGCATCAGCACAATGATAATAAAGCACCCTATAAATCCAAGTTGCTCGCCTGCTACAGAAAAAATCATATCGCTTTCCTGCTCAGGCACAATTTTCAAATTTACCCGCGGACTATGAAAAAGCCCACGGCCCAAAAGGCCGCCACTGCCTATTGAAGTGCGTGCCTGATACTGCTGCCACCCGTAAATGTGCACTGCAGCGGAGCTATCCATTTCTTTCAAATGGTAGGCAGCAAGCATCCTCTGCTTCTGGTAATCTGCAAACATATACTTCCATGCTATCGGGAACGCACCTGCAAATATTGCGAACAAGATGGCAAAATAGCGAAGCTGTATTCCGGCTCCGAAAGCCATGGCAATGAACATGCAGAAGAAAATAACTCCTGCGCCATCGTCGCCTTGCATATGCGTAAGTATAATTGGAATCAGGGCATGGACAGCGAGAAGGCATACGTGCAGCGGCGATTTCAAGAGCCCGCGCTCCTCAAGAACCGATATGTGCCTTGAAAATGTAATCATAAACCCAATTTTTACAAGCTCACTCGGCTGGAATGATGTTCCGCCAAGTTTTATCCATGCTTTGGCATCTACGCCGCCGGAATTAGTCACGGCACTGCCGAATTTCAGTGTATAAAGCATCAGGAAAAGGCAGCCGGCTGATATGATATACCAGAAAGTAGAAATGTCGTGGTAATCTACCATTGTAATAATGACTGCCCCGACATATCCAAGCAGGATGGCAATCAGCATTGTGACAAACCAGCTTCTGTTTCCGATGTTTACCGGCACTGTTTTTAGCAGCAGAAGACTATAACCTGAAATTATAATCAGGATAACCCAATATGCTTTTTCTGTTCTTTTAAAGTAATCACCTATAGATCTTAAAAATCCCATTGCTTCACCTCGTATTGTTCCATGCTTTATTATAGGATGCTTCTATGAAACTTGCAAGAAACTACGCAATTTTGCAGCCGGTATTTTTTATTTTCCAGATATGTGTTATAATTTTATTACTATAAATAAAAATATTTAATAACTGGGGGAAGTTGAATGCTTACAGACATTGAAATCGCTCAGCAGGCACACCCGAAACCGATTGCGCAGGTCGCTTCGGGGCTCGGTATCCATGAGGATGAGTTCGAACTGTACGGCAGATATAAGGCAAAATTAAGCGACTCGCTCTATAAAAGGCTTTCCGGAAAAAAAGACGGTAAGCTTATTCTCGTAACGGCCATTAACCCTACACCGGCAGGCGAAGGAAAAACGACTGTGTCCATAGGGCTTGCTGAGGCAATGGCAAAAATTGGCAAAAAGGCTGTGCTTGCATTGCGTGAGCCTTCTCTTGGCCCTGTTTTTGGCGTAAAGGGCGGCGCTGCCGGCGGAGGTTATGCTCAAGTGCTCCCAATGGAGGAAATAAACCTCCATTTTACAGGCGATTTCCACGCAATCACCTCCGCCAACAACCTTCTCTGCGCTATGCTGGACAACCATATCCAGCATGGAAATGAGCTTGGCATTGACCCAGGGCGTATACTTTTGCCGCGCTGCATGGATATGAACGACAGGCAACTGCGTAGCATAGTTTCAGGCCTTGGCGGTAAGGCAAACGGAACCCCACGTGAAGATTCTTTCTGCATTTCGGTAGCAACTGAAGTCATGGCGATTTTCTGCCTCGCTTCAGACATCAGCGACCTTAAGCGCCGCCTTGGCAAAATACTTGTAGCTTATACATATTCCGGAAAACCGGTCTATGCACACGACCTTAAGGCGGAAGGCGCAATGGCCGCACTCCTTAAAGACGCCATTAAGCCAAACCTTGCGCAGACACTTGAAGGCACTCCGGCCATCATACATGGCGGTCCATTCGCCAACATAGCACATGGGTGCAACTCCTTAAGGGCAACACGCTTTGCCCTTAAGCTCGGCGATTACTGTATTACGGAAGCCGGCTTTGGCTCTGACCTCGGCGCTGAAAAGTTTATGGACATAAAATGCCGCCTTGCAGGTTTAAAGCCCGATGCCGCTGTCCTTGTAGCAACGGCACGTGCACTGAAGTACAACGGAGGCGTTCCCAAAACTGAAACATCGAAAGAAAACATTGAGGCACTGAAAAACGGCATTTCAAACCTCGGAGCACATATCGAAAACCTTAAAAAATTCGGTGTGCCTGTAATAGTCGCCATCAACCGGTTTGCCGGCGACTCTGACAAAGAGCTTGGCTATATTACAGAATACTGCGGCAGCCATGGGGTGCAATGCTCAATATGTGATGTGTTTTCAAAAGGCGGAAATGGTGGGACTGACCTTGCTGAAAAAGTATGCCGCATCGCCGGACAACTGTCAGATTTCCACGTCCTTTATCCGGACAACGCTCCAATTGCGGATAAGATAGAAACGGTCTGCCGTGAAATCTACGGTGCAGACGGAGTGGACTACACTGCAAAAGCGCGCAAGGCACTTAAAGAGATCGAAACGCTCGGAGGAAATTCCCTTCCGGTATGCATTGCAAAGACGCAGTATTCACTTTCCGATAATCCAAAGCTTCTCGGCCGCCCAAAAGGTTTCCGGATTACAATACGCGACTTGAGAATTAACAGCGGCGCCGGATTTGTAGTTGCATATGCAGGGAATATTCTCACAATGCCTGGGCTACCGAAACATCCTGCCGCAGAAAATATTGACGTGGATGAAAATGGCAGGATAACTGGGCTGTTTTAATGGATGGATGTTAATATGCAGAAATTTATAACGGAGTCTCCGTCAGAAACTGAAACTGTGGGTGAAAATCTTTCCGCCAAGCTTAAGTCAGGTAGCGTTGTTGCGCTTTTTGGCGGAATGGGAGCCGGAAAGACAGCTTTTACACGCGGCATTGCAAGGGGACTTGGAATTACCGGCGGTGTTTCCAGCCCAACTTTTGCGCTTGTGCACGAATATAAAGGGCATATCCCGCTTTATCACTTTGACATGTACCGCGTGAACAGCTGGGACGACCTCTACTCAACCGGATTTTTTGACTACCTTGATTCCGGCGGCATCATCGTTGTTGAATGGAGCGAAAACATTGAAAATGCCCTTCCTGAAAATGCCATACATATCATGATAAACCATGGAAAAGCAGAGAACGAGCGCATTATTTCAATTGACGGGGTGAACTTATGATAATACTTTCGGTCGATTCATCGGCCGTCGCTGCTTCTGCGTCCCTTACACAGGGCGACAAAATTCTGGGGGAATTTTACTGCAACACCGGCCTTACCCACAGCCAGACATTAATGCCGATGATACAGTGCCTTCTGCAAAGCACAAAAACAGAGCTTAAAGATGTTGACCTTTTTGCAGTTTCAGCAGGCCCCGGCTCTTTTACGGGCATACGGATAGGCGTAGCAAGCATAAAAGGGCTTGCATTTCCATTTCAAAAGCCCTGCGTGGGTGTGTCTACGCTTGAAGCTATGGCATATAACCTTGCCCATATTGACGGGACCGTGTGCGCTGTAATGGACGCGCGTTGCGGCCAGGTCTACAATGCTGTTTTTGAAGCGCACCACGGGCAGCTAAGGCGCATTACAAAAGACCGTGCAATCGCTACAAATAACCTCGCAGAAGAATGTGAGAAGTACCCCAAGCCACTGTTCCTTGTTGGTGACGGCGCGAAACTGTGCTATAATAACAAGGGTTTTCAGTCAGCCGGAGCAATCCTTCCTCCTGAGCCACTGATTTATCAGCGCGCCAGCGGTGTTGCAAAAGCAGCGTTAACCGTTTTTCAGAATGGAAAAACGGTCTCCCCTGCTGCATTGCTGCCGGTCTATCTTCGCCCGGCACAGGCTGAACGTGCCTTAAACAAAAAACAAAGTGGAGGTTTACGAAAAAAATGATTGCACTGGGAGCCGATCACGGCGGTTATCACCTTAAAGAAGTGATTAAAAAGTATCTCGACATCAAAAGAATTGAGTACAAGGATTTTGGCACAGACAGTGAGGAATCTGTGGATTATCCGCTTTTTGCTGCGAAAGTTGCGCATTTTGTGGCTGAAGGAAATGCTGAAAAAGGTATCCTCTGCTGCGGGACAGGTATTGGCATGAGCATAGCGGCAAACAAAGTAAAGGGCATACGCGCGGCCGTATGTGACAATGCTTACTGCGCTGAGATAACGCGCCGCCATAACAATGCCAACATTATGTGCCTTGGCGGCCGTGTCATCAGCGATGAACAGGCCGTCGAATTTACACGCCTGTTCCTTAACACACCTTTTGATGGCGGGCGTCACCAGAGGCGTATCGATGAAATTTCCGCGATTGAGCGCGTTGAACTTTAATTTTGAGGAGTATGAGGGATATGAATACGGAGGACCAGTTTAAGGATTTAATTGCAAAACATCAGCTCGTAGTAATGCATCACCCGCTGATACAGCATAAGCTGACTTATCTCCGTGACAAAAACACAGGCTCGAAAGATTTCCGCCAGCTTGTAAGTGAAATTGCAATGCTTTTGTGTTATGAAGCGACGCGTGACCTTCCCCTTGAAGAAACAACGGTCGAAACACCGGTCGGTGTCGCAAAGGCAAAAGTTATAGCAGGCCGTAAGCTTGCTTTTATTCCGATTCTACGTGCAGGCCTTGGCATGGTAGACGGCGTCCTTTCGCTTGTGCCTGCCGCCAAAGTAGGTCACATAGGCCTTTACCGTGACCCTAAAACGCTGAAGCCGGTCGAGTACTACAGCAAACTTCCAAACGACATTGACCAGCGCGACGTTATTGTGCTTGATCCAATGCTTGCTACGGGCGGTTCTTCAATAGATTCGGTGTCAATCATTAAAAAGAGCCATCCCAAAAGCATCAAATTCATGTGCATAATCGCCGCACCTGAAGGGATAAAGGCATTTATTTCGGTGCACCCAGACGTTCAGCTTTACTGTGCCGCAGTTGACGACCATCTCAATAAAAATGGATACATCGTGCCTGGCCTTGGCGACGCGGGCGACCGCATTTTTGGTACGCTGTGAAACAGCTTTTATAATGTAAATAGCAGCATCCGCCGCCTTGCACTCTTTAAGGCAGCGGATGTTTTTTTGATGTTTTTACAGTAAATATCAAGTTATTTCTGAAGCAGATGGAAAGCAAATCCCGCGATTTCATCCTTAAGGTAAATCAATTTGAGCCTGCCGTCTGGAAAATAAGCGGCGCTGTCTTGATTAAACCCATATCCCCTGCCTTCAAGGTATTTTACCGCGGCGTGGATATCGTTTGTACCAATGGCTATATGCCCGCGTTCTCCTGCGCCATTTTTCTTCATAATCTCTATTTTCTTCGTTGAAAAGAAAGAAACAGGTGTTTCACTGCTCTCAAAGCCGAATATGTTTTTCAGCACTTCGGCCGTCTTTGATGCCTCACCGGCATCTTTGCAGTTTATCCCGACGTGCATTACTTCAAAGCCAAGGCCTTTCTGTTCCATTTCTAACTCACCTTTCATATTATAATATTTTCTGCCTTTGCAAAGGGAGGCATAAAAATGTCATTTTGTATTCTAAAGCCAAACCGTTTTTGCATGCTGCAGCCTCGGCATAATCAGTAAAAATTCCAAAGACAGCCGAGCCGCTGCCCGTCATGCATGAACCGGTAGCACCATACTCAAGCATTTTTTCTTCAATCTTATGTATTTCATCCGGAACACCGGCAAGCTCGAAAGCATTTTCAAGCGATTTGCCAATTTCAGCAAGGCTGCCGAGCCGCAGCGCATTACGTACTTGCATTGAGCAGCATGTTTGCTTGCAGTGTTGCCTGTCATAGTCTAAGTATGCTTTGGACGTACTGATACCGACATCTGGGCGACAGAGTACTATATAGCATGGCGGCATGGAGAAAATCTGCACAATATTTTCCCCGATGCCGCTTACAAACGCCGTGCCGCCTTCAACACAGAACGGCACGTCTGCTCCCGCCATAAGCCCGATGCTCTGCAGTTGCCCAGCGCTTAAGCGCGTATTAAACAGCTTATTAAGGAGCCTAAGCGCCGCCGCCGCATCCGTGCTGCCGCCGCCAAGGCCTGCCTGCTGCGGGATGCGCTTTTTAATATAAAACCTTATGCCAAAGCCAGGAGAAACGCCAGTCTTTTCGAAAAAGGCGCGCGCGGCACGCATAACAGTATTATCAGCGCCGCATGGAACAGACGCATCGTCGCATACGGCTTCAAGTACGCCTGCCTCTGCCTTTGCAGCAGAAATCTCATCACAGAGCGACACGCTCTGCACAACCATATTCAGCAGATGGTATCCATCTTCCCTGCGGCCCGTAATATCAAGCGCAAGGTTGATTTTTGCCGGAGCGTCAGCCTTCATGGAAGTCCTTTCCCCTTTTCACAAACCGACCTATACGTGAAAGCGCCTCAATAATATGCTTTGTGGAATACGAATATGAAACGCGCACATACCCTTCGCCGCAGTCGCCGAAAGCATTTCCCGGCACAACCGCAACGCGCTCATCGTAAACGAGCCGTTTGCTGAATTCTTCGGACGAAAGGCCAGTGCTTTTTATGCACGGAAAAACATAAAAAGCGCCTTCCGGCTCAAAGCAGTTCAGCCCCATTGAATTAAATCCTTCCACAATTAAACGGCGACGCATATCGTACTGCTCACGCATCTCTATGATATCGCTTTCACCGTTTTTAAGGGCTTCTACCGCTGCATGCTGCGCCGTTGTGGGCGCGCTCATTATGCCGAACTGATGCAGCTTTGTCATCTGGGTTATTATCGGTTCGGGCGCGGCCGCATAGCCAAGCCGCCAGCCGGTCATGGCAAATGTCTTCGAAAAGCCGTTTACAAGGACAGTGCGCTCTTTCATGCCGTCAAGCGACGCAAATGAAACATGGCGCGAGTCGCCGTATGTAAGCTCACTGTAAATCTCATCCGAAAGCACCATAAGGTGGTTTGCTTTTACCACGTCAGCTATCTTTTCAAGGTCGGCGCGGTGCATAACAGCCCCGGTAGGATTGTTTGGATAAGGCAAAATCAGGACTTTTGACTTTGGCGTTATCTTTGCCTGCAGTGCTTCCGGCTCAAGGCGGAATTTTTCTTCCTCTTTCGTCTCTATCACTACAGGAACACCGCCAGCCATCTGTGTCAGCGGTTTGTAGCAGACAAAGCTCGGCTCCGGAATGAGCACCTCGTCTCCCGGAGAAACAAGACAGCGCAGGGCAAGGTCAATAGCTTCGCTACCGCCTACCGTCACGAGTATTTCTGCTTTTGGGTCATAATCTATATGGTAATGCAGTTTGATAAAATGGCTTATTTCCCTGCGAAGCTCCAAAAAGCCGCGGTTTGGGGAATACCACGTATTGCCGTCCTGCAGATTGCGGATTGCTTCTTCCCTGACATGCCATGGCGTCATGAAATCAGGTTCGCCAATTGAAAGCGATATCACATCATCAAACTCGTTTGCAATATCGAAAAAGCGGCGGATGCCGGACGGTTTCAAGGTTTGGACATTGCTGTTTAGCACCTGCCTGTAATCAATCACTGAATACACTCCTTCGCTCATCCTGTTCGCCTTCAGGATCAAGTATCACACCGCCGTCTTTATAGCGCGTCAGTATGAAATGCGTTGAAGTGGAAAGCACAGAATCAAGCGTAGCAAGCTTGCGCATTACGAATACCGCTATATCGTGCATACTTTTGCCGTGTACCTTAACTGCGAGGTCATACCCGCCGGACATAAGGTACACACTGTCTACTTCTTCAAACTGCATTATGCGGTTCGCAATCTCGTCAAACCCGCGGTCGCGCTTAGGCGACACACGCAGCTCAATAAGTGCGCTCGATTTATTCTTGTCGACTTTTTCCCAGTTAACGAGGGCTTTGTAGCCGCGGATAACACCATCCTTTTCATACTGCGTGATTTTTTTCGTCACTTCTTCTTCAGAGATGTTGAGCATTACGGCAAGCTGTTTTGTCGTGAGCCTCGCATTTTCATTTAGAAGGGAAAGCAGTTGATCCATTTTTATAAGCACTCCTTTCCATTTCAGCCAAGCGGCAGGACCTGCGGCTTGTGAGAAATATAAATCATGAAATGGTGAAAACCGGCTTTGCAGAGTGCATCCATGCCTTGTTCAACTCCCGCACCGACATCTGCCCAGCGGTGTGCGTCCGAGCCGATTGTTACCAGCTTGCCGCCAAGTTGGTGATACCGCTTCAGCACAGAAATATCAGGCATTGAAACACCCAGCCTCTGGCGGAAGCCTGACGTATTGATTTCCAAAGCTTTTTGCCTACTGATAAGCGCTTTAAGCACCTCGTCGATACGGCTGTTCCACTTTTCCATATGTATCGGGATTTTATGCTCGCCGACAATGTAGCGCCATGGATATGTCAAATGCGCGAGGGAATCAAAATTTCCCCACTCAATAGTTTCCATGATTTCATCAAAGTAACTGTTGAGGAGACCCTCTATATTCTCATGCGAATAGTCAAGCCTGTAAAAGTCGGCCTTTCCCTTCACATTATGCACAGAAGCAAGTGTAAAATCAAAAGCACATGAACCAAGCGCCTTAGCAGCAGCGTCTGGATTTTGCACAGGTTGGCCCAGCTCCACGCCGGCAAAAACATGGAGGCGGCCGCTGAACACAGCCGCAGCCTTTTTAGCTTCAAAATAGGACTGAACGACAGAGCGGTCATACCCTTCGCTCGAAAAGGCATTGCATTCGCAGTGGTCTGTCACCGTAAGAGCGTACAGCCCAAGCCGCGCACCGCTTTCACACATCATCATGGCTGAATCTGCCGCGTCTTTACTGCAATCGGTATGAATATGGCTGTCTACAATATATCTGTATTTCATTTTGTCAGAATACCCCTCCGATCGTCCAACATCAATGTTATTTCCGACACCACCTAAATCTGCATATTAACCGACATACTATTGTTTATGTTATATTAACATAATAAGCAACATTATTATAGATAAAAAATAGATATTTTATTAAACGGTGTATTTAATTTTTTCAGCAGATTGCTGATTAGAATAATTTATATTTCTTTACAGCAAATTTTGGCGAACTTGACAAAAATAATTTCCACGTGCATACTTATGCGAAAAGACTATAAAAAGGTATATGGAGGGAAAAATATGCATGCTGTAATTTCAGTTATCGGCAAAGACAGAGTTGGCATTTTGGCACGCGTATCCGGCATCTGCGCAAAGCATCAGGTAAATGTAACCGATGTGACCCAGTCCGTAACGGAGAACCTTTTCGCTATGATAATGCTTGTAGACATATCAAAGTGCAACGTGCCGTTCAGCCGCTTTGCAGATGAGCTTACAGAAGCTGGCAAGGAAATGGGCGTTTCAATCCATACGGTGCACGAGGATATTTACAATTCAATGCACCATATCTAAATGGAAAACCAACATTCCCAACATTTAAGGAGAAAACTGGAAAATGATAAATACGGATGATATTCTTGAGACCATACATATGATTGATGATGAGAACCTGGACGTCAGGACCATCACAATGGGGATTTCGCTACTTGACTGCATTGACTCGGACATTGATAAAGCATGTGATAAAATTTACGATAAAATATGCAATTATGCTGGTAATCTTGTAAAAACTGGTGAAGATATAAGCAAGGAATACGGTATTCCTATAATAAATAAGCGCGTTTCAGTAACGCCTATTTCCATGGTTGCCGCCGCTTGCCCAGGCAAAAACCCGGTGCGTTTTGCGCTGGCACTTGACCGTGCCGCCAAAGCCATCGGGGTAAATTTTATCGGCGGATACTCAGCACTCGTGCAGAAAGGCTTTGCCCCAGGCGACTACGCCGTTATCCAAAGCATTCCGGAAGCCTTGAGCCGCACCGACCTCGTCTGCTCATCTGTAAACGTCGGCACTACAAAAGCAGGCATAAACATGGACGCCGTAGCAAAAATGGGGCATATTATACTGGATACGGCAAAGGCCACAGCCGACAGGAACTGCATAGGCCCCGCAAAGCTTGTTGTTTTTTGCAATGCACCTGAAGACAACCCGTTCATGGCAGGCGCTTTCCAAGGGCCGGGCGAACCAGACTGCGAAATCAACGTAGGTGTTTCTGGACCTGGCGTTGTGCGAACCGCGATTAAAAAAGCCGGCGACTGCGACATTGCGGAAGTTGCAAATATTGTGAAAAAAACAGCTTTTAAAGTTACGCGTATGGGGCAACTTGTTGCACAGGAAGCGTCAAAGCGGCTTTGCGTGCCGTTCGGGATAGTTGACCTTTCGCTTGCGCCAACACCTGCCGTCGGTGATTCCGTAGCCCATATTCTGGAGGAAATGGGCCTTGAAAGCTGCGGTGCCCATGGTACTACTGCATGCCTCGCGCTTCTCAATGACGCCGTAAAAAAAGGCGGAATAATGGCTTCGTCGCACGTTGGCGGTCTCTCAGGTGCTTTTATACCAGTCACTGAAGATGCCGGAATGATAGACGCGGCACGCTGTGGCTCCCTTTCAATCACGAAGCTTGAAGCCATGACAGCCGTCTGCTCCGTAGGCCTCGACATGATAGCCATACCCGGAGATGTTCCGCCTGAAATCATCTCGGCAATCATTGCCGACGAAGCCGCAATAGGGCTTGTAAACAGCAAAACCACAGCAGTACGCCTCATTCCGGCAATAGGCAAAAAAGCAGGCGATGAGATCAGTTTCGGCGGGCTTCTCGGCGGCGGGCCAGTCATGGAGGTAAATCGCTATTCCCCGCTGAGATTCATCAGTCGCGGCGGTCGTTTTCCTGCACCTTTGCAGAGTTTAAAGAATTAACGGGCCTCATATTAGCACTTTCACTATATTATTCTTCAAATAGTCTGCTATATTTAACGATAGGCTTTCTTGAAAATGGAGAAATTTAAGAATATAATGTGTTGTTGTCCAAATTTCTACAGGTAGAACTGGAGGTGCTTAATACATGCAAGATCTTATGAAGCAAATCGTAGATATGGACCGTCAGGCACGGAAAATAACAGATTCTGCTCAGAAAGAAAAGTTGGACTCTGAAAAAGAAATCGCGAAAAATCGCGAAGAAATACGCGATAAATATCTTGAGGAAGCAAAACACCGCATAGCAAAGCTTGAACCAAAAGAAAGGGAAGCTGCCGAAAGGGCATGGAAAGAAACAGATAAAAAGAACAAGCAGACTATGCAGAGGACTAATGCCATGTATGCCCAAAAGGGCAGCGAATGGGTTGCAGAGATAACTAAGCGGGTGACTGGAGGCATTTCTTAATGCTGAATTCAATGTCCTCAAATGTTATACTTGCGAAAGCCCGTACACGCTACGGCGGAAGCCTTAGTGCTGAAGACTACAGTGCGCTGCTGAAATGTAAGGATGTTGCCGAAGTTGCCGGGTACCTTAAAAATCATACCGCATACAGCAAATCACTTGCAGGAATTTCTGAAAGCGATATCCACCGCGGCCATCTCGAATCAATACTGAAGCAGCATCTGGCCGAGGATTACGCTTCCCTCACAAAATATGAGATGGAAATAAACACGCATTTTCCCAAAAGCCTTGTGCAGCATGATGAAATTGAATATCTGCTGCGCGCTGTAATTTCCATAAACTCAGGGGCTTCTGCAGAGAAATCGTATTTTTTCCCACCTTATATGATTCATAGCTCGGCGCTTAATCTCCGTGCACTTGCGAAAGTTAAAACCAAAGATGACCTGAAAAAAGTAATACAGCACACACCCTACGAAAAACTGATGATGCCATATCTTGAAAAATCGGAAAGCCGCATTGACTATGCTGAAATTGAAAACGCACTTTACCATTATTTTTATTCAGGCGTAATTGAAACCGTCAGAAACAATTTCTCGGGCACGCCGCGGAAGCAGCTCCTCGAGATATGCAACACTTACCTTGACCTTGACAATTACGTCCGCATAGTGCGCATGAAGTTCCAGTATGGGGCGAGTGCCGAATTGGCCAGGAAGGCGCTTTTGCCATCTGGATTTTTCAGCAGCAACAGAATTGACAGAATGCTGAACGCAGAAACTGAAAAAGAGGAGCAGCAGATTTTAACGCAGACATCTGTTGGAAAACGCATACTTAAAATGCCGTACGCCTACCTTGACGAGCTCCCAGTCAGAATGGTTTACAGGCTTTGCAGGCACTATATAAATTATTCAATTTATCCTGCTGTTGTTTTCATCTCGTATGTTTTCCTAAGCAAAACTGAAACGAGCAATATAATCACTATTATCGAAGGAAAACGCTACCAGTTTGCACCGGATGAAATCAAAAAACTTCTTATCCTCGACGAGCCCCAGCAGTCAGATAACCAAACCGCAAGCTGAATGTTGTAATTTTAATAACGTCCTATGAGTCCCAATTCTAAATTTAAGGAAGGAGTTATTGCGTTGGCTGTCGTAAAAATCGAACTCCTAAATGTAATCGGCAAAATGGAAGAATTGGACGAAGCTACAGTAGCACTTGGAAAAACACGCGTTTTCCATCCTGATAATGCCCTTTCGTTTTATTCCGACACAACCGACTTTTCGCCTGTGAGTGAAGCAAACCCATACTCAAAACCGATGGGAACTTTGGCGGAACTTCTTGATTCGATTGGCAAAAAAAGCGAACTTTCAAGTATACGCTATCCAAAAACAGCTGTTCTGCCTGTGCAGAACTGGCAGAAATATATTGATTCTTTTTCTGCTTCAGTGCATGGCCTTTTATCAGAGAAGCAGAAATGCACAGATGAGATTAGAAACTGCGATACATCTGTAGGTAAAATAAGGCACTTTGATGGGCTTAACCTGGATTTGGATGAGCTAAAAAAATGCCAGTTTGTTAAAATACGTTTTGGGTCACTCCCTGAAGAAAGTTATAAAAAGCTTTCGAGTTACACGGAAAACCCTTACGTTGCATTTTTCCCCAGCAAATTTGAAAATGCGCTTTACTGGGGAATGTACTGTGCTCCAGTCGACCAGATTGAAGAAGTCGACCGTATCTTTGCAGGTCTCTATTTTGAGCGTGTTTCGTTGCAGGAATATAGCGGGACGGTTTCATCTGCGATCAATGATTTTATCAGCAAAAAGAAGGACTCGGAAGCCGAAATAGCGCATATCGATTCCGAAATCAAGTCATACTGGGAAAAAGAACGGTCGACGTTTTTTGGCGTTTATGTGTGGCTGAATGAAAAATCAACATATTATGACATGAGGCATTACGCTGCACGCTATGGTGACAATTTCATAATAGCTGGATGGGTCCCATCTGATAAAGAGAATGACGTAAAGGTATCGCTTGACAAGCTAAAAACAGTTAAATATTCTTTTGATAAGGCATCAAGCCCTGAAGTGCTCAGGCATTCTCCACCTATAAAACTCAACAACAAAAAACTATGGCGTCCATTTGAGCTCTTTATTGATGTTTACGGCCTTCCTTCTTACAACGAGATAGACCCAACAGCTTTTGTTGCAATTACCTATTTTCTTTTCTTTGGCCTTATGTTTGCCGACCTTGGTCAAGGGCTCTGCATAGTTCTTATAGGGCTGCTGCTTTGGAAAAAGAAACGCTCGGCTCTCGGGCGTGTGATGATACCTTGCGGCATTGCGTCTTCCATAGTTGGTACTTTATTTGGCTCCGTATTTGGGTTTGAGCACGCCCTTGATCCAATGTACAAGGCAGTATTTGGGCTTTCGCAGAAACCAATTTCCGTGATGGACAATCCTGTTGGTGTTGTTAATTTTGCCATCGGCCTTGGCGTTCTTATGGTAATGCTGGCAATACTCACCAATATTTTTGCATCGCTGAAACGCAGGCAGTATACAAGTGGCCTGTTTGGCCCAAATGGAATAGCGGGATTCATTTTTTACACAGCCGTTATTTTTGGCCTTTCCGAACAGGTAATATTCAGCAAGCCAGTTTTCACACCGTCTTATGTAGTGTGCTTTATTGTCATTCCGCTTGTGCTTATGATGTTCCGCAATGTACTCGGTGGCCTCATGGAAGGAAAGCCAGACTGGAAACCCGAAAGCTGGGGCGAAATGATTATGGAAAACTTCTTTGAAGTTTTCGAATATGTACTTAGCTATATTACAAATACAATCAGCTTTATACGTATCGGGGCTTATGTGCTTGTACACGCTGGCATGATGCTTGTAACTTTCAAGCTTGCAGAGTTCTGCGGAGGCGGCATTGGCTATGTTCTTGTACTCATACTCGGCAATGCTTTTGTCATTGCACTTGAAGGTTTGCTTTCAGGCGTGCAGTCGCTAAGGCTTGAGTTTTACGAACTTTTCAGCCGTTTCTATGATGGTTCAGGCCGACCTTATACCCCAGTTGCTGTAGGTCAGGAAGCTTAAATTACTTTTTTAGAGCATCTTGATTTCTTATGATTATTTAATAATTATTTGGATCTTATTTTTATGTTTATTGAATTTTAGGAGGAAAAAATATGGATATCGTTTTTATGCTTCTGCCAATCGTTTTTCTGGTCGCTTCTGTAATTTACGCGATTCATTCTGTTAAAAATGGAGCAAGCAAAAAGAAAGCCGTCATCACTCAGGTTGTTTCATTCGCAGCTGTATGCGTCATCTCAATGGCTGTGCCTGCCGTCGCTTCAGCAGCGACATCAGGCAGCACATCGGCCGCACCGGCAACAACGTCTTCACAGCCTGCTGATTCCCAGAAAGGCATGTCAATGATAGGCATAGCAATTGCTGATGGACTTGCATCAATTGGCGGCGGCATTGCTGTTGCAACTGCAGCTCCTGCTGCAATTGGCGCATCCGGCGAAAACCCGAAAAACTTTGCAAAAGGCCTTATATTTGTAGCCCTTGGCGAAGGTATTGCTATTTATGGACTTCTGCTTGCTATCCTGATGCTCCAAAAAGTCTGAGCAGAAACGGAGAAAAAGAGAGTTATGCGATTTTACCTTATCAGCGATAATGTTGACACACAGGTAGGCATGCGCCTCGCCGGCATTGAAGGAGTAGTCGCACATACGGCTGTGGAGGTTAAAAAAGCACTTAAGTATGCTCTTGACCATGATGACATAGCCGTCGTCCTTATTACCGAGGCCTTGCTTTCGATGTGTCCATCCGATATTTACGACATTAAGCTGAACCGCCGCCGTCCCCTGATCGTCGAGATCCCAGATCGCCATGGCAACGGTTGTACAAAAGATACTATTACCAACTATGTACGTGAAGCAATCGGTGTAAAGATTTAAAGCAGCTCAGAAGAACAGGGGTGCTGGAATGACAGATATTGAAGAAGAAAAACGCGATAAATTTTCGGCTGCCATTAACCATTACGCAGAAGAGCAGCGCAGGCAGATTGAAAATGAAATTGCAGATTACAAAAATAAAAAGCTTGAAGAAACTGAAAAGCAGGTTCTTTTTGAATGCTACCGGATGATTCAAAAGGAAATCGCACAGATGAGAAATAAAATTTCTCAGGAAATGTCAAAGCGAGCTATGAATGCGCGCCGCGAATTGCTAAAAAGGCGCAGCCAGATTACTTCAGAGGTCTTTGCAAAAGCTATTGACAACTTAAATGCCTTTACAGGCACTGACGGTTATGCGGCTTTTTTAAAAAAAGCCGCACATGAGTTCGGCAAGCTTTTTGCAGAGCCTGGAATTGTAATTTATATGCGTAAACAGGATGAAAATTATAAGGACGCTGTCCGGTCTGCTTTAGGATATGACTGCATATTTCAGATAGACAATACAATCAAAATTGGTGGAATTAAAGCATCTCATCCAAAGCGGGGTATACTGGCGGATGAAACGCTTGATACTCTCCTGACGGACCAGTACCAGTGGTTTGAAGCCAATTCCGGGCTGGCCAACGTTTAAAAGGGATTTCTGCATCGGAGATGAAGTAATTGGACACTCAGGATTTTATATATGGGATTAACGGGCCTGTTGTGACTGTACGCAATTCGCACAGCTTTTCCATGATGGAAATGGTCTTTGTCGGCAATGAACGCCTTGTAGGCGAAGTGATAGGCGTTTCCGATGAAAAAACTACAATCCAGGTTTATGAGGAAACAACCGGCCTGCGTCCGGGCGAGCCTGTCTATGGCACTGGAAGCCCTATGAATGTTACACTTGGCCCGGGCCTGCTTAACAATATTTTTGACGGGATCGAACGTCCTCTTAAAGAAATAGCCAAACAGAGCGGATCGTTTATTTCACGCGGCAGCAGTGTTCCATCGCTTGACGAAAACCGCGAATGGGACGTTACAATCACCGTAAAGCCCGGCGATAAACTTAAAGGCGGGGCTGTATATGCCGAATGCCAGGAAACACCTGCGGTTCGCCATAAATGTATGGTTCCCCCTGTTGTCTCTGGAACTGTCGCAAAAGTTCAGCCAAATGGCAAATACCATGTAAATGACACGGTAGCAGAGCTCAAAGATGATACCGGCACAGTTCATAAACTTACTCTTTGCCAGAAATGGCCAATTCGTGTGCCGCGCCCTGTTTTGCAGCATAAACAGCCAACTATTCCTCTTATTACAGGCCAGCGTGTAATAGATACGCTCTTCCCTATTTCAAAAGGCGGCACCGCTGCCATACCTGGCGGATTTGGAACAGGCAAAACGATGACACAACACCAGTTGGCAAAGTGGTGCGATGCTGACATAATTATCTATGTTGGCTGTGGAGAGCGCGGAAACGAAATGAGCCAGGTGCTTGATGAGTTTTCTGAATTGATAGACCCTAAATCAGGCCGGCCGATGACAGACAGGACCATTCTTATAGCCAATACGAGCAATATGCCTGTTGCTGCGCGTGAGGCTTCGATTTACACAGGCATTACACTCGGTGAATATTACCGCGACATGGGGTATCATGTTGCTCTGATGGCTGACTCAACCTCGCGTTGGGCTGAAGCGCTCCGTGAAATTTCAGGCCGCCTTGAGGAAATGCCTGCCGAGGAAGGCTTCCCTGCTTATCTGCCAAGCCGTCTTGCCGAATTCTATGAACGTGCAGGAATGTCCGAAACGCTAAACGGCGCTACAGGTTCAGTGACTATAATCGGCGCAGTTTCACCACAGGGTTCAGATTTTTCGGAGCCAGTTACACAGAACACAAAGCGTTTTACCCGCTGCTTCTGGGCACTCGATAAGAATCTTGCCTATGCAAGGCACTATCCGGCAATCAACTGGATGCAGAGTTACAGTGAATATTTTACCGACCTTGACCCGTGGTACGAAGAGCATGAGGGTAAAGAATTTATAACCTACAGAAAAGAAATCAATAAAATTCTGCAGCAGGAAAACAAGCTGATGGAAATTGTAAAGCTGATTGGTTCCGACGTTCTTCCTGACGACCAGAAACTGACTATTGAAACCGCACGTGTAATCCGCGTTGGATTTTTACAGCAGAATGCTTTCCACAAAGAAGATACCTATGTGCCGCTTGAAAAACAAAAGCTTATGATGAAGGTTATCCTTCACCTCTATAAAAAATCAAAGCAGCTTATTTCTGCCAGTGTCCCGATTTCAAGCATTATCCATACCGGCCTTTTTGATAAACTGATTAAAATGAAATATGATATTCCAAATGACAAGCCGGAAATGTTTGATGACTATATGAAAGATATCGACGATAAACTGGCCGGAATCGTATCGGCATAGAGCAAATGGTTGAAAATCTTTCATTGGAAGGCGGTCGCATATGATTATTGACTATATCGGAGTAAAAGATATAAATGGCCCTTTGATTGTCCTTGACAATGTTGACAACGCTTCGTTTGAGGAAATTGTCGATATCCGTCTTGACGATGGAACAATGCGTCAGGGAAGAATAGTCCAGATAGATGGCAAGCGCGTTGTCATCCAGGTCTTTGAGGGAACACGTGGGATTTCTTTGACTAACACACGCACAAGGCTTACTGGCCACCCGATGGAAATGCCTCTTTCCCCTTCAATCCTCGGCCGTGTATTTGACGGTGCAGGCCGCCCTATTGATGGGCTCGGAGATGTTTTTCCTGTAAAAAAAGCAAATGTCAATGGCACACCAATAAATCCAGTTTCCCGCTTATACCCTAAGAACTATATCAACACTGGTATTTCCACAATAGACGTGCTCATGACACTTATCCGCGGCCAAAAGCTGCCTATTTTTTCAGGCTCTGGCATGAAACACAACGAGCTTGCCGTTCAAATTGCGCGTCAGGCAAAAATCACAGGCGCTGAAAACGGAAACTTTGCTATCGTCTTCGCCGCAATGGGTGTTAAAGAGGATGTCGCCGACTATTTCCGCCGCTCATTTGATGAGTCCGGCATTCTTCAACACGTTGTGATGTTTATTAACCTTGCAAATGACCCTATTATCGAAAGAATTCTTACACCGCGCTGCGCGCTTACAGTAGCTGAGTATCTCGCTTTTGAGCTCGGGATGCATATCCTTGTCATTATGACAGATATGACATCTTATGCCGAAGCACTGCGTGAATTTAGCTCATCAAAAGGTGAAATTCCTGGCAGGAAGGGGTATCCTGGCTATCTTTACTCTGACCTTGCATCCCTCTATGAACGTGCCGGAATGATTCGCGGCAAGCCTGGCTCAGTGACACAGATACCGATTTTAACAATGCCGAATGACGACGTCACGCACCCTGTGCCTGATTTGACAGGATATATCACAGAGGGTCAAATTGTACTTGACCGTTCGCTTGATGCTTCAGGCATTTACCCGCCGGTTGCTGTTTTACCGTCTCTTTCCCGTCTGATGAAAGACGGCATAGGCGCAGGGTATACGCGTGAAGACCATTCCGCACTTTCTAACCAGCTTTTTGCTGCTTACGCGAAAGTTATGGACGCCCGTTCACTCGCTTCAGTTATAGGCGAAGAAGAACTTTCACCGGAAGATAAGCAATACTTGGAATTTGGCAGGCAGTTTGAGTCAAAATTTGTCAATCAGGGGTCTTCTGAAAACCGCACAATTGAGCAAAGCCTTGACTTAGGCTGGGAACTGCTTACGATTCTTCCGCGTGAGTCGCTTGACCGCCTGGATGATGTTACACTTGATAAATACTATGAGCCTGCAAAAAAGCGCGTGCAGCAGGCTGATACAAGCGAAAAAGGCCGCCTAAACACATCTGGTCTGACAAGCGGCAATGGGCCTGAACCGGAAGGTGAGGCAGCAAATGAATAACCAGGCAGTACCTACAAAAGGCAATCTTCTGGCGACAAAAAAGACACTTGAGCTTTCACGCACAGGTTTTGAATTGCTCGACAAAAAGCGCAATATCCTTGTACGTGAAATGATGGCACTTATAAACCGTGCATCCAAAATTCAGGGCAAAATCGATGAGGCATATAAGGAAGCTTATGCGCTGCTACAGCGTTCAAATATTACACTCGGCATATGTAAGGAGCTTGCAGAAACCGTACCTGTGGAAAATGGCCTTAATATTGCATATCGCAGCGTAATGGGTGTTGAGATTCCTATGGTATCACTTGAAAAGCAAAAGGAAATCCCTGCACCTTTTGGCCTTTATTCTTCCAATATTTTGCTTGATAAGACATACAAAAAGTTTATGGAAGTTAAAAGGCTTACCGCTGAGCTTGCGGAAGTTGAAAACAGTGTATACCGTTTGGCAGATGCCGTAAAAAAGACGCAGAAACGCGCGAATGCCTTAAAGAATATTATGATTCCAAAGTTTGAGATAACTGTCAAAGCAATAACAGATGCTTTGGAAGAAAAAGACCGCGAAGAGTTTTCACGACTTAAAGTTATAAAAAAGCAGAAAGAATTTAAGTCCAAACATACAAAATCTGCCTGACTTTTCCTATAATATAATTTACGGCAAACAGCTGCATATTGTAGTTGTTTGCCGTTTGCCTATTCAGATATTTTATTTGTGATATTTTCCATGATTTATAATTTCAAATGCGCGATAAATTTGCTCACAGAGCATCACTCTTGCAAGCTGATGCGGAAACGTCATTGGTGACATGGAAAGGCAAAAATCAGCATTCTGCTTTACCCTGCTACTCAGGCCGTATGAACTTCCAATTATAAAGCTTACAGTATCAATTCCCCTCAAGCCATAGCCCTCAATTTTTTCTGCAAGCATAGCTGATGACAGTTCTTTACCCTCAATGCACAATGCCAATTTGGCAGAACCGCCGGCAACTTCGAGAAGGGACCGACCCTCTTGTGCAATGGCTTTCAAAATCTGCATTTGCGAAGGCTTTTTAGGCAAGCGTGACTCCGGAATCTCAACAACCGAAAACCTGCAAAATGGCTTAAGACGTTTCTGATACTCATTGCAGGCACTGCGCCAGTATTCTTCTTTTAGTTTTCCGACACAAAGCAAATTGATTTTTTCCATTGTTAAAAAATAACCATTCTACCCTGCGCGTTTTGGCGCGGGGCAACATAAAGCTCAAAATCCCTCCTCTGCTTCATGCCTGACATCTCAAGCGCACAGAGAGCCGTCTGATAAGCTAAATCAGGGGTGTTATTCTCTTTGCTAAGGTGGGCAAGCATGAAACGTGTGGAGCCGCTTTTAACAAATCCGCACAGCTCAGCAGAACAATCGTCATTTGAGAGATGCCCGGTTTTCGAGAGGATACGCCGTTTAAGTGTGTAAGGATAAGGCCCGTTTTCCAACATACCCACGTCATGATTTGATTCGAGCACAATCATATCGGCACCATCAAGGTTATTGCGCACATCATCTGACATATAGCCTAAGTCTGTAGAAAGCGCAATCTGCCTTCCATCTTTCGTCTTAATACGGTAGCCGACGCATTCCGCACTGTCATGGGATATTGGGAAAGCCCTGACCATCATTCCGCCGCATGTTACCCACTCAGAGCCTATGGCTTCGCTTGTAAACTTGCTGCTAAGGCAGTTCATCGACTCCAGCTGAGAAAGCGTGCCTGAGGAAGCGTAGACAGGTATATGATACCTTGAAGCAAACACACGCAGGCCTGAAACATGGTCTGAATGTTCATGTGTAATAAAAATGCCCCGAATGGCTTCCACATCTATCTGGCAGTTATCAAGCATATTGGAAATCTGTTTTGCAGATCTGCCAGCATCTATAAGAATGCCTTCATTCGCCGAGCCTATGTAGTAGCTGTTGCCGCTGCTTCCGCTGAAAAGCGGACAAAATCTCGCCATTATATCCCTCGTATCAGATTAAAATAAAAAAGGCTGATGAAACAGCCTTTTAATTATCCAGCCTGTTCAACCTCCGGTTTCGGAATATGAACCCGGGTGATATTTGCCCCTAATTTCTGAAGCTTTTTGTCAATTGACTCATATCCGCGCTCGATCTGCTGGATATTCTCAATTTCAGTAGTGCCATGCGCACAAAGGCCGGCAATTACAAGCGCAGCCCCGGCACGCAAATCAGTAGCTCTTACTGGTGCCGCATTTAGATGGTCAACACCTTCTATAACAGCAAGCTTACCATCGACAGAAATCTGTGCACCCAATCGTTTCAATTCCGCAACATAACGGAAACGGTTGTCCCACACATTTTCATTTATAATACTTGTGCCGTTTGCAATAGAAAGCAACACCGCAATCTGTGGCTGCATGTCTGTCGGAAATCCGGGATGCGGCATCGTTTTGATGTTGCACTTGCTAAGCTTGCCGCTTCTGCTTACACGTATAGAATCATCAAATTCTTCAAGTTTAACGCCCATCTCTTCAAGCTTTGCCGAAATCGATTCCAGATGCTTAGGGATTACATTCTTGATTAGAACATCACCACACGTCGCTGCGGCGGCAACCATATACGTTCCAGCCTCAATTTGGTCTGGAATAATCGAATAGGAAGTCCCGTTAAGATACCTGACTCCAAAAATTTTGATTACATCTGTACCGGCTCCGCGTATATCGGCTCCCATAGAGTTTAAAAAATTTGCCAAGTCAACAATATGCGGTTCTTTTGCAGCATTTTCAATTACCGTAGTGCCTTCCGCTTTTGTTGCGGCAAGCATAATGTTGGCAGTCGCCCCAACTGAGGCAACATCAAGATAGATGCTGTTTCCAACCAATTTGTCAACCGAAATGTCTACCATGCCTGACTCGATCCGGTATTTTGCACCAAGTGCTGCAAACCCTTTCAGGTGCTGGTCAATTGGGCGTACGCCGAAATCGCAGCCACCAGGCATAGTTACAACGGCATGGTGAAACCTTCCAAGCAGCGCGCCCATAAGATAATAAGAGCCACGCATCTGGCGTGCGAGTTCTTCCGAAACTACATAAGTATGAATCGTCGATGTATCGATCTCAAGCGTAGACTTGTTGACGACGCGTATTTTTGCCCCCATATCGTAAAGAATCTTCGTAATTTTATTGACGTCTTTTATATCTGGGACATTTTCGATACGGCACACGCCGTCTGATAGAATGGTTGCCGGAATAATTGCAATAGCGGCATTTTTTGCACCGCTTATTGTTACTTCACCCGTAAGACGGTTACCGCCTTCTATCACGAATTTATCCAATGCAGTACGCTCCAATCTAAAACAAAGCACTTTAAGATGGCAGTAATATCTTTAAACATTCCATACATTCCTCAAAAATATTATAATCGCCCATAAAGATTATCGTATAATCTTTTATGCTTTATTCATATATTTTTGTAAATAAGAACTCTTATAGAGCATCTTAACACACTTATTGATGATAATACACAAAAGAGGAAAAGTCAACCTTAATAAAATCAGTAAAGTGTATTTTCATGAATTCAACAAAGACTTGCTCTTTTATTGTAAAAAGTAAAGCAATTTTAGAAAGAAAAACTAAGTTGTAACAATTTGCAGCTGTATAAATGGCATAGCAAAAATAATATATTCTATCTACCATTTTAAATATCTAAGAAAAGCCTCTGCAATTACAATCTGCACGCGCGGTGCTGCCTGAAAAGCAAGTGTTTACTTATTATAAGTTAATTTCGTTTCATCCCAATTTTCAATTACCGGCAGAAACTCTTTTGCACATTTTTTTGCGCCTACAAGGTCATGTTCACGGTAATTTCCGCATTCTGATGCAGTGGTTCCTGGAATCTCGCCATCATAATCAGCAATTTGGCGGAAAATCCTGATGATCAGATTAATTGTTTCTTTTTTGGGAACATTTCTCAGAAGAAAGTAAAAGCCAGTGCGGCAGCCCATTGGGCCAAAATAAATTACCCGGTCAGCATATTCTGAATTTCTGGCAAATGTAGCAAAAAGATGTTCAATTGTGTGAAGCGCACCATTTGAAAGATAAGGCGGAGTGTTTGGCTTTACCATACGAATATCATAAGTAATGATATCGCCGTCTATGCGTGAAATATAAATCCCTGGAAAAAGTTTTGTATGGTCAACGCAGAAACTTGCAATTTTCTCCATTATTAAAAGCTTCCTTTAAAAAATTTACGTTTTTTCTGTTATTCATGACTTGTTCATGTGAAAATTAATGTACGGCTTTCTAAAAAATACGAAATTAAGGGTACGATAAAATCGTACCCTTAATTTTAACATAAATTTTAAGGCGGTTAAAGTACTTTAGAGAGAAAATCCTGCAGGCGTGGGCTTTTAGGATGACTAAAAAATTCTTCCGGAGGCGCTTCTTCCTGAATATTTCCGTCTTCCATAAAGAGCACGCGTGTGGCCACTTCACGTGCAAAGGCCATTTCATGAGTAACAACTATCATAGTCATTCCGGCCTCTGCAAGTTCTTTCATAACCTGCAACACTTCCCCAACCATTTCCGGGTCGAGGGCACTCGTAGGCTCGTCAAACAGCATCACGTCCGGCTGCATAGCCATAGCACGTACTATGGCTATCCTCTGCTTCTGCCCGCCTGAAAGTTGCCCTGGGAAAGAGTCTGCTTTACTTTCAAGGCCAACACGTTTCAAAAGCTGCTGCGCCTGCTCATCAGCTTCATCCTGCGTTTCGAGTTTAACGCTTACAGGTGCAAGCGTTATATTTTGGCGCACAGTCAGGTGAGGAAAAAGATTGAAGTGCTGAAACACCATGCCTATTTTTCTGCGCAACTGATCTACATCGCAACCTGTGGCATTAATCTGCTTACCTTCGAACCAGATTTCACCGCTTGTCGGCTGTTCCAAAAGATTAATGCAGCGCAGAAATGTGCTTTTCCCTGACCCTGAAGGACCAACGATAACGACCTTTTCGCCCTGCTTTATCTCCTGGTTAATCCCTTTAAGAACTTCAACCGGGCCATTCAGCGTATTGAAGCTTTTATGAAGATTTTTAACGGTAATCACTTCTGCGCAGCCACCTTTCAAATTTTGTCAGCAAAGCACTCAGTCCAACAACAATCACAAGATAAACAAGCGCAGTTATAATCAGCGGCATAAATGCAAGGTATGTCTGGCTGCGTATAATATCTCCGCCTTTAGTTAAGTCCTGGATACCAATGTAGCCTGCTACAGATGTCTCTTTGAGCAAAGAAATGAATTCATTGCCTATAGCTGGAAGAACATTTTTCAATGCCTGCGGAAATATGATTTTAACCATTGTCGTGCGCTGGCTCAGCCCAAGGGAGCGCCCCGCCTCCATCTGACCGCGGTCAACAGACATTATGCCGCTGCGTATCACTTCGGCAACATAAGCACCTGAGTTGATCCCAAATGCAAGAATTGCTGCGACAATTTTGTCTACATTAGTAGCGCTCAAAATCACGTAGTACATAATCATCAGCTGCACAACAACAGGCGTGCCGCGGATAATTGTAAGGTAAAGCGAACATATCCCATTTGCTATCCGTAGTTTTTTGGGATTATTGTTGTGCGCAACTTTTACAAGTGAAACAACAGTTCCAAGTACAACGCCAATCAGCACAGCAAAAACTGTGATGAGCAATGTGGCGCCAAGGCCTTCGACAATGTACATATAGCGGCCGTCTTCTATAAACGACTGATAGAACTGGTCCCCTACATCAGAAAAGAACGACATGGAAATAAAAGCAGGAAATTGAAACATCTCACTTCTCCCAACTGCGATGACTGATAATATAATTAGATTTACGCCATCTGCTGCTATTTACTTGTTTTCCAGTGATGATTTATATTTGTTTACGATTTTATCGAGTTCACCGCTTGACTTCATATCTTTTAAAACGCCGTTTATGGTGTTAAGCAGTTCTGCATTTCCCTTTTTAACTGCTATTGCATAGTGCTCAACTGTAAGCGCTTCCGGCAGCTTTACAATTTTATCAGAATTTTTGGATACAAATTTTTGAGCGGGGAAATCGTCGATTACAACGGCATCAAGCTTGCCGTTAATAAGGTCAGTTATTGCGTCGGCACCTTTGTTAAGGCGTACAGTGTTAACATGCAGGTCATTTTTCCCGTCCTGGTTAGTGCAGTATATGTCACCTGTTGTACCCTGCTGAACGCCAACCTTTTTGCCATTCAGGTCTTTGCGCGACTTAATCGGGCTGCCTTTGCGCACAATAATAGACTGCGCCGCATCAAAATACGGGATTGAAAAATCTACGTTTTTCTTTTTGTCATCAGTAATCGACATACCTGCAGCAACAAAGCCGCATTTGTTTGTCTTAAGTTCCGTCACAAGCGAGTCAAAATCCACATCGTTGATTTTCAGTTTTTTGCCTGCTTTGCTTGCAATCTTGTTTGCAATGTCAATATCGATGCCTACGATTTTATCTTTTTCTTTGTACTCGAACGGCTCAAACTCAGCATTTGTCGACATGGTTATGGTGTCGCTGTTTTTCGGTGCACACGCTGTAAACGGAATAACTGCTGCAGCTGCAAGTATTGCAGCCATAATTGCTTTCAGTTTTTTCATGACTTTCCCCTCTTTGATCTATGTATGTTTTGATGGAATAAAAATATTATATAGCATAAATATACATAAATCAAGCTAGCAAGCGAATAATAATGAATTTTTATTCATTATTATTTTATGCTGTCCAACAGAATTAGCATATCCTCCGGCATAGGGGCACGAAGCTTTATCCTTCTGCCGCTTACTGGATGGCAAAATTTTATCTCTGCACAGTGAAGCGCCTGACGCTTTATCGCAGAAACGTTTCCACCATACATATCGTCGCCGGCAAGCGGGTGGCCAATGCTCGAAAAGTGGACGCGGATCTGATGGGTGCGCCCTGTTTTCAGATGAATGGCTGCAAAACTGCATAAATTATTATACTTCAGCGTCCGCCATTGCGTTACAGCTTTCAAACCGTCCGGCATTACGGCACGCTGAATTGTATGGCCGGGTTTAAGCCCAATTGGGCTGTCAATTATTCCGCTCTGCGGCAGCATACCTTCACAGACCGCGAGATACGTTTTTTTAACCTTCCTTGAAAGCTGTGCCGCTGCAAATGGATGCTTCGCGAGGAGGACAATTCCGGTAGTGTCTTTGTCGAGCCTGTAGACCGGCCTGAAAGCGCAGCTTTCATCAGACTTGCACATATGGTACGATACGGCGTTTGCAAGGCTTCCGCTGCCGTGGCCAGGGCATGGGTACATTGCCATATCAGCTGGCTTGTTCACAGCAATAATATCCATATCTTCATAAATTACGGCGAGAGGCATTGGCTCAGGAGGTATTATTTTTTCGTCGTCAGGGAATGTGACAGTAACGCTCTCTCCGCCACGGAGCCGTTCCGGCGCTGTAACTGTTTTGCCTTGCCGCGCAATGCCCCCACGTACCCGTTTAAGTTTTGCAGTCTGGCGCGCTGAAAGATGGATATAGTTCCGAAGGAAGCTGCGAAGAGTAATTCCATTGTAACTGTCCGGCACCGCAAAAGTTATACTGCGCATTAGTCCTCCACAAAAATGCCACTCTGCACTTTACTGCGGAGTGGCTCTTTTCAATTCCAAAAATGTTTTTATATTACAAGCTTGTCAGCAGACCTTTGTTGTCCAGCCCATGTCATCCGGCAGTGTACCCCACTGAATACCTGTAAGTGTATCATAAAGTTTCTGCGTGAGTTTACCTGTTTTGCCGCCGTTGATTAATGCAACATCATCTTTGTAGCGCAGTTCGCCGACTGGAGAAATTACGGCGGCGGTCCCTGTGCCAAAGACTTCTTCCAGTTTCCCTTCTTTCGAAGCCTTCATAACATCAACGATTGGAAGGCGGTCAACTGAAACCTTGTAGCCCCATTTTTTGAGCAGCTCAATGCATGACATACGCGTGACACCGGGAAGAACAGTGCCAACAGTAGGCGCAGTGTAAACTGTGCCGTTAATCTTAAAGAAGCAGTTCATTGAGCCAACTTCTTCAACATACTTGCGCTCCACGCCGTCAAGCCAAAGCGTCTGGCTGTAGCCGAGCGACTCTGCCGTTTCCTGGGAAATCAAAGATGCCGCATAGTTGCCGCCGCATTTGATATACCCTGTTCCGCCAGGTGCAGCACGGATGTATTTGTCTTCAACATAAATCTTAACAGGGCTAAGGCCTGTCGCATAATAAGCGGCCACCGGGCAGCATATAATAATAAACTCATAAGTATCCGAAGGCTTTACGCCAAGATGCGCTTCAGTTGCAATCGAAAATGGGCGTATATAAAGCGATTCGCCCGGCCTTGACGGAACCCAGTCTTTCTCCGCTTTTACAATTGCCTTCACTGCTTCAACAAAGTCATCTTCAGGTATAGTCGGCATACACATACGCTCATTTGTAGATTTGAAGCGTGCGGCATTTTTATCAGGGCGGAACAACTGAATTGAACCGTCCGGTGTGCGGTATGCTTTCATGCCCTCGAAGGATTCCTGCGCATAATGCAGAACGATTGCAGCCGGGTCAAGCTGGAGCTTTTCATACGGCACAATTCTTGAATTATACCAGCCTTTACCCTTCTTGTAATCCATTACGAACATGTGGTCCGTAAAAATTGTCCCAAATGGAAGCGGGTCTCCAGGAGCCGGCTTTTTCTTTGGGCTTTTCGTAAGTTCATAGCGGATTTTCTGCATTACAAATTCCTTCTTTCATATTATTTAGCAACATTAATTTGATAATTGTTTACGATTATAACATTTCCTGCATACGATTTCAAGAATTAATCCTGCAATCTTTAAAACTTTAATATGCTATTATACTAAATAGCATTCCGAAGGCCTTTAGGATAATGGTTTTTTAAGCGCCCGGAAGAGCATTTCCCGAAACCCGCCATAACGCTGTCAACAGCTACGCCGCACCAGCCCTTTTCCGCTGACGGCACCTCCAGTTCTTCACCGTGCAGAAAAGCTGATATTTCCTTTGAATCATGCGCAAAACTGACAACATTCTGCATCTCTTCCGGACGGGCCGCCATATAAAGCGCATGTGCAGGCTCAACCCTTCCAGGGTGCAGCGTTCCGGCCAAAATGCCTGCGCGCATCACGCCGAGGCTATCGGCATCTGTCTGAGGGAAAAAGTCCGGCAGAATATAAAACCTGTCACGGCAGCGTACAACAAACCGTTTCGGTTCTTCCGAAAGGATTTCTCCCAAAAGCTCTCTTGCCGGTTCTGTTTCCCTGCCTTCTTTCGGATGGCAGTATTCTAAACAGCATTGGTTTGCTGAAAGCCTGCGCATTTTTGAAACGAAATGGCCTTCACCGCCATCCATGGGAAATATGCGGCGCGCTTTCGGAAGGAAAGCAGGCCTTCCAAAAGATACACCGCAGTCTTCCATTTCAAAGTCCGTATGATTCTTTAAAAAAGCAGAAATTACCCATTCATTTTCTTCTTCTGAGAACGTGCAAGTTGAATAAACAAGCACACCGTTTTCCTTTATGGCAAGCGAAGCGCTTTCAAGTATGGCAAGCTGCCTTGCGGCACAGGCTTTTACGTGTTCCGGGCTCCAGTCGCGCACGGCCTTATCGCTTCTGCGGAACATACCTTCTCCAGAGCACGGGGCGTCTATAAGCACACGGTCAAAAAAGCCCTGCAGCCTGTGGCACAGAACATCTGGATGGCAGCATGAAACGACCGCATTTCTCGCTCCGGTGCGTTCAAGATTTGAAAGCAGTATTTCTGCACGCTTAGGGATTATTTCGTTTGACCACAAAAGCCCTTTGCCTCCCATAAGAGAAGCTATCTGTGTAGATTTCCCACCCGGCGCCGCACAGAGGTCAAGAATTTTTTCGCCGGCCTGCGGTGATAAAACCGTCACAGCAGATGAAGCTGATGGCTCCTGCACATAAAACGCACCTGCGTGATGCATTGGCAAATGGCCTATCTTTTCCACATCCGAAGGAATGTAAAATTCCAAAGGAGAAAATGGTGACGGCTCCACGGGAAATGGCAAAGACGATTCTAAAGCATCAAAACTGCACTTAAGCGTATTCAGGCGTATGCCGCGGTACGCCGGCCTCGAATAAGCGCTAATAAATTTGGGGTATTCCACACCAAGCATATTTTTCATACGTTTACAATATTCCGATGGTAGACAAGTCAATTTCATCAGCTCCAAATACAGATAATGGTATAAATCCTGCCCTGCGAGAAACAATATTGCACAAAGGGGGTGAACACCTTGGATAAGCAGTCCCAGAAAAGCAGGAAAGGCAATTCTTCCAAACAGGGAGACGGCCATGTGAAAAAAGGTTCCGACTCATGCCATTCGTCAGCTAATGACTGCAAGAATACAGAAGAAAGCAATTGCAAAGATGAAGAGGAAAACGATTACAGAAACTAAGCACTAAACAAGCGGTTCCGTGCTTTTTGCGCATGGAACCGCTTTCTTCTACCTTCTGCGGTAAACAGTCCGCTTATGTTTTTTTGCTTTAAGGCGTTTCATCTGCCTCTGATCAACCTTTGCCTGGCGAAAGCCTTCTCCTGTGATTTCGCCTGCATCACCCACTATAAGGAATGCCCTGCGGTCAATCGTATGCACAATATCCTTAACTTCCGCTACCTCAAAGCGCCTCACGGCGCAGAGGAGCACCTCACCTTCCTTGCCTGAGTAAGCACCGCATGACTTTAAAATCGTAACGCCGCGGTCTACATCTTCCAGAATGGCATTCGCAATTTCACGGCTTTTAGGTGAAATGATGAACAGTACTTTCCCCGTGCCAATATCTGTTCCGTAAAGGATTGTATCTATAAGCTTAGAGCAAACGAAAATAGAAATAATCGCATACATTGCATTTTCTATGTTCCGGTAAACGAACGCCGATGCAATTACGACAACACCGTCGACACACAGCATAAGTTTTCCAATCGGAATGAAACGAACGTGCCTCCCAAGCAAACGGGCTATCAAGTCGGTGCCACCGGTCGTCGCGCTGCGCATAAAAATTAGTGCAAGTGCTACGCCCAGCAGAACACCGCCGAAAATTGACGCGAGCATCATGTTGCCCCTATACGGCACAATGAAAGGGTTGATGGCATCAATCGCAACAGAAGAAATAACTGTTGCAAAAAGGCTTTTTATAACACCTAAAAAACCGATTTCTGCAAAAGCCCATATAAAAATAGGGATATTCATCAGAAGCGTCATAATGCCTATAGGCAGGCCGGTAGTATAATTAATCATCGTGCATATGCCGGATAAACCGCCCGGCGCAATATGGTTTGGCGCAGTGAACATATCTATTGAAATACCCATCAGAATGCTCCCTGCAATATAAGCTGAAAAATCTTTTGCAATCACAAACGCTTTTTGAGGTGCCTTTGCGTTTATAGCCTGAACAGGCGGCATTTTAACTACCACCTTTCCCGATTCAACATTAATTCGTTTTATTATTTGTTTTCATTGATTGAATGTGGCTTCTATTGCTTCAAATAGTTCGCACATGCGGTCAGTGCTGCCGCATAAGTATAAATAGCCAAACAGTGCTTCAACAGCAGTTGCAGTGTGGTAATCAGACTGGCATGCATTTTTTGGCACATGGCCGGGATGCGCGTTTTTGCCGCGCCTGAATACTGCAGCCTCCTCGTCTGTAAGAAGGGGCAGAAGAGAGCGCGCTGCCATTGCCTGAGACTTGCAGCAGACATACTGCACAGAAAGCCTGTGCAGCTCAGAAACTGGCCGGCTGCCCTTGCAAACGATCCGTTCGCGGACAAGAAGCTCAAACACAGCATCACCTAAAAAAGCCAGAGTAAGCGGGCTGAGCTGCTTAGGATCACAGCCATCACACAGCATACATTCCAATATTCAGCTCTCCTTTACTCTACAAAATTAAATTCAAGCCCATATATGCTTACAGTGTTGCCTTCCTGTATGCCTGCATTACGAAGGGCTGCAATAACTCCGGCTTTTTCGAGGACATTTTCAAAATACCTCATTGAATCCTGGTCGTCGAACCTGATTGACTTCATTGTGCGGTAAAGCCAGTCCCCCTCAACTGTAAAAACGCCGTTGACATTTTTAATTATAAACTTATTTTCACCATCCTGTGCAGTTGGAGGTGCTGCTTCTGGTTCCGGCTGGTACCGTCGTATAGGTGGAAGCTTGCTGAGAAGTTCGCTTATCCTGTTTATAAGCGGTTTTACCTGATAATTTATAGCGGCCATAATCGGGAAAAACTCATAGCCCTGTTTTTCCACAAATTCGCGGAAATCTGCAACCTGCCTGTCAGTCGCAAGGTCACATTTATTTCCGGCGACAATCATCGGCCGCTTGGCTAAATCGGAATTAAATTTTTTGAGCTCTGAGTTTATAACCATAAAATCATTTTTGGGGTCGCGGCCCTCGCTGCCTGATACATCTACAATGTGAAGGAGCAGTCGGCAGCGCTCCACATGGCGCAGGAACTGATGGCCAAGGCCGGCGCCATCGCTTGCACCTTCAACAAGGCCAGGAATATCGGCCATAACAAACGAACGGCCCAGCCCGGCATTAACTACTCCTAAAACAGGTGTTACAGTCGTGAAATGATAATTGGCAATTTCAGGATTTGCCTCACTTACAACAGAGATTAAAGTCGACTTCCCTACATTCGGGTAGCCAACGAGGCCCACATCGGCCAACAGTTTCAGTTCGAGTTGAAGCTCCAATGTTTCACCGTCGGCCCCAGCTTTTGCAAAGCGCGGCGTCTGCCTTGTGGATGTGGCAAAATGCGCATTTCCCCATCCGCCGCGGCCGCCTTTTGCTATTACCTGCGGCTCATCAGAAGAAAAATCGGCAATAAGCCTGCCTGTCTCGGCATCTTTAAGCAGCGTTCCACGCGGCACACGGATTATAAGGTCAGCACCCTTTTTGCCGCTGCAGCGGCTGCCTCGGCCATTCTGGCCGGATCCTGCAGAAAATTTATGCCTGTAGCGGAAATCCGAAAGCGTCGAAAGACTGTCGTCAGCCTGAAAAATAACATTCCCACCGCGGCCGCCGTCGCCGCCGTCAGGCCCACCTGAAGCAATATATTTTTCACGGTGGAACGCGACTGCACCGTCGCCGCCTTTTCCTGCACATATTCTGATTTTGGCATTATCTATAAACATATTTTGCCATCCCCCTCAACAGCTGTCTATTATTCTGCACCTAAACATGAAAAAAATCCCGGGCGAAAACACCCGGGACTTTCCTTTTTGTTTTTCGCCGCTAAATTACTGCTCGGCGTAGACACTAACCTTCTTGCGGTCTTTGCCAAGATGCTCGAATTTTACGGTGCCGTCAATCAAGGCAAACAGGGAGTCGTCGGAACCTTTGCCGACATTTGTACCCGGATGAATATGCGTCCCGCGCTGTTTCACCAAAATATTGCCTGCTAAAACGAACTGGCCGTCAGCCCGCTTAACACCGAGGCGTTTGGATTCGGAATCACGGCCGTTCTTTGTCGAGCCCATTCCTTTTTTATGAGCAAAAAGCTGAATATTAACTTTCAGCATAATTACACCTCCATATCGGTTAACGTAATATAATTTGAATACTGCTTCTGCAAGGACACCATATGAACGTGGAAACCTTCAAGGACCACTCTGCATGAAGTGCTTTCCGCAGTTGGAATTTTAAGTGACATAAAACCGTCTTTCACCGAAACATCCGCATTTGCCTTAACAATATCGGTTATGGTGTTGGCAGCCATATAAGTTGCCGAAGAAACAGCAGCACAAACAATGTCAGCTCCTGCTTCCGCCGTGCCGGAATGCCCGCTTATGCAAAATCCAAGCAGCACTTTGCCCCTTTTGAAAAATTCCGCGTAAATCATAAAGCCAAGCTAAGCGTTGATCGATTCAATCTGAACCTTGGTATATGGTTGCCTGTGACCCATCTTGCGCTTTTCGTTTTTCTTAGGTTTGTAAGTAAAGACAGTGATTTTCGGCGACTTGCCATTCTTCAAAACTTTTCCACTTACCGTGGCGCCTTCTACATAAGGTACGCCGATTTTCAGTCCGTCATCACCATCGAGCGCAAGAACTTTGAACTCTACTGTAGAGTCTTTTTCGACTGCAAGCTTTTCCACAAAGATGACATCATCTTTCTGAACCTTGTACTGCTTGCCGCCAGTTTCAATTACTGCAAACATCAATAAGGCCCTGCCTTCTTAAAATCTCGCTATTAACGGGCGGGCAAAAGCCTCTTCAGCCCGCAATAAGCGGCTTTTTTATTCTACCATATTGCGTTATTTTTGTCAACGGAGATTCAATGCTTCCTCAAGGCAAGTTTTTCCGCAAATTCCGCAAGGAACGATGTGTCACCGCTAAAGCTGCCAAGGGCTGAAACAGCAGTTTTTGTCAGTTCACTCACCGCGCGCTTTGCCTTTTCCATGCCGAGTATGGAAACATAAGTGCTCTTGCTGTTTTCGCTGTCACTCCCCACAGGTTTGCCCATAGTTTCCTGGCTGCCCTCAACATCGAGGATATCATCTACAATTTGGAATGCAAAACCTATCGAAGCGGCATATTCATCTGCGGCACGGATAAGTTTTTTATCTGCTCCGGCAAGGATACAGCCCATCTGTGCCGCCGCGCGTATAAGTGCGCCCGTTTTGCATTCGTCCATCTTCTGCAGCGTCTCCATGGAAAATTTTTTGGCCTCACTCTCAAGGTCAACAGCCTGACCGCCCGCCATGCCATAAGCGCCGGCAGCACGCGCCAAAATGCCGGCTGCCGCCGCTGCCCGCTCTGCGCCTACCACACGCACACTTTCCGGTGAAAGCATTGTGTCAAATGCCATGGCTTGAAGCGCATCGCCAGCAAGCATTGCCTGTGCTTCGCCAAATATAACATGGTTTGAAGGCTTCCCTCTGCGGAGGCTGTCATTGTCCATGCATGGCAAATCATCGTGAATTAGAGAATACGTGTGGATCATCTCTACCGCACATGCAAATGGTATTGCTGCTTCCTGGTCACCGCCGCACAGGCCGCAGAACTCAAGGACTAACGTTGGGCGGATACGCTTTCCTCCTGCAAGCAGGCTGTAGCGCATAGCCTTAAAAAGTCCGGACTGCAACAGCGAAACCTCAGGCACATAAGTTTCGAGCGCGCCTTCAACTTCTGAAACATAGTCGCTGCGCTTAATCCTGCCCATCTTTTTTCTCCTCCTGCTCTGTTACCGTTTTGATTTTCTGTTCCGCCGCCGAGAGCTTTTTATAGCAAAAGGAAGCGAGCGCAGACCCTTCTTCAAAAAGTTTGAGTGACTCATCCAGCGGCTTCTCGCCGCTTTCAAGCTGCTCTACAATTTCGTTCAGCCTTTCGAGGGCTGATTCAAACGTCATTTTTTTGTTCATATCCGGTCTTCTCTTCCTTCCCGTCTATCGTACAGTTTAAAGCACCATCTGAAAACCGCACTGTGATTTTTTCATCTTTGCTGACATTATGTGCCATTGAAACCGGCTTGCCGGCCTCGTCGAATACGGCAGCATATCCGCGGGAGAGCACTGCCAGCGGGCTTAGCGCATTAAGCCTGCCCGAAATACCTGAAAGCTTCACTTTTGCCGATTCAGCCTTTTGAGCGACCGTACCATTTAGCGCTTCCACGAGCCTGTCGACATGCTCCCGGCGCAGTTCAATGCTTTCAAACGGGCTTTTTAAAACACGTTTTTCAGTAAGCGGAACAAGTCGGTTCAGTTTGTCTGTTACTTTCTTTTCCGCAGTTTCCACCAGTCGGTGACGCAGTGACTGCACAACTCCAAGGAGTTCAACCCTGTCCGGCACTGCAAGCTCTGCCGCTGCCGATGGAGTAGGGGCGCGCAAGTCGGCGGCAAAATCGCATATTGTAAAGTCTGTTTCATGGCCCACCGCCGATATGACAGGAATCTCAGAGGCTGCCACAGCCCTCGCTACAGGCTCTTCGTTAAACGGCCACAAATCCTCAAGCGAACCGCCACCTCGGCCAACTATAATCACGTCCGCACATTTTCGGCGGTTCATCAGGTTAAGGGCAGCTACTATCTGCGGCGCCGCAAGTTCCCCCTGGACCTGCACAGGGCAGAAAATGACTTTGGCAAGCGGGTAGCGCCTGCCAAGTACGGTAACAATATCATGCACGGCGGCACCTGTAGGCGAGGTTATTACACCAATTTTCTGTGGAAATTTTGGTATAGCCTTTTTACGCTCAGTTGAAAGAAGGCCTTCTTTTTCAAGTTTTGTCTTAAGCTGTTCGAAAGCAAGATTAAAGGCGCCAAGCCCTTCCGGCTGCATATCGGCGACATAAAGCTGATACTGACCTGAAACTTCATAAACGCCTACCCTTCCGCGCACTATCACCTTCATGCCGTCTTCAGGCTGAAAGCGCAAACGTGAGGCATTGCGTGCAAACATCACGGCACGTATAAGGCTTCTGCCGTCTTTCAAAGAAAAATACAAGTGGCCCGAGCGGTAATTGTCCGTAAAATTTGAAATCTCACCTGTAACAAAAACATTTACAAGATTTTCATCGCCCTCGAACTGCGACTTGATGTAAGTTGTAAGCTGCGTTACAGTCAAAACGGCAGGTCCTTCAGTCAATAGGGATTCCTCCCTTCAGCGCTGCGAGCACGGCAATTCCGGCAGCGTTGTCCGCTGAAAAGGCCGGTTCGGCGAAATGGGCGCCATATTTTGCCGTCATGGCTTTGCGTATTATCGAGTTGCTCATTACACCGCCGGCAAAAATTAACGGAATATCACCGTACTTATTTTTAAGCGAACCTGCCATTCCATCAAGTGCCGCAAGGATGGACTGCAGGCAATACGCGGCAGTATCCTCTTTTGGTATACCCTCATTTACCATACCGCGGCACTTGTTCTCAATACCTGAAAGCGAGCAGTCAGAGCCTTTAAGACATGGCCGGATATTAAATTCTTTTTGAGACTTAATGGCAAGCTTTTCAAGTTCAGGCCCTGCTGGGAATTGCAGGCCAAGCATTACACCAACTCTGTCTACCGCTTGTCCAGCTTTCAGGTCAAGGGAACGGGCGACGATTTCTGTCGAAAAAATACCGCTTTTCTCCGGCTTGCAGATGACTGCCTCCGTTGTCCCTCCTGACACGTGAAATGCAATAAAACGCTGCTTTAGCAGTTCAAGGCGGCCTGCCGAATACAGCGCTGCAGCAATATGCCCCTGCTGGTGAGAAAAAGCATAGAGTGGGACATTGAGTGCGAGGGAAACAGCTTTTGCCGATGCCATGCCCGCAAGAAAGCACGGCATATATGAACCTTCCATGCTGCGCGGGCGGTCTGAAACTCCAACAACCGAAATCGACGAGCCGCTAAACGGAAGTTTTTTGAGCACTTCTGGCAGCTGCCTAACGTGGTGGAATACTGAGTCGCTCTGGCGCAGGCCAACTTCTCCGGCCTTTACAGGAAGCAGCTTTTTGCTCTGAAACATTTTTCCATCGCGCAGCAGCGCGGATGATGTTGTATAGTTGCTTGTGTCAATACCAAGGGCATCAGGCATCTTTTTCACCTATATCTTTTGCCGCAGAACCAAGAACGCCGTTTATAAACGGAGCATCTTCGGCACCGCCGTATTTTTTTGCAAGGTTTACAGCTTCATTTATAGACACGCTTACCGGAATATCAGGCTCGAATTTCATTTCATAAAGCGCAAGCCGCAAAAGGGAAAGCGAGACTTTCGAAAGGCGGTTCATCGTCCAACCGCGTATATATTTCGTAATTGCTTCGTCAAGGACTTTCTCTTTGCTTTCGACACCCGACGCTACATGATCCGCAAACTCTTCAATGCGGACATTTTCAGATGTTTCGGCCGCGTCAATGATAGAAGCAGTGTTCTCATGGCTGATGCTCCGCTCAAAAATCAGGATAAATGCCTGTTCCCGCGATTTTCTTCGATTCATAAACTTCCCCCGTATCATGAAAAAGGCCCTCCAACCTTGTGGAGGGCTATAAAAACCTGTTCAAACTTCCACGGAGTTATTATACCACATTTCAGTGCAAACACAACTATATATAGCCAATAACCTTACGAAACATAAAAAGTATCCGGCATGTTTCAGAGCGCGCACTCGTTTATTGTGCCTATGTGCGTTCAATCACTCTTATCTTGTCGTATGAAAGTCCCGTCTGGCTCGAAACAACATCCTGCACGACAGCCGCGTCTTTCTGTGAAAGCTTTTTTGTCTTTATGATTGCACTGCATTGGTTATTATTCAGCGTTACAACGCAGTCTGGATATCCCTTTGCTTTTATCAGCGTCTCAATGTCGGCTTCCTTTAGAATGTCCTGTGTAATCATAGCAGCTTTTGCGACTGCCTCTTTCTTGAGAGTCGTGTTTGAACTTGTGTCTTTAAGCACTTTTGAGATTTCCTCTTTTGCTTCGTCATGCGCTTTCTGCCTTGTTAGCCTTGCAGTGCTGAAATATTCGTCTGCGCTTGCAGCTGTTTTTTGAGACAATGCAGGCACGGAGGATAATTTCTTCCCTGAAGCAGCCGCAGAGTTGCTTCTACCGGAGACAGCACTCCCGTTTACAAGCAGCGTCTGGCCATACTGCCTGTCAGTCCCTGAAGCTACTGCCTGTGTTGCCGGAAGTTTTGCATTGCCGCCATTGCCCGAAAACGCCCAATTTAGATATACAGCTGCGCCAAGTGCGACTACAAGCGTTGCAAGCACAAGCTGCCGTTTGCCAACTGCCATAAATCGATGCCCCCTGATTTTTATTTTTTTGCCTTTATAACGCAAACCCGCACTGATGTAATGTGCATTGCTGTTGTGACAACATCTGTTATCTCCTGTTGCACACTCGGGTCGCCCCCGCCGTCACAAACAACTACTACGCCCTTTATGACCGGCTGTATCTCGGTCACCTGAAGTGCCCTTTCAGAACCGTCGCTGTCTTTTACAAGAAGATAGCTCGTTTCATCTGTGTTATTCGTTTCCTGCCTACCGGCACCGCTTGCCGCATTTTCACTCGTCTGCTGGTCATTTGTCTTTTCCTGCGTAGCATAAATATCCTGTGATGTCTGCTCAAGTGTCACCATCACTTTTACATTTCCGGCGCCGTCGATCTGTGAAATGATTCCGGAAAGTTTCTCTTCCATCTGTTTTTCATACTCTTCTGCCGTAAGTACCGCTTTTGCCGGTGAAGAAGATGAAGATGCAGAAGGCTGCGCGCCGCAGCTCCTAAAATTTTCAGAAAGGACTATCAGTATTATGCCTGCTATGCCCGCAACCAAAACAATTTTGCGGTAAGTATCATTCTCGGCCAGTTTTTGGAACATTCCTTTTGCTTTTTTCTTTTCTTTCCTTTGCTCAGCCGGCATTTGAAATAACCTCCGTTTTAAGGCCAAGTTGCTTTTGCAGATATTCCTGTGCTGCCTGTCTGTCTGCGGCGCTTTTGCTCTCCAGCCTGACAACCACTTTACTAATTGATATGCGGCCGTCACTGTTTGTATCCATAACCATCTTAACATTTTTGCATTTAAGGTTTATCTTGCCGAGCTGCGATGTAACAAGGTTTGAAATGCTTTTTTGCGCTTCCTCTTCCATCTGCCCACTGACAGTCGATTCCAGCATGCTGCTTTCGGTCTTACCGCTGCAGGAACTGTCCGCCATATTAACTTTTATCTGAGGGACAATTTTTGAAATTGGCGCGATTATGACACATATCATAAATGCGCCGACAACAAATTTGCCCATGTGCTCCATAGTGCCGGCTGGAAGGAGACTTTGGGCAAGTGAAGCTGCAAGTGCAGCAAGGCATATAACGAGTGTCCACTGCTGCATTTCCTTCATGATGCACCTCCTATCACAAGCATCACAACCGTTGAGATAATGAGAATTGCCATACAGCAAAGGAGGATAGCAAGCATTGTTGAAAGAACATCCGATGACGCTTTAAGGAGGCCTGTCATTCCATCCAACTCAAACATCTGGCTTATCCCTGAGCACAGCATAAGCGTAAGCATCATTAAAATGCACTCCGCAAGAACCGGCATAAAAAGGAAAAGCCCGGCTAAAAGCCCAAAGGCACCTACACCCGACTTAAGCATTTTTACACATCCGTTTATAGTGTTCAGCGCTTCGCCAAGGGCATTCCCCACAATCGGCACAAAACTACTTACAACAAATTTTGCCGCTTTCGTACCGGTACTGTCCTGAGCTGCGGCAACGAATGAATGCATTGTGACAAGGCCTGTGAAAAGCGTCATTGCAAGCCCCATAAGCCATTTGACCGCCTTGTTCATGACATTGCATAGCCCGCCAAGCTTTATTGAAGGAGAAACAGCAGAAACAATTGACATTGCAAGGAAAATATTCATCATCGGGACAAGGGCTTTTGCTGCAAAAACAGAAATCACATTTCCTGCAGCTACCATAAGCAGATGATAAGATCCAGCCGAAGCGGCCTGCCCTGCCGCAGCCATTACAGCCACAAGCACTGGAACGCATGCAAGCAGAAAGTCTGCGGAAGCTTTAATCACCTGTGCTGCGTCTGAAATGCATACTACAATCGGCTTGACCACAATGGTGCATATACAAAGCGTGCCTACCATCTCCATAACTCCGCCAAGCGGCTTCTCCCCAAAAGAAAGTTTCAGGCCGTCAATAAGCGCACACAGCAGTATTACCGCAATTACTGAAGCCAAAATATGCAGTGGGTTCTTTGCCTTGCCAGTAAAAACATCTAATATGCGTTGGAAGTAATTTTGCGGCGTTATAGATGAAATTGTATTCCAGTCTGAGTTATCCACACCAAGCTCACTAAGTATTTTTCTTGTTTCATCCGGCAGTTTAGACGGCAGCCTATCAGCTCCGCTTTTTTCCGCCTGTTCTTTATAGTACTGGCTATACTGCGGTGACGCATTTTCGGAAGAAGGCGTAACTGTTTCCGCAAAAGCTGCCATGTGTAGAAAAAGTGTGGAAACTATCAGCAGTAGAAAACAGGCTGTCTTTTTCTTCATTGCTTTTCTTTCCTTTTCTTATCCTTTTATAAGCCCTTTAGCCGTCTGGGCAATCTTTTCAAAAAGCGGAAGTGCAAGAGCAATAATAGTAAGTTTTCCAGCCAGTTCCACATTAGAGGCGAGCGCATTTTCCCCAGCATCACGGCACGCGTCAGAGGCAAACTGCGCAAGGAAACATATGCCTATAGTTTTGAAAAGGATAAGCGCATATTCTGATGACAGGCCGGCTGAAGACAGCAGTGTGCTGATTTGGCGGATTGCAGGCGAAATGCTGAAGAAAACGCTGAAAAGTATGACAGCGCCAGCCGCAATGCTTACAAGTATGGCATATTCTTGATGATAGCGGCGCAGCATAGCCGCTATCACGGCGGCACATATCGCCGCTCCAGCAATACCTACGATATTCATCTTCTAAAGTCCGAAAATGGATTTGATTGACTTAAAAAGGACGCCTATCTGCTGGATTATCATCATCATTACAACTATAAGCCCTGCCAGAGTTGTCATCATGGCCTGGTCTTCCCTGCCAGAACGTATGAGGAGCTGATTCAGCACGGCAACAATAATGCCTATGGCAGCAACCTTGAAAATCAAATCCACATTCATTTATAAACTCCTCCATTTTCAGCACAGAAGGATTGCTGCGGCAGTTCCACCGAACAGGCCAAGCATTTTATATAGTTTTGCTTTTCTTCTGCGCTCCTCTTTCGCTTCATCAAGCGCCGATGACGTCAGGTTTTCGTAAAGCCTGAAATGTGCAACCTGGCCTTCTGTATCAGTTGCACCCAATCCCGCACCAAATTCTCTCAGGAGTTCCATGTCCTTTTTGCCAAACCCTTCGCAAGCAGCATACTCCGCAACGGCGCTGTTCCACGAATCGGCAAAGCTTGTGCCAGAATTCCCGCCTGTAACATGGGAAAAAAAGCATATCCCCTCGCTGTGGTTTCTCAGCAGTGCCTCGGCCGGCATGGATGAATATCTGATTTCAGCACGGGCTGAAGAAAGGAAACGCAGAAATGCTTCAAGTTTTTCAACCCGCAGTGACAGTTTATGCGACTCCATATACCCCGCAAGCACCCCTGCGCATATCAGGAGCAGTGAGCCTGCCAGCTTCAGCAAGCAAATCACCTGCCTTGTAGATTCCGTCAATTTTCCCGGGGCCGCCTGAGCCACTCAACAAGGCAACAGATGAAAATGCACCTGTAGCAAGCAGTTCATAAGCCTGCCGCCGGTGAAGGAGTTCGCTGACGCTCCCAGCATGTATGCTCGCAATTATGCAAACTCCGGCATTAAGGCTCTGCTCAACTGCCTTTGTTTCTTTTTCAGAGCCAATCTCGTCACAGACTATGTACTGCGGGGCAAGCGAACGCACGGCCGTAAGAATGCCTTCCGCTTTTGGAAAACCGTCAAGCACATCGCAGCAGGTACCTATGTCATTTTGTGGTATTCCCTGAAAAGTGCCTGCTATTTCCCCGCGCTCGTCGACTATAGTAACCCTGCAGGCTGTACCGCGCATGCCGCTTGAAAGCTGGCGCGCAATGTCGCGCAGTATAGTTGTTTTCCCACTCGAAGGCGGCCCGGCAATCAAAAGCCCTCCATGCATATTCTGCTTCATAATCTGGTTTAAAAGCATGTTGGCACATCCGGGGATCTCATGCGCTATGCGTATGTTGACAGAAGAGACATATTTCATTCCCGAAACATCGCCACCATGAAAAACTGCGGTGCCGCATATGCCTGCACGATGCCCGCCGCGCATTGCGATATATCCGCTGCGAATTTCATTTTCATGGCTGTACACCGAATTTTCACACAGTATGCGAAATGTGTCTTTAATATCGCTATGCCATGCAATTACACAGCCGCCGCCGGCCGATAATGAAACAGAACCGTCTTCCATTAAAAAATACGTTTTCCCCTGGCAGCATATAGTAACCGGCCTGTTCACGCGCAGCCGAATCTCCTGTGCTTCATGTTTTACCTTATCTGGAAGTGCAGCCAGAAAACTGCATACCCTGCCACATACGCACGCTGCGGCAGAATCGAATTTCTCTTCGCACGATGTATTCATCACCTTGTCCACTCCTTTCAAGACAATATTATGGACAAAGTCGCGGCGTTAGAACCTAAATCCAGATGAAAGGCATAAAAAAAGCATCCCTAAAAAAGGATGCTTTTTAATGAGTTGGTTCTCTAAATTTTAATATAACTGTTTCCCTGCATTACACTGCAGCACTTTTTTCACAAGCCTGCTTTAATGTTTTTTTAAGGCCAAGTACAGACGGCGGTGCAACTGATAATTCATCGATGCCAGTTTTCAGGTAAAACTCTGCAAGTTTAGGGTCTGCTGCGGATTCGCCGCAGATACCTACCGAGATTCCTGCTTTGTGTGCATTTTTCGCAGTCAGTTCAATCATTTTCAGCACTGCCGGATTGCTTTGGTCATATATTTTCGCAATCTTGTCGTTCAAACGGTCTGCCGCAAGTGTATACTGCGTCAAATCGTTTGTACCTATACTGAAAAAGTCGCATTCTTTTGCCAGTTCATCACTCAAAACTACAGACGACGGTGTTTCAATCATAATACCGACTTTAATGTCATGCGCAAATGAAATTTTTTCAGACTCAAGTTCTGACTTTGTCTCCTGCAGCATTTGTTTTGCTTCCCGCACTTCTTCTACAGATATAATCATTGGGAACATAATTTTAAGGTTTCCGAAGGCTGACGCGCGCACCAGCGCGCGTAGCTGTGCGCGGAACAGGTCTTTCCTGTCAAGGCATATACGGATAGCACGGTAGCCGAGGGCCGGATTTGCCTCTTTTGGCAGATGCAGATATGGAATCTGCTTGTCCGCCCCTATATCGAAAGTCCGCACTATTACAGGCTTGTTTCCCATTTTCTCCAAGACACTTTTGTATGCCTCGAACTGCTCATCCTCTGTAGGCAGGGAGTCACGCCCCATGTACAAAAACTCACTGCGGAACAGGCCTATGCCGTCCGCACCGTTTTTCAGCGCAGTTTCTGCATCTTCCGGATGGCCAATATTGGCATTTACTGCGACTATCCTACCGCTTTTTGTTTTGATTTGTGCGCCAAGAAACGATTTTAATTCCTGCTGTTTTCTGCGGCTGGCTTCCAATGCCTGCTGGCATTTGCCTTGTTCCGCTTCATCGGGTTCAAGAATCACTTCACCGGCCGTACCGTCTACAACTGCGGCCATGCCATCTTTTACCCCGTCAAAGTCATCTCCGAGGCCAACAACAGAAGGTATGCCCATCGTGCGTGAAAGGATCGCCGAATGTGAAGTGCGGAAGCCTTTCCGCATTACAATAGCTATTATCTTTGATTTGTCAAGCTGCATGGTTTCACTTGGTGTTAAATCGTCTGCAGCAAGAATTGACGGTTCGTTGACAACAACCTTTCCGCTGCCGTATTCAGGGTTAAGGCATTTGACAAGGCGGTCGGAAATGTCAATAATGTCAGTTTTGCGCCCTCTCATATATTCAGAGTCCATTTTGGCAAACCTGGCTGCAAATTCCTGGCCTGTTTCCCATACAGCATACTCCGCATTGACTTTATTTTCTTTTATCCTGTTACGTATCGCCTGCGAATAATCCTCATCCTGAATCATCATCATATGGATCTGAAAAATCATAGAGTCTTTTTTGCCGACACGTTTCAAGGATTTCAGATAAATTTCATTGAGAACATCTACTGCATCATCCTGAGCCTTTTGAAGCCGTTCAAACTCCTTTGGCACATCCTTTATCGTATATTTTTCAATATTTGCCTGGCAGCCGTGCCAAAGTACCACACGGCCCATAGCAATGCCATCTGATGCTCCAGTACCATGAATTCTTTCCATTTTTCCACCTGCTTAAAGATTTTCTTCGCAAAAAGCCTTCAGTTTTGCACATTCTGTAGATTCCTTTGAGCCTTCTACTGTAAACGTTAACTGGTCGTTTTGAGCAGCCCCAAGTCCCATAACGGCAAAAAGGCGTTTTGCATCCGCTGTTTGTCCCTTTACCTCTACTTTAACATTCGAGCTGCAGCTTTGAGCACATTTTACCAACAGGCCTGCTGGCCTTGCGTGAAGTCCCTCTGGTTCTTTAATAGAGTAGTTGAATTTCTGCATAATATCATTCCTTTCTCAATTTTTATATCCAAACTTTAACAAAATCTATCTATTTTAATGTTATATTTGTTTTCCAAAAAGCGTAGCATTCAACTCATACTTTACAGAATCCATATGTCTAAAATTCATTAAACCCTTTTAAATGCTGTGCAAGTAATCTTCAATTTTGCTCTTAATCACAGTTACACGCGGCCCATAAACAACCTGCACACCGTTTCCCTTTTTAATAACAGCAAGAGCTCCGCTCTTTTTAAGAATTCCGTCTGATACTTTTTCACCGTCATTTACTGTAATTCTAAGCCTTGTGGCACATGCGTCAAGGCTGACAATGTTGCCTGCACCGCCAAGTCCTTCTACAATAAGTTCTGTGTTGTCATCTGCTCCATTTTTGCTTTCTGATGATGCATTCGAAGCTTCATCGCCAGCAGCAGAAGATTTTTTGCTGTTTTTGGCTTCTACATCTTTGCGCATGTAAAGTTTGGTTTCTTCTGTATCAGCTTCCCTGCCCGGTGTTGGAAGATTAAACTTGAGTATCAGGAACCTGAAGAGGAAGAAGTACAGTACGAAATAAACAGCTCCTACAAGAATAACATAAACCCAGTGCGTTTTTGCATTTCCCTGCAGAATGCCAAAAAGGAACATGTCAATTATACCACCTGAAAATGTCATGCCAACTGTTACATCAAGCAAATGCATCAGCATGAATGAAAGGCCTGCAAGCACACAGTGTATCCCATAAAGTGCCGGTGCAACAAACAGAAACGAAAACTCAATCGGTTCAGTGATTCCTGTAAGTGCAGACGTAAACGCTGCTGACAGCAGAAGGCCTTTTGCCTGTTTTTTCTTGTTCGGCTTTGCTGTTACATACATTGCAAGTGCTGCTCCTGGCAGGCCAAATATCATAAATGGAAATTTTCCTGTCATAAAGCGTGTTGCACTAACACTGAACACTTTAGTGTTCGAAGAAGCAAGCTGTGCAAAAAAGATATTCTGCGCACCACTGATGCTCTTGCCGTCTATCATCATTGTTCCGCCAAGACCCGTTTGCCAGAAAGGCAGATAAAAAATGGGGTGAAGGCCAAAAGGAATCAATGCACGTTCAATTATACCATAAATAAACGTTCCCAGATAGCCTGATTTATACACAAGGCTGCCAAGCCAATATATACCAGTTTGAATCGGCGGCCATACAAAGAACATCAAAATTCCAACAAACAAATATACGATTGTAGAGATAATAGGTATAAAACGGATACCACCAAAAAATGAAATTGCACTTGGCAATTCAATTTTATAGAATTTATTATGTAATGCAGCGACCCCTAAGCCAACAATAATGCCGCCAAAAACACCCATCTGCAGAGAATTAATACCGCATACGGAAGTGATGGAACCGTCCGGCAGGTGTTTAATATAGTCATTTCCAGCAATTTTTAAGCATCCGCTGATAGACGTATGCATTACAAGGAATGCAATGCCAGCCGAAAGAGCAGCAGTTGCCTTTTCAGCTTTAGCCATACCTATGGCAACACCAATTGCAAAAATGAGTGGAAGGTTTGTAAAAATAATATTACCAACATCACTCATTATAGTAAGGATCGCGTTAAGTACAGTACCTTTGCCCAAGGCAGCCTGAAGATGATATGCGTTTATCATTGCGGTATTAGTAAATGAAGAGCCTACCCCAAGTAGAAGCCCGGCTATCGGCAGCAAAGCGACAGGCAGCATAAATGAATGTCCAACACGCTGCAGAACACCAAACGCAGAATTTTGTTTTTTTTCTTCCATCCGATTCAGCTACTTCCTTTCATAAGTGATAAGAGTGGTTTTTCCTGCTTCCATTATGCCTTTCGTGGCAGAAATACGGTTTACCGCATCCATGTTTGTGATAACTACTGGGACAATCGGATTGAGGCCCTTTTCACGTATAAGGTTAAGGTCAGCTTTTACGAGTATATCGCCCGTCTTTATATTCTGTCCAGCCTTGACAAAATTTTGGAAGCCTTCTCCTTTTAAATCTACCGTATCTATCCCAACGTGGATAAGAATTTCAAGCCCGTCTTTTGAGCGGACATAATATGCGTGATGAGTATCCGGCACAGTAGCAACTGTTCCGTCTACCGGGGAAACGATTGTGCCATCTTCCGGAATAACTGCGGCACCGTCACCCAGGACTTTACCTGAAAAAACCTCATCTGGCACCTGGCTAAGTTCTACCGCCTTGCCAGATACTGGTGCATAAATAGCGCAGCTTTTTTCTTTTTTATGAAATATCATTGCAATTTGCGCATCCTTCCGATAAATTACAAATTTTGGGGCTGCTGCCCGTTACTGAGTCAATATCATGGAACTGCTGGCGAAGCTGTTCAATACCAACAGTAAGGAAATCCATGTCACCGCATGAAAGCACATTTCCCGTTTCTTTCCGGATAATTTCTTTTATTTTAACTGCCATGGATCTGCTTTCCGGGAAGGCTTCAGAAATTCTGCATTCACGCGGCATTTTCAGCGAATGGCCTTCTGTACTGTAATCGGCAATATCGCTTACCGTTAAGAAAAAAGCTCGGACTGCATCTGAATTTTCAGATAACAGTCTTTTATTGCTTGGGAACAGTTCTTCCATGACTTTGTTCAGAATACGGACATTTTTTAGTGATGCGGAAACAGGAGTGTCTTTTTTTGCAGAATGAAAATGCAGGGCAATAAACCCAGCTTCATCGTTCCCCAAACTGATGCCAAGTTCCTTTTTTATCGTCATTACCGCATTCTGAGCTTCCTTGTATTCGTCCCTATACAGCACGGATATTTCGTTTATAAAAGGATTTTCTATCGGTACTCCAAACTGTATGCGGTCGATCGCAAAGCAAATATGATCCAGCAGGGCAGGATAAAAGCCTTTATTATGTATTGAAAGCTTTTTTTCTGCTGATTTTGCTATTGACTGCACAACAGTGCTTATTTCATTTTTACCGTAAAGCCTACCATTAATTTTGTTGGCATTGTTGGCACCATTTAAAAATTTTATGACTTCTTTGCCGTTTAGATTGTCCGATACCATATTGCCTGGTTTTCGGTTAAATCCTATACCTTTAGCAATCAATATAATCTGATCCTGTGTATCAGGTTCCTGTGCAAGAACAACATTGTTATTGATAGCTTTGATTACTTTGTAGTTTAAGTGAAAGACCCCGCTTCCATTTTTTGTAAAGTAGCTACTGCAATAAAAAAGCATAAGCATAAATTCAAACGTTTTTTCACATAGCGTCTCATTATGCTTATGCCTGATCGTATCAGTTACACACATAAAACAACTGTTAATTTTTGAAAGACTCAGAGCCCAAATATCAACTTTACCATGAATTATGTTTCATGTCAACAGATTTTTGTCCAAATAAGCACATAAGTATTTGTATAATATGCTGCAATACTTTGATTTATTCATGGAAAGTGCAACTAATAACTTTAAAAGTTACTGCCATAAAAGAGTTTTACTAAAACTCTTATGGTGCTTTGAGTATACAGGAGTTTTCGGTGATTGCGGTACAACTGCTGTTTTGGCGCAGGGTTTAAACGATCCGTTTAGCCTAAACAACCTGTGGTAGCAAAATATTGCGGCTGCTGCAAAACTAAATCTGCAGCAGCCGCAATCCGCTTTTGCCCTACGTATATCTTCTATCTTTACTCTAAACTATATAATATTTGGAGCGAACGACGAGACTCGAACTCGCTACCTCCACCATGGCAAGGTGGCACTCTACCAGATGAGCTACATTCGCATATTAAATTTGCCCTTAATCATCGACCTAACTTTTGTGAACAAATGCTATTATAGCTAAATATCAAACGCTTGTCAATACTTTTCCAAAAAATCATGCTGTAGCTTTGTATTTTACTCTATTCAGCGCTATAATAATAAAGCAAAAGTTTAGAACTTTAAATTGCACTTAAAACATTAATCTTGCCTGAAAGGTGAATTTTTATGAGTCTTTCCATCAATCTCGGGGCTTGGAATTCTGTTTTTGCAGTTCCCTGCTCCGTTGTCGATAATCATTTGAAACTGGTAGGAGCCGTACAGCTTAAAGTCCTTCTGTGGATGTTGCGCCATGCCGGAGAAACGTTTGAAACAAAAGACATTGCAGACACACTTGGGATTGAACGTGCTGATATTGATGACGCAATGTCTTACTGGCAGGAAGTTGGACTTATTTCGATTGACGGCAACAGCATATCTCCCGCCCCTGCAAACAGTACAGCTGAACCAGCGCCGTTTCAGCCTGAAAATACCCAGCAAGAGCCGAAACCGGAACACGACCACGTACATGAAACCCACCACATCCTTTCACGCCCAGAAAAGCCGGACAGCGAATTCGTAGCAAAGCGTATGGCCGAATCAAAGGAAATCTCGTGCCTGATGCAGTCGGCACAGGAGGTTCTCGGCCGCCTTATATCTGAGGGCGATGCCGCCACCCTGCTGCTAATCCATGACAATTACGGCCTTCCTTCAGATGTAATAATCATGCTGATGCAATACGCTGCCAATATAGGCAAAGGGAATATGCGATACATAGAAAAAGTCGCCATGAACTGGGCAGACGAGGGCATAGTCACACACGAAAAAGCTGAAGAGAAACTGCGTATACTTACAGAAAACCAAAAGGCATGGCATACGGTAGAATCCGCAATTGGAATTTCTCACCGAACCCCTTCTAAGCGTGAGGAAACATATGCCCCTGTGTGGATAAATGAATGGAAATTCAGCCCCGAAATGATTCGCGAAGCGTATGACCGGACTGTTGACGGTACCGGCAAATACCAAACAGGCTATATGAACAGGATTTTAGAACGCTGGCACAAAGAAGGAATAGCTACGCCAAAGCAGGCTGCAGAAGAACAAACGGAGCGAAATTCCGCAAAGAAAACCGGCATGCCAAAAAATGAGCAGACTGCAGTGAAAAATAAGCCGACTTTTGACATAGACGAATATGAGCGTACAAGCATATACGATACAAAGAGGTGAAGTAAGTGGCTTACAGTCGGGAAATCTACGATGCGGCTGAAAAGGTTCTAAGTAAGCGGCGTAAAATGGCCGAAGATGATGCTGAAAACCGCAGAAATGAATTTTATAAATCATGCCCGCGTGCCAGTGAAATTGAACATAAGCTCGCATCTACAGCGGTGAGCACAGCAAAAGCTGTGCTCAAAGGCGGCGACACGGCCAGCCAGCTGCAAAAGCTGAAAGAAGAAAACCTCGGGCTGCAGCAGGAGTATTCCCATCTGCTTGCAGAACATGGCCTCGGCACACTTGAGCCACACTATAAATGCGAAATCTGCCATGACACCGGCTATGTTGACGGCAAAATGTGCAGCTGTATGAAAGAGCTTATGCGCAGCGAGTCTTACCGAAGGCTTAACGCATTAACATCGCTTTCACTTTCTACTTTTGAAAGCTTTTCTTTAAAGTATTATTCGGAAGAACCGCGCAAAGGCAGGCCATGCGACCGGGATATAATGCGGAGCACATTCCGCTATTGTGTTTCATATGCGCAGAAATTCGGGCTTGATTCTCCTAATCTCATCATGACAGGCGGTACAGGGCTCGGCAAAACACATCTTTCGCTTGCCATTGCAAACGAAGCTATTAAAAAAGGCTTCGGAGTCGTTTATGCTTCTATGGGCAGCCTCACAGCGAAGCTGGAAAATGAACATTTCGGGCGGGAATCCGGCACAGGTGCTATGGATTCAACAAGGGAGTGCGACCTTTTAATTCTCGATGACCTCGGGACAGAATTTCGGACTTCATTCTCATCTTCAGCTATCTACAACATAGTCAACACGAGGCTGATGCTCAAAAAGCCTACGATTATCAGCACAAACCTTTCTATAAATGAAATGATAGCTTATTATTCAGAACGCTTTGCGTCCCGCATTATCGGCAGTTACCGAAGGATAGCTTTTGTTGGGCGTGATATACGCCAGCAAAAGCGAATGCAGGATGAATAAATAAAAAAACCGGAAAGCTTTTTTAAGCTCTCCGGTATAAAAGCACTCAGGCACCTTGCTTTTCCATATCTTTCTGGCTTTGCAGTTTCAGGTAAGCATTGATAAATCCATCAAGGTCTCCATCCATCACAGCACCGATATTGGATGACTCATAGCCTGTGCGGTGGTCTTTTACAAGTGTGTAAGGCATAAAAACATATGAGCGTATCTGCGAGCCCCACGCAATTTCTTTCTGCTCGCCTTTAATATCTTCAATGCGCTCCAAATGTTCACGCTCTTTAATAGCCATCAGCTTTGATTTCAACATGCGCATGGCAACATCGCGGTTCTGATACTGGCTGCGCTCTACTTGGCACGATACGACAATACCTGTAGGTATGTGCGTAAGCCTTACGGCCGAAGAAGTTTTATTTACTTTCTGGCCGCCGGCGCCGCTTGAGCGGAAAACATCCATTTTAATATCGGCAGGGTCTATTTTAATATCTATGGTATCGTCAATTTCGGGCATTACTTCAAGTGATGCAAAAGAAGTATGCCTGCGGCCAGAAGCATCAAACGGCGATATCCTGACAAGACGGTGCACACCCTTTTCACTTTTAAGAAAGCCATAGGCGTTCTCCCCTTCGATAAGGATACTTGCGCTTTTTATGCCCGCTTCCTCGCCGTCCAAATAATCGAGTGTTTTCACCTTAAAGCCATGGCGTTCACCCCACCTGCAATACATGCGGTAAAGCATCATTGCCCAATCCTGCGCTTCTGTTCCGCCTGCGCCGGCATGAAAAGTCAGGATTGCATTTTTCGCATCATATTCACCAGTCAGCAGTGTGGAAAGCCGCTGTGACTCAAGCCCTTTTTCAAATGAATCCAGTTCCTGCTGTGCCTGAGGCAGAAGTGACAAATCGTTTTCTTCATCTGCAAGCTCAATCAGGGCCATCAAATCATCATAGCCGCTTTTTAGCTTTTCGTATCTTTCAATTTTATTTTTCAGGGAACTGGAGCGCTGCAAGATTTTTTGTGATTTTTCCGCATCATCCCAAAAGTTTGGCACGGTAGTCTTCTGGTCAAGTTCCATAATTTCCTTGCGGATTGCGTCCAGGTTCAAAGTATCCGCAAGGTCATTCAGTTCAGGCTTAAAGCTTTGCAGCGACTGTTTCAGCTCTTCAAATTGAAGCATATAACCATCCTTCAGTCGAATCTTTTTAACTTACTTGCTTAGGTTATAATTATAAAATAATTTGCTATCAAAGTCAAAGTTTATTTCCCTTTCAGCCTTTGAGCAGCCTAAAACTGGCGCGGAATTTGTGAACTCAATGAAAACTTACATCGTAAATCATCGTAAATCGTTGAAGTTTTTTGCTTTTTTCGTTACAATATAAAGCAGAGCAAATAGGAGGTTCTAAAGTATGGACTATATCGGTCTGAAATGTCCCATTTGCGGGAAACCTTTTACCGCAGATGATGATATTGTTGTGTGCCCGCAGTGTGGTGCACCTTACCACAGAGAATGTTATATAAGTGCAGGCAAATGTATATATGAAGATAAGCATGGAACCGGCTTTAGCTGGAAGCCGCCTCAGGAAGAAGAAAAAGCTGAGCCTGATATAAAACGCTGCCCGCGCTGCGGTGCGCCGAATTTGAAAAGCGCACTTTTTTGTTCCCATTGCGGACTGCCGCTTTCCGACAGCGCCGAACCTCCTTATGGCACTCCTTTTAACGGCAACCAGCAAACACATGGCAACGGTTCTGCTCAGCATGGCGGAACGCCGCCGGAATATGGCAATTTTCAGGGGCAGCCATTTCCATTCCCGCTCGACCCCCTCGGAGGTGTAAACCCAAATGAGCCGATAAACGATGTTCCTGCCGGCGACCTTGCGAAGTTTGTGCAGGGCAATACGCAGTATTATATGCCTGTATTTGCAAGCATAAGCCACTTCAAAAAAAACCGGTTTAATTTTTCCGCTTTTTTCTTTCAGGGCATTTGGATGCTCTACCGTAAGCTCTATAAAGTTGGCACGATCATAACTGTTATTCAGGGTGCACTTACAATCGGCTATCTGTTCCTGATGAAATATTTCGTCCTGCCGCTATATGATAAACTGTATGCTGTGGCGGGTCTTACAAAAGATTCTACAAGCTATGCAATGACAGCCGAGCAGAAAACTGAACTTGTGCGCCAGCTTTATTCCCTTCCTACACAGCAAAAAATGTTAGTTGCCGTTCCGTTCTTCTTCTTTGTGGCCGCACTTGCCATCATGCTCATATGCGGCTTTGTAGGCAATCGGATGTACCTGAAATATTCAGTTTCACAGGTCGGAAAAATAAGGAGTGAAACTTCTTCCCCAACTGATTTTGCGATACGCTTGCAACAGAACGGCGGAGTAAATACTACGCTTGGCGTTACACTTGGGCTGTGCTTTATGATTATTTTCTTTGTTTCCTAAAATCGGCTATAGGTATTTTGCCGATTTAAAATACCAACACTTTAGGAGTTGTATAAAATGAAAGTTAAAAAAGCTGTTATACCGGCAGCCGGCCTTGGAACCAGAGTGCTCCCAGCTACAAAATCCATGCCTAAGGAAATGCTTCCAATCGTCGACAAACCGGCTATCCAGTATATTGTTGAAGAAGCAGTCAATTCCGGAATCACAGATATCTTAATAATCACAAACCGCGGCAAAGGGTTGATTGAAGACCATTTCGACCGTGCACCGGAACTTGAAGCGAGACTTAAAAACGGCGGGCCTGAAAAGCAAAAAATACTTAATGAAATAATAAGTATTGCACACAAGGCAAATATTTATTTTGTCCGCCAGAAAGAAACACGCGGGCTCGGCCATGCCGTGAACTGCGCACGTTCTTTTGTAGGCAATGAGCCGTTTGCCGTGCTTTACGGTGACGATGTCATTATCGGCAAAGATCCGGCATGTGCCCAACTTATACGCGCATATGACGAATTCGGGCTCGGTGTTGTCGGTGTCAACAAGGTTTCGAAAAAAGACATATCAAAGTATAGCTCCCTTAAAGTAGAGCCACTACATGACAACTGCTTCAGATGCACAGATATGATTGAAAAGCCATCTCCAGATAAAGTCATGTCACTTTATTCAATTCTTGGGCGCTGCGTCCTTCCTCCTGATATTTTTACAATACTTGACCATACAGAGCCTGGGGCAGGCGGAGAAATACAGCTTACAGATGCAATGCGTACACTCGCGCGCCGTGACGGAATGGTCGCTGTAAACTTCACCGGCAAGCGATATGACATGGGTAATAAGCTCGGTATTATGAAGGCTCAGGTAGAAGTTGCCCTTCAGCACCCGGAAATCGGCAAAGAGTTCCGCGCTTACCTGAAAGAACTCTGCAAGACACTGTAATTTTTTCTTTTGTATTGACGCAACTTCGATTTATTGATATAATAAATAAGGTTGCCTTGAAAAAGGCTGCCATCCTTGCTCCCAATTCAGTTGGGGGCCTTAAGACCAAAAGGAGGTGCAAAAAATGCCAGAAACAGAGATTAAAAAGCCTTACGAAACTGTATTTATCCTTTCTATGAAACTCGGTGAAGACGGTATTAAAGCTGCAATCCAGAAATTCAAGGATCTGATTGCCGAAAACGGTACAGTCGAAAATGTTGACGAATGGGGCAAGCGCAGGCTTGCGTACCAAATTGACAAAGAAGACGAGGGTTATTACACACTCATCAGCTTCACATGTTCTCCTGAATTCGTCAGTGAGCTCGACCGTGTCTACAACATTACAGACGGTGTTCTCCGCTCACTTATCGTTTGCAGGGAAGAATCGGCTAAGCCGAAAAAGGCTGAGCCTGAAGCCAGCAAGTCAGAAGAAAAGGAAGCGTAAGTGAAATGCTGAATGTTGCTGTTCTTATGGGGCGCTTTGTTGCTGACCCTGAACTCAGGCAGACACCAAGCGGCGTTTCGGTAACAAGTTTTACACTTGCCGTAGACCGTTCGTATGTAAAACCAGGGACAGAGCGTCAGGCAGATTTTATTGATATAGTTGCGTGGCGCAGCACAGCGGAGTTCGTCTGTAAATATTTTCGCAAAGGCCAGCTTGCTGCCGTGCAGGGCTCTATACAGACACGCACATATACTGATAAAAACGGAATAAAGCGCAAAGCTTTTGAAATTGTTGCAGACAATGTCCATTTTGCGGAGCCAAAGCGCAGTGCGGATGCATCTGTGAATGCTGCACATTCGTCTTCGCCTGCAAAACAGAGTGCATCAAGTGCTTCAAATGAAGCGCCTGCTAAAGAACAACAGTCTGCGCCTGCCTATACGAACGGCAATACTGATGATTTCGAAGAAATTCCTAGCGATGACGACTTACCGTTCTGAGTTTTAATGAGTTTTAAAAGGAAGGAGAGATTTCTCATGGCTGAATACAATAGAAACGAAAGGCCCGAAAGGGAACGCCGTTCCGGCGGCCGCAGAGGCCACAGGAAAGTTTGCAGTTTCTGTGTTGATAAAGTAGAAAACATTGACTACAAAGATGTTGCGAAGCTTCGCCGTTTCATTTCTGAAAGGGCGAAAATACTGCCGCGCAGAGTCACAGGAACATGCGCACGCCACCAGCGTCAGCTGACACTTGCAATTAAACGCGCACGCCATCTTGCACTCCTGCCGTTCAGCAGTGACTGAAACTGTGTTATTATATTTGTAAAAAATCCCCGCCATCAACTACTGGCGGGGATTTTGTTCTGTTGTTCATTCATTTACTGTTCGGAAGACGTCGTATCGTCGTCATCCGAGCCTGAACTTACAATAATTGTCACTTTTGTTCCATAAGCCATTTGATTGCCCGCTTCAGCTTTCTGGTATCCAATCACTTTCCATTTAGACACAGTGCTGCTTGGTTGTTCCGCTGCAGTTGGCACAAACCCTGCCGATGTAACGGCGGCAGACGCTTCTGAAAGGGTTTTTCCTTTAATATCCGGAAGCGTCCGCACTGCCGCTCCCTGGCTCACTACAACAACTATTGCTGTGTTTCTAAGCATTTTAGTGCCTGGCTTTGGGTCTTGAGAAAGAATGCAGCCTTCCGGGATAGTATCGCTGAACTGTGGAGACGAAAGGAGTATTTGGTACTGCCTGTCTGTACTGTTGGAAGAAGCACTTGCAATCTCGGAATATTTTTGGCCTATAAGATTAGGGACCGTAATTTTTTCGTCGTCGGGTTCAGAGTCTTCAGATGACGATGGTTCTGAAGCTGGCTGAGAAACCTGAGAAGAAACGTTCTGGGCAGCACTTAGCTGTGAATGTTCACCTGAATGGTTCATCCATACAATACCAATCACCGCAAATATGACAAGCATTGCAAGGCATGATAGCAGCCCCCACCGAAAGCTTGAAGAAGCCTTCGGTGCCTTCGCACCTTCATCAGGCACAGAAGCTTTTTTTTGTTGCGGAGCGACTTTATCAAACTTCTGGCTTGCCTCAATGGCTGCCGTAACGGCAGGGGCTACTGAAATCTGCCCGCGGAGGAGCTCAAACGCCTGCGTGCGTTTTTCCGTATCAATCTGCAAAGCGTTTGCAAGAGCTGAAATGGCATACGGCGGCAAAGTATGCAGAATCGCATTCGGTATCAACAGCCTTGTATCATTGCGCCGTTTAGGCGCTTCTGGCGGGAGCTTGCCTGTAAGGACAAAAAACAAAGATGCGGCAAATCCATATACATCCGTTGCCTCTGTAAGAGGGTCGCCCATTATATACTGTTCAATTGCAGCGCACCCCGGCACAAGGTCCGGCGCAAGGTCGGTGTCCATCTGGCGCACCGCAGGTATTGAAAAGCCACCAAGCTTCATTTTCCCGTCTTTCATAATAAGCAGTGTGTCTGGTGAAATGCCAAAATGGTTTATCGAGTTGGCATGAAGAGCAGAAAGGTCAGACAAAACTGGCATAAAAAGTTGCCGCGCCATGTTCCAGCCAAGGTTTCCCCCACTTTTTTTTACAAAATAGCGCAAAGTGATGCTGTCTTCCCATTCGGAAACTGTGTATGCAGCTTTATTTTCTTCAAAAATGTCATAAATCAGAACTACGGATGAAAGGTCACGCATATGTGCGCGCGCACGTGCATAATTGAGAAAAACATCCAGGTTTTCTTTAAACGCAAGTTCATTTCCGCCAAGCACATTAACTGTTTTGCCGTCATCTGCACGTTCTGCGAGAGTCGCCGGAAAATATTCATGAAGCCCAACAGGTATATTGAGAGCTTTGTCAAAACCTATATACGTTATTCCTTCACCATTTGTCTTTTTTGCACATCCAACCGCATAGCGGTTTTGAAGCACTGTGCCGTATGGAAGCGCACCTTTTTTCTGTGGTTTATCTTTTTGGTACCCGCATACCGGGCAGACCGCTTTCCCCTGCATATCAGACATACAGTTCATACACAGATTTTCAAAATCGGTCATACTTGTGCCTCCGAATTACAAATTTATTGTCTTATTTATAATCTTCCTCAATTAATTTCACGGTATGCAAGCAAAATAATTATTCTGCGTAAATTTGAAAATTTATTGGGAAAGCGATATTAAAAGTAAAAAAGCCTTTTGCAGAAAAAGACTTTTGGAAAACAATTATAAATAATTTCCAACGCAAGATATAACTTCCAGTTGAATATATTATTCCCCATGCGTTTAATTCCAATCGGTTAATTATACCATAATAAAGCAGCATTTTTCAAGTGAGCTGTCTGTAATCTCTTTAACTATATTCTTTTTTGTATATTTAGCATAAATTTATTTATATGCAATTATATATAATGTTTCAATACTGTACGGCTAAGTGTTTGTGGTATAATTATATTGTATTATATTAAAAATAAAGCATGAAATTCAGGAGGATAATATGTTTAAAATTGGCTGCCATCTGTCTGCATCAAAAGGCTATTTAGCCATGGGAAAGCAGGCCGTAGATATTGGCGCAAACACGTTCCAGTTCTTTTCACGCAATCCGCGCGGTGGAAGTGCAAAGGCACTTGATGCCGACGATATTACCGCTTACCGGCAGTTTGCAGCAGAGCACGGTATGTTTCCTATCCTCGCACACGCGCCATATACGCTTAACGCATGTGCAGCCAAAGAAAATCTGCGCACATTTGCACACAATACAATGGAGGACGACCTCAGCCGCTTAGAGCATATCCCAGGCAGCATGTACAATTTCCACCCCGGCAGCCATGTAGGCCAGGGTGCCGAAACCGGAATACGCTATATCTCAGAAATGCTTAATTCTATTTTGAAGCCAGCGCAGTCGACTACAGTCCTGCTTGAAACTATGGCTGGAAAGGGCAGCGAAGTCGGCCGTACTTTTGAAGAACTGCGTGCTATTATAGACCGCGTAGAGCAACAGCAGCTTCTTGGCGTATGCCTTGACACATGCCATATTTCCGATGGCGGATATGACATTGTAAACCATCTTGATGATGTTATAGATGAGTTTGACCGTGTAATAGGGTTAGAAAGGCTGAAAGCAATACATCTTAATGACAGCATGAATCCGCTCGGCAGCCACAAAGACAGGCACCAAAAAATCGGGCAGGGTTATATAGGCCTTGACGCCATTGAAAGGATAATAAACCACCCAGTGCTGCGCGACCTGCCATTTTATCTTGAAACACCTAATGACATATATGGCTATGCAAAAGAAATAGCGCTGCTCAAAAGTCTTTACCATGAAAATTCGGATGATAGAGCGAAAAAATGAAAAATTTTCTCTCGGTAGAATCGCCAATCGGCACTCTGACTATTGCAGAAGATGGGATCGGAATTACCGATATCTGCATGTCAAGTGAAACACCAGGCACAAAAATACAGTCTAAAAGTACGCAGCTCCTTTGTGGAGCGGCAAAGCAGCTCTCTGAGTATTTCTCAGGCAAAAGGGAAACGTTTACGCTGCCGCTTTCGTTGCACGGCACTGAGTTTCAGCTTGCGGTTTGGAAAGCGCTGCACAACATTCCTTACGGTGAAACAAAAAGTTACAAGCAGATAGCAGAGCAGCTCGGCCGGCCAAAAGCCTTCAGGGCTGTTGGAATGGCGAACAGGTGCAACCCAATACTGATAGCTGTTCCCTGCCATCGGGTCATCGGGTCAGGCGGCAGCCTTACAGGCTACCGCGCCGGCCTTGAAGCAAAGCGTTTCCTTCTTGCGCTTGAGCAAAAATATAAGTGAAGCCGCATCAAAGTTCTACCTGTCCCATTTATCACAGAGGGCAATTATCTGGTCGGCAAAGCGCGCGATGTCTTTGTTTGCACAGCCTTCGTTGTGCTGGATCACGCGCAGCAGGCGCTGCCCTGCAGAAAACAGGCGGCCAAAAGCTGAAGTGCCTTTGCCTGCGCCGCGCACAGGGTGAAGTTTTTCGGGTGCAATGCCTTCGTCGATTATCTTGTCGGCCGTAAGGTCTGCCACTGCCTTAAAATTAGGGACGTATGAATGATATCCGCGCCGCGCAAGTTCTTCTGAAAATTCTTCTGCAGTAAGCTGCTCGCCATGTACAAGGAAAACACATTCCGGTTTATGCTGAAATGCATTCAGCCAGCGCAGGAGGCCGGTTCTGTCTGCATGTCCGGAAAGGGCTTTGAAGTTATAGATTTTAGCTGCGACAGCAATTTCTTCACCAAACAGCTTGACTTTTTTCACACCATCTATAAGCATGCGCCCAAGCGTGCCCTCGGCCTGATAGCCCACAAATACGATTGAGCATTCCGGACGCCAAAGGTTATGCTTCAAGTGATGCCTAATCCGTCCAGCTTCACACATGCCACTCGACGATATTATCACTTTTGGCGATATGTCATCATTAAGTGCGCGTGACTCCTCAACCGATTCACATGTGTGCAGGTTAGTGAAAAGCAGAGGATTGAAGCCATCTTTCATAACACGAACCGTGTCATCATCGGCATACCCTGCGAGGTTGCCGCTGTAAACCTTCGTTGCCTCAGACGCCAAAGGGCTGTCTACATATACCGGAAAATCAGGCACACTTTTTACAATATGCTTTGCCTTCATTTCACGGATATAATAAAGCAATTCCTGTGTGCGGCCTACGGCAAAGCTTGGTATAACTACGTTGCCGCCTGCGGCAAACGTATCGTTAAACACTTTTGCAAGCTGAGGTATATAATTTGCAATCGGGTCATGTTCACGGTTGCCATATGTAGATTCCATCACAACATAGTCTGCTTCTGAAATATACTGCGGGTCACGTATAATCGGCTGATTAAGGTTGCCAATGTCGCCAGAAAAGACTATTTTTTTCGTCTCACCATTTTCAGTAATCCAGATTTCAATTGAAGCGGAACCAAGAAGATGGCCTGCATCCACCATCCTGAATTTTATACCTTCGCACAGCTGAACTGTTTCGCCATATTGGCACGGCACAAGATGGCCGGAAACGGCTTCAGCGTCTTCTATTGTATAAAGCGGTTCCCTTATTTCCTTTCCGGCACGGCGCCCTTTGCGGTTAGCTGCATCAGCATCCATCATCTGTATGTGCGCGCTGTCACGCAGCATGATTGAAAGCAGGTCGCAAGTCGCGCCTGTAGCATAGATCTTCCCTTCAAACCCGTTTTTCACAAGCAGCGGCAGGCGTCCGCTGTGGTCAATATGCGCATGCGTAACAAGTACATAATCTATCTGAGAAGGGCAAAACGGTAATTTCCTGTTTTCTTCATCGCCAGCACCTTCACCTTCATAGAGGCCGCAGTCAACTAAAATTTTTTTACCGCATGCCTCGAGGCAATGGCAGCTGCCTGTAACCACTTTATCGGCTCCGTAAAAAACAAGTTGCATTTCTTCCCCTTTCCCTGCAGAAACAGGAAAACTATAATTTAAAATACTTTTCCTGCCGGCGTGCAAAGCCGCGACCACAGGTTTAAAGATTAATTTTATGGATTCATTATAACATATTTAAAAAAGAAGCCCTATAAAATCTCATGGCACATTTATTTCAGTACAAAGGCCCTTCGCCATTGAAGAGCCTTTGTACATTTTATATTTACAGAAAAAGACTTACCTGACAACTAAATTGACAAGCTTACCAGGGACATAAATCTCCTTTAAAATATTTTTCCCTGCTATGCCTGCAGCAATCTTTTCATTTGCTTTTGCGGCCTGCAGTACCTGTTCTTTAGAGATATCTGACGGCACGACAATATGCGCACGGACTTTGCCATTCAGCTGAATGGCAATCTCCACAGATGCATCTACGCATTTGGATTCATCATATTTTGGCCAAGGTTGCTGGCATACCATGCCCTTGCCAAGTTTCTGCACCGACCACACCTCTTCACATACATGCGGTGCAAAGAGGTTAAGCAGAAGGGTGAAAATACGCAGCTCGCCCCGCGTTACGTTCCCAACAGCGGTTATGTCGTTAATAAGCGTCATAAGTGTTGCAATGGCTGTGTTGAACTTAAGGTTCTCGACATCCTCACCGATTTTTTTAATAGCCTTGTTAAACGGAATTTCAAGCTTGCTGCGCACTTCTTCCCCATCGCAGAGGATATCCTGCAGGTTCCAGTAGCGCTCAACAAAGCGGCGGCATCCTTTGATGCCATGTGTGCTCCACGGTGCGGCTTTTTCAAAATCGCCTATAAACATTTCATAAAGCCTCAGTGTGTCGGCACCACATTCATTCACAATATCGTCAGGATTTACGACGTTGCCGCGAGATTTGCTCATCTTTTCACCATTTTCACCGAGTATCATCCCATGACTTGTACGCTTTTTATACGGTTCAGGCGTTGGCACCTCGCCTATATCATAGAGGAATTTATACCAGAAACGGCTGTAAAGCAGGTGAAGCGTCGTGTGCTCCATGCCGCCATTGTACCAGTCAACAGGCATCCAGTAGTTAAGCGCTTTCTTGCTTGCAAAACGCTCCTTATTGTGAGGGTCCGTATAGCGCAGAAAATACCACGAAGAACCTGCCCACTGCGGCATGGTGTCAGTTTCACGCTCTGCAGGTCCACCGCATTGTGGGCATGTTGTATTCACCCAATCTGTCATCTTTGCAAGAGGAGATTCGCCATCGTTTGTCAGTTCATATGATTTCACCTCTGGCAGGCGCAACGGTAATTGGGATTCTGGCACCGGCACATATCCGCATTTTGGGCACTTGACTATCGGGATTGGTTCACCCCAATAGCGCTGGCGCGAAAATACCCAGTCGCGTAGTTTGTAGTTGACCTTTCTGCGCCCAATTTTCTTTTCTTCAAGATAATACGCTATTTCCTTTTTTGCTTCATTAACAGTTAAGCCGTTAAGGAAGCCGGAATTGACAAGTACACCTGTTGTACAGTCAGTAAACGCTTCCTTCTCAACATTTCCGCCCTTTACAACTTCAATTATCGGCAGACCGAATTTCTTAGCGAAATCCCAGTCACGCGTGTCGTGTGCAGGCACAGCCATAATAGCTCCCGTGCCATAAGACATAAGGACATAATCAGAAATAAAGATGGGGATTTTCTTGCCGCTTGCAGGATTTACAGCCATTACCCCGTCGATCCTCACGCCTGTTTTATCTTTTACAAGCTCTGTGCGCTCAAAGTCCGATTTTCTTGCCGCTTTTTCCTGATAAGCGCGAATCTCGTCCATATTATGGATAAGGCCGGCCCACTTCTCGAGATAAGGGTGCTCCGGTGAAAGCACCATATATGTCACGCCGAAAAGTGTATCCGGGCGTGTTGTGTAAACAGTAAGTTTGTCGCCTGCCGTTGTGGTAAAATCAATTTCGGCGCCAGTTGAGCGGCCTATCCAATTGCGCTCCTGCGCCTTTACGCGCTCCGGATAATCCACAAGGTCAAGGTCATCGATAAGCTTCTGTGCATAATCCGTGATTTTCAGCATCCACTGCGATTTTATCTTGCGCACTACAGGGCTTCCGCAGCGCTCGCAGACACCGTTAACAACTTCTTCGTTTGCAAGCACGCATTTGCATGAGGTGCACCAGTTAACGGCCATCTTTTTCTTATATGCAAGGCCGTGTTTAAAAAGCTGTAGAAAAATCCACTGTGTCCATTTGTAATATTCAGGGTCTGTAGTGTTGATTTCACGCGTCCAGTCAAACGAAAGGCCAAGGGATTTAAGCTGCTCTTTAAAGCGTGCAATATTCTTTTTGGTAACTATTGCGGGGTGAATGTGATTTTTTATGGCATAGTTCTCACTCGGCAACCCAAATGCATCCCAACCTATCGGATAAAGGACATTATACCCCTGCATACGGCGTTTGCGCGCGATAATATCCATTGCCGTGTAAGAGCGCGGATGACCAACATGAAGGCCCTGACCTGACGGATAAGGGAATTCAATCAGAGCGTAATATTTCGGCTTCGAGTAATCGTCGGAAGCATGGAAAACGCCCGATTTTTCCCATTCTGTCTGCCACTTTTTTTCAATCTTTTTCGGATCGTATTTCATTTTATTCGCCCCTGTATATTTAAATATGGAAAAAGCTGATTTTTAAATCATGGCTTAAGCAAACCAGAAACATCAACCGTTTCACCATCGCGCCACAGCCTGTCGAGGTCGTAGTAGCTCCGTGAGGCCTCGGTAAACACATGCACAACAACACTGCCGTAGTCAAGAAGAATCCATGAGTTTGAGCCGTAGCCTTCTTTATGAAGAGGCACTGTGCCATCTTTTTCCTTAAGCCTAAACTCAACTTCATCGGCAAGCGCTTTTACATGCGTGCTCCCTGTGCCTGTTGCAATTACAAAATAATCTGCCAGAGTTGAAATATCACTGATTTTAATCAGCTTCAGGTTTTCGGCTTTCTTGGAATCAAGAATTTGCACCGCAGACTCAGCAAGCTCAAGTGGTGACATCAACAACAACCTTCTTTACGAAATTTTTATCTCTTGCCATATGCAAGCGCCGTTTGGTTATAAGCGGCTATAGTATCCGGATGTATAGGCTTCATCTCGCCGGCAAGGTCAGCAATTGTGTAGGAAAATCCTTCCACCATTGCTTTTTCGAGGCTTATATCTGCCGCCTTGCGCAGGTTTTCAACACCCGGATAATCACGGTCTTCGGAAATAAAATCAGCAATAAACAGGATCTTGTCCATCAAAGTCATGTCTTTCCTGCCCGTAGTGTGGTAACGCACAGCATCAAGGATTTCCTGGTCATTTATGTGCAGTTCGGTTTTAATGTAAGCTGCACCGAGCATTGCGTGCCAAAGTTTTTGCGCCGAGCGCTCAACATCAGTAAGTTTAATGCCATAATGTTCCATTCTTTCAAGCTGCTGCTCGGGAGGCAGATCTTTCATAATATCATGCAGTATCCCTGCCGTCTCTGCTTTTTGCGGGTCTGCGTTATATTTAAGCGCAAGGCGCTTTGCTGCCTGTGAAACGCAGATGGAATGATGATATCTTTTTTTACTTAAAAATGGTTTGATTATTGCTTTATATCCTTCAATATCCATGATATTCACTCCATATACAATCGGTTTTCAAGTATATAACGTTCAACTTTTTTAGGCACGAGCGATGAAATGCTTCTTCCGGCTTTTACAGCTTCACGCACAATTGTTGAAGAAACAGGCAGGTACGAAATATCCTCAATAAAGGTTCTTACGCCCTTTTCCGCAAGATGGGAAGCGTAACTTTTAAGCCTGCTGCGCTTAGAAGAGCTGCGCGGGGCAGCACACACAGTAGCGAGGCGGAATATGGTCTGAGGGTCGTGCCACTGCTCAAGAGTAAGGAACATATCTTCCCCCATCAGCAGAAAAAGTTCCGCATCGGGGTAAATCAGCTTAAGCTGCTCCAGCGTTTCAGACGTATAACTCGCCCCGCCCCGCCGTATCTCAATGTTGCTTACCTGAAAGATATGATTTTCTTCTGCTGCCATGCGGCACATTTTAAGGCGTCTGGCAGCAGGCGCAAGGTCCGGCGCTTGCTTATGAGGAGGTATATTAGCCGGTATGAAAATGACTTTGTCAGCTTTTAAGCGCTTTGCAAATTCTCCTGCAATATGAAGATGGCCATTATGGATTGGATTAAACGTGCCGCCAAACACTGCTATTTTCTGCATATCTTCACCGTGGTTCAAGTATTATTTTTATCATATTACTTTTTTCGCCGTTTGGGAAGTATAATCTTTGGATTTTTTTCATTTTTACGGTATAAAATGAACTTTGATCCTATGACCTGGACCGTCTCGGCCGATGTTTCGGTAGAAATGCGCTCTGATGCTTCAGATGACGTTACAGGCGAAGTCTCAAGCACACGCCCTTTAATAAGCTCACGTGCTTTAAGGGCGTCATTTGCCTGTCGGACTATTTCAGGGTTTAAGCCACTTTTCCCCACTGTGAGAATTGTTTCAAGCCCGTTTGAAAGAGAGCGCAGGTAAGCGCGTTGTTTACTGTTCAGCATAAATTGCTCCTTTGTATTTTTTTAGTTTTTCAGCAAAAATTCTGAGTGCTTTTCCGCGGTGGCTGATTTTATCTTTTTCTTCCCCTGAAATTTCTGCGAATGTACTGTCACCAACGAGGAAAACCGGGTCATAGCCAAATCCGTCATTTCCGCGCGGCTCGAATGCAATTTTTCCCTTGCATTCCCCCTGTGCCGTTATTTTATCCCCGTTCGGAAAAGCGCAGCATATTGAGCATACAAATTTTGCCGTACGCGAATTTACCGGCACATTTTTAAGGTTTTGCAGAAGCTTATTTATGCGGTCTTCATCTGTAGCGCCATCACCGGCATAACGCGCTGAGTAAACACCAGGCGCACCACCGAGGGCATCAACCGAAAGGCCGGAATCATCCGCAACAGCCGCCATGCCCGTTGCCCTGCACGCGGATGCGGCTTTGATGTACGCATTTTCGGCAAACGTTTTCCCTGTTTCATCAACTTCCGGAAGTTTTGCCGCAGAAACTTTTACATCAAGCGGTGCAAGGATACGCTGAAACTCACAAACTTTGTTCTTATTGTGCGTTGCGATTATCAATTCCATGCTTCACTCCTGCTTTGCAAAAAGCGCTTCGGAAAACTCATCGGCATTAAACGGCTGCAGGTCGTCCACCTGTTCGCCCACGCCAATAAATTTTACAGGAATTCCAAGTTCTTCGCGCACAGCGAGTATAACACCGCCGCGCGGTGTACCGTCAAGCTTTGTGAGCACAATACCTGTAACGTCGGCAACATTTTTAAATTCACGTGCCTGGTTTACGGCATTCTGACCCGTTGTCGCATCAAGCACCAGAAGGACTTCACGCGCGCAGTCCGGCGCTTCGCGCTCAATTACACGGTTCATCTTTGCAAGCTCCTGCATAAGGTTTTTCTTGTTGTGCAGCCTTCCGGCTGTGTCGCAGATTACAACGTCGGCGCCTCTTGCTTTTGCCGCCGCAATCGAATCAAACACAACCGAAGCGGGGTCGCTCCCCTGAGGCTGGCTTACCATTTCTGCGCCTGCGCGCTCTGCCCAGATGCCGAGCTGCTCCACCGCCGCAGCGCGGAAAGTATCCGCTGCGCCGAGAATCACTTTTTTGCCCTGCCCTGTGAGCATTGCTGCAATTTTCCCTATCGTTGTCGTTTTCCCTACGCCGTTCACTCCGATTACGAGTATTACCGAAGGCTTAGTGCTAAGGTTAAGTCCTTCGCCGCCGCGCAGCATATCAGCTATGATTTTTTTCAGCATATCTTCAATTTTTGCCGGATCTTTTATGCCTTGTTCCTTAACCTGTTTCCGGAGTTCAGAGCATATATGCTCCGACGTTGCCACTCCCACGTCGCCCATGACGAGCAGCTCTTCGAGCTCCTCGAAAAGTTCTTCGTCGATTTTTGTAAAGGAATGCAGCATCGATGTAACCGACGCGCTCATGCTCTCCCGTGTTTTTTTCAGGCCGGCCTTTATTTTTGCAAACAGTCCCATGCGGTTTTTCTCCTTTCGGATTCACGCTTTTATACCTAATTTTGCTTCCATCTGCGCAACAGGCATTTCAAGCAGTTTTGAAACACCTTCGTCCTGCATCGTCACGCCATAAAGGACATCTGCCCCCTCCATGCTGCCGCGCCGGTGCGTAATCAATATAAACTGTGTATGTTCCGTCATTCTTCTCAGATACGCTGCGAACCGTGCCACATTAACATCATCAAGAGCCGCCTCGATTTCGTCGAGGACGCAGAACGGAGGCGGGTTGACTTTCATTATTGCAAAATAAATTGCAATGGCTACAAGCGCCTTTTCACCACCGGAAAGCGCCTCAAGATGAGAAACGATTTTTCCCGGCGGCTGAACCGAAATCTCAATTCCGGAATTAAGCACATCGCCCGGATCCGTTAACGAGAGACTGCCCTTCCCGCCGCCAAAAAGATCTCTGAACGTTTCACCGAAGTTTTTATTTATCTGCTGGAAGCGTTCCGTAAACAGCTCTTTCATCTGGCGCGTCAGGTTACCAATCAATTTGTTCAGCTCGTCTCGTGACTTCTCCACATCAGAAACCTGCTTTTTCAGGAACTCATAGCGCCCGCTCACTTCTTTGTATTCGTCAACCGCACCTACATTCACCGAGCCGAGACCTTTTATTTGGTTCTTTACAGTTTCCAGTTGCTTTTCGGCTTTTGCCCTGTCTCCAATCTTCATGCTGAACTGCTCTTCGGCTTCGCGCCGCGTGAGCTCATATTCCTTCCAAAGCTGAGAAATAATGCTGTCATAAGACTTCTGCAGGCTTGCTTTCCGCTCCTCAAGCAGTGCAAGGTCATGGTTCACTTTTTCTTTCTCGTCAGACTTTTCCCGTTCATTAGCCCTTAGCTGAACCGACTGCTTTTCGAGCTCCATGCGGTGCTGGTTCATCTCCTCAACAGTGCCAGAGGATTTCTTTGCCTCATCGCGCATCGATTTTGCTTCTTCAGCAAGCGCTTTTATTTTTTCCTGCAAATTTTCCGTAGATACGTTTAAAGTGCGGATTTCTTCCTGCAGCGCGGTGATTTTTTCTTGATGGCTGCGCCCGCGCTCCTCGGCTTCGCGGATAGAATTTTCAAACGACTGGATATCTTTACGGGCAGCGAGCCTGTCAAGTTCTATTTTACGTATCTTTTCTGCTATCTCGTCACATTTGCGGCTAAGGCCTTCGCGGTCACCGCTTGCCGCTGCAAGTTCCGCTTTCTGCTTTTCCGCTTCACGCTGGAAACTCTCCGACTGAGCTTTTGCCTTCTCCCTCTCCGCGCGCTGGACTTTCAGGCGCGCTTCGGCTTTCTCAGCTTCTTTCTCAAGCGCTTCAATATCGCGCGCAGCAGACTTCAGCTCGGATTCGCTCCGGCGACATTCGGCATCAAGGCGGACTCGTTCTTCCTGCGCAGAGGAAAGTTCCCCTCTTGAACCTGAAAAGTCGGCTTCCGATGCAGATACCTCATCAGCGGCTTTTTTCGATGCTTCGGCTGCCGCTTTTGCACCGATGCGCAGCTTTTCAGCCTGTTCTTTAATCTTCTCAATTTCAGCAGCACGGCTAATAAGGCCAGAGTTTCTGCCTTTTGAACCGCCGGTGAAAGAGCCGCCGACATTGACAACCTGGCCGTCCATAGTTACTACGCGGAATCTGTATCCATAAAGGCGCGCAATATATGAAGCACTGTCAAGATCTTCGGCTATCACTATGCGCCCAAGCAAAAAGCTGACTATGCCACTGTATTCTTCATCGTACGTGCACAGTTCAGAAGCTATGCCGACATACCCACGGCATGAATCAAAGCCTGATTCACGTAGGCATCTTCCACGTATTGATGAAACAGGAAGGAAAGTAGCACGACCACCGTTTGTGCGTTTCAGAAAGGCTATGGCGCTCTTTGCGCCCTGCTCTGTCTCGACGACAATATTCTGCATTGAGGCGCCAAGCGCCGTTTCCATTGCTACAGCGTACTGCTCCGGCACGCGGATCAGGCGTGAAACAGGCCCACGGATTCCTGAAAGCTCACCATGCTCTGAGGCTTTCATAACAGATTTAACGCTGCCTAAAAAGCCCTCCATGTTTTGCTCCAGATCTTCCAGCAGTTTTACCCGCCGCAGCTGGGACTGCAGGTCAAGGTTTGCAGTATCGCTTTTTCGCTTTGCTTCTTCCCTGCGGCGGATACGGGCATCAAGCCGCATTTTATACCCGTTGACGCTATTTGCAAGGGACTTTATTTTTTCATCTGCAGCGCAGAGTTTCTGACGGTAAGACTCAGCATATTTTCCCGTCTCTTCTTTTTTCTTTGCTTTCTCAGCAAGACTTTGGCGAACGGAAGAAAGGCGCAGCTCAATCTCTGAAATTGTTGAAGCCGCCGTCACTTCCGCAACTTTTGCATCTGTTGCCTTAGCCGTAAGCTCGGCAATTTTCTGAGAATAAGCATCAATTTTTCCGGCAGTTTCATCTACGCCGCTTTTCAATTTCTCAAGCTCAACGCTGCCCGCATTAAAAGTCTTATCTTTTTCTTTTATGTACTCTGTGCGTTCTTTAAGATTTGATTTTTTCTCGGCAATTTCCTGCTGAACATCTATACCTGAGGCGCTGTTTTGCTTGACTTCTTCCTTGATGCGCCCTATGTTTTCATTATTATGGCGGATATCATTTTGCAGCACCGAAACTTCCCCGTCTTTCTGGACGGCCCCTTCTTCAAGGGAAGCGCATTTGCTGCGCACTTTGTCGGCCTCTGCTGCGCATGCGTTCGACTCCTGAAAAGTTTTCTCTATCTGGCTTTCAAGTTCCTGCACCGCTTTTCCTGATTCGTCATACTGGTTTTTTGCAATGAGTATTTTATTTTCCTGCTCGTGCAGCATCTGGCCCGACCTGTTAAGGTCAAAAAGCCAAAGCCCAATCTCAAGCTCTTTTTTTTTGCCGGCAAGGCTTAGATATTCTTTTGCTTTTTCGGACTGCACTTTCAAAGGCCCTATACGGCTTTCAAGTTCGGAAAGTATATCGTGCAGGCGAAGAAGATTATCCTGCGCTTGAGCCAGTTTATGCTCGGCATCTTCTTTGCGGTAGCGGAAACGTGAAATTCCGGCGGCTTCCTCGAAAATCTCGCGCCTGTCTTCACTGCGTGCGGAAACAATGCTGTCTATTTTGCCCTGCCCAATAATAGAATAGCCGTCGCGCCCAAGGCCGGTATCCATGAAAAGCTCGTTTATATCTTTCAGTCTTACCTGAGTATTGTTTATCAGGTACTCGCTTTCGCCTGACCGGTAATAACGCCTTGTAACAGAAACACTGTCGTCATCATAAGGAAGCTTACGGCTGCTGTTATCTATGTTAAGGGTAACTTCCGCAAAACCGAGCGGTCTGCGGCCAGGAGTACCGTTAAAAATAACATCTTCCATCTTTGTACAGCGAAGTGCGCGCACCGCCTGCTCGCCGAGCACCCAGAGTATGGCATCGCTTATGTTGCTTTTCCCACTTCCATTAGGACCAACCACTGCTGTAATTCCATCATGGAAATTGAGTTTTGTTTTGTCCGGAAATGTCTTAAAGCCCTGCAGTACAAGTGATTTAAGCAGCAAATGCCATACCTCCTTTTATAAAATCAGCCAGCAGATATTGCAATGTCGCTACGCGGAACAGAAATATCCGGATAAAAAGACACATCATAGCCCACTGCGGCAAGCTTGCAGATATTTTCCTTATTCTGCCCAATTGCCTGAGAAAGGCATTTAGGATTGACAAGTATTTTCACGCGGCCAGACGGAACCTTTTCTTTTTTCAGTTTCAGCTCCATTTTACGCAGCAGGCGGCGACTCTCGCAGAGCTCACGGAAAGCCGGATGCCATGGGCCGCCGACTCTGTTCTGCTCAAGTTCAGGTGACGCGTGCAGCCCAAGGCGTATAACCGGAATGCCGCGGCTTTCGAAAAAGCCAAGCAGTTCTGCGCAGAGCTCCACAGCTTCCTCTAAAGTTTGCGGCCGGTACTCTCCCCTCTCGCAGGCTTCGCCAAGCACAGTGCCGCGCAGGGCAATAGTAGGATAAATGCGCACACAGTCCGGCGACAGATCCGCGAGCTTTTCAGCCGTAGCCCTTGCGCCGTCATCTGTATCACCCATAAGGCCGGTCATCATCTGCAGGCCAATCGAAAAGCCAGCCGCGCGTATGAGCCCCGACGCTTTCTCCACCTGCTCCGCAGTATGGCCGCGCCCATTAAGGGCAAGTACACGGTCATCCATGCTCTGGGCACCGAGCTCAATTGTCGTCACGCCATAATGTTTAAGTATGGACAGAATCTCATCATCAATATAATCGGGCCGAGTGGAAATGCGTATTCCCGCAAAACGCCCGTCTTTTACATAAGGCCATGCAGCTTCCAGAAGCGAAATCATATAGCTTCGCTTAATGGCGGTAAAACTGCCGCCGAAAAATGCTATCTCGGCATCTTTTGATTTTTCACCGAGGCTTTTCAAGGCCGTTTCGGCAGCGGCACGCACATCTGCCGCCTCAGGCTGCTTTTCAACGCCCGTGATAGTGTGCTGGTTGCAGAAGCTGCACGCGTGCGGGCAGCCGTTGTTAGGCACAAAAAGTGCCACATTAGCATGTCTCAATAGCCCATCAACCCCAATGCTTCGCGTGCTGCCTGCTGCTCAGCTTCTTTTTTGCTGCGCCCGCCGCCTTTACCCACAACATTGCCGTCAAGGCACACCTCAACAGTAAAATGTTTGTCATGGTCAGGCCCGCTCTCGCCCGTCAGGACATACTCCAGACGATCTTCCGGATTTTTCTGAACGATTTCCTGAAGGGCGGTTTTATAATCTTTAAAAGTTTTAGGTTTTGGCTCTTTCAAAAGCGGCACTACAAACCGCAGGACAAATTTCCGCGCTTTTCCCATGCCTCCGTCAAGGTAAATAGCAGCCGTAATAGACTCAAACATATCGGCAAGGATTGAGGAGCGCGTTTTTCCTCCCGAACGCTGCTCCCCGCGGCTTAAAAGCATGTAGTCTCCTATGCCAAGCTGGCGCGAAAAGCCACAGCAGGCCTTTTCACATACAAGGGCAGCACGCTTTTTGGTAAGGTCGCCTTCAGGGAGTTTAGGGTAATGGCGGTAAAGGTAGTCTGCCACAACAAGCCCGAGAATTGAATCGCCGAGAAACTCCAGCCGTTCATAGCTGCCGCACGGCAAATGGCATTCATTCGCATAGGAAGAGTGTGTCAGCGCCGTTTTTAAATACCGCTTGTTCTTGAAATGGTACTGAAGTTTATCTTCAAGTCCGTTAAGCGGCAACTGTTCAGAAGTCAAAATGTCTCATCTGCCTTTGCTTCATTGATTTCACCGTATTTTGCCAAAGAAGACACGATTTCTTCTGTAACATTACCCTCAACATACGCCTTCGTTAGGCGGATAGCATTACAGACAGTTTTCGACTTTGCGCTGCCATGCATCTTGAAAACAGGTTTAAGGCATCCCATAAGAGGCGCACCGCCGTATTCATTGTAGTCAAAATCATGCTTAAGATTTTTTATATCGTTAAGGACAAGCGCAGCCGCAAACTTGTTTTTCGCATTTTTTGTAAATATGGATTTCATTTTGCCAAGAAGCATGATTGCAACGCCCTCATACATCTTGAGTATCACATTTCCTGTAAAGCCGTCGGTTACAACAACATCCCCAGCATCCAGCGGTATGCTGCGGGCTTCGATATTCCCGATGAAATTTATGCTTGACTGCTTGAGAAGCCTGAACGCCTTATGCTGGAGCAAACCGCCCTTCTGGTCCTCAGTGCCAATATTGGCAAGTGAAACGCGCGGGTTGTTAACTCCCATTACCTTTTCCATGTATACCGAGCCCATAATTCCAAACTGCTGCAGCATTTCCGCTGTGCAACTTACATTTGCCCCGCAGTCAATAAGCATGAACGAGCCCTTATCGTTCGGCAGCACAGGCGCAAACGCAACGCGCTTAATGCCTTTTATGCGCTTAACAATAAGCGAGGCACCTACAACAAGGGCTCCGCTGTTTCCGCCTGAAACAAAAGCATCGCCTTCACCGGCACTTAGCCTCCTTAGGCCTTCAGCCATTGAGCTGTCGTTCTTTTCTTTCACAACCGACCCTGGGCTGTCTTCCATTGTTATGACGCTTGGGGTATCGACAATTTCCATCCGCTCAAGCGAAATATTGTTTTCCGATGCTGCACGGCGGATTCTGTTTTCGGGGCCAGTCAGCATCACATCGATATCAAGCCCCTGAACAGCAGCCGCACAGCCTTTTATAATTTCAAGCGGTGCATTGTCCCCACCGAAAGCATCAACAATTATTTTCATAAACAATATCTCCTTTTTCTGCGGAACAAAATTATAAATTCTCTGCCTTACAGAATCCGGCAAGGTTGTTAAGCGCCCTTTCAGCTAATGAAGCATACCTGTCCTTTTTGCATTTTATGTGCGGCTCTATCGGCGGCAGAATGCCAAAATTCGCCCCCATAGGCTGAAACGTAACCTCACTTGCATTTCCTACATATCGGCTGAGTGCGCCAATCATTGTTGTTTCAGGCAGCACCGCTGTTTTTTCCCCATTCATACGTCTTACGGCATTTTCCCCAGCAACTATGCCGGAAGCAGCCGATTCCATATATCCCTCAACACCTGTTACCTGACCTGCAAAAAATATGCGCGGCTCTTTTCTAAGGCTGAAATCAGGCAGCAGCACGCGCGGTGAGTCGAGAAAAGTGTTGCGGTGCATCACTCCATAGCGAACGAATTCGGCATGCTCAAGGCCCGGTATCATGCCAAAAACGCGTTTCTGCTCTCCAAATTTAAGATTTGTCTGAAATCCTACAAGGTTGTACATTGTTCCGCGAACATCTTCACGCCTAAGCTGAAGCACCGCCCATGGGCGGTGACCCGTGCGCGGGTCACGCAGGCCCACAGGCTTCATCGGGCCAAAACGCAGTGTGTCTTGCCCGCGCCCGGCCATCACTTCCACAGGCATACAGCCTTCGTAAACTTTTGGGTCTGCCTTGTCAAACCCGTGCAAAGGGGCACGCTCGGCGTTGACAAGTTCATTGTAAAAAGACTCATACTCTTCTTTGTTCATCGGACAGTTGAGGTAAGCGCCGTCTTCGCCATAATTATAGCGCGACGCTGAAAATACGCGTTCCATATCAAGGCTTTCGGCTGTGACTATCGGCGCGGCTGCATCGTAAAAGCTGAGGCTGCCCCCGCACAGTGAAAAGATGCGTGATGCTAGGGCATCGGAAGTCAGAGGGCCTGTAGCGATAACAACAATGCCGTCCTTCGGGATATCTGTAATTTCTTTGCGGCTGACATGTATTAAAGGCTGCGAGTATATTTTTTGCGTGACAAGTTCAGAAAAAGCTTTGCGGTCAACGGCAAGCGCGCCGCCTGCCGGCACACGGCACTGAAGAGCACATGGAACAAGCAGCGAGCCAAGGCGCCGCATTTCTTCCTTTAAAAGGCCTGCAGCGCTTTCCACGCGCTCAGCTTTCAGGGAATTTGAGCATACAAGCTCTGCAAAATTTTCACTGCTGTGCGCCGGCGAAAAGCGTACCGGCTTCATTTCATACAACTCTACTTCAACCCCGCATGAGGCAATCTGCCATGCGGCTTCACAGCCGGCAAGGCCGGCACCAATTACCGTGATGCTCATTCGTCTCCGTCATCCGTCCTTTCATAGCCGCAGCCCGGCGTTATGCAGTAATATTTCGGATTCTTGCCTTTCTTTTTCATCAGCGTTTTTCCACATTTGGGGCATTTTTCTTTTGTCGGCTCATCCCATGACATAAAGTTGCATTTCGGGTAATTGGAACAACCATAAAAAATTCTGCCCTTTTTAGTGTGGCGTATAACAACCTTGCCGCCGCATTTAGGACATTCGGCGCCATTTGTCTCAACATATTTCTTTACGTTCTTGCACTCAGGGTAACCCGGGCAGGCGAGGAACTTTCCGTAGCGGCCAGTCTTTATGACCATGTGGCGTCCGCACTTTTCGCAGATAACATCAGTCACATCTTCTTTTAACTGGATCTTTACGCCCTTCATAGCTTCCTTTGCTTCTTTCAGCGTTTCGCTGAAATCTCCGTAAAAATCACTAAGCTCTTTTACCCAATCTGTTTGCCCTTTCTGCACCCCGTCGAGGTCGCTTTCCACCTGCGCGGTAAACTTGACGTTTACAATTTTAGGGAACCGCTCTTTAAGCAGTTTGGTAACTGTCTCGCCGAGCTCAGTAGGTTTAAGCGCCTTTCCGTCACGCACAACATATTCCCTTGCAAGTATGGTGGAAATAGTCACGGCGTAAGTCGATGGGCGCCCTATGCCGTTTTCCTCAAGCGCCTTGATAAGTGATGCTTCTGTGTAGCGCGGAGGCGGCTGAGTAAAATGCTGGCTGCCTGCTATATCCTTAAGGTTCAGCATCATACCTTTTTTAAACTCCGGTAGTGAAGATTTTGCCTTTTCCTCATCATCTTTTGCTTCTTCATAAAGGACAGTAAAGCCGTCGAAAGCCACAATATAGCCTGATGCTTTAAAAGTGTAATTATTCGCCTGAATTGTCACCTGAAGTGTGTCTTGGAGGCAGTTCGCCATCTGGCTTGCAATAAAGCGATCCCAGACAAGTTTATAAAGCTTATACTGGTCTGATGTAAGGCTTAACTTCACCTTATCCGGCGAAAGGCTTGGCACAGTAGGCCTTATGGCTTCATGGCCGTCCTGTGCATTTGCGCGTGACTTGTAATGGCGCGGAGTTTCCGGAAGATAATCTTTGCCCCAGCGCTCATTTATATAGTCAGCGGCGCTTTTAATAGCCTCTTCCGAAATGCGCAGCGAGTCTGTACGCATATACGTTATAAGGCCTATGGCTCCCATATCCTCCACTTCGATACCTTCATAAAGCTCCTGCGCAGCTTTCATTGTGCGGCGTGCTGTGAAACCGAGGCGGCGAGACGCCTCCTGCTGCATGGTTGAAGTCGAAAACGGCGGAACAGGCGACTTCTTACGTTTGCCCTTTCTGACATTTGTGACGCTGAATTCGGCACTTTTAAGATCTTCGAGAATATGGTCAGACTGCTCTTTGTTTTCAATCTTTATTTTTCCGTTTTCATCGCCGTATAAAGACGCCACAAAAGTATGGCGCGAGCCTTTCGGTGAAAGTTTAGCCTCAATGCTCCAGTACTCTTCCGGAGTAAAAGCGCAAATTTTTTCCTCGCGGTCTACAATAAGGCGGACGGCAACGGACTGCACACGCCCTGCCGAAAGGCCATGGCGTATCTTCTGCGATAGAAACGGGCTGAGCTTATAGCCAACAAGGCGGTCTAAAATACGGCGCGCCTGCTGTGCATTCACAAGGTTTAAGTCAATGTTGCGCGGATTTGCCATTCCTGCAGAAATGCCTGTTTTTGTTATTTCATTAAACGTTACCCTGTTTTTGTCTTCCGTGTTAAGGCCCAAAAGGTACGCCAAATGCCATGAGATTGCCTCGCCTTCACGGTCAGGGTCCGTTGCCAAAAGGACACCGTCGCTCTTTTCCGCCTTGCTCTGCAGCTGCTGAACGAGTTTCTCCTTTCCTTTTATAACTTCATATTTTGGCTTAAAATTATTTTTAACATCTACACTGAGCCTGTTTTCAGGAAGGTCGCGCACATGGCCCATGGATGCAACAACATTATAGCCGGAACCCAGAAATTTTTGAATTGTTTTTGCCTTGGCAGGTGATTCAACAATAACCAGCTTCGACATGTAACCACCTCACAGTAATTTTTTGCGAAAACCGCCGAAACGGCACACAGATTATTTGGAATTATTAAGTTGCCATCATTTCAGCAAAGGCTGTAGCGCCTGCCTGAATATGAGCGGACAGCACCGGCCAGCTCAAGCTCCGTAAGCGCTGCAAGCAGGCGCTGAACCGGCAAGCCGGTTTCAGCCCCGATATTAGAAATATGGGCAGGTTCCCTTGACAGTACGGAATAAACACGCTCCGCATCGTCAGAAAGATTTTCCGGTTTATGCGTATGGTTTTCTTCATGCGGCTTTTTCGGAATATCTTTATCTTTTATAATAGCATTCGTTTCAACGCCGTCAAGCAAAATTTTACCCGAAAAGCATTCGGAATACTCTTCCAAAATCTCGCCGGCGCTGCTTACAGGCTTTGCGCCGCACTTTATCAGGCTGTTTACGCCTTTAGAAACAGGGCTGTAAATATCTGCCGGAATGGCAAAAACATCCCTGCCCTGGTCGAGTGCACAGTCCGCCGTAATCAGTGATCCGCTGCGTGAAGCCGCTTCTACAACAAGCGTGCCAACAGCAAGCCCTGAAATAATTCTGTTACGGATTGGAAAATTTGAGCCCATCGGCTGCGTATCCGGCGGATATTCGGAAACAAGCGCGCCGTTTTTGGCAATCACATCGCGTAGGGAAGCATTTACCATAAGGTAATTGGCATCAATGCCGCAGCCAAGCACACACACGGTTTTGCCGCCTGCCTGTAATGCGCCTTTATGTGCGGCAGTATCTATTCCCAGTGCACCGCCGCTTACCACTACAGCTCCACTTTTTGCAAGCTCATAAGCTATACTCCGCGCCGCGGTGCGACCTGTGGCAGTTGCCTTCCGTGTGCCGACTATGGCGATTGACAGGCGGCATGAGATATCCGGTATGTGGCCTTTTACATAAAGGACACACGGCGGATTTGGAATCTGCTTTAAAAGCTCCGGATATTCGCTGTCGTCGGGCGTTATTACCCTCTGCCCCATCTTTTCACTGTATTCTAACAGTGCGGCTGCCTGTTCGGCTGTCCATGCTTCCATATTACGCAATTCTTTCTGCGTGAAGTACCCTTCCAAAAGCCATGATTGACGGCCCGCACGGTAAAAATCATATACTGTCGGGTATGACGAGAGTATGCGGCCTGCCTTAGAGCTTCCGGCACCAAGCGCATGCTGCAGCCAAAGCCAGTAAACACGCAAATCGTATTTCATTACCTGTCACTGTCTCCTAAACAATCACGCATCATTTCCCACATTAAAATAGCGGCCGAAGCAGCCGCATTTAACGACTCCGCCCTGCCTTTCATTGGAATTGTTATGCTGGCAGTGCAGGCGTGTTTTGCTTCTTCCGTAAGGCCGTTCCCCTCATTGCCTATTACGGCTGCCGAAGGTTTATTAAAACAGACCGAAGTCACAAGAGGAACCGAATTATCCGGAACAGCAGCAAAAGTTGCATATCCAAGAGCATTCAGTTCTGCTATAATTTCTGAAGCGCCGCTGCTGTGCAAAAGCGGCAAGCGAAACAAAGCACCCATGCTTGTCCGCAGCACTTTTGGTGACATCGGATCACAGCACTTGCCAGCCAAGATTACGCCGCCAACACCGAGCGCTTCCGCAGTGCGCAGCACAGCGCCCAGATTTGCGGGATCTTGTATATTTTCAAGCACAGCCAAATGGCGGCCCTTTGTCTTTTCAAAAAAGCCGCTGCCCATCTCAGGTGATATACACACGCAGAAAATCCCCTGCGGATGTTTTGTATCTGAAATGTACTGTGCGACTGCCGGAGAAATAATGTATTCATTTTCCGAAGCGGTGCGGATCTTTTCAAGATAAGGCCCATATTTCTGGCTTGCAGAATCAGTATACATCAAGGCGGCAACAGTTATACCGCTCAACGCGGCATCTGCGCATAAACGTGCCCCTTCCGCTGAAAAACGGTGTTTTTCACACCGGTACGCCGGCGAACCGGCAAGGCGAAGATATTCTTTTACTATTTCGTTTTTGCGGCTTGTAATTTCTACAGGCATAATTTTTAAATACTCCAGCTAAATAATAAAAATATGCGCCCGGTGCATACCCGGACGCACATTTCGCTTTTTAAAGCGCTGCCTTTGCTTTCTCAACAAGTGCCTTGAATGCGTTTTCATCCGCAATGGCAATCTCTGAAAGCATCTTTCTGTTCAGTGTCACTCCGGCTTTTTTCAGGCCGTTCATAAATGTGGAATAACTTACGCCGTTTGCACGGCATGCAGCAGAAATGCGGGTAATCCACAGGCGGCGAAAATCACGTTTCCTTGCTTTACGGCCTGAAAACGCGTAATTGCCGGATTTCATAACGGCCTGTTTAGCCATCTTGAAATGTCTGCTCTTAGAGCCAAAATATCCTTTGGCAAGCTTTAAAGTCTTTTTTCTCCTCTTGCGCGTCATCAGTGCGCCTTTAACACGTGCCATTTAATTTACCTCCAAAATGACTGGCTTAAACAAAAAGTCAGTCTGCTTATTTGTAAGGAATCAGCCTCTTAATCTGTGCCACATTCGTTTTATCGGCAGTTGTGGTCTTGCGCAGATTTCTTGTGCGTTTAGTTGTTTTTCTGTTAAGCCTGTGAGTTTTGTTGGCATGTGCACGGATAACTTTACCGGACTTTGACAGCTTAAAACGCTTTTTCGCACCAGTATGTGTTTTGATCTTAGGCATAGCTGCCCCTCCTTATTGAATCTTACTTAACCGGTTTGGGTGCAAGGAACATCAGCATGTTGCGGCCTTCCATTTTAGAAGGTTTCTCAACATTTGCGCAGTCTGCCAGTATCTCAGCAAAACGCTTCATTATCGCATGACCCTGCTCAGGGTGGCCCATCTCACGCCCGCGAAAACGAATGGAGACTTTTACTTTGTTTCCTTCTTTTAAAAAGCGCTGTGCGTGGCCGGCTTTTGTGTTGAAGTCATGTGTATCAATGTTCAAAGACAAACGAATCTCTTTGATTTCAACGATATGCTGATTTTTTCTTGCTTCTTTTTCACGTTTTGCCTGCTCGAAACGGTATTTGCCGTAATCGATTATTTTACAGACAGGCGGTTTTGCCTGCGGAGCAATTTTAACAAGGTCAAGGTTTATCTCCGTAGCCTTCTGCAACGCCTGAGCAGATGACATGATGCCGAGCTGGTTTCCGGTAGGCCCAATGACACGGACCTGCCTGTCATGGATCTGCCTGTTCACCTGAAGTTCCCTGATGCTAATAATGAAGCACCTCCAAAGCATATTGCAAAAAATTTGAGAAGAAGAAAGCGCACAGGCAAAATTCGTCTGCGCGCCAATACAATAAAAATCGACCATAAGGCAACTAAAATGTATTGACCCGTGCCGGACGAAACCCCACAGGTGAGAACAGCGGCCGTGCGCCGTATTCCTCTTTGTTTTACAATATATTATTATAGTTATCCACCGGGGACTTGTCAAGAACTTATTTTGAGGTATTATGTTTTTTCCCAGCTTTTATTGCCTCTCGTGCCGCTAACCATTATAATTAAAAGCAGCAAAAAAACAAATAATGCTTTTGATTTGGAAGGAAGAGGACTATGGATTCTGTCTTTATTGTGGAAGATGACCGCAAAATTCGTACGGAGCTTACAAAACTCCTGCAAAAATACGGTTATTGCTGCTATACATCTGATGATTTTTCCCATATGCCGGATGTCATCTTAAAACAAAACCCGCAGCTTGTCCTGCTTGACCTCAACCTGCCGGTCTACGACGGCTTTTATATCTGCCGCGAACTGCGGCGGCACTCCAAAATTCCTATCATAGTTGTCACCAGCCGCAGCACGGATATGGACGAGCTGATGAGCATGAATCTCGGGGCCGATGATTTTATAACAAAACCGTATAACACGCAGATACTGCTTGCACGCATTGCTGCAGTGATGGCCCGCACCTACCCGGAAAAAGCGCCGGATAAAATTTCTTACCGTGGGCTGACTGTCAATTTCTCACAGAGCGTAGCCGAGGCTGAAGGAGAAAAAGCCGAGCTTACAAAAAACGAGCTCCGCATTTTGAGCATACTCCTGCGCAACCGCGGGCGCATTACTACGCGTAATGATATGATGAATGCGCTTTGGCAGTCTGATGAATTTGTAGACGACAACACGCTCACCGTCAACATAAACCGCCTGCGGAAAAAGCTCGAAAGCATAGGTGTGCACAGCTACCTTATCACAAAACGTGGGCAGGGGTATATGATATGAGCGTTAAAAATTTTCTGCGCGACAAATTACTTTCCATTGCCCTTACTGCTGCTGTTGCCGCATTCACTTTTCTGCTGCTTAATTCCATACCCGGCATAGGATATGCCGGAGTTTATATATCATCAGCATTTATAATAGCTCAGGCCGTTTCCTTTATATGCGAATATATCCGCAAAAACAGCTTTTACCGTGCGGCGCTGAAAAGCCTTCAAAATCTTGACAGAAAATACCTAATCTCCGAGATGCTCGACAGCCCTTCGTTTGAAGAAGGGCGCATACTCTGCGAAATCACGCGTGGTGCATGTAAGTCAATGAATGACGAAATTGCCGAATACAAGCGTACTTCTAATGATTACCGCGAATATATAGAGACATGGGTTCATGAAATTAAAACTCCAATCTCTTCAAGCAAGCTGACACTGGAAAATAATCCAAGCAAAGCCAACAGCAGTCTCAGCGACGATATGGATAAAATTGAGAACTATGTTGAGCAGGCCCTTTTTTACAGTCGCAGCAGCAATGTTGAAAAAGACTATGTAATACGTAAGACAACCCTGAAAAAGATTGCCGCTTCCGCGCTTAAAAGATATGCCGGTACTCTTATCGGGGCAAATGCCTCAATAAGTGCAGACGGGCTTGATGAGGCCGTCTGCACCGACACAAAATGGACAGATTTCATCATCGGCCAGATTCTGATTAACTCTGTAAAATACAGAAATAAACACCTTAAAATACGCTTCACAGGCAAAGAGGAAAAAGATAAAGTGCTTTTGACCGTCACAGACAATGGCATTGGCATTCCGGGAAAAGACCTCAGGCATATTTTTGAAAAAGGCTTCACCGGCACAAATGGGCGGATTGGCAAGCAATCAACAGGTTTCGGGCTTTATCTGTGCCGCAGGCTCTGCGAAAAAATGGGGCTCAGCATTTCTGCCGATTCCCGGGAAGGCAAAGGCACATCCGTTACCCTTTCGTTCCCCCAAAGCAGCATGTACCTGTAAAGCGCCCGATCCTTACGAAACCGTAAGAATACCGTAAGCGTAATCGATGGCGGCCCTTCCGAATGGATATTATACTGAAGGCAAAGCATTGAAAGGGGAACCAAACATATGCAGAAAATACTGTCTGTGGAACATCTTGAAAAATATTACGGCAACAAAGGCAATGTCACAAAAGCCGTGGATGATGTAAGCTTCAGCCTTGACAAAGGCGAATTCATCGCGATCATGGGGGCTTCTGGCAGCGGAAAAACCACGCTGCTAAACTGCATTTCCACCATTGACACGGCAACGGCAGGCCATATCTTAATCAATGGGCAGGATATAACGTCGCTTAACTCAAAAAAGTTGGCCCGCTTCCGCAGGGATGAGCTCGGGTTCATCTTTCAGGATTTCAGCCTTCTCGACACGTTGACAGCTTTTGAGAACATAGCCCTTGCGCTTTCCATCAACAATACGCCCGCCGGCGAAATTGACGATAAAGTAAAGGGCGTAGCGCATCAGCTGATGATTGACGATATTCTTGAGAAATACCCCTATCAAATGTCCGGCGGCCAGAAACAGCGTGTAGCGGCCGCGCGCGCCATAGTTACAAACCCGTCGCTGATACTTGCAGACGAGCCTACAGGTGCGCTTGACTCCAAATCAGCGCGCATGCTGCTTGAAAGTTTCGAATTTCTCAACAAAAACCTTTCGGCGACTATACTTATGGTCACTCACGACTCATTTACGGCCAGCTACTGCCAGCGTGTGCTTTTCCTGAAAGACGGGAAAATCTTCAATGAAATAGACCGCGGAAGCGACAGCCGCAAACAATTGTTTGGCCGGATTATCGAAGTCCTCTCACTTCTTGGAGGTGACAACGCCAATGTTTTATAAACTTGCTCTGAAAAACGCCAGAAAAAGTATGAAAGACTATACTATATTTTTCCTTACCGTAGCATTTGGCGTCTGCCTTTTCTATATGTTCAACTCGCTTGACGCGCAGACCGCCATGATGCAGTTGAACAAGTCAAAATACAGTATGATGCAGCAGCTTACCAAAATTATTTCATATATTTCTGTATTTGTTGCTGTGATACTCGGCTTCCTTATTATTTACGCCAACCGCTTTTTAATCAAGCGCAGGAAAAAAGAACTTGGGCTTTACATGACGCTCGGCATGGAGCGCGGAAAGATTTCGCGCCTGCTTAACCTTGAAATGTTCCTGATTGCCCTGCTGGCCCTCGCCGCGGGGCTTGTGGCCGGCGTTTTCCTCTCACAGGGGCTGAGCGTGCTCACAGCAAAGATGTTCCAGACAAACCTTACGTCGTTCCGGTTCGTTTTTTCTGCGGGCGCATGCCGCAAAACACTGCTCTATTTCGGCATTATGTTTCTCATTGTCTTGATTTTCAACGCAGCTTCTGTTTCACGTTTGAAGCTGATTGATCTGCTGACTGCCGGAAAGAAAAACGAGACGCTGAAAATCCGGAAGCTCTGGATTTCCGTTGTCGGGTTTATTGCTGCCGTCGTATGCCTTGTGACTGCCTACGTCCTTATCATTCAAAACGGAATGATGAGCCTTGACTGGAAGTTTAAATCATCCATAATTTTAGGCATTGCAGGGACTTTCCTGTTTTTCTTCTCCCTTTCCGGATTTCTGTTGCGCTCGGTGCAGTCAAACAAGCGCGTCTACTACAAAGGGCTCAATATGTTCATCCTGCGCCAGTTCAACAGCAAAATCAATACGACGTTTGTCTCCATTTCCATCATCTGCCTGATGCTTCTCATTACCATCAGCACGCTTTCTTCCGGAATCGGGACTGCCAGTGCCATCGCACAAAACATAAATGGCCTTACCCCGTATGACGTCTCCCTTTCGCGCTATGCGAAAGACACAGGCAGTCTGCAAAACACCGATATGGCGGAAAAGCTGAAAAGCGACGGCGTCGACCTCAGCAAATACGCCTCCGATTATGTTGAAACCAATTACTACACCCTTGGCGTAAAATTCGCCAATCTGCCTTTCACGGAAAAAGAGATTGCAGATATCAACCAAAACGACAAAATGCTTATCAAGGACTTTAAAAATTCGCATATCAATGCCATAACTCTCAGCAACTGCAACCACCTTGCCAAGATGCAGGGCAAAAAAGAGCTTGTGCTGAAGGGAAACCAGTTCGCCATTGTGGGAACCATTGCTAAAATGGAAGCCCCGATGAACCGTTTTCTTCAGAACGGGCTGACCCTTTCCATCAACTGGAAAAAATTTCAGCCGGTTGAAAAGCAGGTCATTTCAATGGGACTTGTTGTCGGCGACAGCAGCACAGACTATGCCGTCCTGCCGGACGATGCAGTAAAAGGCTGTCCGGTAGTGACGCAGGTACTCTGCATGAACTATAAACATGGAGTTACAGACAGCACATTCATTAAGCTCCTTGACAGTATCTATTCAAAAGATGCAAAAGGCAAAACAACGCCCGCTTATGATTCGCAGGTAACAAAACAGCAGATTATCGATGAGAGCGCCGGCATCAGTATCACCTCTTCATATGTGGCCATTTATGTCAGCCTTGTGTTCCTCATCGCAGGTGCCGCAATACTTGCCCTTCAACAGCTTTCGGAATCGTCGGACAATGCGGAACGCTACTCACTTCTGCGCAAGCTCGGCACCGATGAGAAAATGCTGAGCCACGCGCTGTTTACGCAGATCGGCTTGTATTTTCTGCTCCCGCTTCTGCTTGCCATCGTCCATTCCATCGTAGGGATCAGCGTGGTAAACCATGCGATTGCCTACGTCGGCCACTACGACATCACGCAGTCTTCCGTTCTCACTGTGCTGATTTTTGCCGTTGTTTACGGAGGATATTTCCTTGCAACTTATTTTGGAAGCAAGGGTATCCTGCGGCAGAAAGCAGAAAATACCTGAAAGTAAATTTAGAATAAACATTACAAAACCGTCTGCCACCAACATTTCAGGTGGCAGGCGGTTTTTATTTCCTTGACCATTTCTATGATTGCTTTTATAATTAAAATAAATTGCAGGAGTATGATTTTACAGAAAATCAAATAGGAACTGTAGAGTGGTGAAAAAAATGAATCCCGCAGAATTTTATGGCGGCATTGTAAGAAAGAAAATCCCAAAAAATCCAAAACTGGCGGGCAATATGATAAAAGCAGGCCTTCATCTTGAATCGTTCCGCTGTGCACATTTCCCCGAAAAAGGAATGCCGAAAGCATACCAGTATCTTAATTATATGGCGGTCAAAGTCGTGGCAGACGCCCTCGAAAATCCTGAAACATACATTTGGACAAATATTTTTGCTCCGGCCGAGCTGCTTCAAACATTTGGCATGACGTGCGTCTCCATGGAATGCCTCGCATCTTACCTTTCCGGGTTCTACCTGGAAGATTATTTCATCGACCTCGCCGAAAACCAGGGCATAGCATCAACGCTGTGCTCCTACCATAAAAACTTCATCGGTGCGGCGTCTACAGGCATACTTCCCAACCCAATACTCGGCGTCACTACATCAATGATATGCGACGGCAATATAAACACTTTCCGCTACCTAAACAGCCAATGCGGCGTGCCGTACTTTGTAATAGATATCCCGCACAACTGGTCGCCCGAAGCGGAAGATTACGTTGTGCGCCAGCTTAAGCAGTTCATCCCTGTGCTGGAAGAAAAGTCCGGTAAAAAGTATGACGAAGATGCACTTAAGGAAACGCTTAAAAGGGAGAACGAATCAAAAAAGCATTTCTTCAATGCCCTGCAAAAGCGTCTGGTTCACGCATACCCAAACACAATGACGCTTGTTTTGTTTCTATTACTTGCTACACACCTTAATATCGGTTCACAGTGGGTGCTCGATTTTTTTCGTATGCTGGATAAGGAAATTGATACGTATCCGTCACCGAAAAGCGAAAAGCGCCTCATGTGGATACACCTTACCCCTTACACTGAACCCACACTCAGTAAATATCTTAACTACAACCCTAAGTACGCTATTGTCTGTGACGATTTTAACCTCGACTATACCGAGATGCTCGACACAGAGCATCCCCTGCACGCACTCGCAAAAAAGATGATATGCAACATATACAATGGCGATTTCAGCCGCAAGGCCGATGCGTGCGCCGCATATGCCCAAAAATACAACTGCGACGGGGTAGTTGAGTTCTGCCACTGGGGCTGCAAGCAGTCCTGCGGAGGTGCGCTGCTTATAAAGGACAAAATGAGGAAAATCGGTAAGCCAATGCTTATACTGGACGGCGATGCGCTTGACAGGCGCAATAACCACGATGGGCAGATACGCACGCGTTTCGAAGCATTCCTCGAAGTGCTTGAAAATGGACAGGAGGCGACTTGATTGATTGGCTATGTCTGCAAATATACACCTGTAGAAATGCTCGAATCGATGGGTGCCGAAATGGTGCGCATTGAGCCTGAGGCAACGGATTTTGACTTGGCAGACGCCGCTCTCCACCCGAATCTCTGCTCTTATGCCAAAGCTGTCCTCGAAGATTTCGCACAGAAAGATTACGACGGCATTGTTCTTACTACATGCTGCGATTCCATAAGGCGGCTGTATGACGTTTTGCACAGCCGCTATCCAGATAAATTTATTTACCTTCTCGACTTTCCACGTATTGTAAATGATTTTTCTGCCAGCCTCTTTGAAGTCCAGATTAAGAAGCTCGCAGAAGCCTATGGAAAATTTTCAGGAAATAAATTCAGTGCTGATATTTTCCGGAAAAAGATGCCTGTCTGCCACGGCAAAATAAATTTGAACCGTGGGATCAACAATTCCGGTCACCCTTCAGTCATTATAGCAGGCGCGCGCTGCGGCAGGTCGTTTTTGGATATGGTGCGGAAAAGCGGAGCATATATCTTATCTGACATAACATGCACAGGGCTCGAACGAAAATTTAACACAACCGATATGCCGGAAAACAGCAGCCATCTGTTCAGGTCCTACGCAGGGCAGCTTTTATGCCAAGTGCCGTGTATGCGCATGACAGACCTTTCAAGGCGCAAAAAGCTATGGCAGCAGCTTACGCAGAAAGCTGACGGCATTGTTTACCACACAGTAAAGTTCTGCGACAATTATTCTTTCGAATATGCAGCCATACGCCGTAAAGTGGGTATCCCAGTTCTTAAAGTCGAAACAGATACAACGCCTCAGTGCGAAGGCCAGTTGCGCACACGTGTTGAGGCATTTCTGGAATCGCTTCGCGCTAATAAAAAGTATCAGGGCGAAAGCACCGACAAAAGCAGTAAAAGCAATAAAAATAAAATCTATGTTCTTGGCATTGACAGTGGCTCAACCTCAACAAATGCAGTCATTATTGACGGGGAAAAGCATATCATAGCCGATGACACTATCCCGACCGGTGCAAAAGTTTCGGAGTCCGCCGAAAAGATACGCAGTAAAGTCACTGCCAAAGCAGGCCTTGCGGAAAAAGACATAACCATGACCGTAACAACAGGCTACGGGCGCGTTTCCATACCGTTTGCAGACGGGAACGTCACCGAAATCTCATGCCACGGCAAAGGCGCACAATATTTTAACCCTAATGTGCACACTATTCTCGACATCGGCGGGCAGGATTCCAAGGCAATACGGCTCAATGGCAAAGGCGAAATAGCCGATTTTGTTATGAATGACAAGTGCGCCGCCGGGACCGGACGGTTTCTTGAAGCAATGGCGCGCACACTTGAGCTTGATGTTTCAGAGCTCGGCCCTATTTCCATGAAATCCACAAAAGCCGTCGCTATAAGTTCCATGTGTACTGTTTTCGCTGAGTCTGAAGTGATATCTCTTATTGCGCAGAATAAAGAAAAGGCGGATATCGTCCACGGCATACACAACGCCATTGCCGGCAAGGCATTCTCGCTGCTCAGCCGCGTTGAGCCGCAGCCCGAGTATATGATGACCGGTGGTGTTGCACATAACGCAGGTGTTGTTAAGGCCGTAGAAGAAAAGCTTGGCGCAAAGCTTTATATATGCCCTAAGCCTGAAATTGTAGGGGCCGTTGGTGCGGCATTAGTTGGGCTGGAGAAAGTGCTTTCTGGTTAAAACTTGCGTGTTGGCTTTAATATTCAGGCATGAGAAAAAGCTTGCATTTAGCATCTGAATCTGGTAAAATGTAAATGTTACTTTGTAAAAGAAGCCTTTTAAAGGAGGTGCAGATAAAATGGCAAAATGCGCAATATGCGGCAAAGAAGTTGCTTTCAGCAAACAGGTTTCCCACTCTCACAGGCGTTCGAGTAGGACTTGGAAAGCAAACGTAAGGCGTGTAAAAGCAATCGTTAACGGTTCCCCAAAGAAGATTTACGCCTGCACCCGCTGCCTTCGTTCAGGTAAGGTAAAGCGTGCTGTCTGATGGAATATGCAGATTAGGGCAAAGTGCAATTGCACTTTGCCCTATTTTTATAGCACCACTAAATTTAAGCAATGAAAAGCTCACGCGTCTTTATGCTTAACCGTTATCCTTTTCTCTGTGCCATTTCTCAGGCGCTTAATATTCGCCTTATGCCTCCAGATCAGGATAACTGAAAAAAGAAGCGCTATGGCAGTCGTTATCCATACATACAACATTGAATATGGGCCATAGGCGGATATCCTGTTGCAATAATCATAATAGAAAAATATAAAAGTAGAAAATGGGAATGACGCTGCGGCCAAAATAGATGAAATCGAAATTATCTTTGTTATAATAAGCGTAACGATAAAAACAGAAATTGCCACAACAAATATACGCCAGTCAAGTACAAGCATAAGCGCAGAAGTTGAAAGGATACCCTTTCCTCCGTGGAATCCAAAGTAAATCGGATAAATATGGCCTACCACACATGCAAACCCTGCAAGGAACACTCCATACTGAATATAATACGGCGGAAAATTATTTGCCGTACAGGTATGCTGAAATATAGCCTTTCCAATCAGCGAGGCAACCACACATTTTGCAAAATCGCATATGGTTGTAAAAACAGCAGCTTTTGCCCCAACTGATCGAAGCACATTGGTCATGCCGGCATTCCCGCTACCCATGCTGCGGATATCGGCATTGCTGAACTTTTTGGTGAAAATAATCGAAAAGCTCATGCTTCCAATCAGATATGCAATCAGCATGGCTGCCAGAGCCGGCATGGCAAGCGCCTCGAAGACCTTCCACATATTTCCTTATCCTCCCTGTTTTTCTCCGCGCTCACGCACAACAAAGCGAATAGGTGTTCCGCTAAGGCTGAACGTTTCGCGGATAGTATTTTCCAGATAACGCTGATAAGAAAAATGAAACAGCTGTTTCGAGTTTACAAAAAATACAAAAGTCGGCGGTTTAACGCTGACCTGCGTCATATAATAAATTTTCAGCCTCCTTCCTTTATCTGTTGGCGGCTGCACACGCGAAACAGCCTGTGACAGCACGTCGTTAAGTCTACCTGTTGAAATACGCATCGCATTTGACTTGGCAGCGCTGCAAACAGCTTCAAAAAGGTTATTTACACGCTGCCCCGTTTTCGCCGAAATAAAGATTATCTCAGCATAGGCCATAAATGAAAAATCCTGCTCAAGTTGCCTTCGGTAAAGCGACAAAGTGTGGCTGTCTTTTTCAATGGCGTCCCACTTATTTACGGCGATAACACAGCCTTTTCCGGCTTCATGCGCAAGGCCGGCGACCTTTGAGTCCTGCTCCGTGAAGCCTTCTGTCCCATCTATCATGATAATGCATACATCGCTGCGGTCGATGGCCATCTGGGCGCGCAGCGTGCTGTAATGCTCAACAGCATCCTCTACACGGCTTTTACGCCTAAGGCCCGCCGTATCAGTAAGAAGAAACCGCCCTAACGGATTTTCAACAGTAATATCTACAGCGTCGCGTGTTGTTCCGGCCTGATCTGAAACGATGCAGCGGTCTTCGCCGCAAATGTAATTTACAAGCGACGATTTACCAACATTAGGCTTACCTATGATGGCAACTTTGATTAAATCATTGCCGCCATCATCATTCTCTTCCGGCGGGAAGCGGCTTGTAACAGCGTCAAGCAAATCGCCTGTTCCATGGCCATGGACAGATGAAACCGCAATAGGATCCCCAAGCGCAAGGTTGTAAAATTCATAAAATTCTGCGGGCGGTGCGCCCACACTGTCGCACTTATTGACGCAGAGGATTATCGGCTTTCCACTTTTGCGCAGCATAGAGGCAATCTCACTGTCAGATGAAGTTACACCCGTGCGTATATCAGTAATAAAGACAATCACATCTGCAGCTTCTATAGCTAATTCAGCCTGTTCACGTATTTTCGAAAGGATCTCATTTCCTTTGCCAGTGTCAATACCACCTGTGTCAGCAAGTGAAAAAGTTCGGCCATTCCACTCGCAGTCAGCATAGACTCTATCACGTGTAACACCTGGCGTATCATTTACAATGGAAACACGCCGTCCAACAAGTTTATTGAAAAGTGTGGATTTTCCAACATTCGGCCTGCCAACTATAGCCACGACCGGCTTTGACATCCACGTCACTTCCTGTTCTAAATAATTAAATATTATAGTTATTTTTTAACTTTTATTATATTAAGATTATGGCATGATTTTTTTGTTTCGTCAAGCAGTCAAAGAAAATAATTATACAACGGCCGAGCCGTGGTTTTTTCATTTGCGGGCAAAGCCCTATTATTTTTCTCGCATTTTCCCTGCTGTGCCAACATAATATCCCTGCGCCCAAATTCTCGGTTCCTGTATAAAATACTCTGCTCCGATATTCATGCGAAAATACAATATGATATTTGCAATTCCATTTTGTGAGATAAACTAATGGATGCTATTCATGATTTTGAATGTCTTCCCTTGCTTTCTACATATTCGGCAAAAGCCTTTTGCGAAACCACTCTCCTATAGAGTGGTCTTTCTAATACAAAAAAAAGAAGGATGTACATCCTTCTTTCAAACAGCAGGAACAGGCTCAGGCATTCGTTGTCTTTATAACTTCTCTGCCTTTGTAATAGCCGCAATTACTGCATACTTTATGCGGGGCAGTCAGTTCTCCGCATTTTGGGCATTTAACCAATGCAGGCTCACTGATTTTCCATACATTGGAACGTCTCTTATTCTGCCTTGCGCTTGAAGTTTTTCTCTTTGGTACTGCCATGTTCAGCACCTCCTTGCAAATTATATTTAAGGCAAATTCAAAATTAGTGGATAAGATTTTTCAGCATATCGAACCGCGTGTCGGTCTGCTGAATGTTGCAGCCGCATGGGCCATCGTTCAGGTTCTTGCCACACACAGGGCAAATTCCCTTGCAGTCTTCTTTACACAGGAACTTTGTAGGAAGCTGTAGAAGAATATCTTCACGTGCCAGTTCATCAAGATTAAGCCGCTCATCATGCACTTCAACAAAACGGTCATCATTGTCATTTTCAAGAGAAACGACAAGAATATGCGAAAAAGGATAACACAAATCCTTTTCAATCTGCCTTGCGCACCGGTCACACGGAACTGAAAAATGAAATGACGCGGTGAATTTCAACTCCGCAAATCCGGATTTTCCCGTTACGGCTCCTTCAATTTCCACCGGTGACACAAATGGATGGACATTGTCTACCTCAACCTGAGACATATCCATTTCATACTTAAAAGGAAGCAAACCGCTCCGGTCAGCTAATATCTTCTTTAAATCAAGGATCATACCATACCTCGGCACTACATTTTTTAATTATATCGGCAAAGTGCCTTTTTGTCAATAGTATTCCGCAAAGCCGTCAAATCCGAGAAATAGGCCGGAGCGCAAAGCACCTCAGCTTAAGTGGCGAAGATCAGACGATTTTTGCTATCTTGCGAATCGAATCCGGGAGAATACTTTCTTCTGCAGAAACAAGTAGCGTTATTTTCGTGTCAGCAATTGATGAAAGCTTATTCATTTTCTCAGCGAAAGAAGCAAGAACAAGTATGTCCTGCCCTATAATTTTCATCGTCGAGTCAACAAATATATCCGTAACATCATAGTTACCGGCACAAATGCCGCAAATGAACCCGCTCAAGGCATCAAGTCCCTGAATGCCATAGGAATCAATGTTGATAAGGCGCACATCATGTGAAATGTCGTAATTAAGATGAGTGCCTTTCGCAATGACAACTACATTTCCATTTGAATTTTGGGCTGCCTGGTTGGCATGCTCCACAAGCCTTTTCGTCTTTCCGGTTCCCTTTTTCCCGATAATAAGATTTATCATGGTTTGCTCCTCCTAATATATAAATTATTGCCGGTTGCGGCCCTCTGAAGACATAATTTATTTTTTAAGGCGTGCTTCCAGAACAGCTTTTTCACCTTCATAGCCCGGTTTGCCAAGAAGGGCAAACATATTTTTCTTATAGCTTTCAACGCCCGGCTGGTTGAACGGGTTTATGCCAAGCAGATACCCTGAAACCGCGCAGGCTTTTTCAAAGAAATAAATCAGGCTGCCGAGAGATTCCTCAGAAAAATCGGGGACATGAATGATTGTATTAGGCACACCGCCGTCAGTATGGGCAAGTAACGTGCCTTCGAAAGCTTTTTCATTCACATATGACATTTTCCGGCCAGCCAAGAAATTAAGGCCGTCAGCATTATCGGCATCCTTTTCGATTACAAGGTCTTCGACAGGCTTGTCAACAATTACTACCGTCTCCATCAGGCTGCGCCTGCCTTGCTGTATATACTGGCCAAGAGAATGCAGGTCTGTTGTGAAAATACATGAAGCAGGGAACAGGCCCTTATTGTCTTTGCCTTCACTTTCACTGAAAAGCTGCTTCCACCATTCACCCATCATCTGAAAACGCGGCTCATAGCTTGCGAGGATTTCAACTTCCTTGCCTCTGCGGTACAGGATATTACGAATCGCCGCATAGCGGTAGCAGTCGTTTTTTGAAAGGTCAGGATTGTCAAATTCATTCATTGATATTGCGGCGCCTTTCATCAGCGATGAAATATCCGCGCCTGAAACGGCAATTGGCAGCAAACCTACAGCCGTAAGTACAGAGTAGCGCCCGCCAACATCGTCAGGCACCACAAAAGTTTCATACCCTTCACGGTCTGCAAGTGCTTTCAGCGTTCCGTGTGCCTTGTCAGTTGTGCAGTAAATGCGTTTTGCCGCCTCTGTTTTGCCATACTTTTTCTCAAGCAAGCTGCGGAAAAAGCGGAATGCAACAGACGGCTCCGTTGTTGTGCCCGACTTTGAAATGACGTTTACTGAAATGTCTTTCCCTTTACAGAGCTCCAGGGTTTCTGTCAAAGTTGTTGAGCTTAAGCTGTTACCTATGAAATAAATATCCGGTGTATCTTTCTTTAATGAATTATAGTTCTGTGACTTCAGAAACTCGATTGCCGCGCGCGCACCCAGATATGAACCGCCTATGCCTATAACTACAAAAGCCTGAGAGTTAGAGCGTATACGCTCTGCGGCTTTCAGGATACGGTCGAATTCATTTTTATCATACGTCTCCGGAAGGTGTATCCACCCGCGAAAATCACTGCCAAGGCCTGTACCATCATGGAGCATTTCATGGGCAAGCCGCACCTGCGGTGCAATTCCCTCATACTCCTCATCATCTATAAAGCCTGAAAGGTGCTGCATATCAAGCTTAACTGACATTATTCATCCTCCTGACACTGCAATTCAATATAATATATATTTTTATAAGTCTATTTTACATTATGCGATAAAACTTTGCAAGGACTTTGCACACTCAGAAGGCGCATTTTTTCGACTGCTGGGAAATTATTTCATAAGAAGTTCAAGAAGCAGCATATGGAAAACTGAAGAAAACGAAATCTTCTCCACTGACGTTTTAGCCCTGATGTTATATTCCTGCAGTGTCTCTCCGCCGAGTGTGCATATTATTTTCCCGAGCACCTGCCCTTTTTTTACCGGCGCTGCTACGCCTTTCTGCATACTTACCTGATATTTTACGGCTCCGCCCTTGCCCTTCGGGACAAGCAGGCTTGTTCCAGAATCGACATCAACCGCTACCTGCTTTTCCATGCCGTTCCTCACTTCCGCAGGATTGGTGGCTTCTTTAGGAATAGATGGCACAGCAACAGACCAGTTGGCAAAACCGTAATCCAGCAGAGACGCAGCGCTTGAAAAGCGCACTTTCGTGTCTGGGCACCCAAGCACAACAGCTATGAGGCTCACGCCGTTGCGCTGGGCAGTTGCGTCCATACAACTTCCTGCTTTGCTCGTTGTGCCTGTTTTAAGGCCTGTGATGCCTTTATATGACTTCAGCAGCTTATTTGTGTTTACAAGTTGGGTTTTTCCGCCGCGCAGGTAATCAATCCATGTTTTAGTATAATTGAAGATTCTCGGATACCGCACCAGTTCGCGTGACATAGTGGCAATATCCCATGTGGACGTAACATGCCCATCCTCGTCGAGGCCATAGCAGTTTTTGAAAACAGTGTCATTCATGTGGAGCTGTTTTGCTTTGCTGTTCATCTGGGCGACAAACTCCTCTTCGCTGCCGGCAAGGTATTCACCGAGCGCGACCGCGCAGTCGTTTGCGCTTGCTATAACAGTCGCTTTCAGCAAATCATCGACAGTCATCGTTTCGCCCGGCTTCAGCCATATCTGCGAGCCACCCATGGAAGCAGCATGCTGGCTTACCGAAACTTTGTCTGAAAGGCCAATTTTACCGGAATCAAGCGCTTCCATAACAAGCAGAAGCGTCATTACCTTCGTGATTGACGCGCAGGCACGTTTTTCATGCGGATTTTTTTCAAAAAGGACCTTGCCCGTCTGGGCTTCCATCAGTATTGCCGACGGTGCTTTCATCTCCTGCGCGGAAACAGCGGATGCGCCAAGCGGAAGGCCTGCAAATGTTATAGCTGATGCAAGAAAACATGCAGCCGTTTTTCTCAGTTTCATATCCGGCACCCCCAATTTCATATTTAATCTTATGCCCGAGAGTGCGGTTCTATCCATTCTTTTTCTTCACGCACCTGTAGACTTTAACTTTCCTTGACAAAACTGCTTCTGGCAGAGTAAGATTATAATTATTGTGTTTTATATGTTTTCAGAATTTCTGGAGGAACCTGATGGACTATGTTTCCCTATGCGGCATTGCAGTAGGCCTTGCAATGGACGCATTCGCTGTCAGCATCACAAACGGCGCCGTAACAAGGCGCGTAACACCGCGCTTTGCTTTTAAAGTTGCACTCTGCTTTGGTCTTTTTCAGGCCGGTATGCCCGCAGCAGGCTGGCTTGTGGGCAAAGCTGGAGAAAGCATAATAAAAGCCGTGGACCATTGGATTGCGCTTATACTTTTAAGCTATATCGGCATAAGCATGATTGCGGAGTCGCACAGCAAAAAAAAGTCAGGTGTCGAATGCGGCAGGCATGACGATATATCCGCAAAAGCGCTGATTATGCTTGGTGTTGCAACAAGCATTGACGCGCTCGCCACAGGCGTTATCCTGCCGTCTGCTGTCGGTGCTTCCACAGTTCCTTTAATGCTTATTTCAATTTTTCTTATAGGAATTATCACTTTTATCATTTCTTACGCGGGCGTTTATATAGGCAAGAAATTTGGTACTGCCTGCGCAGGCTACGCGGAAACGGTCGGCGGGATTGTGCTTATTGCCATGGGCATAAAAATTTTTATCGAGCACATGTTTTTTAATGGCTGAGTTAGTTTAATTACAAAAACAGGCTGCCGGAAAATTCCGGCAGCCTGTTTTTTACCCAACTAAACTATTTTTACTTTTTGCCAAGTGCCTTTTTCGTTACTTCAACAATATGCGGCGCACAGAGGCCGTAAGCGTCAAGCAGCGCAGCGGCCGGCCCAGAATGGCCAAACTCGTCGTTTATGCCGATTTTAACTACCGGCACAGGGCACTCTTCACAAAGCACGCTGCACACAGCGTCACCGAGACCGCCGATTACATTATGCTCTTCTACAGTTATAATTTTGCCCGTCTCTTTTGCAGCTTTTACAATAATGTCGCGGTCGATAGGCTTTATGGTATGGATATTTATCAGGCGGGCATCAATGCCCGCTTTTTCCAGCTCTTTCACAGCTTCGAGTGCACGTGAAACCATAAGGCCTGTTGCGATTATAGTTACGTCTTTTCCGTCGCGAAGTGTTATGCCTTTGCCAATCTCAAAATGGTAGTCATCTGAATTATTGAAGCTTTCCACGGCAAGGCGCCCAAGGCGCAGATAAACAGGCCCCTTGTATGCTGCCGCCGCTTTTACAGCGGCACACATCTCATAGTGGTCTGACGGATTCAGCACGACCATACCCGGTATGGAGCGCATAAGCGCAATATCTTCAAGGCACTGGTGGGTGGCACCGTCTTCGCCGACGGAAATGCCAGCGTGTGAGCCCACAATTTTAACATTAAGGTGCGGGTAGCCTACTGAGTTGCGCACCTGCTCAAAAGCACGCCCTGCTGCAAACATGGCAAAAGATGTTGCGAACGGTATCTTTCCGCATGTTGCAAGCCCTGCTGCAACACCTATCATGTTGCTTTCGGCAATGCCGCAGTCTATGAAGCGTTCCGGAAATTTTTCCTTAAAGAATTTTGTCTTTGTCGCTTCCGAAAGGTCGGCGTCAAGGACGACTATGTCAGGATTTGTTTTTCCAAGCTCCACCAAAGTAAGGCCATAACTTTCACGCGTTGCCTTTTTTACCATTTCAGCCATTTATTCCGCCTCCAGTTCCGTTAGTGACTTGTGCAGCTCGTCCATAGCAATTTTATACTGCTCGTCATTAGGGGCTTTGCCATGCCACCCAACCTGATTCTCCATATATGATACGCCTTTGCCCTTCACAGTCTTTGCAATTATGACGCTCGGCTTACCTTTTACGGTTTTTGCGTGGCAGAAAGCAGATTCAATAGCGTCAAAGTCATGGCCGTCAATCTTCTGCACATCGAACCCAAATGCCTTGAATTTTTCATCTATCGGTTCTGGGCCGGCGACTTCTTCAACCGGGCCGTCTATCTGAAGGCCATTATTGTCTACTATAAGGCACAGGTTGTCCAGCTTATGGTGTGCCGCAAACATAGCGGCCTCCCAAACCTGGCCTTCGTCTATCTCGCCATCGCCAAGCAGACTGTAAACACGGTATGACTTTTTGTCAAGCTTGCCGGCAAGCGCCATGCCGCATGCCGCGGAAACGCCCTGCCCGAGTGAGCCTGTGCTCATGTCTACGCCAGGCGTTTTTGTCATGTCCGGGTGCCCCTGAAGGCGTGAGCCAATGTGGCGGAATGTTTTAAGCTCTTCGAATGGGAAGTAGCCTTTGAGTGCAAGTGCGGCATAAAGCCCGGGGCACGTGTGGCCTTTTGAAAGGACAAAGCGGTCACGGCTTTCATCTTTAGGGTTGTTCGAGTCAATCTTCATTTCTTTAAAATAAAGGTAAGCGAAAATCTCAGCAGCGGACAGCGCACCGCCCGGATGGCCGGATTTTGCACTGTAAACGGCCGTCACAGCACCAATGCGAATCTTGCATGCGGCAATCTGCAACGCTTTTTTTTCTGACTTTTCCATTCTGACCTCCTGAATACATTAAATTTTATAACTTTTAAACAATACATAACATGTTAATTATAGGATATGATTTCTCCATATTCAATACCGCTATAGAATTACAGTTACAGCCAAACGCTAAAATCAGTTTTTCACCGGCACATTTTGCGAAGCATCTTCACTCGAATTGTCGTCAGGATAATCGTTGGCCGCATGGAATTTGTCGATAATCCAGAATATCACGCCGAGCAGCATGCCGACACATGTGCCAAGCGCCATGCCTGTCAGTTTTACTTGGCCGAGCTGGACGAATGCACCCGAAAGGCCTGTTACAAGAATTACGCTCGCCATGGCAAGATTCCTTGATCTGCTAAAATCGACTTTCTGTTCAACAAAAAGTCTCAGGCCCGAAGCGGCAATCATGCCGTAAAGAAGAAAACTGACTCCTCCCATCACAGGCCCCGGTATAGACTGAATAAGCGCGGAAACTTTTCCGAAGAATGAAATCACTATCGAAATAACTGCGGCACCGCCTATTACCCACACACTGTAAACGCCTGTCATGGCCATAACACCTATGTTTTCGCCGTAAGTCGTCGTCGGCACGGAACCAAACATTCCGGAAATCATCGTAGAAAGCCCATCGCCAAGCAGCGTGCGGTGCAGTCCGGGGTCTTTCAGAATATCGCGCCCTATAATTTTTCCCGTGACAATCTGGTGCCCGATATGCTCAGAAACAACCACAAGTGTTGCCGGAAGTACAATGGAAATAGCATTCCAGTTGAATTTTGCAAGCTGAAAATGCGGAATGGTAAAAATCGGTGCCGCACTTACAGCACTCCAGTTTACAAGCCCGCATATAGCCGCCGCTATATACCCAACAATAATAGCAATCAGTATCGGTATCACAGCTAAGAACCTGCGGAACAGAACTGACCCAAACACTGCAACACCGAGAGTTATGAGAAATACAGCGACGTTTTTAGGGTCGATTTTAGTATATGTATCAGTAAGGATAAGACCGCCCATTTTTGCCGCTGTGCCGGAAAGCTCAAGGCCTATTAATACTATGACCGAACCCATGGCAGCAGGCGGAAGTATGACATCTATCCATTTTGTGCCGCAGAATTTAATGATGAAGGCTACAAGGCACATTGCTGCACCTGTGACAACAAACCCGCCGAGTGCATACTGATATCCAAGGCCCGGAGTACTTATAATAATTGTAGCCGGTGCAATAAACGCAAAGCTGGAACCGAGGTATGCGGGGGCCTTGCACTTTGTGATAAAGATGTACAGCAGCGTTCCTACACCATTCATGAAAAGCACGACCGCCGGATTTATGCCAAGAAGGTTCGGCACAAGGACTGATGCGCTGAACATGGCAAAAAGGTGCTGAATGCTCAAAGGGATCGCCTGTTGGATTGGTGGACGTTCTTCTACCTGAATGATTTTTTTTCGCATGTTTTTCTCTCCTCTAAATATATTTATTTGCTTTTCGGCATGCCGAAAAGCTTAAAAAAAAAGCCCGCCCGATGCTTGAAACACATCGGATGAGCTTTTTTATTCTGTTATTGCTGGCGCCGGAATGCTGTCTTCGGTGCCCCACAAATGGGGCACACCCAGTCATCCGGAAGTTCCTCAAGGGGAACAAAAGGATCACTGTAAACATATCCGCAAACGGTGCATATCCAGTTTTCAGCATCCGTTTCTTTTTTCAATGGCTCCTCCATATAAGTCGGTGCATTTTTCGGTGCACGGCCTTTAATTACACGCCTGTAATAATCATAAGTCATCGGCTTGCCCTTTACAGCTTCACTGCCTGCAATGACTTCCGCAAGAAACACTGTGTGCATCTCTGTTTCGATACTCCTCGAAACCCTGCAAAGGAACCAGCAACAGATATGCTCCTTAACAACAGGCACGCCTTCCTCGAGCACTCTGTAATTGATGTTTTTAAGCTTATCCGTATCGCGGCCAGACGTGAAGCCAAGCGCCCCAATTACAGCACCGGAAGTGTCTTCGGACAAAACGGAAACTGTAAAAATGCCATCTTTCTTAATGCACTCATTGCTGTAATTGTCATGGCTTATGCTTACGGCAATCAGGTTGGGATGATTCGACACTTGAACAACAGTGTTCACAATGCATGCCGAAACTTTTTTCTCATTGTTTACGCCTATGGCATACATTCCATAAGATAAAGTACGGAATACATCGTCTGTCAATCATCACACCTCCTGAACACATTTTTACTATTATACTGCATATAAAATATAATTACAACACAAATTTAAGCTTTTCCATGCCGCGCAGGAATTTTAAGTATAGTACTTTTGATGCCGAACAAAATATATCTATAATCAATTACTTTTTACGAAGGTAACAAGAAATGACATCACTTTCAACATTCAGAAGACTCAGCGAAGTTTTTGAGGCTTCCATGGAAATTCCTTTCGACAGTTCCTCAAAAATAGTGCTTATAAGCGACTGCCACCGCGGCAACGGAAACTGGGCCGATGATTTCAGCCACAATCAAAATCTTTATTACTGTGCAATTAAATATTACTATGAAAACGGATTCACATATATAGACCTCGGCGACAGCGACGAGCTCTGGAAAAACAACAGCTTTTCAGATATCTGCAATATCTACAGTGATATTTTCCGGCTTCTCCATAAATTTTATACCGAGCACCGCCTGTACATGATTTTCGGTAACCATGACATGGTAAAAAAATACCCGTGCTTTGTAAAGCAAAACATGGAACAGTTCTACAACAGACGCACAGACAGATATGAAAGCCTTTTCCCCGGTATACAGATGCATGAAGGCCTTATACTGAAAAATACCGAAACAAACAAAAAACTGTTCCTCGTGCACGGCCATCAGGGCGATATAATCAGCGACATTTTCTGGAAAGTCGGCCGGTTCCTGTCGCGCCACATCTGGAGGAGGCTCGAATTTTTCGGTGTGAAAAACCCGATAAGTGCCGCTGTAAACCTCGTTAAAAAGAAAAAAGTTGAGAGAAAAATCTTCGAGTGGATAGTAGCAACAGGGCAGCCTGTAATTGCAGGGCATACACACCGCCCTGCATGCCCCGGGAAGGGCGATATACCGTATTTCAACACCGGCAGCTGCATACATCCAAACTGCATTACATGCATTGAGATTGTAAATTCAGTCATTTCACTTGTGGAATGGAATGTCGAAACACGTGAAGACCGCACAGTATTCATAAACCGTGAGTTTTTGGCTGAGCCAAGAAAGCTGTAGACGATTACCGGTGCAAATCTTTACGGCTGTTTTCTTCCTGCGCCATCTGAAGCATCTCTTCAGCATTTTTCATTGTCAGCGGCGTTATCCTTGCGCCACCCATAATGCGCGCAAGCTCTTTGACACGGCCCTCCCTGCCAAGCTCCGAAATTTCAGTATAAGTCCTGCCGTCACGCACTTCTTTGCTTACAAGATACTGTGCATCGGCAAGAGCGGCTATCTGTGCAAGGTGCGTAACACAGATTACCTGCCGGTTTTCAGAAACTTCATGCAGCTTAAGGCCGATTTTCTGCGCCGCATTCCCGCTCACGCCTGCGTCGATCTCATCAAAAATCAGCGTGCCGACTTCATCCCTGCCCGCAAGGACCGTCTTGATTGCGAGCATTATACGTGAGAGCTCACCGCCGGAAGCTATTTTTGCAATCGGCTTTGCGGGTTCACCTTCGTTTGCAGAAATTAGGAACTCAACGCGGTCGCAGCCGTTTGCATTTAATGGGCAGCGCTCCTGTTTTACTTCAAATGAAACATGCGGCATATTTAAGAACTCGAGTTCTTTTTTAACCTGAGCCGAAAACTCATGTGCCGCTTTGCTGCGCCATTCGGAAATTTCAAGTGCAAGGCACTCGGCTTTTTCTTTGCTCTTTTTGTATTCTTCCCTCAGGTGGGCGGCTGATTTATTTGAAGTCTTTATCATCGCAAGCTCCGCTTTGCTCTTGCCAAGGAATTTTATCATAGCTTCTACCGAGCCGCCGTATTTAAGGCCGAGGCGGTAAAGCGTATCGAGCCGCGCCTCAATACGGTCAAGTTCGGCTGGGTCATATTCAAGCTGGTCTGCATATCCGCTGAGCTCACCGGCACAGTCTTCAAGGTCATAGGAAATATTCTGCAGGCGCTCAGCCGTCTTGCTTAGCTCAGGCAGATACTGTGAAGCACCGCTCAGAGCGTCGGCAGCATTAGAAACCGCGGAAGCGGCGCCTTCCACTTCGTCATCGCCGTTAAGCGTTGTTTTTGCCTGACCAACGGCAGAAGCAATTTTTTCACTGTTGCGGTACATCGACCTTCTGCGCTCCAGTTCTTCCTGCTCGCCCGGCTTGAGGCCTGCTCCTTCAAGTTCGCTGATTTCGTAGTCAAGCAAATCGATTTGGCGGGCTTTCTGTGACTCGTCCATATTAATGGAATCAAGTTCAGCGTGCAGCTTTTGCATTTCTGAATAATACTCAGAATACCTACTGAAAAGTTCCTTCGGCAGGCCCATGCTGTTAAGATAGGCAAGATGATTTTCCGGTGAAAGCAGACCATAGCTTTCGTGCTGGCCGTGAATATTTACAAGCAGAGAGGCAACCTGCTTTAGTACTGATACGGTTGCAGGACGGCCGTTTATGCGGCATGATGATTTCGAATCTGCGCTTATTTCCCGTTGAATGACAAGCGTCCCATCATCCTCAGCCTCATAGCCGCAGTCCGTTAGCTTCTGCAGCGCACGCTTTCCAACGTCTGTGAAAACGGCACTGACACAGGCGGACTTTGCACCCGTCCTAATCATTTCACGGGAAGTCCGCTCACCAAGGATAGCGTGTATAGAATCTATAAGTATTGATTTTCCTGCGCCTGTTTCGCCAGTAAGTGCACTAAACCCGCCCCGGAAATTTATGCTGGCTTTTTCTATTACTGCAACATTTTCAATATAAAGCTGCGACAACATAAAATCACCTGACCATCTTTTTCAGTTCACCGGCAATAAAGGCAGCCTTTTCCTCCGATTTCATCAGGATGAAAATGGTGTCGTCTCCGGCAATAGTCCCAACTATGTCGTTCCATGGAAAGGAATCCATCGCCGCACACACGGCATTAGCTGTGCCGGTATGGCACTTAACACATGCAATGTTCTGCGCCCAGTCTACTGAAACTGCAGAATTAATAAAAAGCGACCTAAATTTTTCAGCCGTTTCCCTTTTCTCTTCCTTTGGCTTTGCGTAGCGATAGCGCCCGCCTGACGAAAGCATTTTTACAAGGCGCAACTCTTTTATGTCGCGTGAAACAGTTGCCTGCGTTACATCGAATTCAGCTTCCCGCAGGCGTTTAAGAAGTTCTTCCTGTGTATCTATAGGGTATTTTTCGATCAGCTCCATGATTTTTTCATGGCGCTTTTTTTTCATATTTCATACCTCCCGTCGCCAAGTTTTTGGCTCACAATATCATAAAAATTGTGGTTTTTAAGTCTTACAATTTTAGCTATTTTCTTAGAACGGCTGAATTCTATCCGTTTCTTTGGGTCTACCCTAACTGATATCTGGCCATCCATAGTAAGGTATGCTTCGCTTGGAGTCCTGAAATATGTTTGCACGCTGAGCTTTGCATTCGGCTCAAAAACTACAGGCCGAGTGAGAAGCGAATGGGCGCATATAGGCGAAAGCAATATGCACGCGAGCTGAGGGTCTATGATTGGTCCGCCGGCTGAAAGTGAATATGCAGTAGAGCCCGTCGGTGTCGCAAAAATAAGGCCATCGCCGCAGTATTCGCACACTGTCTGCCCATCAAGGGCAACGCGGAAATCCGGAATCGGCGCGAGCGCTCCGCGTGAAATTACAGCATCATTTAGCGCCGAGCTTGTTTTCTCCACGCCTTTCTCAGTGTAATGTACATCAAGCATCATACGTTTTTCTACATGATAGTCTCCTGTGGCAAGTTTTTCAAGCTCGTCAAACTCATCTGTTTCAAGTTCGGCAAGAAAGCCAAGCCTGCCGACATTCACTCCGAGAATTGGTTTGTCGAACTCTGCAGCATGCCTTGCGTTATGGATAATTGTCCCATCACCGCCAAGTACAATCATCATGTCGCACGAGCGTATCATCTCGTTGAAATCGTCAAAAAACATAATATCGGGCCGGTCAAAAGCATAGCGTAGGCTGCTTTTCATAAAAATCCCCGCGCCAAAACTCTGCAAGCGCTGTATAAGACGGTCCGTATGGTGGCGTGCCTGGCTTCGGCTTAGATTCGGCAGCACGGCAATCCTCATGGCTTTTCACCGCCGTTCAAAACACGGTGTGACTGTTCCACAAGCCCGTTAATATCCGGTACAGTACCGGACGGCGTTTTTGTTTTTTTTACATAAAGCAAATATTCAATATTGCCTTCAGGGCCTTTGATGGGTGAAAAGGTCAGGCCAAAAACCGAAAATCCGTGTTGTAGAACGAAATCAATTATTTCACTTATAACTTCGGCATGCACGGCTTTGTCGCGTACTACACCCTTTTTGCCGACTTTTTCTCTCCCGGCTTCAAACTGCGGTTTAATAAGGCAGACGCCTTCACCGTTCTCTTTGAGAAATTTCCACGCTACAGGCAAGACAAGTTTCAGTGAAATAAAAGCAACATCTACGCTGAAAAAGTCGACTTTTTCCGGCACCTGCTCCGAAGTTACGTAACGCACATTAGTGCGTTCGAGATTTACAACACGCGGGTCTGTCCGCAGTTTCCACGCGAGCTGACCGTAACCGACGTCAATAGAATAGACTTTCACTGCACCATTCTGCAACATGCAGTCAGTAAAGCCACCGGTAGAAGCACCTATATCCATAGCAATTTTGCCGTGCAAATCAATCGGAAAAGTTTTCAATGCTTTTTCAAGTTTCAGGCCTCCACGGCTTACATACGGGAGAGTCTTTCCCCTGACTTCTATTTTCACTGACTCATGCAGCATTGTGCCAGGCTTATCCTCTTTCTGGCCATCAACATAAACATTACCCATCATTACGGCAATTTTTGCTTTTTCTCTGCTTTCTGTGAGTCCGTGCTCATAAATCAAGCAATCAAGTCTTTTTTTTGTCATTCTCTGCGCACCCCGCCAAAATCATTTGTACCATTCCATTGTCATCAAGGCCAAGAGATGCCAATCCTTCCCCCATAGTCTGCTGCGGCACGAATCCATTTACTCCGCGCAGATAAAATTTCCCAGAAAATCCCGCCTGGCTGAGAAGGTAGCAAAAATGTTCACCAATCCCTCCATGGGTAATTCCTTCTTCGAAGAAAAAAGTCATATCGGCAGCAGCAGCACGTTTTACGGCTCTGCTGTCCACCGGGCAGATCCTGTTGAGCTTTATTATTAATACGGAAATATTTTTTCGTTTGAGCCTCGAGCAGGCCAAGCATGCAAATGAGAAAAGCCTTCCATAAGTAACGAGTACAATTTTTGCTTTTATGTCACCGTAGCAGTCGAACAGTTCTCCCTGCGGCTGAAAATCATACGGCCTAAAAAGCTGCCCCCCGCGAGGGTAGCATACCGCGGCAATTCCATCGCTCCCGTAAAGCGCCATGCGCAGGCACATCTTAAGCTCATCATAGTAAGCTGGGGCGTAAACGGCAATACCCGGAATTGTACTAAGATATGCCGCATCAAAAACGCCCTGATGTGTCTGGCCGTCTTCACCGACTATGCCCGCATGGTCAACAGCCAAAACGACTTTGACTTTCTGCAGTGAGATGTCATGTATAAGCTGGTCATATCCACGCTGAAGAAAAGAAGAGTAAACTGCAAAGACAGGGAGCATACCGCCCGTAGCAAGGCCTCCGCAAAAAGTGAGTGCGTGCTCTTCCGCAATTCCTATATCAAAAAAGCGTTTTGGAAATTTTTCTGCAAACTCCGTAAGGCCCGTGCCCGATTTCATAGCTGCTGTAATACCGCATATGCGCTGGTCTTTTTCCGCAAACTCGCAGAGAAAGCGGCCAAAAGAAGATGAAAAGCTTGTGCCTGACGATAAAGACTTGCCCGTCTTGATATCAAATTTAGGAACACCGTGAAACGCATCCGGGTTATGTTCTGCAAAAGGGTATCCTCTTCCCTTTTGGGTGATTACATGCAGCAGCACTGGATGCTCAATGCTCTTTACGTTTGTAAATACCTCAATCAGTTTGTCCACGTCATGGCCGTCAAACGGGCCGTAATAGTAAAAACCCATGTCTTCAAAAATTGTACTGTTGTACATAAGTTGCTTCATCACAGCCTTTGTGCGGGTAAGCGCGTGATGCATTGGCTTTCCTATCCCAGGTATCTGGTCAAGCGCCTTTTCCACATTCCCTTTAATGCGGAAATATGACGGCTCCGTACGTATCTTTGCAAGGTAGCGTGCCATGGAACCGACATTGCGCGAAATAGACATTTTATTGTCATTTAAAACAACGATAAAATTTTTTTTAAACCGTCCGGCATTGTTCAATCCCTCATACGCAAGGCCGCCAGTCAAGGCACCGTCGCCTATTACTGCGACTACATAGCCATCTTCACCTGCCAGCTCCTTAGCTTCAGCAAGCCCTAAAGCAGATGAAATTGATGTGCTGCTGTGGCCGCTTGTAAACGGGTCGTAAGGGCTCTCCTCCCTGTTTGGAAAACCGGAAAGGCCGTTTTTTTTTCGGATGGTGGAAATGCGATCCCCACGCCCCGTCAGCATCTTATGGGTATACGACTGATGGCCTACGTCCCACACAATCCTGTCTTTTTCAGAATTAAAGACGCGGTGGAGCGCAACCGTCAGTTCAACCACTCCAAGATTCGAGGCAAGGTGTCCACCGTTAGAAGCCACCGTCTTTATAATGCGGACTCTAATCTCAGAGCAAAGTTCCTTAAGCTGCCCCGACGACAGTTTTTTTAAATCTTTTGGAGAATGTATCGTATCCAAAAGGCCTTTCATCCCAACACCTTCGGTCATTTGAGTACAGGGATTCCATTCTGGAGCTTTGCAGCAGTAACAGTGTTTTTAAGCAGCATGGCAATGGTCATTGGGCCAACTCCACCCGGCACCGGTGTGATGTATGAAGCTTTTTGCTGTACCTTTTCAAAGTCTACGTCACCGCAAAGTTTTCCGCTGCTGCTGCGGTTCATGCCAACATCTATCACAACAGCACCCGGCTTGACCATATCTTCAGTAATAAATTTAGGCTTTCCAACTGCAGAAACGAGAATATCAGCCTGCACGCAATAATATTTTAGATTTTGTGTTTTAATATGGCAGATGGTTACGGTGCCGTTCGCATTTAGAAACAGCATTGCCATCGGCTTGCCAACTATGTTGCTTCTGCCAACTACTACGCAGTGCTTTCCCTCTATTGAAATGGATTCACGGTGAAGCATCTCCATAATCCCAGCAGGTGTACATGGAGTAAACCTTGGATTTCCAGTTGAGATTCTCCCCACATTGCTCGGGTGGAATGCGTCTACGTCTTTCATAGGGTCTATTGTCTCAATAACAGCATCTTCATTAAGGCCGTTTGGCAGAGGCAGCTGGACGAGTATCCCGTTTATCTCTTTCTTGCGGTTCAACCGTGACACAAGCTCCAGCAATTCTTCCTGCTTCGCAGTCTCCGGCAGAGTATACTCCTCCGAATAAACTCCCGTTGCGGCACATGCTTTTTTCTTGTTGTTTACATATATACGTGAAGCTGGGTCATTTCCGACAAGCACAACTGCAAGGCCCGGTACGATTCCGCGTTTTTTAAGTTTCCGCGCCTCCACGGCAACCTCTGCCTTTACTTCTGCGGAAATGGCTTTACCATTGATAATCTTCGACATACATGCCATCCATCCTTTCTTGCAGCAGACCCGGTCAAGCGCAACAAGCCAACCCAACCAAAAAACCGCCATACCGTAACTGAAGATTTATTTATCCGATTTTTCCGGCCCTTCTTCATCTTTTTCATGGCCGCTGTTTTCAGTCTGCGCTGCAATACCTGCACTGTTTTCATCTTTTTGGACGGAATCACCGGCAAGAACTTTTGCGGCGTCCTCCTTATTTTCGAATATTGTGCTTGTTCCATCGTCCGCTTCTTCAGCACTTTCTTCTTTTTTCGGCGCTTGTTCCACTTCGTCAGCAATCGAGTTGAGCTCCATTATCTTTGATGAGCCACACCCTGTCAATACCGTCCTGTTGCGGAACACAATAAGTAAGATGACCGAAACTATAACAGCAGCAGCCGCTACAACCTGAGAAACACGCAGCGGGATATATGGCGTAACAAGGCTGTCTGTGCGCAGGCCTTCAACACAGAAGCGCTCAAAGCCATACCAGAGGCTGTAAAGAAGAAAGACCTGCCCGTCATACCTTCTGAATTTGCGGCTGAATATGTGAAGCAATATGAATCCAAGCAGGCACCATATCGACTCATAGAGAAAACATGGATGGACGCCCGTAGATGAAACTGAAACTGTGTTTTCACTTACCATGCGCCACGGCAGTGTAGTACCTACGCCAAATGCTTCCTGATTGACAAAATTGCCCCAGCGGCCAATGCTTTGCCCAATCAAAAAGCCAAGAGAAGCAAGATCGAATATAACCGGAATACTGATTTTCCTGTGCTTTGCCATAAGCGCACTGCAGAGCAGGCCGCCTATGATGCCACCGTAAATGCCAAGGCCGCCTTCCCATATATAGAAAGCACTCATCGGATTGCTCCTATACTGGCTGCTGGCATCAAACAGCACATAATAGAGCCGTGCACCAATTACGCCGCCAATCATGCCGACAATCACACAATCGATAAATTTATCTTCATCTACATGGAAATGTTTGCAGCTCTTCACCGTATACAACAGTGCGAGAAGGAAGCCCGCCGCAATGATGATGCCATACCAGGCAAAAGCGTGCCCGCCTATAGTGAATGCCGTAGGATTTACAGTTACATTGATTCCAAGGCCCGGAAATTCAACATGATACATACGTATTTTCACTTCTCTACTTTGAATTTTATATTTAAAATTTCAGCCTTCCGGCCTTACGATGGAAATTGCAGACGTTTCAGGCCTAAACTGAGTTTTAAGCCGTGCCATAACAGAGTCTACGTCGGCTTCCGCCACAGCGTCGATATAAGAAAACAGTTCCCGCCCCGCAAATGCAAACGAAACTATGGAATTTGCAATATTGCTTACACTGTTCAGCGCGGCGATGCTGCTTCCGTAAATCATGTTTTTCGCGCGGCCAAACGCTTCACGGCTTATTCCGTCCCTGCGCAGCTTCACTATTTCCTGGTTTATGCGCTCTGCAACGGCATCAGGGTCTCGCGATTCGCCTGAAAAAATCACCGACGCAAAGCCCGGGCCTTCAAAATACTGCTGGCCAAACGACGCTTCGTTTATGAGCCCATCATCAAGCAGGTTGCGGTAAAGCGGTGACGCCGGTGAAGCAAGGGCTTTCAGAAGAATATCAGTTTCGGCAAGCTCTTTAGAAGATGCCCTGCCGCCACTGACAGGCTCTTTGAATCCGAGCTCAAAAATTGGCAGCGCAACAGGCAGCTTTTCTTCCGAACGGATGCGGACAACGCTCTCAGGCTCCTGTGCGAAAATCCTCTCGACAGAAACAGGCTTCGAAGGTTTCAGCATTTTGTCGCATATGGAAAGCACGCGGTCCGTATCAAAATTTCCAGCAATGCACAACGCCATATTATTTAGATTATAGAAAGTATTGTAGCATTTATAAAGCAGCTCAGGCGTAATCTTCGCTATGCTTTCGGTCGTTCCCGCAATATCGATTTTCACCGGGTGAGTGTGGTAAAGGTTGCCAAGCAGGTCAAACATCACGCGCCACTGGGGATCGTCGTCATACATCCGTATTTCCTGCCCTATAATGCCCTGCTCTTTTTTTACCGTCTTATCAGTAAAGTAAGGCGACTGTACAAAATCAAGCAGTATTTCAAGCGAATCGTAGAAATGGCTTGTACATGAAAACAGATAGCATGTCATATCGAAAGAAGTGTAGGCATTCGCGCATGCGCCCGTTTTTGCATAGCGCGCAAAAGCATCGCCGTCTGCGCTTTCGAAAAGCTTGTGTTCAAGGTAATGGGCAATGCCGTTTGGCACCGTCTGCGGCTCTGTCTCGTCAGACCTGCGAAAGCAGTTGTCTATGGAACCGTATTTCGTGCCGAATATGGCAAATGTGGAGCTGCTCTTCTTAGGGTAAAGATAAATTTTCAGTCCGGAAGGATGGTTTACTGTATAGTATAAATCATCTGTGCGGGCACTTTTGATTTCCTTTATTTCACTCATCTGAATTTCCCCCGTTCTCCGTAAGGCGGTAAACTGTGTCGAGTTCTACTTGCTGCGCCGCTTCCGTAATCTGGCTGCGCGTCACGCCGTTTATCATCTCAGCTTCATGTTCAGGCGTGCAGAGCGGGTTCGAAAATGTCTTTGAAAGGTACCACCCTTCGAGAGCCTCAAGGGAATCAGAAACAGTGTGGTAAAGGTTGCAAAGGCTCAGCTTTGCCTCATCAATTTCTTCGTCTGTGAATTTTCCATGTTTCATGTCATCAAGCTGCGCAATTATTTCATCTTTTGCACGCTCTATATTTTTCTGCTCAACACCACTCTGGACAAACATAATGCCCTTTATGGGGTTAAATGAAGAGCTGCAGTAATAGCACAGACTCATCTTTTCCCTTACATTCAAAAAGAGTTTGGAGTTAGGCGACCCGCCGTACATTGCGCTCATCAGCTTAACAGCAGGGACGGCTTTTTCAGGCTCCACACATCCTGTGCGGAATCCCATCACAAGCTTGGACTGGACAACGTCCATCTTTTCCGCAATGTCCTTAGGTTCCCCCGCCTTTCTTACAACACAGCCTTTGTAGTTTTCAATATTTGCCCTTCCATGTTTTGCAAAAGCATCTGAAAAGCTGTGGAAAACCGGTTCGGGGTCGCAGTTGCCTAAAACCATTATTTCAGCAGGTGCGCTTTGAAGCATACGCTCCCATGCAGCGGTCAGATCGCTGCGCTTTAAATTTTTGATTTCTTCTTTTGTTCCGAGCCTGCTCAGGCCGTACGGCTCTTTCGAGCACATTATTTCCTGGCAGCGGCGGAACGCATATATCTGCTTGTCATTAAATTCGGAATCGAGCGTCTCCATAAGCTGGCGCTTTTCCTGCTCAAACCCATCTTCTGGGAAAAGCCCGCCTGGCATTTGCGGCTCAAACACAACATCACACAGAAGGCGTGAAAGTTCCTCCGACATTTTTTCGTCGTGTAGGGCATAGCGGTCGGCAAGGCCGCTGACAAAAATTGAAAGCATCTGCACATCGCCGAGCTTTTGGATATCGGCATCAAGTTCGGCTCCGTAAAGTTCAGCCAGATGCTCATTCAGCTTTGTGAAATCAGGATATTTTTTGCATGAACGCGTAAGCAGAAAAGGCAGCAATGCATTTTTTGCTGCAGTTTCTTTTTTAAGCGGGAGTAAAAAATTTATTGAAATACGTGCCGTTTTGAAACGACTGTCACGGATACTGCGAAAATTAATACCGCTGCATACTGAACGTTTTTGGACTTCTGCCATTTACAAAGTTCATCTCCCCACAGATTTGCTGTACGTTAAACTTAATTATAACACACTTAGTAACTGTAGAAAAGGACAGAGTTGCTTTTGCCGAAAAATCATTGCTTGCTGTGAAAGTATAAAAAAACGGGGAGCGGGCCTACCGCTCCCCTTACGTCATGCTTTAGACACGGGCAAGGGCATTTTCAATATCGTCGAGTATATCGTTTATATTTTCAATTCCAACAGACAGCCTTATCATGTTTGGGCTTATACCTGCAGCCGCAAGCTGCTTGTCGTCAAGCTGGCGATGCGTTGTGCTTGCCGGGTGCAGCACACAAGTCCGAAGGTCGGCCACATGTGTAACTATAGATGCAAGGTGAAGCCCCTCAATAAAGCGTATGGCACCGCTGCGCCCACCCTTTGTGCCAAAAGAAATCACACCGCTCGTGCCGTGCGGCATGTATTTTTTCGTAAGCGCATGGTACTTGCTGCTTTCGAGATCTGGATAATCCACCCACTCCACCTTGTCGCTCTTTTCAAGGTATCTGGCAACGGCAATGGCATTAGAGCAGTGACGCTCCATGCGCAGGGCAAGTGTCTCAAGGCCGAGGTTGAGAAGGAACGCATTCGTCGGTGAAGCCTGTGCCCCGATATCGCGCATCATGTGCACACGCGCTTTTGTAATATATGCAGCCCTGCCAAATGCCTTAGTGTACACAAGGCCGTGGTAAGACTCGTCAGGCTCTGTAAGGCCAGGGAATTTGCCGTTCTCCCAATTGAAATTCCCGCTGTCGACTATTGCACCGCCAACCTGCACAGCATGGCCGTCCATATATTTTGTGGTGGAGTGTGTCACAATATCCGCGCCAAATTTAAACGGCCGGCAGTTGATTGGGGTCGGGAATGTGTTGTCAACAATAAGGGGCACGCCGTGCGCATGCGCCGCTTTTGCAAACTTTTCAATATCCGCAACTACAAGCGAGGGATTCGAAAGCGTTTCGGCAAAAACGCAGCGCGTGTTTTCCTTGAAAGCCGCATTAAGCTCTTCTTCCGTGCAGTCCGGTGAAACGAATGTGCAGTCAATGCCCATTTCACGCAATGTCTTGTTAAACAGGTTAAATGTTCCCCCGTAAATTGATGCCGAGCTGATAATGTGGTCTCCGCTGTGGCATATGTTACAAACCGAAATAAATGAAGCCGCCTGGCCCGAAGAAGTCAGCATAGCACCGACGCCACCCTCAAGCACTGCAATTTTCTTTTCGACGGCATCTACCGTTGGGTTGCTGATGCGTGTATAGAAAAATCCGTTTGCCTTTAGGTCAAACAAGTCTCCCATTGCTTTGGCAGTGTCATACTTATATGTTGTGCTCTGCACAATAGGCAGAACACGCGGCTCACCATTTTTCGGCTCATATCCGGCATGAATGCAGTTTGTATCGATTCGATATCCCATTTTACATTTCCTTCCTATACTTTTTAAGCCTCCGCTTAAGCCTCCGCGACAGCACAATACAACGCCATTTAGAAAAGGCTCTTTATCCATGCGGCAAAAATATCAGACATACTCACAACACCCCAAACCAAAAGCAGAAAGAGCAGCGCAGAAATAATCCTCGCGGCTATCTGTTTGCCATGGCTCAAAGGTGCTTGTGCCTTTTGCTTTTTACCTGACTCTTTGCCTGAAATATCTTCTTGCTCTTTTTTATTGGGTTCGTCCTTTATTATGCCTATTCCATGCAGAGTATCTTCTGCATGCCCCATCTCTGCATAAGGCACAAAAAGCCTTGTCTGGGATGCCCTGCTTTTGCCGAGGATCACCGGAGAAGTCCCTCCCAAATTCATATTGCGCTTCATATACGGAAGGCCGGCATCGTCAAATGCAGCCGAAATTTTCACTGCATCGTTCTCCCACACCGTAATCAGAAGCACAGGGTCATCCGGCTTCGGCGGCCTGAGTTTCGCACTGCCACAGACCGGACAGCTACCTTCGCCACGGCAGAGAATCTGACAGTCCTCGCAGTAAAGCATCAGCCACACCTCTCATTTTGATTTTTCTGTATTATAACACCCACTGTATGGCATGACAAGTAAATATGCGGACTGTTTTTTGCTATTTGCCGGCCTCACTTCTAATCAGCGGCTGAAGTTGCTTTCCATCTAATGCTGCAAATGCCGACGGCAAAATCAGGCTAAAATCCGATATAAGCGAAAATGGCTTACTTTTCGGGTTGTCCTGCTCCATAGGCACAAAATAAATATTTTTCGTATTAAGCAGCCCGCCGATGTTCCTCGCCGAAGCCGCAAGCGCATCATTTGTAGCCGGAGCGATAACAACAGGCAAGCCAATGCGCAGACACGATTTCACCGCCATCGTTACGGGCGTGTCGGTAATCCCGTTTGCAAGTTTGCCAAGCGTGTTACCGGTGCATGGAGCAACTATCATTAAATCTACACTATTGCGAGGACCAATGGGTTCGGCTCCCTGAATGCTGTTAATCACCTTCTTGTGGCAGATGCTCTCAACCTCGCCTATAAAATCATCGGCGCGGCCAAACCTTGTGTCCATTGAAGCCGCATTAAATGACATCACCGGAAGGAGCGGATAGCCTTTCTCGGCAATGTTGCGCATCTCGTCTATCACTCTGCGGAATGTGCAGAAAGAACCGCACATTGCAAAGCCAAATGTTTTTTTCTCCATGCCATTTCACCTCTCCACCATGCGGTAAACAATATCACCGATTATTTTGCCCGCCGTTTTCGGCGCAGCGCGCCCAGGAAGCGAAAGCGCTGAGCAAGCCTTTATCCCGAATTTTCCCGCTGCTTCAAAATCAATGCCCCCCGGTGACGACGCAAGGTCAACCAAAATTGAGCATCCGCGCAAATGTGAAAGCACCTGGCGTGTAAAAATCAAAGCCGGCACAGTATTGAAAATTATGTCGTATACGCCTGACCTGCCAATCTGCTGCGTTTCAACAGAGCGGCAGCCCGAAGCCTCTATCCACGCGAGATCCTCCGGTGCCCGCGCCGACACCGTTACATCGGCATCAAGTCCTTTCATAACATGCATAAGCGCCCTGCCTAACCGACCAAAGCCGGCTATAAGGCAGTGACTCCCACTTATAGTTCCCGGGTATCCGCGCATGGCAATCTCAGCAGCACCTTCCGCAGTCGGCACGGCATTGCGCACCGCAAATTCTTCACATGCGCTGTAGTCGGCAGTATCAATCTCTTCCCATATGCGGCTCGTGCAAAAAAGGCGTTCCATTTTCCCGCCAAATACACGTCTTCCGCGCATTTTTTCAGCGAATATGCCATCAAGCACGATCGGCTCCGCGCTGTACTCGGCTTTTAAATTGACGCCGTCGTCAGTAACAGGCAGCGGCAGAATAACCGAACCGCATTCTAAAGCCAGTTTTTCCAGTGATGACTTTTCCACACCAGCCGGAAGGGACGTTTTTTCAAATCCGCAGGCAAGCACCCTGCAGCCTTTCTGCACAAGCGATTCTGCAAGGTATATCTGCCTGCGGTCGCCCCCAAGTATGCCAAAAGCTCCTTTTTCCGTTTTCAGTCACCTCCGAAATGTTCTGCCATTATACTATGGCTTTGTGAAACTGGCTGTGCATACGTCTGCAGCATATATAAAATTTCACTTTTACGTTTGCAATTACGCGAAAAGATGTTTATTATTAATATGTTGGGCAATATATTAATTAGGAAAATCTGTATTTTTCCAAAATAATCTGCATATTTTAGAATAGGAGTAATTTTATGGAATGCAATGACATTCTGTCTAAAGTCAAGAAAGTACATTTTGTAGGGATTGGCGGTTCAGGCATGTGCCCGATTGCCGAAATTCTTCTTCATAAGGGATACCAAATAACAGGTTCAGACACGGCAGAATCAGATACGCTTGCAAGGGTACGTAGCTATGGTGTTCCTGTCTCGATGGGGCAAAAAGCTGAAAATGTAAAAGGCGCCGAACTCGTCGTCTATTCGGCAGCAATAAAGCACGATAACCCGGAACTTGTTGCAGCAAGGAAGCAGGGTATCCCTACTGTGGAGCGCTCCGTGATGCTCGGAATGGTAACACGTCGCTTCAAAAACTGCATTGCTGTTGCCGGAACACACGGAAAAACAACGACCACCGCAATGATAACACAAATATTCCTTGAAGCTGGCCTCGACCCTTCAGCCATCATCGGCGGAAAGCTCCCGCTTATAGGCAGCAATGGGAGGGTTGGAAAATCCGATACCATTGTCTGCGAAGCATGTGAATATGTCGATACTTTCCTTCAGCTGCACCCTTCCGTTTCCGTTATCCTCAATATTGACAATGACCATCTTGACTATTTTGGCACTGTGGAAAACACCATACGGTCATTCCACAAGTTCTGCACACAGACAAGCGGGACTATCATCGTAAACGGCGACGACGCTAATGCCATGAAAGCCGTAAAAGGCATTGGCGAAGCCCGTGTCGTGACTTACGGCTTCCAGCCTACAAATGATTACAGTGCGACAGATATACAACCTACGCAGCGTGCACATGAAAAATTCAGCGTCTTTAAAAGCGGCAATAAAGCCGCAAATATTTCCCTCAGCATTCCTGGCAAACACAACATATACAATGCCCTCGCGGCTTTTGCCGTTGCCGACCTTTTCGGCGTAAACACCGGAAACATTCAAAAAAGCCTCCATGCCTTTACAGGTGTGCACAGGCGTTTTGAAATGCTTGGGGAGTTTGGCGGCGTAACTGTTGCTGATGACTTTGCGCACCACCCTACGGAAGTAACGGCAACGCTTACGGCGGCAAAGCAAATGGGCTTCAAACGCGTGTGGGCAGTATTTCAGCCACACACATATTCACGCACATATCTGCTGTTCAATGATTTTGTAAAAGCGCTGAGCATTGCCGACCGTGTTGTCCTTTCTGAGATTTTAGCCGTGAGAGAAACAAACACGTATAACATATACTCTAAAGACCTCGCAGCAAAAATCCCCGGCTGCGTATGGTTCAAGACATTTGAAGAAATTGCAGATTATATGGTCAAAAATGCCGAAGACGGCGACCTTATTCTGACACTCGGCGGCGGCGATATCTATAAATGCGCGCACATGATTATTGAAAAATACAAAGCCATTGGAAAACAGCAGGCGTAATATTACACGATGTGCCATAGCAAAGTCCAAAACTCTCGTGAAGCATTGTTTATGCATGTTTCACTGAGAGTTCTTTTCATGAAAGCAATTAGCACTCATCTTAAAAGAGTGCTAAAATTAATAGTTTAGTAATATATTGTCTATTTTTTATTAACAAGTCCCGCCTATACTAAAAGCGTTGAAAGAAACGAGGAGCAAAAAAATGAGCTCCTGAGTTTCAAAAACAAAATCTAAAACAATGGGGGTTTTAATTATGTTTGATTTAATTCCTTTTGAACGCAGCACTGGCAGCCTCTTTGATGCAATCGACCGCATGATGGACGAAAGTTTCTTCGGCGGGTTGAGCAGGCAGTTTGCCCCCTGCCGCACAGACATTATCGACGGAGGCGACAAATACCTTCTGAAAGCTGACCTGCCTGGATTTGACAAAGACGACATAAAAATCAGCATTCAGGACAATGTGCTCGACATCACCGCAGAGCGCAGAGAAAACAAAGACGATAAAGATAAAAAAGAAAATTACATCCGCAGAGAAAGAAGATATGATTCCTTCAACCGCAGTTTCTCGCTTGATGGCATAGATGCCAGTAAAATAAATGCAAGCTATACAAACGGTGTGCTTAGCCTTGAGCTTCCTAAAGCTCAGGAAGAAAAGCCTGAAATCCAGACTATCGAAGTCGAATAACCTGCATAATATTACTGGCGGCAACAATGACTTCTAAACACGGGTTTTTAGCGTTTTTCAGAAAACAAATAATAAATATAAGTAAGTGGAGGTATTGATTATGTTTGATTTAATTCCTTTCGAGCGCAGAACCGGCAGCCTCTTTGACACAATAGACCATATGATGGATGAAAATTTTTTTGGAGACATGAGCAGGCAGTTCGCCCCATGCCGCACAGATATCATAGATGAGGGCGACAAATATCTTTTGAAGGCCGACCTTCCGGGATTTAACAAGGATGACATTAAAATCGGCATTAAAGGCGATGAGCTCAATATCACCGCCGAGCGCAAAGAGGAAAACAGCGACAAAGACAATAAGGGAAACTACATCCGCAGAGAGAGGAGATACGACTCCTTCTGCCGCAGTTTCTCACTTGATAGCATAGACGCAGGCAAAATCAGTGCAAGCTATACAAATGGCGTTTTAAGCCTTGAACTTCCCAAGATTCAGGAAACAAAGCCGGAAGTGCAGACTGTTGAAATCAAATAGCCAAGAAGCCCATTAAATAAAGAACCCGGGAAGGATCCGCTTTAGCGGAAGCCCTCTCGGGTTCTTTATTATCTAAAGACCAAATTCAGCAGAAGAAGGAGAGTAACACCAGGTATGCCCGCAACACTGGACACGCCAATTGTCAGCGGGCTTAAAGGAAGGTTCACGCCTGTGTATGCCCCTGTAATATTGACAACCGCAAGTGTGAGCAAACCGGTAAATATCCCGCCAATCGCATGCCGCACCGGCCGTTTGGATTTCATTGCAACCTGAACTGACACAAGAAGCAAAAAAACTATGCAGCATATAGCTGCAACAAGCCATTTATCAGGCAAAGGCCACACCTCGCTCGTCTTCTATTTCAGAAAGCGGCGCAGCTCACTCCATATTGCTTTGCAAGGCCCATAAGGTACCGGTAACGCGCCTGAAGCTCTTCCCTCTGGTAAATGCATGCGTCTATCAGGTCACTGTCGCATTCTGTCTGGAACCAGCATTCGTTGTATGCAAGCATGCGGGAGATATGCTTGATTTCTGAAAGCAGTTTTTCCTTCTCTACTTCCTTCTTTTCAGCGGCACAATCTGTGCGCTGAAGCAGCTTCAGTACAGATTCCATACTAACAACTCCGCCTTCCGGTTTATATTTATGTTAGTATGATGGACAATTATTCCAGCAGTTATACGGATAAAGGAAATTTATTTTTGCGTTTCACCCACATAGGTAAAATCGATTTTTCCAGAAGCTACATCGGCACCAACCGCCTGCACCCGCATTGGTGTGCCTATAGTAATGCGGTTGCCCGTCCTGGCATCGACCTGCGACAGGACGCCATCAAAACGGTAATCAGAATCCGGAATGCTTTCTACAGGTACAAAGCCTTCTACAGAATTTTCAAGCCCAATAAATATACCGTGCTGTGTAACACCGCTGACAACCCCGTCGTACGTCTCACCTATATGCTGTGTCATATACTCTGCCATATAGCAGTCTTCGGCACTGCGCTCTGCAGACATGGCTCGTATCTCAGCATCCGAAGACATCTTTGCGGCCTCTGCAGCAAAATCTGCAAAACGTTTCTGCAAATCTGTTTTGTCTTTTGTCTCAAGCATGGCTGAAAGTATCCTGTGTATTGAGGTGTCTGGGTAGCGGCGTATAGGCGACGTAAAGTGGCAGTAGTCTGCAAGTGCAAGGCCAAAATGGCCGAGCGGTTCAACATCATAGCGCGCTTTTGCCATTGTGCGCAGCAGCTGGTGCGAAACGACCTTCTGCACAGGCTTCCCTTTTGCCTGCTCCAGAATATTTTCAAAATCTTTTGGAGCAATTTTGCCATCGTGATGCTTAAGCGGCTGCGAATTAAGGCCAACTGCATCAATAAGCTGTATCAGCGTCTTTACGCGTTCTGGATCCGGCCTCTCATGCACACGGTATATAAATGGGATCTCTGAAGTTTTTGCAAGCTTAGCAGCTGCAGAATTGGCCGTTATCATCAGCGCCTCAATCATCTGCTCGGCTTCCCCGCTTTTGCGCGGATGGACATCAATACATACTCCGTCTTCATTCAGTGTAAATTCAGGCTCCGTGCTTTCAAGGTCGACAACGCCGTTTTCAGCAAAGCGTTTCTTTAAAATCAATGACAGTTCACGCGCAGCATGGAGCGAGTCAATTACAGGGCTGTACTTCTGCCTCATATCTTCTTCTGCGGTTCCGTCAAAAAGGCTGTTAACTTCCGAGTAAACGCCGCGTACTTTGGAGCATATCACCGATTTTCTGAACTTGTACGACGACATATTTCCTTCCGCATCAAGTTCAATAAGCGCAGAAAAAGTCAGCTTTTCCTCTCCTGCATTAAGTGAGCATACGCCGTTGGAAAGCGACTCAGGCAGCATCGGCACGACACGGTCAGCAAAATATACAGATGTGCCGCGGCTGCGCGCTTCCATATCAAGCGTCCCGCCCGGAGCAATATAGTGCGAAACATCGGCAATGTGGACACCGAGATGAAAAGACCCGTCCTCTGTTTTAATAACTGAAATGGCATCATCCAAATCTTTTGCGCTTGCATCATCTATAGTGCATACAGGAAGGCTGCGCAGGTCGACTCGGCCATTCAGATCTTCAGGAGTTATTTTGCGTGAAGCCGCTTCCTGGGCCTCATCAAGGGCCTCTTTTGAAAAACCAGACACAATGCCATACTCATCGAGAATAGCATCCGCGCATATCTTTGCGCTGCCGGCCTTCCCATAAATTTTTACAATCTCTGCTTGCATAACAGAAGAATGCGGTATCCTGTGGATTTCTGCCTGCACCTTATCGTTTTCTTTAGCTTTTAAAGCGCTTTCACGCGTTACAGGAAGCGAATAGCGCACAGCAATATCCGGCAGGAAGGCTGGCCTTCCTGCTTCCGTCCTAAAAGTGCCGGTTACAAGCCGACTGCTTTTTTCAGTTACGGATCTTACCTCACCGCTCAGCCCTTTAATGCCCTGTTGCAGGTTGCCAAGCACTACCCTGTCGCCAACAAACGCGTTGTTGAGCTTGTCCGCGTGTATAAAAACATCTGTCCCATTGTCCATGCGGGCAAAGGCAAAGCCCCTCGAAAGGGAAATTATGGTAGCCTCTGCCTGTGCGGTATCAGCCTTCTGCGGCAGGTAATACCGTCCTTTTTGTGTAACTAAAATTTTTCCTTCTGTTTTAAGCGAATTTAGAGCCGCAAAAAAATCTTTTTTGCCCTCAGGCCTGACATCCATCTTTTTTAGGATACTGCGTACTGGCAGGCTCTGTGACGATATTTCAAGGCAGCGCAGTATTCTCTCTTTTGTAGTTTTCAAAATGTCCCCCCATATAATTTCTTATGCAAAAAAAGCTCCGCCTTTTCAGCGGAGCGGCTTGCTTTTCTTATTTCAGAAAAAAATACATATAAGTGTTAATAAGAATAACCAGCACAAAAAAGCCAATTGCAATGACTTTTGTCCATCTTGCCAAAAAAGCATCAACTGAACGCGCCTGGTTTTTTGAAAGGAACGTATCAGCGCCGCCGGTAACGACGCCAACATTCTCTTCATGGCCTTTCTGCATCAAAACAATAACAGTGATAGCAACAGAAAATACCATCAATATAATCCCAAGCACCAACTCTGCGGTAGACATATCATACCCCCACAATCATGAACTATTACCGATAAGTGAATAATATCACAAAATGCAATTGTTTGCAAGGATTTTCACTATTTCTTTTTGCAGGCTTGATTTTAAAGCAGCTTTTTAACTTTAAAAGTGCTGTTAATGACAGCCCAGTTCTGCGGGAAAAAGGTATTTACAGTCCAGTAGCTTACACCCGCAAGGCCATACCTGTGTGCAAGCTCAAGCTTTGCGCGTATGCTGCGCGCGTCTTCAAACCAAACTTCATGCTGTTTCCCGTCCTGTGAAAAGTAATTAAAATGCGGGGACTGCGCCTCTTCGTCAAACATAATGCGCGCGCCGACTTTCTTTGCAAGCTCAACGGCACCGTTATTTGAAAGGGAACGCGCTGCAGTGCCGCGCACAAACGGCAAGATCCAGTCATATCCGTAATTGGGAATGCCCATAAGGATTTTCTGCGGCGGTATAGCTGTAACCGCATATTTTAAGACCTGCTCTACAAGGTTCAGAGGCGCAACCGGCCTCGCCGGCCCATACGTATAACCCCACTCATAGGTCATAAGTATCACTCTGTCCGTAAGGCTGCCATGCGCTTTATAATCATGCGCCTGATACAGCAGGCCCGGCTGCTCGGCAGAAATTTTCGGTGCCAGCGAAGTAAAAACTTTATACTCAAGCGGGTGGAGTTTCTCTACTGCCCTTTTGAGAAATGCATTATAGTTTTCCCTGTCCTGAGGGTAAATATATTCAAAGTCGATGTTAAGGCCGTAATATTTGTCTTTTCCGCCCAATGCGCCTGCAATATTATCGAGAAGTATATTTCCAACTTCCGAATCAGAAAGGACGGCGTGGGCAATCTCACCGCTGAACCCTCCTTCAGGCCGAATGTTTGTCACTGACATTATCGGTGCCACGTTCTGCCTGCGGGCGGCAGCCACGATCCCCGTGTCGTCAACAGATGTCAGGCTTCCATCGGGACGAACCTCATAGCTGAAAACGCTGAGGTAAGTTAATCCCGGAAGCGTCCTTTCCAGTGTCGAGTCCCTTATTGTAGGGAGGGCATAGCCATTTACTTCGGCTTCACCGAGCATCTCAAGCGTCACGGGAATAGTCAGCACCTGCCCTGCCCTGATAAAATTTGCGTCAGGAATCTGCGGGTTGGCCCTCTGTATGGCTTCTGCAGTTGTTTCATACATTTTTGCAATTTGCGATAGGCTTTCTCCTGCTGCCACAGTGTGTGAAACACTCTCTGCCGGAATCACAAGCGCCTGCCCGACAACGAGGCTGCCGTCACTGTCAAGCGCGTTGCTGCTGATAATATCGCCTGCAGATACGCCGTAACGCTTCGAGATACTGTAAACACTGTCACCCGGACGGACCGTATAAATAACCAAAATCGATGTACCCCCTTTGTGGCTTCTTTTTATATGCCACTTAGCTTTATTCCAGTATATGCCATAAAAGTCAGCTTAATAGGGACATCGTATATTTCTTTTTACCGCGAATATCCGGCAGTTTAATGGGAACATTATTTATTGGACAGTACAGTTGTTTGCGTTTGCCTCTGTGCAGTCCCGCCGCAGGAAATTATTCGTTTCCTGCGGCGTTCTTTATGAAAAAGCCAGCTGCTCGCCCTGAGGTGGCATTGAGCCGGAAGATGGAACCTTCTTGCGGTAGCGGTCTGGCTTTTCAAGCATGCCTTCCTCATAGCGGCAAACTTTCACAAGACGTGCATTGCGGCGAAGCGTCATAACAAGGCTGCCCTGCGCGCTGCGTGTAGATTTTGCCGTGACTGCACCTGAATGAACAAGCAGCACCCTTCCCTGCGATGAAGTCAGCATGAATTCACAGCCTTCCGTTATCTGGCAGCACCCGGCAAGCGGTGAATTTGCATTGTAGGCATTAATCAGCCTTTTCCTGTTTGTCTTCGTTTTATAAGCGGAAAGTGTTATTTTTACGGCTTTTCCATTTTCAAAGAATAGCACCATACTCCCTGCGTAGTCTGACGTTACCGCCATATAGACAGGATTTTCTCCGTCATCCATACCGAGTTTTGCCGGAATATATTCGCCGAGAACGCTGGCTTTAGAATCGTCGAAATCAGACGCTTTAGCTTTATAGACAGCACATTTGTCTGTAAAAAACAGGAGGTTGGCAGAGTTGCTGCTCTCGACATCCTGTATTACTTTGTCGCCGTCTTTCAGTTTCTGGTCACCGCTCATGCGCAGTGACTGAGGGGTAATTTTCTTGAAATAACCATCTTTTGTAAAGAACAGGTGAACGGCGTAGTCAGGGACATCTTCCTGCTCTTCTTCAAGCTCGTTTTCGTAAACGATGATTGAACGCCGTGGCTGGCCGTATTTTTCTGCAACCTCACTCAGCTCAGACAGGATAATTTTCCGTATTTCATCGTCACTGCCAAGGATTTTCTGCAGTCTGCCTATCTTTTTCTCAACTTCGCCTGTTTCTGCCGTGCGCTTCATTATATATTCACGGTTAAGATGGCGGAGCTTGATTTCCGCTACATATTCCGCCTGTTTCTCGTCGATGCCAAACCCTATCATCAGATTTGGGACAACATCAGCTTCTTCTTCAGTTTTGCGGATAATAGCAATCGCCTTGTCTATATCAAGCAAAATTGCCTGCAGGCCTTTGAGCATGTGCAGCCTTTCCTGCAGGTTCTTAAGGTCGAAAGCCGTCCTTCGGCGAACACACGATATACGAAACTTTGTCCATTCGTTAAGTATCTCGCGTATGCCCATCACGCGCGGGGCACCGTTTACAAGCACATTGAAGTTGCACGAAAAACTGTCTTCAAGAGGTGTCATGCGGAACAGTTTTTTCATCAGGCGGTCTGGGTCTACGCCGCGCTTTAAATCTATGGTTATTTTCAGCCCTGCAAGGCCTGTTTCGTCACGTATATCCGAAATCTCCCGTATTTTGTTTTGCTTTACAAGCTCCACTGTTTTCTCAATAATTGCCTCAACAGTGGTTGTCGGAGGGATTTGCGTTATATCTATGCAGTTCGCGTCCTTGTCATACGAGTAACGCGCGCGCACCTTAACAGGTCCCTTGCCTGTGTGGTATACTTTTTCAAGTGCCTGCCGGTCGTAAATTATTTCACCGCCACCAGGAAAATCAGGTGCAGGCAGCGTTGAAAATATGTCGTGCTCATGGTTGCGGATACATGCCGCAGCCGTTCTGCAGACTTCCGCAAGGTTAAAAGAGCAGATAGAGCTCGCCATGCCCACAGCTATGCCAGTATTGGCGTTTACAAGGACAGACGGGAAAGTCACCGGAAAAAGCGCAGGTTCTTTTGTTGTATTGTCGTAATTATCCACAAAATCGACCGTACCTTTTTCTATGTCCCGGAAGAGCTCCTGGCATAACGGGTCAAGTTTTGCTTCAGTATAGCGTGATGCGGCGCATGCCATATCTCGTGAATAGAATTTGCCGAAATTTCCTTTTGAATCCACATACGGATGCAGAAGCGCCTCATACCCGCGGCTCAAGCGCACCATTGTATCGTAAATGGCGGCTTCGCCATGTGGGTTGAGTTTCATTGTCTGGCCCACTATATTTGAGCTTTTTGTCCTTGTAAGTCCAAGAAGCCCCATTTTATACATTGTATATAAAAGCTTTCGATGTGATGGCTTAAAGCCGTCAATCTCAGGGATTGCGCGCGACAGGATAACGCTTACAGCATAAGGCATATAATTTTTTTCAAGCGTGTCCGTAATCTGCTGCTGCACAACTTTTCCTGCGCCCTCAATAACTCCATGCACTTTCGGGCGGCTTACATGCCGCTCCGAACGCGATTTTCTCATATTTCTTCAGCCCCTAAACTTTGAAAATCTCTCAGATGTTGCTCAGCTCAAATCCGCCAGTTCAATGTACCTATACCCGTTTTCGGCTATATAGCCCTTTCTGCCGTTCAGGTTATTGCCAAGCAGAAGGTCAAACACCCTGCTTGTCTGTTCTGCATCCGCAGGCATAACCTGAATAAGGCGGCGGGTTGCAGGGTTCATCGTAGTGAGGTTCATCATGTCAGGTTCATTTTCGCCGAGGCCTTTGGAGCGCTGAATTGTAAATTTTCTTCCTTCGAGTTTTTTGAGAAACATATCCTTCTCTTTTCCAGTGTACGCAAAGTAAGTCTCATCTTTTGTCTGTATCTCGAAAAGCGGTGACTCAGCAATGAACACCTTCCCCTGCTTAATTAATGCCGGTGTGAGCCTGTAAAGCATCGTAAGCAGAAGTGTGCGTATCTGATAACCGTCGACATCCGCGTCCGTGCACAATATAATCTTGTTCCAGCGAAGGGAGTCCATGCTGAACGAAGAAAGGTCTTTATTTGCCTTTGCTTTAACCTGCACGCCGCATCCGAGGACCTTTATAAGGTCTGTGATGATGTCGCTTTTAAAAATCTTGTCATAGTCTGCTTTAAGGCAGTTAAGGATTTTACCGCGTATTGGCATGATTGCCTGAAAGTTAGGGTCGCGCGCCTGTTTGCAGGCGCCGAGCGCAGAGTCGCCTTCCACTATGAAAATTTCCCTTTCTTTTACATCTTTGCTCCGGCAGTCAACGAATTTTGCCACGCGGCTTGTCATGTCCATATTTCCTGAAAGTTTTTTCTTTATTGTCTGCCTTGTCCGCTCCGCGTCTTCACGGCTGCGTTTATTTACAAGCACCTGCATGGAAATTTTTTCAGCGTCAAGCGGATTTTCGATAAAGTAGATTTCAAGTTGATGGCGGAGTACATCCGTCATCGCTTCCTGAATTCCTTTATTTGTAATTGCCTTTTTAGT
>DHSD01000030.1:170600-206358 GCA_002411365.1 Ruminococcaceae bacterium UBA5295
TCATTAAACGTGATTTTGCTTTCTTTTTTATTGTATTTCCCGTTTTGCTTGAGATAAGAATCTATCTGGTAAACAAAAGCGTTGCGGGCTGCCTTGTCCGGCGCGCCCCCATGCTCAAGCCAGCTTGAATTATGGTAATACTCAATTGACGGGTTCTTGTTTGAAAAAGCTAAAGCAATATTGATTTTAACGTTATATTCCGGCTTGTCGCTGCGGTCGCGCACGCGGCGCTCCGCCTGCCAATACTGCACCGGAGTTAAAAAATCACTCCCTGCAATCTCTTTGGCATGGTCAACAATGCCATTTTGGTAAAGAAATTTCTGCTCCGCAAAGCTTCCATCCTCCTTCCGGCTGCGGAAGATAAAGCTGATGCCGTTATTTACTATTGCCTGCCGTTTAAGTGTATCGCAGTAATATTCATCCGGAACATATATATCGGTAAATACCGCAATATCAGGCTTCCAGCGTATCTTTGTGCCCGTGTCTGCCCCAGAATATTTCTTTTTCTTAAGCCCGCCGATATTCTTCCCATGCTCAAAATGAAGTGTATAGCACATACCGTCACGGTGAATCTCAGCATCCATATATTCCGATGCATACTGCGTTGAGCAAAGCCCCAGGCCATTCAGCCCAAGCGAGTACTCATAGCTTTCATTTTCATCGTTGTTGTATTTTCCGCCGGCATAAAGCTCGCAGAAAACGAGCTCCCAATTCCAACGCTGTTCAGAATGGTTATATTCTACAGGAATCCCACGACCACTGTCATCCACCTCAACGGAATCATCACTGTACTTTGTAACAACGATTTGCTTTCCAAATCCTTCACGCGCTTCATCAATCGAATTTGATATTATTTCAAGGATTGAATGCTCGCACCCTTCAAGGCCGTCTGAACCAAAAATGACAGCCGGCCTCTGCCTTACACGGTCAGCACCTTTCAGGCTTGATATACTTTCATTACCATATTCTTTTTTTGATGCCATACTGTTTCCTCCGCTGAGAACATATTGTGCCGCATGATTTTTAACTTTTCATAATGCATACAGATCATTATGATTAGCGGCAAAAAAAGTCTGCCGGGCAACAATTTTCCGAACGCCTTGTGCATCTGAAAATCGGTACCCAGCAGGGCACAGTGAAAGGGAATGCCTACTCATTCCCTTTCATAATTTAATGATTTTAAATTATTGGGCAGGCTGCGGGTCTGGCTGCACCTGCGGCGGTGTTGGCTGCGGCGGTGTCCCTACCGAACTGTCCGATTCTGCCGGTATCTCGTCTTCTTTCATCAGGTTCGCAAACTCATCGCCGTCCATCTTTTCATTTTCGAAAAGATATTTTGCAACACGGTGGAGCTGCGGCATATGAGCCTTAAGGATTTCTTCAGCTTTATGGTAAGCCTGCGTCATCATACGTCTTATTTCACGGTCTATCGCACATGATGTGGCTTCCGAATAATCACGGATATGACCCATATCGCGCCCAAGGAACGGCTCGCTTTCGTCCCTGCCATAAGTTATAGGCCCGAGCTCTTTGGACATGCCATATTTTGCAATCATACTGTGTGAGAGTTTTGTCGCCCTCTCAATATCATTTGAAGCACCGGTTGAAATATCGTCAAGATTAAGTGACTCCGATACACGGCCGCCAAGTAGCACCACAAGTGTTTCTTCCATTTCGCGACAAGTACGGTACGACCTGTCTTCTGTTGGTATCTGCATGGTGTAGCCGCCTGCCATGCCGCGCGGAATAATGGAAATCTGATGGACAGGATCCTGCGTCGGGCAGTAATATGTCACGACCGCATGCCCCGCCTCATGGTAAGAAGTAAGCTTTTTTTCCTTTTCCGTCATCACATGGCTTTTCTTTTCAGTGCCCATCACGACTTTTACAGTTGCTTCCTCAATCTCGGCCATTGTAATAGCTTTGAGGTTTTTCCTCGCTGCAAGCAGCGCCGATTCATTGAGCAGATTTTCAAGGTCTGCACCTGTGAACCCTGCTGTTGATTTTGCTATTATACTGAGGTCAACGTCAGGTGCAAGTGGTTTATTCCGCGCATGCACCTTAAGGATAGCCTCTCTGCCCTTCATATCAGGGTAGCCCACCATAACCTGGCGGTCAAAGCGTCCCGGCCTCATAAGAGCCGGGTCGAGAATATCCGGGCGGTTTGTGGCGGCAATCATGATAACGCCTTCATTGGCACCGAAACCGTCCATTTCAACAAGAAGCTGGTTCAGCGTCTGTTCACGCTCATCATGCCCGCCGCCAAGGCCGGCTCCACGCTGACGCCCAACAGCATCAATTTCATCTATGAATACAATGCACGGTGCATTTTTCTTTGCCTGGTCAAAAAGGTCACGCACACGTGAAGCACCGACACCTACGAACATCTCGACAAAGTCAGAGCCTGAAATTGAGAAAAACGGCACGCCGGCTTCGCCAGCCACAGCCCGAGCAAGCAGTGTCTTGCCTGTCCCCGGAGGGCCGACAAGCAGCACACCTTTAGGAATTCGCGCTCCGAGTTCATTGTATTTCCGTGGATTTTTTAAAAATTCGACGATTTCGCGCAATTCTTCTTTTTCTTCATCTTCACCGGCAACATCGGCAAACGTAGTTTTGCGTTTCTCATCTGCCATCTGCTTTATTTTCGCCTTGCCGAAGTTCATCTGCTTCCCGGTATCTCCAAGCGTTGTGTTCATGTGCTTCATCATGAGCCACCAGAAAACGCCGAACAGGACAAATGTCAGCAGAACAGGCAGAAACCCGGAAGTAAACCATGAAGAGTCCGCCGGGCGGTTCCAGTTATAAGACATGCGCGTATTTGGGTGCACTTTATTGTATTGCTGCACATAAGGCCGTATGTCTTCAATCATCTGGCCGGCGTTAGGCGCAACATAAGAAATCTGCTTGCCGCCGTTCAGCGTGATTGACATATCGCCGCTTCCAAGGTCCAGTGTATACTGCGAAACTTTCTGATCCTGAAAATAGTAAACTATTTCAGAATACTTATGAGTCTCTTCTGCCGGCTTGGAAAAAACCGTTACCAGAAGGATCATCAAAAGCACCGGAATGCCAATGAAAAGCGCAATATTTTTTAATGCTTTTTTGTTATCCAAAAGCGATTCACTCCTTATTTGTCCCGCCTGCACCGGCATCGCTGTAAATCTCCGGTTTCAGGACTCCTACAAACGGCAGATTGCGGTATTTTTCCGCATAATCAAGGCCATAACCGACAATAAATTCATCCGGCACAACCGAACCCACATAGTCGGCTTCTACTTTTACAGTGCGGCGGTCCGGCTTGTCGAAAAGAGTGCAAAGGCGGAGACTTTTAGGCGAACGGGCCTTCAGAAGTTTCCAGATGTAACTTAAGGTAAGGCCGCTGTCAAGTATGTCCTCAACTACAAGGACGTCCCAGTTTTTAAGGTCAAGGTCGAGATCCTTGATGATTTTTACAACGCCTGAAGTCTTAACACCGGAACCATAGCTGGAAACCGCCATGAAATCTATGCTGCAGGGAATTGAAATAGCCCTCATCAAATCGGTCATAAAAACGACCGAACCCTTAAGGATACTTACCATAAGAAGATTTTTCCCTTCGTACTCTTTGCTGATGCGTGCACCCATACCATGCACAATCTCCGCCAGTTTTTCCTTGCTGAAAAGGATTTCCTCAATATCATCTTCCATGCTATGCACTGTCTACCTGCACTCCTTAATTATTATTTCTGCAATGTTTTTCGTATTCTCTGATACACAGGCCTCCTGTGAAACGCCGAAACCTTCTACCCATACGATTTCATCACCGCATTGAAAGACTACCCTGCGGCACCGTTTCATTACAGGGACCTTTGCTTCGTTGAAAAGTTTTTTCAGTGTTTTTTTTACACCGCGGCGGGCAGGACGATATGCGTCTCCGGGCCGCCTGCTCCTTACGAGCTTATTCATATTAAGTATTGTATCATAGTTGATAAGATTATTAAACAATAATTTATTAATTTTCTGACGCTTTTCCACGGCCTCAGCGGAAACCTTATGCAGTTCAAAGCTTCTTCCATCAGGCAAAACCGCCCTATTCAGTGAAAACGGCACACTCCACTCGGCATACTCATCATGCTGCTGAATTCCCGCAAAAAAAGTATTTCCTGAAACTGCACACTGTATCCCGCCTGGGCATGTTACAGAACCAGCACCTGAATTTATAATACGTTCCACTGCGGTGATATGGCTGAAATCAGGTCGCGATTTTTTCATTTTGCCGAAAATGATGGAAATTGCGTGCAGCAAAACCGCATGCGGCATTTGCTGAAGCTCATCGAGCCGATAGGCGCCGCCTTTCAGCAAGGCTTTGGCTTTCCGCAGTCCTTCCAATGCAAGGCTGTCAAGATATTCCTCATCGCTGCGCAGGATATATGAGGCGCGTGCTGCCGAATTTTCAAACTCCGGGTTGATTTCACGCAGCACCGGCATAACATGGAGCCGGATTTTATTGCGCGCGAAACTATCGTCAAAATTAGTGCGGTCTGTCACATACTGCAAACTGTAAAATTTGCAGTATTCCTCCACTTCCCCACGCGTGATGCCTATTATTGGCCTTATAATATTGCCGCGAACCGGCGGTATACCGCAAAGCCCTTTTGCGCCGGCGCCTTTCGCAAGGTTCATAAGCGATGTTTCGGCGCTGTCAGAAAGAGTATGCGCCGTCGCAATGCGGCCGTTTTCCCCGCATAGGCTGCGAAAAAAAGAGTAACGGATATTCCGCCCGCATTCTTCAATGCCCTGGGAATTTTGCCGTGCAATGCTGCGCACATCAGCATTTAGCACATGAAGTGGTATGCTGTAATTTTCGCAGAAGCTCCTTACGAACTGCTCGTCGGAATCGGCATCTTTGCCCCTAAGGCCATGGTTAACATGTGCAGCTGTAAGTTTTATGCCATACTCAGAAGCATGGCGGGAAAAAAAATGTGTCATTGTGACTGAGTCAGCGCCGCCTGAAAGACCCGCCACAACAGTGCAGCCTCGTGGAAGCATATCCCATTCATGTATTGTACTGCTGATTTTTCTCTCAATGGCCTCAACGCCTTTATTCACTGCGTATGACCTCCTGAGCCGTGAAGCGCATATATTCTCCCTGCCAGTGCAGCGGAATCGTCTTTGTCTCACCGTGGCGGTTTTTGGCTACAATACATTCGCACTGATTTTTATCACTGTTCTCGTCCGGCGTCTCAGAGTCCTGATAATAGTCATCACGGTAAAGGAACAGTACAACATCAGCATCCTGCTCAATAGAGCCGGAGTCTCTGAGGTCTGAAAGCACAGGGCGGTGGTTAGTGCGTTTTTCGCTGTCACGCGCAAGCTGTGAAAGAGTCAGCACCGGGACGTTCAGCTCTTTTGCCATAATTTTCAGGCTTCTTGTAATCTGTGAAATTTCCTGCACACGGTTATCTATGCGTGTTGCTGAAGTCATCAGCTGCAGGTAGTCAATCACCACAAGGTCAACATCTTTCAGCCGCCTCAGTTTGGCCTTTATCTCCGGAACTGTAATCGTTGGGTTATCGTCAAAATAGATCTGGGCCTTGGAGAGAATATCGCCCGCCTCTATAAGCCTTACCCACTCGTCTTCGTTCAGCTTCCCTGTGCGCAGCTTAGTCCCTTCCACCATGGCTTCGGTTGACAGCAACCGTGAAACGAGCTGTTCTTTACTCATTTCAAGTGAAAAAAACGCCACACGCTTATTGGCTTTTATGGCGGCATAGCGTGCTATGTTAAGTGCAAAGCTTGTTTTGCCCATGCCAGGGCGGGCACCGATGAGGATAAAGTCGGTCCTGTTAAGGCCGGTAATGGTATCATCAAGCTCTTTTATGCCCGTAGGCACGCCGCGGTACTTGTCCGCGTCAGGGGAATTCAGCTTGTCCAGTCTGTCAAACTCATCAAGGATTATCTCGTCAATTTTCTGCAGGCCCTGCATATTTTTCCCGCGGCGTATGTCAAAAATGCGCTGCTCAGCAGAGTCAAGCAGAGTGGAAGCGTCCGCTTCGCCTGACGAAGCTTCTTCGATGATATCCCGTGCCGTTGTTATCAACATGCGCACGTCATATTTGTCGCGCACAATCGCGGCATAAGACTCTACATTAGAAATGGAAGGGACAAGTTGTGCAAGCTGTAGGAGATAAGTTTTGCCATCAGCTTCGTCAAAATTTTCTGTTTTCTTCAGTGCTTCAAGGACTGTAACAAAATCGATTGGGCGCCCATCGGTAAACATCTGAAGCATTACGGCGTAAATCTGCCTGTTGCCTGTAAGATAAAAATAATCATGGCGCGGCAGGATTTCCGCAACCCTGTCCATACACGAAGAGTCAAGCAGGATTGCTCCGAGAACCGACTGCTCTGCCTCCGGGCTAAACGGCAGGTTCATGCCATCATATCCGGCTGTTACCGAATTATCCATGCTGCATGCCCCCCGAATTATAAAATCCCGTTTTAGCCTTCACTCACCGCTATATATATTTTAGCGGAAACACCGTTATAAAGTTTCAGTTCACACTCATAAGTACCAAATGCTTTTATTTCATTTTTAAGCATAATCTTACGCTTGTCGACATCAATATTAAAAGAATGCTTTATCTCCTCGGATATTTCCTTGGAAGTGATGGAGCCGAACAGTTTGCCACCCTGGCCGGACTTTGCAGTCAACTTTAAAGTTTTGCCGTTAATGGACCCGGCAATCTTGCTGGCATGAGCTTTTTCCTGCGCAATGTGGTATTTTTTCGATTCTTCAGCATTTCTCAGCTCATTCATTACCTGAGCGTCTGCCTCTTTTGCCAACCCGCGCGGGAAAAGGAAATTTCTCGCGTATCCATCGCTTACCTTGACAAGTTCGCCCTTTTTGCCGGCTCCGCGGACATCCACAAGCAATACTACTTTCATAACAAACCTCCATAATTCTTTTGTTACGGCTTCTTTTTATTTGCTTTGGATTTTTCAATAACTGAAATCAGTTTTTCTTTTGCCTGTTCTACCGTAACATTCTCAAGCTGTGCGCCTGCCATAGTGAGGTGGCCGCCGCCGCCAAGTGACTCCATTACAAGCTGTACATTGACGTCGCCGAGTGAACGGGCCGAGATGTTTATTACACCGCCGGCCGGGTAAATAACGAACGACGCCTCAACACCTTTGATGGAAAGCAGCTCGTCGGCCGCCTGTGCTGCCGAAATGCGTATATCCGAAAACTCAGAATTTGCGGAAGCAATAGCAAAATTGCCGTAGACCTGGGCATTAGAGACAATTCTGTATTTTGCTTTGTACGCATCAACAGAATCAGAAAACAGGCGCTTTACCTTAACAGTATCAGCGTTCTTGCGGCGCAGGTAGGCTGCCGCCTCAAAAGTGCGAACGCCTGTTTTAAGCACGAAGTTTTTCGTGTCGAGCATAATGCCTGCCATCAGTGCTTCTGCTTCAGACTCTGTTAAAGTTGTGTCGCCAATATACTGCACAAGCTCCGTCACCATTTCGGATGTTGAGCTTGCAAAAGGCTCGTGATAGAACACAAGCGCATTTTCGATGTGGCGCACCATCATGCGGTGATGGTCTATAACAATCACGCGGGTAACAGATTTCAGCAGTTCCGGGCTTTCGACAAAATCAGGGGAGTGCGTATCAAGGACTACCAGAGTCGTTTTCGGCATAACCTTTGTGACGGCTTCCTGCGGTGATATAAATATCTTCTCCTCAGGATATTTTGCCTTAACCATGTTAATAAGCGAAGACGCCAGTGTCTGGGATAAATCGTCCACAATATATGCCGGACGTTTCAGGTATTTCGAGGCAACATTCCACATACCAACAGCGGAACCTACGCAGTCGAGGTCCGAAAATCGGTGGCCCATAATCAGCACATTGTCGCTTTCCTTGATATCATCGGAAATTGTAGCTGCAAATACACGCGTACGCACTTTATCGCGCCTCTCAACTCCCTTTGAAAGGCCACCGAAGAATTCGTATGTATCATTTTTTTTCTTCACTGCTACTTGGTCACCGCCGCGGCCAAGGGCCATATCAAGTGCAGTACGCGCCCATCTTTCCGCCTCTTTCGGTGATTTAGCATCGAGTGAAACCCCAACGGAAATAGTCGCTGTGAGGTGTTCCCCTGCACGGATAGCACGGATTGAATCGAGTATTGGGAAACGGCGCTCCATCTCATTTTTTATATGGCGTTCGTCGGTCACAATTATAAAACGGCCACTGCTCATTTTTTTCAGGAACCCGTCCATGCTCTGTGCCCACTGTATAAGCGTCTCTTCCACTTCAGAAGCTATGTGCGTATCCTCACTACTGCTGCTGCACCGTGCAAGCTCTTCGCGGTTGTCAAAATACGCAAGGGCAACAACAGGCCTTGTTTCCCTGTACTCTTTCTCAATATTTTTATAGTAGGTATTATCCGTGAAATACATAATGCAGCCTGAAGAGGTCTGGGTACCATATACTGTAAAATGGCGTTTTCCAATCGTGATGTCGGTTCCTGATGCTTCAAGGATCTGCCCTACTGTTTTAGGATAGATAAATTTACGGATACTGTCGCCACGACATTCGTGCTTTTCACAAACTGTGTTCCAAAAGGCATCGTTAATCCAGATTATGTCACCCGCTGCGCCAACAAGTACAAGGGAAATGGCAAATTTTTGCATACTGCCGTTTTGGCCTCCAGGCAGCACCGTTTTTGCGCCTTTCAACGTATCAAGCACATGCGCGCGGAAATGCACCGTTGTTACAAATACGAATACGGCAGACACACCCGCTGCACACAGCTCAATATAGCATACCGTGCTGTTCCAGAACCAGCTTACACATGCCATTGCCACCATAATTGCTGACAGCACGAAGAACACGGGCGAAGCCACCCAAATCCTCTTTCTCACTCCAAATACTCCCCTTATACGCCGACGCTAAATCTCCATGATAATCGGCAGAACCATGGGGCTGCGCCTGGTCTTTTCATACAGGAACCTGGAAAGTGCATCTTTAATTTTCGTTTTCAGGGTACCCCAGTCGTGAATTTTCTTTGCCGCACATTCTTCAAGGATATTCGTTACAAGCTTTCTCGCATCATCCATTAGAGGTTCCGATTCGCGGACGTATACGAACCCGCGTGAAACTATATCCGGACCTGAAAGGATGTGGCCGTCGTCTGATGATATTGTGCAGACAGCTATAATAAGGCCGTCCTCAGCAAGATGCTTACGGTCACGAAGAACAATGCTGCCTACATCTCCAACTCCGAGGCCGTCAACAAGGACACGGCCGGCAGGTACCGGCGGAAGGCGTTTCATATAGTTTTCATGCAGTTCTACACAGTCGCCATTGTCGCCAATAAAAACATCTTTCGGAGACTTGCCGAGCTCATAGGCAATTTTTGCATTCTTCTGCAAATGCTTTTGCTCACCGTGGACGGGTATGAAATATTTTGGCCTTACGAGAGCCTGCAAAAGCTTGATTTCTTCCCTGCATGCGTGGCCTGAAACATGCAGGTCGTACATCGACTCATAAATTACTTCACAGCCGCGCTTCATCAGTTCATCAATAACGTTGCCAATCGTTTTTTCATTTCCAGGTATAGGCCTTGCCGAAATAATGATGAAATCGCCGGGGCCAACTTCCACTTTGCGGTGGTCGGCGAATGCCATGCGCGTCAAAGCGCTCATAGGTTCGCCCTGGCTCCCAGTTGTGACAAGCACTATTTTATTCTTAGGATACTTGTTTATATCATCAATGTCAATCAGAACGCCTTTGGGAACATTCAAGTAGCCAAGCTCCACACTTATCGACATCACATTGACCATACTGCGGCCCGAAAGCGCTACTTTGCGGCCATACTTGACGGCACAGTTTATAATCTGCTGGACACGGCTTACATTTGAGGCAAAAGTCGCAATGATAATCCGGCTGTCCACAGCATGGCGGAAAAGCATGTCAAATGAATCATCGACTTTTGTCTCGGACTTTGTGTATCCCTCGCGCTCCGCATTTGTAGAATCACAGAACATGGCGAGGACTCCCTCTTTACCAAGTTCCGCAAAGCGGCCAAGATCAATCATTCCGCCGAGCGTAGGCGTACAGTCTATTTTAAAGTCACCGGTATGGACTATAGTGCCTGCAGGTGAATGTATCGCAAGCGCAACAGCATCCGGAACAGAATGGTTTACGTGGATAAATTCCACATCCATGCATCCGAGATGTATGTGGTCGCCCGGGCGTACCATCACCGCGCGCACTTTTCCCGAAAGCCCGTGTTCTTTTAGCTTGCTGTCTACAAGCGCCAAAGTAAACTGCGTGCCATAAATCGGGAAGTTGAATTTCTTGAGCAGATAAGGCAGTGCACCAATATGGTCCTCATGGCCATGAGTAAGCACCACACCGCGTATCTTGCTGACATTGCGCTCAACAAAAGTAAAATCCGGAATAACAAGGTCGACGCCAAGCATATCGTCGTCAGGGAATGACATTCCGCAGTCTACGATTATCATGTCGTCCTGGCATTCGAATACCGTAAAGTTTTTGCCAATCTCATTAAGGCCGCCAAGAAAATACGCACGTATTGCCGGCTTTACAGCACCCTTTTTCTCACGGCTGAAACGGCTGCCCTGCCGTTTTGAAGCTGCCGGCCTCTGAAACCTTTGTGGCGCTGCAGTTTCAGCAGCTGCTGGTTGCTGCATTTTCAGTGGCGCTGTTTTAACAGGCTGACGTCTTTTGCGCTGAGCATTTTTTATCTCCCCCGCCTTTACGCCCTTTTCCGGCTGAACAACACTTTTTGCACTCTGGCGGCTGTGCTGGCGCGTGTTTGGGCGCTGTTGCGCGTTGCGCCGTTTCGGGATTTCAACCTTCTGATAAAGGCCAAGGCGTATACCGTTCCCCGTCTCGGTCTGTGATTTTGCAGCACTGCTACGCTCCGCTGAACTATTTTGTTTTTTTTCTGTCACAAAATAACCTCCATTTAATTCTGGCAAAACTTGAATTCACAGGCAAACGGGCCATGTGAAACAAGCACGCCGTTTTTATCATCATACTTTTTGCGCATAAAACACACAAAACGTAAAATTACCAAAATAAAAAATGAAATACGAGTAAACTGGTAAAAACATTTAATCCGCACACAGACACATACAAGCTATAATACTATGGATAAGATTTTCTGTCAAGCAGACAAGCTCAAAAAATAGTATTTACAAATCATGCTGCTGTAATCACCATTCTTCGCCAACATAAAAAATATGGCTTTCTTTTTTTCTGCACTAAAAGATGATATAATATCCAGAGACAAAAAGTAGCACAGAGTGGAGGGCAAAATGAAGAAAGTAGAGATTTTTACCGATGGTGCATGCAGCGGAAATCCTGGCCCTGGTGGCTGGGGAGCCATTCTGCGCTACCGTGGCCGAGAGAAAAAAATCAGCGGCGGAACTGCAGAAACGACTAATAACCGCATGGAACTTACAGGCGTGATAAACGCATTGCAGCAGCTAAAAGAGCCCTGCTGCGTAATACTTACAAGCGATTCACGCTATGTATGCGATGCCATCAACAAGGGCTGGGCTGAAAAATGGAAACGAAACGGCTGGCGCAAAGCAGACAAAAAGCCCGCCCTCAACAGCGACCTGTGGGAAAAGCTCCTTGAGCTGCTTAAAACACATGATGTAACTTTCAAATGGATAAAAGGACACGCCGGTTACCCTGAAAACGAGCTTTGCGACCATATGGCCGTAGCCGAATCGCAAAAATACAAGGGCACCGGAAACAGCTTAAATTAGGATTTGTACAGTCAGTAATAAACGAAAGAGGTGGCACGGCCACCTCTTTTTATTTTGCTATTTTGCTATTCAGTATCTGCCCTTTTTTCCCTTACATACATAAGCCGCACATGACCATTTTTTCCGCTTACAGCGCGGATGTCAAACATATTAAGCGACTTTATAAACGGCGTAAGTTTATGGAAACCATAATTCCGCACATCAAAATCAGGGTAACGCTTTGTCAGTATATTACCAACATCGCCGAGAGAAGTCCATCCGTCGTCGTCAGAAGTTTCCTGAACAATAGTTAAGACAGTGTTACGCACTGCATCAAGCGAGGTGCTGTCAAGCCCGGAAAGGCTTTTTGCAGGGGCAGACGCCCGATTTTCAGAAATATCATTCTGAGCCAACACCTCAAGATATTTGAATTTATTGCACGCAGCAATAAATGGTGTCGGCGTTTTTTTCTCGCCCATGCCTACAACTATCATACCTGACTCGCGCAAACGGGCAGCAAGCCTTGTAAAATCGCTGTCGCTTGAAACAATGCAGAATCCATCTATATTGCCCTCATAAAGGATGTCCATCGCATCTATAATCATGGCTGAATCAGTCGCATTTTTTCCAGTCGTATAACTGTACTGCTGAATTGGGGTGATGGAATTGTCAAGCAGGACATTCTTCCATGAATTCATAATTGGTTTTGTCCAATCACCGTAAATGCGTTTTATTGTAGCAATGCCGTCGTTTGAAATTTCATCCAGAATAAACTTTATATATTTTTCCGAGACATTCTCAGCATCTATCAGCACTGCAAAACGCTTTTCATCTGCCAAAGCCACACCTTCCTTTTCTATTAATATATTTCTCTGTATATGCTTATTTTTGTTCATCCGTATTGTCATCTGCAAGCAAATCCGTCTTTTCTGCATGCCCGGTGTAAGTCGGAACAAGACGATGGATAATTTTCATCATCTTCACATTATCAACACCGGCAACACTTCTCAACTCTTCAACATCGCCAATAAAAGTATCCTCATTGAATGGAATTGGATTTCCAATATAAATAAGTTCATGGGAAGTTTTTTTGCATCCGCCCTCACTGTCAAGCAAAAGCTCTTCATACAGTTTTTCCCCTGGCCGCAGCCCTGTGTACTTGATTTTAATATCCACATCCGGCTCATACCCCGAAAGCCGTATAAGGTTACGGGCTAAGTCAACAATTTTAACCGGCTCGCCCATGTCAAGCACAAAAATTTCCCCGCCCTCGGCCATGCCGCCTGCCTGTATGACAAGCTGCGCAGCTTCAGGAATAGTCATAAAATAGCGGACAATGTCAGGGTGTGTTACGGTTACGGGACCGCCTTCGGCTATCTGCTGTTTAAATATAGGAATCACGCTGCCGCTGCTGCCGAGCACATTGCCAAAACGGACAGCGACAAAACCAGTTTTACTGTGCCTGCTGTAATACTGGACAATCAGCTCGCATATGCGCTTAGTCGCGCCCATAATATTTGTTGGGTTTACAGCTTTATCGGTAGATATGAGCACCATGCGCTTCACATGATACTTGTCGCATGCCTGGGCAACGTTCAGCGTTCCAAAAACATTATTCTTTACAGCTTCTCCCGGGCTGAGCTCCATAAGCGGAACATGCTTGTGTGCCGCTGCATGGAAAACAACGTCCGGGTGGTAACACTCAAAAATATGTTCAACACGAGCCTTGTCACGCACCGAGCCAATAACCACTTCAATATCAAGGCTCGGATACCGGCGTTTAAGCTCATTCTGGAGTATATAGGCATTGTTTTCATAAATCTCTAAAATAACAATCTTTTTAGGGCAGAAACGTGCAATCTGCCTGCAAAGTTCACTGCCTATGGAACCGCCGCCGCCTGTCACTATAATTGTCTTGTTTTCGAGGTACCCGCTTATCTCTTCGGTGTTCAGTTTAATTTCATCACGGCCGAGAAGGTCGACTATATTTACATCGCGCAGTTTAAGCGGCGCGGATTCACCTTCCAGCATTTCATAGAGTGCGGGAATCGTTTTGAGTTGGCAGTTGGTTTTAGAGCAGATATTTATTATTTCACGCTTGTCTTTCTGCTTTGCGGTTGCGATGGCAAGGATAATCTCATCCACATGATAGTGTGATACTATCCTTGGTATGCTTTCCCTGCCGCCGGCAACTTTTACACCATGAATGCGCGTACCGCGTTTTTTCTTGTCGTCATCAATCGCCACTACCGGAATTCCCTTTGACTGCGGCGCATTTTTCATATCCTTGATGACCATGGAACCCATCTCTCCGGCACCTACTACCATAACGCGCCGGTTTTTTTCGCCGCGGCCGGCTTTGCTGCCGCCTTTACGCTGTGAAATGCGGATGCAGAAGCGGGAACCGCCAACAAGAAAAACCGTAAGCAACCAACCCATTATATAAACAAGGGTTGGAAAAGGCGAAATACGCACGCCGTTGGGGTCATTCATCATATTTGGGAATACATTAAAGCCAAGCACCGCTACAATGACACACGCTGTTGTTGTGCCATAAAATATCTGTAACAGTTCGTCAAGGCTTGCAAATGCCCACATAGTGCTGTAAAAACGGAAAATTGCAAAAACAGCAAGGCAGATTAATGTTATCCACGGAATTGTGGCGTTAAATGCATAAACATACTGCTGCGGTATCATGAATGGTATTTTGTGATCCGGCAAAAAGCGGAACACAAACGCAAGCCAATAACTGAAAAAGACGCATAGTGCGTCAATTATAATCTGCGGGATAAGATTCCTGAGGTTGTTTTTTTTGCTTATCATAGAATTACTCCAATTCAATAAAAACTGAGGGCATAGGATGCTGAGGATGCTGACTGATAAACAGCCATATGTCTTTTAGCATAGCTCTGCGTTAGTATAGCACAGTTTCGAGATAAAATAAACACAAATTTTCCCTCTTAACATTTATGCTGCTGTTTTTCGCCTTTTATGTTAAACAATGTCAATAGTTTTTAGCGGCGGCCCTTCTAAAATATAGGTAATATCTGCCATCTCCCTGCGCTCAGTTTCATCATGAGTAACTAATATGCAGAGGCTTTCTGACGCTTTTTCTCTAACAAGTCCTATCATTTTGCTGCGCGTTTTCGAATCAAGCCTTTGGAACGGTTCGTCAAGGAGGAAAACATCACCTCCGAATGCGAGTGCGCGCGCAATGGCAACCCTCCGGCACATCCCGCCGCTAAGTTCACATGGCCTTTTCGCCTCTTTACCGCCAAGCCCAACTTTTTCAAGCCATTCATCGGCATGGCAAAGCCCCGTTTTTCTGTTATGAAAAACAGCCGCGATATTTTCACGTGCTGAAAGCCATGGCAGAAGCCTGTCCTCTTGAAAAACGCATGAAAATTTATGGCCTCTTCTGCCGGAAACCATTCCTGAATCAAGCTTTTCCAGACCGGCGATGCAGTTCAGCAATGTTGTTTTCCCACACCCAGACGGTCCAAAAAGGCAAACAGTTCCCTTTTCCGGAAAATTCATATTAAACCCGTCAAGGACCTTTTCACTGCCATAAGTTTTTACCGCATCATTAACCTGAAGGGGCATATCCTTTTCCTCCTAAATATTCAGGCTGAACTTGTCTGTCGCTGCCTTCATCAGGCGTTTCATCAGAAATTCAAGAAAAACACTGAAAATGATCACAACTGCTGTCCACGCAAAAAGATCTGCCGTTTCGAGATAAATTTTCGAGTCATAAATATGGCCGCCTACAGAAAATGGCAAATCTGAAAGCACTTCTGCTGCAACGCCGCCCTTCCATGAAAGGCCAAGGCCTGTTGTGCATGCCGCTGTAAAATAAGGGGCCACCGACGGAACATATATCCTGCCGGCAGTCTTCATTTTTCCGAATTGGAACATCTGCCCCATCTGTAGAAGCTTTTCATCGGTTTTCTGTATTCCTTCCAGCACATTTTCCCATATAATAGGAAAAACTATAAGCGAGGCGGAAAAAGCCGGAACAAAATCCGCGTGCATCCATACAAGCGCCAAAATGATAAAAGATGCTACCGGTGTAGCCTTTACAATAAAGACAACAGGCTGCATTAACGTCCGGCATACATGTGACCGCGCCGCAAACACCGCGAGCACAAGGCCTGAAAGCACCCCTATTATAAATCCTTCCATGATTCTTCCCATTGTAGCAAAAGCAGTAAGCCAGAATCCACCGTCGGCTATAAGATGGCACAGCCTGACGAAAACGCAGGCAGGAGATACCACGAGTATCTCCTGCCCAACGAAGACATATATAGCCTGCCATATAAAAAGCCAGAAAACCACTGTTATAATTTTTACCGCAAAATCCGGAACATGTAATTTATTCCTGATAATAAAAATCATCCCCCGGAAGTTTTCCGCCCACTGATTTCGGATTAGCTTTGTACATAACTTTCAGAAAATCCGGAACTTTTGTCTTCATGTCATTGCCGCCAATATAAACGATACTGCAGTCTGGAATTGCCTTCTGAGCAACAGCCGCATTCATAATGCCATATTTAGCTGAAAGTTTTGCGGCCGCCGGCACATTGCTGTTAACGAAATCTACAGACGATTTGTACTCATTTAAAAAATCATCAAGTTCTGCTTTATGATTTTCTGCAAAGCTTTTGCGCACGGCAAGGCAGCCCATTGTCAGCACGCTTGCATTTTTAGAAGCGCTGTCCCATTCTTTAGTTAAGTTCAAAGCAACTTTTATATTCTTATTCTTAACAGTTGCTTCTGTGACAAATGGCTCCGGAAGCATAGCAACCTTAGCTTTGCCTGAAATCACTGCTGCTGTGGCTTCCTCATGCTGGACTTTATACTCAACCTTAACATCTCTACTCTCTTGTAAGCCGTTTTGCTTCAAAATATAGTCGAGCACATATTCCGGAACGGCGCCTTTACCTGACGCGATAATCGTCTTTCCTTTTAAGTCACGCACCGATTTCACGTTTTCTCCATTTGTCACAATAGAAAGCACACCGAGCGTTGTAACTGCTGCAAGCTTTAACTGCCCTTTCGTCTTATTATAAAGCGTTGCGGCAAGATTAGTTGGTACAGCCGCAATATCCGCTTCACCGTTTACGAGTTTTGAAACAGCTTCATCAGGGGAAGCGACTATTGAAAACTTACAGTTTCCCTCCGCTTTTCCCAAGTTGCTGTCATCCATAAGTTTCACCATGCTAAGGCCTGTAGGGCCTTTTAAGCCAAGGACATGTATTTGCGTTTTTGATTTTTCCGAATTGGCCTGCACAGATGAAACCCTTGATGACGCCTGTGTGGACAAGACAGTACTGGAGTTTCCGGTTCCCGTTGTGCAACCTGAAACTACAACCAGCATGGCTGATGCCAATATTATTGAAATAATCCTGCGTTTTAACCGAAACTTCATTCTGTATACTTCCCTTATCAGTATGCTAAAGCCTGCAAAGTGTATGAAACAGCAGCACTTTGCATTTGTACCGTATAATGCAGCCGGGCACAATAATCTGCAAAAAATTTCCCAATAGGATAATGCTAATGCTATTCTATCTGAAAGTATAAAACAGTTAGCTGCGGCTTGTCAATCATTTAACAGCTTTATATACTAAAGATTTACCTTTTAACAGCTTAACAGCATGATTTTTTTACTACCCTAATTATATCTGAACTATTAATTTCGACGCCGCCACTTGACAAGATTAATCGGCGTGCACTACAATTAATTGATTGATAAAATATATGTTGAATTGGAATTTCAAGATTGGCAGGTTCATAATGAAAGTTGGATTAGATATTGGCTCAACCACTATAAAATGTGTTGTAACTGATGACAGCGGCAAGATGCTGTATCATTCCTACGAACGGCATTACTCTAAAATAGTAGAAAAGATGACAGCACTGCTCATAAAAGTTAAAAATGAAATTGTCCATGGTGACAAGGCAGCACTCACCGTTTCAGGCTCTGCCGGAATGGGAATTTCACAGACCTGCCACCTCCCGTTTGTGCAGGAAGTCTACGCCACACGCATAGCCGTGGGGCACCTTATTCCCGATGCCGACGTTATAATCGAACTTGGCGGTGAAGACGCTAAAATTCTGTTTCTCTCAGGAGGAACAGAAGTCCGCATGAATGGTTCATGCGCTGGCGGCACCGGCGCTTTTATTGACCAGATGGCTACTCTGTTGAACGTGTCGCTCGATGAGATGAACGGCCTTGCAAAACAGTACGAAAAAATTTACACCATTGCTTCCCGTTGCGGTGTTTTCGCTAAGTCTGACGTGCAGCCTCTGCTTAATCAGGGAGCACGCAAGACAGATATTTCCGCAAGCATTTTCGCAGCAGTTGCAAACCAGACTATCGCAGGCCTCGCGCAGGGACGGCCAATCGAAGGCAAGGTTCTGTACTTAGGCGGCCCTTTGACTTTTCTTTCTGAACTGCGCGCAAGTTTTGACCGTGCGCTGAAAATTGAGGGCATTTGCCCTGAAAATTCCCTGTACTATGTTGCTCTCGGTGCAGCTTACTGCAGCGCTACGGAAATTGACCTCGATAAGGCGCTTGAAAGTATACGCAAATATGGCTCTACAGGAAATTTCCTTTCAATTTCTCCCCTTTTTACAAGCCATGAAGAATACGATGAATTCTGCCGCCGACACGAGCAGTGCAAAGCTCCGCGTGGCGATATTAAAGCGTATAAAGGCGGCACTTTCCTTGGCGTTGATGCAGGGTCAACGACCGTAAAAGCTGTGCTGCTCGGGGAAAAGGGCGAAGTACTGAGCTCCATGTACCGCAGCAACTCAGGCAACCCCATACCCTTAATCAAAGACTATCTTCTCAGCCTTTATAGCAAGTATCCAAACATAACCATTGAAAGCAGCGCAGTTACAGGATATGGAGAAGAGCTTCTCAAAAATGCTTTCAGCATAGATTTTGGCATTGTTGAAACAGTAGCGCATTTTACCGCTGCCAAATGCTTCCGCCCAAACGTCGATTTTGTCATAGATATAGGCGGGCAGGATATAAAATGCTTTAAAATACGCAACGGTGCGATAGACAATATTTTTCTCAACGAAGCCTGCTCATCAGGTTGCGGTTCGTTTCTGCAGACTTTTGCAAGTACGCTCGGATACAGCATTGCAGACTTTGCAAAGCTTGGCCTGTTTGCAAAACATCCTGTTGACCTCGGCTCACGCTGCACCGTATTCATGAACTCACAGGTAAAGCAGGCACAGAAAGACGGTGCCACAATAGCCGATATCAGCGCAGGGCTTTCTGTGAGCGTCGTAAAAAATGCAATATACAAAGTTATACGTGTCCCCGACGCAAAAGCTCTTGGGCGGAATATTGTCGTGCAGGGCGGCACATTTTTAAACGACGCTGTTCTGCGCGTGTTTGAAAAAGAACTCGGGGTTGAAGTTACACGGCCGGACATTGCAGGGCTTATGGGTGCTTACGGCGCAGCTGTGTACGCCATTAAAAAGTCAAAAGGCAAAAGCTCATTAATAGTCAAAAATGAGCTTGAAAACTTCAAGCATGAAGTCAGGGTTACAAACTGCGGGCTGTGCAGCAACCACTGCCGCCTTACCGTTAACATTTTCGGCGGCAACAGGCGTTTTATAGGTGGCAACAGATGCGACAAGCCTGTAACAAAGCGCTCGGCAAAATCTGAACTCGATATGTATGCTTACAAACTCAGTCTCCTTCGCTCTTATAAACCCGTTGCAGGGCCGCGCGGAAAGCTCGGAATACCGATGGGGCTCAACATGTATGAGCTTCTTCCATTTTGGTATACTTTTTTTACAAGCCTCGGCTTTGAGGTAGTCCTTTCCCCTCTTTCGAACCGAGAACTGTATATCGCCGGCCAGGCAACAATTCCTTCGGACACCGTCTGCTTCCCCGCAAAGATGATGCACGGCCATGTCCAGGCGCTCGTTGATGAAGGGATTAAAAACATATTCTACCCCTGCATGTCGTATAACTTCGACGAGCATATAAGTGACAACCATTACAACTGCCCTGTTGTGGCGTATTATCCTGAAGTAATAAATGCCAACATGCGCTGCCTTGACGGATGCAACTTTATTCACGATTACGTCGGGATACACAGGAAACACGATTTTCCGCATAAGATAACGGCAATCCTTCGTAAAAGCTTCCCTGACATAACTTTCCCGGAAGTCCACAAAGCTGCAAATGCGGCTTACCGCGCCTATGACGAATACATGAGCAACATCCGCGCAAAAGGCCAGGAGATGATCGCCGAAGCACAGAAGCGTAAAATGCCTATCATTATACTAAGCGGCCGGCCGTATCATCTCGACCCTGAAATCAACCACGGCATTGACAAGCTGATTACAAGCCTTGGCGCTGCCGTGATTTCAGAGGATGTTGTAAGCTGCAAAGTTAAAAAGTTCAAGACACACGTCCTCAACCAGTGGACATACCATGCGCGCCTTTATGCTGCAGCAAAATATATAAGCGACAAGCCTGACATGAACCTCGTGCAGCTTGTTTCATTTGGCTGCGGTGTCGATGCCATTACTACCGATGAAGTGCGGCGCATACTTGAGGAAAGCGGAAAAATCTACACGCAGATAAAAATTGATGAAATCACTAACCTTGGTGCAGTAAAAATCAGGCTTCGCAGCCTTTTTGCCGCTCTTGAGAAATGAGGGGTTCTTTTGGCAAAACTAAAGTACGATAAAAGCGGCAGGCTTTTATTCACGCGTGAAATGAAAAAGGATTACACTATTTTGGCACCAATGATGGCGCCTATCCATTTTCATCTGATGATTGACGTGCTGCGGAACTGCGGCTACCATTTTGAACTTCTCGACACTACTGGACCCAATATCGTGCAAGAGGGGCTCAAATACGTCCACAACGATGCCTGCTACCCAGCCATACTTGTAATCGGCCAATTAATAGATGCTTTAAAATCCGGTAAATATGATGTTAACAAAACGGCTCTTGTAATGACGCAGACCGGCGGCGGATGCCGAGCCTCTAACTATATCCACCTTCTGCGCAAAGCGCTTGAAAAAGCAGGGCTTAAGCAAGTGCCTGTCATTTCGCTCAACATTTCTTTTTTGGAAAGCAATCCAGGGTTCCACGTCACTCTGCCGATGATACGCAAATTTATCGCCGCCATGGTCTACGGCGATGCGCTTATGCTTCTGCGCAATCAGACCGAAGCCTACGAGATACATAAAGGTGAAAGCAATGCGCTCGTAAAAAAATGGAATGACTATTTAAACAACCAGTTCAACCACGGCAAAGCGCTTTCAAGAAAGCAGCAGAAAGATAATCTTTTCCGCATAGTGAAAGAGTTCGCCGCAATTCCAATTAAAAAAGTACCAAAAGTAAAAGTTGGCATTGTAGGTGAAATCTATGTAAAATATTCTGCCCTTGGAAACAACAACCTCGAAGACTTTCTGCGTGAGCAGGGCTGTGAAGTGAACGTTCCCGGCTTTATTGACTTCGGCCTTTTTAAAGTTGACAACCGCCTTGATGACATCAAGCTTTATGGCGGCAACCCAGTCAAATATTTCTTTGTAAATCTTCTTATGCAGTATCTCCTTCAAATGCAGAATACGTTCATTGCCGCAATTAAAAGCGAGCCGCGCTATGAGGCACCGCCACCCTATGCCCACATAAAAGAACTTGTAAAAGGCATTGTGGGCTATGGCGACAAAATGGGTGAAGGATGGCTTTTGACATCTGAAATGCTTGAACTAACAGAATCAGGATATGAGAATATCGTATGTGCCCAACCGTTCGGCTGCCTGCCTAACCACATAAGCGGCAAAGGCATGATACACCGCATAAAAGCGCTCAATGAAAAGTCCAATATAGTGCCAATAGACTACGACCCGAGCGCAACGCGTGTTAATCAGGAAAACCGCATAAAATTGATGCTTGCCGTCGCAAGAGAAAATCTCAACAAAGAGCTCGCCGGCAGCCATTAAATTTCCATAGCAAAAAGCGCTTGCCATGTTGTAGCACGGCAGGCGCTTTTGCTTTAAAAATTTTCTTTTTTTTAATTCTTTTTACTTGCATGACTGTATTTTAAGCAGTATACTGTATTTGTACTTTGTGAATAAAATATTCTATGTATTAATTTCAGCCGCCAGCAAATATAATAAAAAAATTAAAGTAAAACAAACTGCCAGCAGCCAGTTTTTCCGCGTTGCTTTATATGGCATTGACTTACGTGCCATGTAAAATGGAGGTTTTGTTGTGAAAAAGCGGTTATGGTGTTTGTATATTCTGCTGATTTTATTGCCGGTAATCGTCCTTGCAATAATGACTGAGGGGTTTAAGCTTACTGTAAACGGTTTATTAGATGTAGTCATAGTGATATGTGTACAGGCTTTGTGCATATTTTTAATATCCCATTTTTTGCTTTACAGGCCAGTGCAAGGCCTTACAAATGTGATCTACAGGGCAATTAAGGGGGATTATCACGCACGCTTTTTTTCAGATGATACAGGCAGTGCATTCAGCCGTCTTAGCTTTGCATTCAATGAGCTGATGAGTTGTGTGGAAAGCCAGATGAAAGAACTTTCTGAAAATAGAATTCTCCAAAACAAACTGTATGAAAACGAAAAGATTTATCGCTCTGCCCTTGAGCTTACATGCGAACGCCTGTTTGAAGCTGACCTTACACACAACAGAATTCTTTACGGCTATGACTCTTATCACCGCGCATTTCCTTTTTTGCAGACTGAAATGTATGACGAAATGATACGCCTCCTTTCAGAAAAAGTTGTGTGCACAAAGGATGCGAAAAAATTCTGCGGTACTTTTTCACGCAGCAACCTTACTGATACCTTTCTCCACAAAAACACGAAAGAAGTTACAATGGAATACCGCCTCCTTAACAGCAATGGCGGTTTTGTGTGGTATTTTGCTACAGTTGTATTTCTGAATTCCAGTGAAACTGACAGCCTGAAAATTATAGGGTATATTAAAAATATTAATGCACGCAAAAAGCATGAAATAGAGATTTTCAATCAGTCTCAGAAAGACGGGCTCACAGGCCTTTACAACAAAAAAGTTACTCAGGGTATGATTGAGTCCTTTATTTCAGGTGACGGGTGCAGTGGCCATCATGCCCTGATTATGGTCGATATAGATAATTTTAAACGCATTAATGACACTCTGGGCCACACAGAAGGCGATTCCGCGCTTATGCAGGTCGCGCATAAACTGAAAAGCCTTTTCCGCGCAAGTGATATTGTCGGCCGTGTGGGCGGCGACGAATTTCTCGCCCTTATGAAAAACATAAGCAGCCTCGATGTTCTCATTAAAAAGCTTGATTTAATTAAGCAGTATTTCAGTGAGATACACCTTAAAGACAATTCTTTCAGGATAAGCGGAAGCATAGGTGTTTCTTTTTATCCGCATGATAGTACATCATTTTTTGAGCTTTATAAAATGTCTGATGCGGCACTTTATAACTCCAAAAAGATTGGGAAGAATCGTTTTTCGTTTTATGGCTTTGGCAATAATGGTGAAAAGCCTAATATGGCATTACAGCCTGACAAAAACAGCCTTTAAGTGTATATTTATGGCTTTCCATTTAAAAACATTGCCACGGCAGGATTTGTGCAAATTTTCCTGCCGCAATTTTTATTGTTTTTTCGAAAAGCATGGATAAAACAAACGGTAATTCAGGCTGATAACATATAAAACTTTTCTGCTAAAACGGATTATATCAAGCAATTTCAGGCATGTTTTGTTTCGCAGCAAAGTATGTTTTTTATCGAAAACTATTGACTAACATATATGTGAAAGCTATTATTAAAGAAATAATAGAGGAAGAGGATGTAGTAAATGCCAGATTGGCTGAAAGATTCTGTTTTTTACGAAATCTATCCGCAGTCTTTCTACGACACAAATGGAGATGGGATCGGAGATATCAACGGCATTACAGAAAAGCTCGATTATATTAAATGGCTTGGATGCAATGCAATATGGATAAATCCTTGCTTTGACTCACCGTTCTGTGATGCCGGTTATGATGTCCGCGATTACAAAAAAGTGGCCCCGCGCTATGGCACTAATGAAGATTTATACCGTCTTTTTGCACAGGCCCATAAAATGGGGATAAAAGTCCTGCTTGACCTTGTTCCCGGCCATACTTCCGAACAGCACCCATGGTTTAAGCAGAGCTGCCGTGCTGAAAAAAACGAATACACCAACAGGTACATCTGGACTAAAAGCGTATGGGATTATCCTGAAAAATGCCGGCTCATAAGCGGCAGGGCTGAGCGGAACGGGAATTACCTTGTAAACTTTTTCAGCACTCAGCCGGCACTGAATTACGGTTTTCTAAAACCTGAAGCCGACTGGCAGCTGCCTTGCAGCCACCCTGACTGCATTGCCACACGAAAGGCCATGGAAGACGTTATGCGTTTCTGGCTTGAAAAAGGCTGTGACGGGTTCCGCGTCGATATGGCTGATTCCCTCGTGAAAAACGATGATGGGAAAAAATCCGGCACCGGTGCTATATGGAAAGAGATCCGTTCACTGCTCGACCATGAGTACCCTGACGCCGCCATCGTTTCCGAATGGTCAAACCCTGAGCTTTCGCTTAAGTATGGGTTTCACTGTGATTTCTACCTGAACCATGAGGGAAACGGCTACTATTCCCTGTTCCGTAATATTGACAGGCATACAAGCCGGCAGCTCAGCTGCTTCAGCTCCGAAGGCAATGGCGACATTATGAAATTTACCAGCGATTACATTCCAAGTTATGAAAATACAAAGAAGTATGGATATATCAGTTTCATAACAGGTAACCACGACATACCACGGATGAGCCAGCATTTCAGCGAGAAGGAGCTGAAACTCGCCTACAGTTTTATCTTCACCATGCCCGGTGTACCATTTTTATACTATGGCGACGAAATCGGGATGAAATTTCTTGACAAGGTACCCACACGGGAAGGAAGCTATGACCGCACAGGCTCCAGAACGCCAATGCAATGGGACAAGGCTAAGAAAAATTTCGGCTTTTCTTCAGCTCCAGCCGAAAAGTTGTACCTGCCAATGGACAGCAGCGCCAATGCGCCAGATGTCAAAGGGCAAACCGTACAGAAAAATTCCCTCTTAAATACAGTGCGTGCCGTGATAAGGCTTCGGCATGAAAACCCTGCGCTTCACGCCGACGGCCCGTTTGAAACAATTTATGCAGAACATAATAAATTTCCATTTCTTTTCCGGCGCGGTGATTTCATTCTTGCCTTCAATCCTTCCCGCTATGCCGCAGAAGCGCCCGTGCCTGTAAGCGGCAAAGTAGTGCTCTCAGAAGGGCCTGAACCTGCTTTTAAAAAAGGTTCCGTCCTTATGGCACCGCAGACATTTGCCGCAATAAGGTCAGAATAAAATTTAGAAACTGCTTCAACCATTTTAATATTGTTTAGCTTTTATCCCGCCTGCGTCAAAAGGCAGGATATTTTTTTGCATTATGACATTTCAGCACACAGCTCACGTTTTTAGTGACAAAATTCCGGCATAAACCGTCAGCTAAAGAAAGGTATTGACATTTCCGCAGTTGAAGTCTTATTCTTAATAGTAATCGGCTTTCAATGCCGCATAATTTACACTTTCAGCTTATTCTGAAAAGAGGAAAAACAACTTGAACATACTTATAACGGCAGGAGGGACTTCGGAAAAAATCGACGATGTCCGCAGAATAACAAACATGGCAACAGGCCGCCTTGGCAGCCTTATTGCTGACCGCTTTCTGGAAAACAGCGATGTTTTTGTAACCTATATCTGCTCGCAGGAAGCCGCAAGGCCGCAAAACACACGTGCCCGCATCCGCACTATAAGCAATGTGCAGAGCCTCAAAGCAGCCATAGAGGAAGAAATGCGCTGTAAAAAGTACGAAGCAGTTATACATTCAATGGCTGTAAGCGATTACACTGTTAAATACAGCATTCCCGCAAAAAGCCTTGCTGAACGCCTCGCATCATATATGCTGAACAGCAGCGTAGAGCCAAACAAACTTGCAGAAGAAATCTATTCTTTTCTTCTCTCATACGGCAGTGAGCAAAAGGCCGGAAAGCTTCCTTCAAGCATCAGCCATATGTTTCTATGCCTTGAAAGCACACCTAAAATCATTAAGCTTTTCAAGGCTTTGCAGCCTGAGACAATCCTCGTCGGCTTTAAGCTACTTTCCGGTGTCAAAGAAAATGCGCTTCTCGGCGCAGCGGAGAACCTTATGGAAAAAAATAAGTGCGACTTTGTTTTAGCAAACGACTTGAAAAACATGAATGAAAAACACCACGAAGCAGTTTTGCTTGGCAGCCGAGATTTCATGAAGAGGCTTGCCACAAAAGAGGAAATCGCGCTTGCAATAAGAGACTGCGTTATGGAAAAAATCAGCAGGCCAGCATAAAGCCATACTGTTTGAAGGGAAACTGCCATATGAAAAAATTGAATTCTCTCGAAGCTATGGCACTTGTAGTTGGCATGATAATCGGCTCAGGAATTTTTTTAAAGCCGGGAATTGTGCTGAAAGACGCCGGCACGCCTCTGATGAGTGTCCTTGCATGGGCAGCAGGCGGAATTATTACGCTTGCGTCAGCCCTTTCGGTGGCCGAAATAGCATCCGCAATTCCAAAAAGCGGAGGGCTTTACCTTTATCTTGAAAAGCTTTACGGAAAACCGGCAGGCTTTCTTCTCGGGTGGGTGCAGACAGCGATATCGTATCCCGCATCGGTTGCCGCACAGGCTATCGCATTTGCCACATACTCTGCCTTTTTTCTCCCCATGGATGGGTGGTTGCAGCAAAAGCTGCTCGCCGTCTGCGTACTTATATTTATACTTATAATGAATATACTTTCGACTAAATGCGGCGGTGTCATACAGACAGCTGCAACTATAGGCAAGCTTATACCTATTGCCGCCATTATCGCTTTCGGGCTTTTTTCACACACTGCACCGGGCTACAGCGGCATTAAAGCCGAAACTGCTTCTGGAGCCGGTTTCGGTATGGCGGTTTTAGGCACTCTCTGGGCTTACGACGGGTGGATAAGTGTAACTAACATGGCCGGTGAAGTTAAAAATCCATCGAAGACATTGCCGAAAGTCATTTCTTTTGGCGTGCTTTTCGTTATTCTCGTATATGTTGTTTTTAATATCGCGATTTTCAATGTACTTCCCTTAAATGTCATAATGAATTCTCCAGTGCCCGGCGCAGATGCAGCAAAAGCACTCTTTGGCAGCCATGGCGGTGCATTTATTACAGCCGGCATCATGGTTTCGACTTTCGGTGCCTTAAACGGTTACCTGATGACTGCCGCAAGAGTGCCACAGGCTATGGGGCAAAAGGGTGAGCTTCCCTTTTCTGGCGTCCTCGGAAAAATACACCCGAAACTGAAAACGCCGGCCAATGCGCTGATTTTTGAAAGTATTCTCGCCACTGTTTATATTTTTTCCGGAACATTCAACACACTGACTGACCTGCTTGTATTTGTGCTGTGGATTTTCTTTACAATGGGTGTGCTGGGAGTCTTTATTCTAAGGAAAAAGAGGGCAGTAATTCCTAAAGGCGCCTACCGTGTGCCGCTCTACCCTGTCACGCCTATAATCGGTGCAGCAGGCGGAATATACATAGTGATAAACACCATAGTCAGTAACCCTGTAAAGTCACTTATCGGGATAGGCCTCACTTTAATAGGCCTGCCTGTCTTTTACTTTCGGAAGAAAAAGCTGGCATGCCTTACAGAAGAAAAATAAGGCAGGCCACGCCATTTAAGCTGCATTTAAGCTAAATGGACCAAAGCCTGCTTTTCTGGAATATACAAGAATTTACTTATTGAATTTCAGGCTTATGTCAAGCGCCTTGACTGAGTGTGTCAATGATCCACATGAGATAATATCTACGCCCGCTGCAGCAACTTCGGCAATGTTTTTTTCATCGATATTTCCCGAAGCTTCCAGCAGCGCACGATGATTTACAAACTGCACTGCCTGTTTCATAGCGTTGCAGCACATATTGTCAAGCATTATTATATCGGCCTTGGCACCGACAGCTTCTTCAAGCTCCTTCATGTTTCCGACTTCTACCTCTATTTTAACTGAAAAAGGGGCCTTTCCCCGCGCAAGCTCTACAGCCTTCGAAACAGAACCAACAGCGGCAATGTGATTGTCTTTTATAAGCACAAGGTCGGAAAGGCACATCCTGTGATTTATGCCTCCGCCTACGGCAACTGAATATTTGTCAAGCATGCGGAACCCAGGCAGCGTTTTGCGCGTATCGGCGACTTTGGCAGGATAGCCTTTCACCAGCTCACACAAGTGGTGTGTTTTTGTCGCAATACCGCTCATGCGCTGAAGAATATTGAGTGCCACACGCTCGCCTTTAAGTATTGCCCTCGTATTCCCTTCAACTTCAGCAATCTTATCCCCTACTTTCACTGCACTGCCGTCAGATTTGCAGGCTGTGAAAACTACGTTCTTATCCAGCAGGCTGAAAACACGGCCTGCTACTTTTATGCCGGCAATAATTCCCGTCTCTTTTGCATATAAACCTCCTTTTGATTTCTGAGAAGCATCAATAAGGCTGTCAGTAGTAACGTCTCCCCAGCCTATATCCTCATTCAACGCCATCTTTAAAAAATCATCTAATGCAAGTACATTAATCATTTTAAAGAGCACCCCCTCTTTTAATCTGTTATATAGTGGCTGCCAATGCTGTGCCTGTTGTTTGCAGCTGCCTGCACTATAAGGCGTGCGGTCTCATACATATCGGCCGTTTCAAAATCTTTTTCCGTGCATAGCAAGGCATCGTCTATCTCCCTTTTCTGCACATCCTCAATCTCCTGCAGCGCAGAGCACAGCTTTTTCTCACTGCGTATAATACCAGCATTGTCCATCATTATCCGGCGAAGATGCTCACGCAGCCAATCCACATTTTTTAATCTGCCTTTTCTCGCTTGGCTAAACCGCAACATTTTTCGCGGCGCATGCGATACAGTCCGCCCTGAAATGTCGTTCGCTACCCTTCCGCCAAACACAACAGCTTCCAAAAGCGAATTGCTCGCAAGCCTGTTAGCACCGTGCACTCCAGTTGATGCGCACTCGCCGGCCGCATACAGATTCTCTATATTTGTGTGTCCATGGCTGTCTGTTGTTATGCCGCCCATAAAATAATGCTCGCATGGAGCTACCGGAATCAGATCTTTAGAAATGTCAATGCCATGTTTAAGGCATTCGCCGAAAATTGTCGGAAAACGCTTTTCCAGAAAGTTCCTGCTCTTTGCTGTTATATCGAGATATACGCAAGGACTGCCGGTTTTCAACATCTGGTCGTAAATAGCGCGTGCTACTATATCTCGCGGTGCAAGCTCCAGCCGGCTGTCGTAATATGGCATAAAGCGCTCACCGTTTTTATTGCGCAGCACCGCACCCTCACCTCGAACTGCTTCTGAGATGAGAAAAACGCGTTCCTCTTTTTCCGGCATATAAAGCGCCGTAGGGTGAAACTGAATATACTCGAGGGAAGAAAGCTTTGCTCCGGCTCTGCCCGCCATGGCTACACCGTCGCCTGTAAGCACGGTTGAATTTGTTGTAGCCGGAAAAAGCTGGCCTATTCCTCCCATTGCCATAACGCAGTTTACAGCAGACAAGAAAAGTTTGCCGCTTTTCCTTTGTGATATAACGCCTATGCATTTTCCATCATCTGTTGCTAAATCTATGGCGAACGTATCTTCTAAAAGCTTAATATTGCCGCATTTGGCACAGTCTGCAAGCAGCGATGTCATTATGCCCTTTCCGGTTGCATCACCGTCTACATGCAGAATACGCTTGATTGAATGGTTACCTTCAAGCGAACGCTTAAACGTCCCGTCAGCATTTCGGTCGAAAGGTACACCTAAACGCAGAAGATCTGTTATTGCTTCTTCTGAGCTGTTCACAAGTATTTCCACCGCCTCGCGGTTATTAACACCGCAGCCTGCAGTTACTGTATCACGCATATGAAGTGTCCGGTCATCATCGCCAATGCTTGCGGCAATGCCGCCCTGAGCAAGATATGAATCGCAGTCTTCTGCTTTTCCCTTGCACAGAACTGCAATTTTCATATCTTTCGGCAACTTAAGAGCGCAGAAAAGTCCTGCAAGCCCTCCGCCAATAATTACTGTATCAAATTTCATGCACTCCATAGACTGCATATCGAAGTCAGAAAGGTATCTTGCCAAATGAATTTCCCCTTTCATACCTTTAGCATTCTGTAAAGGCTTTTGTACGCCATTATGCGGATTTTTTCAGGCACAATTATTTCGTTTTCTTTTCTGGAAAGTGCATCATAAACTTTCTGTAGCGTGACTTTTTTCATGTTTACACAGAGAAGATTTTCTGAAAGCATATAAAAATTCGCGTCCGGCCTTGCCGAGCGGAGCGCTTCAAGAACACCTGTTTCCGTGCCGATAATGAACTCCCTGCATGGCGATTTACCTACAAACTCGATAATCTGGCCAGTGCTTCCTACAAAGTCCGATATCCGGCGAATTTCATCCGGCACTTCAGGATGGACAAGCAGCAGCGCATTTTTATTCTTTTCCCTCATATTCTGCACATCGTTTACGGTGATTCTCGAATGAACGATACAGTGCCCGCGCCACGGTATGATTTTTTTCTCTGGTACTTTTTCCTGCACATATGATGCAAGGTGGCAGTCAGGTACAAAAAGGATTTCATCATTGCTCAATGACCTTACGACTCTTTCAGCGTTTGATGAAGTGCAGCAGATATCGCTCTCGGCCTTGACAGCAGCACTTGTATTTATATAACAGACTACCGCAGCATGCGGGTGCATTGCCTTCGCAGCTTTCAGCTCTTCCACAGTTATTGAATCAGCAAGCGGGCAGCCTGCATCAACAGCAGGTAGCAGGACAGTTTTCTGCGGTGAGAGTATTTTTGCGCTTTCTGCCATAAAGCGCACACCGCAGAAAACTATTACACTTTGGCTGCAGCTTTGTGCACGGCGGCTGAGTGCGAAAGAATCACCTACAAAATCGGCAATCTCCTGTATTTCAGGCGGCTGATAATTATGTGCTAAAATCAACGCATCCTGTTTCTTCTTAAGCATTTCGATCTGCTCTGCAAGTTGAAGATTATCCATTTTTTCGCCTCTTAATATATTTAAATTCTAATTTAAATATCAAAATCATTTGCCCGCCAGCATGAGTTAAATGTATAAAGCCTTGAAGGCCGGTGCCCTTCATTTTTTTTCACATGATCTGTTTCGATTACCATATCTGATATTTTTCTTCTGAAATTCGCTTTTAGAAGTTCTTTTCCTAAAATTACTTCATACACCTGTTGAAGTTCCGTAAGGGAAAAATACTTCGGCATAAGGTTAAATACAATATCCGTGTATTCGATTTTATTGCGCAGGCGCTCAATGCCATACTGAATAACAAGCGCATGATCAAACGCAATTCCATTATTTCTTACAATAAAGTGCTTTGATGTCTTCTGCCTGCCCTGCATGCGCTTTTGGTTGTGAATAATTGCAGAAAGCGTCACATCATCGCTTGAAAGCGTCAGCTTTACGCGGTTCTGAAATACATACCCATCCTTGATGAGCGTTTTTTTCTCCTCTTCCACATCGCAGTTCACTTTAAACCATTTGGCTTCCCACGCACCTGCTCCTGCACGTATCTGCAGCCGTGAACTGTCTACAAGCGACATATATGAGCAGCTGATAACCCGCGTGCGCGGGTCACGGTCGACGCTTCCCCACGTGTAGAGCTGTTCAACATAGACGTCACTGACATTTACTTCTTCTTTAAGCTCCCTGTAAGCGGCATCGTCGAGGCTTTCATTTACAGACATAAATCCACCGGGCAGCGCCCACTCGCCAATAAATGGGTGGTTTTTGCGTTTTATCATCAGAACTTTTAATTCTTTTTGTGGCAGTTTCCGGAAATTAAGCTTCGGGCCGTTTACAACTGTGAACAAGAGGATATCGACTGAAACAGAAGGCCTTTTATATAAATCCGCACGGTAGCGGCTCAGAAATTCTTTTTCTGTAAGCCCTTCGTCATTCCTGAGCTCTTTGTCTGGCACTTTAATTTTCCTTTCTACACTTATTATTAATTTGTTATTATCATATTACTATTATGTCTATTGAATGTCAATAAGGAATTTGAAAAAGTATTTAAAGCCGTATATATTTTGGTTAAAACAATAATCTAAGTGCCACTGCCTGGCGGTTTGCACGTTAAATTTTTAATTTATCGAAGGCTTTCAAAAGTAAATTAAGCATAGTAGTAAAAGCCGTATGCAATTTATGGTATTATATATAATTTGTTTACATTTTATCTTTTTTATTCTAATAATGTAATTTTATGTGCAGAATACTTTATTTCTACTAAATAACTTTGTTTACTATTAATCTTGACGGGAAAATTAAATTTATTATAATAAAGATAGCTTAAAAATTGGTACCAACATTTTAAGTGATTAAAATTAAGGAGGTTGTTTTTCATGTTAAGAAGCAAACGCCTATCACGTAATATCTGCTTAGTCTTGTCATTTTGTATAATCACGGCAGCAATGTCTTTCATGCCATCTGCAAAAGCGCACGCAAGTTCTGCAGATCCCAATGTCCAGCTTGATTACGTCCAGAAATACGACCTGGGCGATGCTTCAAATAATGGATACGTTGGGTATGTTGGATATATAGATGTTAAAAATCTCGCCTATGAAAAAAATGTGACTGTACATTATACCACAGACGGAAAATCATGGCAGGATATTTCAGCGGAATATATTAAAGCAGATCCTGAGGACCCACAGTATGATGTCTGGAAATTCAGCATGGCCATACCTTCTTCATCACTAACATTTGCCATAAAATACGAAGTCAACGGACAAACTTACTGGGATAATAATGAATGGAATAATTATACTGTTTCACCGACTGCTCCAATTATCCTTGGAAAATGCGTGCTTAAAACAGTAAAGATCAGCAAAAGTGCTCCCGCAGCTATTCTCCTTAAAAACTTGGCTTATGAAAAAATGGTGTTTATAAATTATACAACGGATAATTGGGCCACTTCCAACAGCGTAGATGCCAGCTATGAAAAATCTTTGTCAGAAAATATTGAACAATGGAAAATACCAAGCAGTATTCCTCACGGTTCGAATGTGAAGTTCACTGTGACTTATATGGTAAATAACGTAGCTTATTTTGATGACAATTTTGGCGATTACTACATTAATAATTAGTTTACTTAATTATCTAATTATGGTAAAGGCCGTATCGGAGCAATCCGATACGGCCTTCTGCTGTGTTTTTTTGTATCATAAATGTATCCACGATGGTAAAAAACATCCCCCAGAAATCACATAAGGATGCGGTTTCTGGGGGCTTTGTAGATGGTTATTCCCACTCGATTGTGGCTGGGGGTTTAGAGGTAATGTCATAAACAACACGGTTTACGTGGTCAACCTCATTAATTATGCGATCAGAAATTCTTGCGAGAACGTCATAAGGTATCCGTGCCCAGTCGGCCGTCATAAAGTCTGAAGTTGTAACTCCGCGAAGGGCAATTGTATTGTCATACGTGCGGCCGTCACCCATAACTCCAACGCTTTTAATTCCCGTGAGCACAGCAAAATATTGATTAATCTTCCGATCAAGGCCAGCTTTTGCAATCTCATCACGAAAAATAGCATCAGCATTCTGGAGAATTTCCAGCTTTTCTTCCGTCACTTCTCCTAAAATCCTGATGGCAAGGCCAGGGCCTGGGAAAGGCTGACGCCACACAAGGCTGTCTGGAATTCCAAGCTGCGTGCCTACCTTACGGACTTCATCCTTAAACAGATATCGCAGCGGCTCAACAAGGCCAGTAAACCCGATATCTTTGGGCAGCCCGCCAACATTGTGATGGCTTTTGATTTTTGCCGCATCACCTGTTCCGCTTTCAACTACATCAGGGTAAATTGTTCCCTGGCATAAGTAATCCACATGGCCAATTTTTTTCGCTTCTTCTTCAAAAACGCGGATAAATTCTTCACCGATAATTTTTCTTTTGTGTTCCGGTTCTGTCACGCCTGCCAATTTAGAAAGGAAGCGTTGCTTGGCATCGACACATATGAGGTTTATGTCAAACTGCTTGCGGAATACACGTTCCACCTCTTCACCTTCGCCTTTGCGCAGAAGGCCGTGGTTAACAAAAACGCATGTCAGGTTTTTGCCTATCGCGCGGTGGACAAGGACTGCCGCAACAGATGAATCCACACCACCAGAAAGGGCACAGATAACTTTTTTGTCACCTATTTTCTGTTTAAGCGATGAAACCGTTGAAGCAATAAAAGAATCCATCTTCCAAGTCCCGGAGCATTTGCAGATTTTAAAAAGGAAATTCTTTAGTATTTGTTGGCCATACTCCGTATGCTCAACTTCAGGATGAAACTGTATTGCATACAGTTTTCGGTCACTGTCTTCCATCGCGGCGGCAGGGCATGACTTGCTTACGGCCGTTATATTAAATCCTTTAGGGACTTTGGAAATATAATCTGTATGGCTCATCCAGCAAACAGACTTTTCAGGCATATCTGAGAAAAGGTCAGTTCCAGCTTCTGTTTTGACCGGTGTTTTGCCATATTCGCGCAAATCACTTTTAGCAACATCGCCCCTCAGCAATTTTGCCATAAGCTGTGCACCGTAACAAATACCAAGAACTGGGATGCCGAGCTCAAGCACTTTTTTATCACAGCATGGCGCTCTATCTGTGTACACACTGTTTGGTCCACCGGAAAAAATAATGCCCTTATAACCGCATGCAGCAATTTTTTCAGCAGAAGTACGGTATGATTTAATTTCGCAGTAAACATTGAGGTCGCGCACACGCCTTGCAATAAGCTGGCTGTACTGCCCCCCAAAATCCATCACAAGAATAGTTTCATTGCCTTGCATATTCTATTTATTCCCTCTTCCCTGCATTAATCCTTAAAAACAACAAACGCCGGCAGAAACTGTCGGCGCCGTTTCAAAATATTCAGCGGTAAATTATATCGCTGCGTGCAGGACCATTGGATATTATTTTAATTGGCACTCCAATTTTTTCTTCCGCAAATTCCACATAACGCTTTGCATTGTCAGGAAGGTCTTTATACTTTTTAATGCCGCGGATATTGCATTTCCAGCCCGGCATAACCTTCCATACAGGTTTGCAGCGCTGCAGTTCCACAGTTGTCGGGAAATAATCTATCTGCTTTCCGTCAAGTTCATAGGCAACACACACTGGAATCTCATCAAGGTAGCCAAGCGCGTCAAGGACTGTCATTGCAACACATGTAGCTCCCTGCACATGGCAGCCATAGCGTGAAGCGACGAGGTCAAGCCAGCCGACTCTGCGCGGGCGCCCAGTGGTCGCCCCAAACTCACCGTTGTCTCCGCCTCTGCGGCGAAGCTCGTCGGCCTCTTTACCTGAGATTTCACTTACAAATTCGCCTGCCCCAACTGCACTTGAGTAAGCTTTTACAACAGCTATTATATTTTTGATTTCATACGGCGGAATGCCGGTGCTTACGGCGCCATAAGCTGCAAGAGTGTTTGAAGACGTGACCATTGGGTAAATGCCGAAGTCAGGATCCTTAAGCGCCCCGAGCTGGCCTTCAAGGAGAATGTTTTTTCCGTCTTTCACCGCTTTTGAAAGATATTTAAACGTATCAGTGACATAAGGCTCAATAATCTTCTTATATTCCATCAGCTTCTGATAAATATCATCGGCGTTAAGCTTCGGCTGATGGTACAGATGCTCTAAAAGGACATTCTTAATTGTTATTACATGGTCTATTTTTTCGCGCAGGTATGACTCTCCGCCGAAAAGTTCACTAACTTGAAAACCGATTTTTGCAAATTTATCTGAGTAAAAAGGCGCAATGCCTGATTTTGTCGAACCGTAAGAATGCGATGCCAGCCTCGCCTCTTCGCATG
>DHSD01000030.1:206522-260232 GCA_002411365.1 Ruminococcaceae bacterium UBA5295
GCCAGCCTCGCCTCTTCGCATGAGTCGAGAAGAACGTGATAAGGCATCAGTATCTGTGTGCGATTCGAAATCAATATTTTAGGCTTTGGAACTCCGCGTGACGTTATGCTGTCGAGCTCCGAAACAAATTTTTCAGGATTCAGGGCAACCCCATTCCCGATTATGTTGGTTATATTGCTGTGGAAAACGCCTGAAGGCAGTTGATGAAGCGCAAACTTACCATATTCATTTACAATCGTATGGCCGGCATTATATCCGCCTTGAAAGCGAACAACGATGTCTGACTTTTCAGCCTCCACATCAGTTATCTTGCCTTTGCCTTCGTCGCCCCAGTCTGCCCCCACAATAGCTGTTACCATTTCAAATCATCACTCCATTGTTTCTGCTCCGCGTTCGTAAATAAAACAAGCCTAACTGCCTCCCGCGGCAAAAGGCAGCATGACACAGCCTTTATATTGTAACATGAAAATAGAAAAAAGACAAATCAAATCATATGCTAATTTCCGCTTTTTCATTCTGGACACTGCTGTATCTTTCCAAAACAGGCTTAACCGTTCCAGAGATGAAATCTTCCGTCTGCTGCGGAGCACAACCCACATACTTCTCAGGGCTGGCAATCTTGTTTAAATCATCAAGCGAAACCCCGAAAATCGGGTCGTTTGCAATTCTTTCAAGCAAATCGTTTTTGCCGCCCTCCTCTTTTACAACACGTGAGGCAACCATCGAATGCTCACGTATATGCTCGTGCAGTTTCTGGCGGTCGCCTCCGCGCTTGACGGCATCCATCATGATGTTTTCCGTAGCCATAAACGGCAGCTCGCTTTCAAGGTGCTTTTTTATGACTCTTGGGTAAACAACAAGGCCGTCTGCCACATTGGCGTAGAGGTTAAGGATTCCATCGACGGCAAGAAACGCTTCCGGAATGCTTATGCGTCTGTTGGCAGAGTCATCAAGCGTGCGTTCAAACCACTGCGTTGCCTCCGTAATGCACGGGTTAAGGCTGTCTACAATCACATAACGTGCAAGCGAAGCCATCCGTTCGCTGCGCATTGGGTTACGCTTGTATGCCATTGCAGAAGAGCCAATCTGATTTTTTTCGAACGGCTCCTCAACTTCTTTCATGTGCTGAAGCAGACGTATATCATTGGAGAACTTTGCAGCGCTCTGCGCAATGCCGCTGAGGACAGCAAGCACGCGACTGTCGAGTTTTCTTGTGTACGTCTGCCCTGAAACCGCAAAGCACTCTTTAAAGCCTATCTTACCTGCAATAATCTTATCGAGCTTACGCACTGTTTCATGGTCTCCATCAAACAGCTCAAGGAAGCTTGCCTGTGTGCCGGTTGTTCCTTTTGAGCCGAGCAACTTCATGCCCGACATGACATATTCCACATCTTCAAGGTCAATGAGTATGTCTTGAAGCCAGAGGGTAGCGCGCTTGCCGACTGTTGTCGGCTGTGCAGGCTGGAAATGTGTAAAGGCGAGTGTTGGGAGATTTTTGTATTTTTCTGCAAATTTTGCAAGGATACGCACAACACGCACAAGCTTGTCACGGACAAGCTGCAGCGCTTCACGCATAATAATAATATCGGTATTATCGCCCACATAACATGATGTGGCTCCGAGGTGTATTATCGGTTCTGCTTTCGGGCACTGGACGCCAAAAGCATAAACATGTGACATAACATCATGCCTTACCACTTTTTCGCGCGCTTCAGCAACATCATAGTTTATATCGTCTGCATGGGATTTCATCTCGTCAATTTGTTCCTGCGTAATGTTAAGGCCAAGCTCTTTTTCCGCTTCAGCCAAAGCAATCCACAGGCGACGCCATGTGCGGAATTTTTTATCTTGTGAGAACAAATATTTCATTTTATCGTCGGCATACCGCGACGAAAGTGGGGATTCGTAAGTATCTTTCAATTTGAAACCTCCATGACTTAAAGCCGTTTGATTGGAGTGCAGTAATCATGTTCCTTGCTGGAAGTGCGCATATCTGGTATCTCTGCCGGATAATTACCGGAAAAGCATGCGTCGCAGAAACCGGTGCAACGGTTTCCAAGCATTTTAGGAAGGTTCTCAAGCCTCAGAAAATCTATGGAATCGGCATAGCTGAGTTTCCCTATTTCTTCTACCGAATGTTTATACGCAATCAGTTCATCTTTCGAAGGTATATCCGTACCGTAATAGCATGGCCACAAAAAAGGCGGTGAGCTTATGCGCAGATGAACTTCCTTTGCGCCGCAGTCTTTTAGCATGGAAACAATGCGCGCACTCGTTGTGCCTCGCACTATCGAGTCGTCGAGCATAACTATGCGCTTGCCGCGCACGGCGGTCGCAAGCGGGTTAAGCTTCAAGCGCACGCTTCTTTCCCTCTCAGGCTGGTTTGGCCTTATGAACGTGCGGCCTATATATGAATTTTTAACTATCCCTTTCTGGTAAGGTATGCCTGACTCTTCACTGTAGCCTATAGCGGCATCAATGCCTGATTCTGGAACGCCGATTACCATATCGGCATCTACAGGCTTCTGCCTTGCGAGGAGGTGGCCCGCCCTTTTACGCGCTTCATAAACGCTTATGCCGTCAATTATACTGTCCGTCCTTGCAAAATAAATATACTCAAATATGCATAGCGATTTTTTTACATCAACATGGTCATAAATGCTGTGCAGCCCACTGCTGCTGGCAACAACTATTTCGCCCGGTTTCACGTCGCGTATAAATTCGGCACCGCATGCATCGAGCGCGCACGTCTCGGAAGCGAACACGTACGAATTGTTGATTCTGCCAATGCACAGCGGCCTGAAGCCATGCGGGTCACGCGCTGCGATTACTTTCTGCGGGCTCATTACCACCATGGAATAAGCGCCGTGCAGCTTTGGCATAGCGCGGTGGATAGCTTCCTCTATTGAAGGCGCGTTCACACGCTCACGCGCAATCATATAAGCAATTACTTCCGTATCGGTCGTCGTCTGGAAAATGCAGCCCTGGCGCGCAAGCACCTGATGAAGCTCAAAGGCATTTGTAAGGTTGCCGTTGTGCGCAATGGCAAGCGTACCTTTAATGTAACGCATGACAAGCGGCTGCGCATTTTCCCTCACACTTGCACCTGAAGTTGAGTAGCGCACATGGCCTACAGCCATCTGCCCGACGAGGCTGTCGAGAGTTTTATGGCTGAACGCTTCCGTCACAAGCCCCATATCTTTGGAGTACGAAATCACGCCGCGGTCGCTTACGGCAATGCCGCAGCTTTCCTGCCCACGGTGCTGAAGTGCAAGCAAGCCGTTGTACACAGCATAGGCGGGATTTACGGTGCCGTCCGAAAAAATCCCAAAAACACCGCATTCTTCACCTGGGTGCTCTTCTTCAAACGTATCGCCAACCCGATTCTGTTTCATTACAGGCCTATCCTTTTCATAACTTCCTGGTATGCTTCCTCTACGCCGCCAAGGTCCCGGCGGAAACGGTCTTTGTCAAGCTTTTCATGTGTACGCACATCCCAAAGCCGGCATGTGTCGGGTGAAATCTCATCCGCAAGAATTATCTTGCCGTGGTAGCGGCCGAATTCGAGCTTAAAATCAATCAGCTCAATATTTACAGAGAGGAAGAAATCAATAAGTATCTTATTTATCTTCATTGCCATTTTGCTGATTTCGTCAATTTCTTCCTTTGTTGCGAATCCTGCGGCAAGGATATGGGTTTCATTTACCATTGGGTCGCCAAGCTCATCACTCTTATAGCAGAACTCAAGCACAGGGCAGCGCAGCTCTGAACCCTCTTTCATGCCGAGACGCTTTGCGAGGCTGCCAGCCGCTTTGTTCCTTACAATCACTTCCAGAGGGACTATCTGGACTTTTTTCACAAGGGTTGCCCTGTCGCTGAGCTGCTTTTCAAAATGAGTAGGTATACCTTTGCTTTCAAGCAGCTTAAAAAGATAGTTTGACATCTTGTTGTTCACAACGCCCTTGCCGGTAATCGTGCCCTTTTTATGGCCGTTGAATGCCGTGGCATCGTCTTTATAATCAACTATGCAACGATTTGGGTCATCAGTGGCAAAAACTTTTTTGGCTTTTCCTTCATACAACTGTTCTCTTTTTTCCATAGCTCTTTTCCCTCCGCTTAATTTTATATAAATGGGTGAATGGCTGTCAGATAAAATTGAGAAACGACGATACTTTTGTTATGTCTACAACGGAAAGCTGCGTTGTTTCGACATGGCGCGCACACCTTAAAAACGCGTTTGCCGTGTCAAGCGATGTAAGGCACGGTATGCCTGCTTCAACAGCGTTGCGGCGTATTTTATAGCCGTCGCGGTGATGGGCGACGCTTTTTGACGGCGTGTTTATAACAAGATTTATTCTCCCCGAAAGTATCTGGTCGAGGATATCAGGCTTGCCTGCACCTATTTTGTGCAGGCGTATAGTCGGGATATCGTGGTCATTAAGAAATTCGGACGTTCCTGCCGTTGAGTATATGGTCCAGCCAAGGTCATAAAGGCCTTCTGCAATCGGAAGCATCTCTTCCTTGTCGGAATCTTTTACCGTTATTATCACATTGCCCTTTTCAATTTTGTGGACACCCGCACCGTAGAACGCTTTAATAAGGGCTTCGTCATATGTTTTCGCCACACCGAGAACTTCACCTGTGGATTTCATCTCGGGGCCGAGGCTCACATCCTGCCCGTAGAGTTTTTCAAATGAGAACACAGGCATTTTCACGGCAACAAGCGGGCGCTCTTTCTGCAGGCCGTAATGGTAACCCATCTCAGGCAGAGTCTTGCCGAAAAACGTCCCTACGGCAAGCGGGACTATCGGTATGCCGGTTACTTTGCTTATATACGGCACCGTGCGTGAAGAGCGCGGGTTTGCTTCTATTACATAAACTTTTTCATCTTTCACAATGTACTGCACATTAAGAAGCCCAACAACTTTAAGTGCTTTTGCAAGGCTGCGCGTGTACTCAACGATGAGGCTATGCATTCTGCTGTCTACGCTTATCGGCGGATAAACTGAAATGCTGTCGCCGGAATGTATGCCGGCGCGCTCTATGTGCTGCATTATGCCCGGAATCATTGTGTCAGTACCGTCGCATACGGCGTCGACCTCCACTTCGGTACCCATGATGTATTTGTCCACAAGTATCGGGTGCTCCTGCACAACACGGTTAATAATCCCTATCTGGTCAATTACGTCCTGGTCAGAATAGGCTATCTGCATGCCCTGGCCGCCGAGAACGTACGACGGGCGCACGAGCACAGGGTACCCGAGTTCATGAGCAGCCGCTATCGCTTCGTCACATGTAAATACCGTACGACCTGCCGCACGCGGTATCTGGCACTGGTTAAGTATCTCGTCAAAGCGTTCACGGTCCTCCGCAGCATCTATGCTGTCCGACGTACTGCCAAGAAGCGGCACGCCCATATTTTCAATATCTTTCGCAAGCTTTATGGCTGTTTGCCCGCCGAACTGCACAACGGCGCCGTCAGGCTTTTCGAGCTCAACTATATGGAGAATATCCTCTTCCGTCAGCGGCTCGAAGTAGAGCTTGTCTGCAACATCAAAATCGGTGCTTACGGTTTCAGGGTTGTTATTCACAATAATCGTCTCGAAGCCATATTCTTTAAGTGCCCAAACGCTGTGCACTGAGCAGAAATCAAACTCTATGCCCTGCCCTATGCGTATAGGCCCAGAGCCTATTACAAGCACTTTCTTTCTGCCACTTTCAGGGCTTGATTCGTTCTGCACGCCGTACCTTGAGTAATAATAAGGTGTTGCGGCATCAAACTCCGCGGCGCATGTGTCCACCATTTTATATACAGGACGGATATTCCACTCCCTTTGCATGGCGCGCAGGTCACTTACAGAAATTCCACTGAGCTTGGAAATCGTCTTGTCGAGGAATTCGTACTCCTTTGCCTTGCGGAGCAGCTTTTTGTCCATTGGCCCCGCTGCAATTTTCTTTTCCATTTCAATGATGTCCTGGAACTTTTGCAGGAACCAAATATCTATTTTTGTAATCCCATGTATCTTTTCCTTTGTAACGCCGCGGCGCAGCGACTCTGCAACTACCCAGAGCCGGCGGTCATCAACAACATGCAGGCGCTTGTCAAGTTCTTCATCTGAAAGGTCTTTCAGCGTATCGTCAAGTAGGCTGTATGTGTTCTGCTCAAGGCAGCGGATTGCTTTCATCAGCGCCGCTTCAAAGTTTGGCGCAATGCCCATAACTTCGCCCGTAGCCTTCATCTGCGTGCCGAGTATACGCCTTGCATGTATAAACTTGTCGAACGGCCAGCGCGGGATTTTTACAACACAGTAGTCCATTGTCGGCTCAAAGCACGCATATGTCTTTTTAGTTATGGCGTTTGGTATCTCGTCAAGCGTATATCCGAGGGCGATTTTTGAAGCGACTTTAGCTATAGGGTAACCTGTAGCTTTTGAGGCGAGCGCCGAAGAACGGCTGACACGCGGATTTACTTCAATCACCGCATACTCAAAGCTGTTTGGGTTAAGCGCAAACTGCACATTGCAACCGCCTTCAATTTTCAGCTCCTGTATTATATTAAGAGCCGACGTGCGCAGCATCTGCAGTTCTTTGTCGGCAAGCGTCTGGCATGGCGCAACAACTATGGAATCGCCCGTGTGCACGCCCACAGGGTCAATATTTTCCATATTGCAGACAGTTATGCAGTTTCCCTTATGGTCACGCATGACTTCGTACTCTATTTCTTTCCAGCCTGCTATGCTGCGCTCAACAAGCACCTGGTGAACCCTGCTGCGGTTAAGGCCGACTTTCGCTATCTCAACAAGTTCCTCCTCATTGTTTGCAAAGCCTCCGCCGCTCCCCCCGAGCGTATACGCAGGGCGTATAACAACAGGATAGCCTATTCTGTTAGCTGCCTTAATGCAGCCTTCAATATCTTCCGCTATCGCGCTCGGTGCAACAGGCTCACCTATTTTCTGCATAGTCTCTTTAAAAAGCTTGCGGTCTTCCGCCTTGCGGATAGTGTCGGCATTAGTGCCTATCATCTCGACATTATGCTCTTTCAGAAAGCCCGATTCTTCAAGCTCCACAGCAAGGTTAAGGGCATTCTGCCCACCGAGCGTCGGGAGTATGCTGTCCGGATTTTCTTTTAAGATAACTTTTTTAATTGTTTCTGTCGTGAGGGGCTCAATATAGACCTTGTCCGCAATCTGGCGGTCTGTCATTATAGTTGCAGGGTTTGAATTTATCAGTATAACTTCTACGCCCTCTTCACGCAACGCACGGCACGCCTGCGTTCCCGCATAGTCGAACTCAGCGGCCTGGCCTATAATTATAGGCCCTGAGCCTATGATAATTACTTTCTTAATATCTTTTCTTTTCACAGCCGCTCCCCTCCCATCAGGCTCATAAACCGGTCAAACAGAAAAGCAGTATCGTGCGGCCCCGGAGCGGCCTCCGGATGGAACTGCACAGAAAAGACTTTCCCGTTTTTATAAGTTAATCCTTCAATGCTGCCATCATTCATGCTCTTGAAACTGACATCAGCGACTGAAGGATCAACTGTTTTTTCGTCCACCACGAACCCATGGTTCTGCGACGTTATGTAAACTCTGCCCGTAGACGTCCTTTTTACCGGATGGTTTATGCCGCGGTGGCCGTATTTTAACTTGTATGTGTCAAAGCCATGGGCAAGCGCCATGAGCTGATGGCCCAGGCAAATAGCAAAAGTAGGGATTCCGTGCTCGTAAATACGCTTTAACTCCGTAATTTCTTTTACGCATTCTTTCGGGTCGCCCGGGCCGTTTGTAAGCATTATGCCATCGGGGTCAAAGGCCATTACATCTTCAAGCGTAGCACTGTGTGGGAAACGCTTAACAGTGCAGCCGCGTGAAACGAGCGAACGGATAATGTTATTTTTTACGCCGTAATCTATGAGTGAAACCTTTACGGACCCATCGCCGTAAACCCGCGGCTCCCTGCAGCTTACCTGCGGCACCAGTGATTTAAGCCTGTAGGCTTTTATCTTCTCCATCATTCTTTCTTTGTCCACAGAATCACCGTACGCAATCATGCCCTTCATTGTGCCGCTCTCACGCAGGACTTTCGTAAGGGTGCGGGTATCTATGTTTTCAATTCCAGGCACGGAATTATCTTTAAGGAAAGTGTTCAAATCGGTGTCAGCCCTGAAATTGCTTGCGACATCTGACACACGGTGAACAATATAAGCCGAAAGCCATGGCCTCGGTGATTCCGCGTCATCATAGCATATCCCGTAATTTCCGATGAGCGGATACGTCATAACAACGCCCTGCCCCGCATAGGAAGGGTCAGTAAGGAGTTCCGTGTAGCCGCACATGGCGCTGTTGAAAACCACTTCGCATAGCGTGTCTTTTTCACAACCAAAACCAGTGCCTTCAAAACAGGAACCGTTTTCAAGCATCAGTAACGCTTTCATGATTCACCAACCATTCTGTAAATTATGGCGAAGAAACCGCCTTCATTTTGCAAATGTGTCCGTTATGCGCTGAACGGCTTTCAGCGTGTTTTCCTTTGTATTAAAAGCTGTAAGCCTAAAATACCCTTCACCACACGGGCCAAAGCCTGAGCCAGGCGTACCAACCACACCGGTTTTTGAAAGCAGGCTGTCAAAAAATTCCCATGAAGTAAAGCCGTCTGGCACCTTCATCCACACATAAGGGGAATTAACGCCTCCGTAAGTTTCGAATCCCGCTTTAGAAAGGCCCTCACGTATAATCCGCGCATTTTCGTGGTAGCACGCAATATTTTTCTTTATGCCTGCCTGCCCTTCCGGCGTAAAAACAGCCTCTGCTGCACGCTGCACAGGATATGAAACGCCGTTCATTTTTGTAGACTGCCTGCGCCCCCATAGATGGTTGAGTGATACACTGCCGAACTGAAGTTCTTTAGGGATCACTGTGTAAGCGCAGCGCACACCCGTAAAACCCGCTGTTTTTGAAAAGCTTCGGAATTCGATGGCGCATTTTTTTGCACCGTCAATTTCAAAAATACTGTGCGGCATATCAGTCTCCGTTATAAAGGCTTCATAGGCTGCGTCATATAGTATCACCGCTTTATTTTCGAGGGCGTAGTCAACCCACTTTTTAAGCTCCGGCTTTTTTATGCCAATGCCTGTTGGATTATTTGGAAAACAGAGATAAATCATGTCGGCATGGCGCTCGGGTATCTGCGGCATAAAACCGTTTTCCCTGCGGCATGGCATATAGACAATTTTATCAAAGCCCTTGCCTTTTACATAGTTTCCGGCACGGCCCGCCATCACATTGGTATCTACATAGACCGGATAGACAGGGTCGCACACAGCAACGGTGTTGTCAACCGAGAATATGTCGCCTATGCTGCCCGTGTCGCTTTTTGCGCCGTCACTGATAAACACCTCATCAGACTCTATGTCTATTCCCCTTTGTTTGTAATCATGTTCGCTTATAGCCTTCCGAAGGAAAAGGTAACCGTTTTCCGGCCCATATCCTCTGAAAGTCTCTTCATGGCTAAGCTCCTGCGCCGCCTTAGACATGGCATCTGTCACAGCTTCCGGCAGCGGCCTTGTCACGTCGCCTATACCGAGGCGGAGTATTTCCATTTCCGGATGCTGCTGCGAAAATTTCTTGACGCGGTTGTCAATTTCCGCAAACAGGTAATTCGCTGGAAGTTTTGCAAAATTCTCATTGATTTTCAGCAAGATTTGCACATTCCCTTCCTCAATAATTCAAAAATGCACGTTCTGAGCTTTTATTATATCAGATTTCGACTGAACCGTCAAAAGAATATTCAGCGGGCCCAGTCATAAACACATCGCCCGAAGTTTCATCCCAGCGGATATTAAGGTCGCCGCCTTTAAGATGGGCAAGCACGCTGCGCTCAGTTTTGCCATTAAGTATGCACGCAACAGCCGCCGCACAAGCGCCTGTTCCGCAGGCAAGTGTTTCTCCAGAACCTCGCTCCCAAACGCGCATCTTTATTTCGCTGCGGTTTATGACTTTCACAAATTCTGTGTTTACATTCTGCGGAAACGCTTGATGCTTTTCGAACTTCGGCCCAATCTGCCAAAGAGGTATATCGTCTGTATTTTCAGTAAAAAGTACACAATGCGGGTTGCCCATGGAGACACACGTTACGTGTAACTGCCTGCCGCCGACTGAAAGTGGAACGTTGACCGCCCTGCTGCCTGGAAACTTTGCCGGAATTTTTTCCGGCTCGAGGATAGGCTTTCCCATATTAACCTCAACCGTGCTCACTTTTCCGTCTTTTACTGCGAGGCGGAGCGCCTTTATGCCACTTAAAGTTTCAACTGTCAGCACATCTTTTTTTACAATGCCGTGATCGTAGGCATATTTGCCCACGCAGCGTATGCCGTTGCCGCACATCATTCCGCGCGAACCGTCTGCATTATACATATCCATTTTGCAATCGGCGGACGCCGAAGGCTCAATAAAAATAATTCCGTCTGAACCAACACCGAAGTGCCTGTCGCTCAGGCGGACTGAAAGCGCTGACGGGTCTTTTACATGTTGGTCTTTTGTTATGCAGTCAACATAGATATAGTCATTCCCTATGCCCTGCATTTTGGTAAAGTACAGCTTCATGAAAGTTATCTCCCTAAATTTTATGAGTTAAGAATTATCATTGCCGTTTCTGCCATTTTTCTGCCTGTATCCATACTCTTTTTCTGGATAAGCCTGTGTGCCTGAGGCTCAGTAAGGTTGTTCCGCGTAATAAGCAGGTTTTTAGCCTTTAATATAGTTCGTTTCTCATCGACTGCGCCGCTGTCTATCTGTTTTTTTATGGCCATGGGGGTGTGTTCGGCAAGGTTTAAAAACATATTGACAGTCGAAAGCAAGTTGACGCGGTTAATCGGCATTATCAGGCTTGTGGCATTGAGCGAGCTGCATATCCCCGCAAAATTTGGGCTTACAAGGTAGACAAAATCATAGCTCTGGCCAATCATATGCGGTAGGTTTACCGTCATCATATCTTTGAGTTTGACGCTGCATACAGCAACGCCGCCAAGATAATGCCTGTGTGCAAAATCCATCAGCTGCGCGCCGCTCACGCATACGCCACCGACATACAATCCGCTTGAACGGAAAAGGGCCGCTATTCTTTTCGCGTAATTCGGATTTGAATTTGCCACAATAATGCTGCTCATACCCACAACCCCACGTCAAGAAATATGGCTTTGCACATATTAAAACTGGTTGAGGTAGCGGCTGAGCTCCCATTCCGTTACCGTTGTGGAGTATTCACGCCATTCTTTCTCTTTCGCCTCAACATATTTCTCAAAGACATGGTCTCCAAGCGTTTCGCGGATAAGCGGGTCGGCTTTCATCTCAGAAACAGCTTCGTTTAAATCATGCGGCAGGCTTTCAATGCCGAGGCGCTTCCGCTCTCCTGCGCTCAAATCGTATACATTGGCCGAAACAGGCAGCTCAGACTTCATATTTTTCTTAATGCCATCAAGGCCTGCAGCAAGCAGAAGCGCAAAAGAAAGGTATGGGTTGCAGGCAGGATCCGGGTTGCGCAGCTCCACACGGGTTCCCTCGCCGCGCTCGGCCGGTATGCGCACAAGCGCACTGCGGTTGCTTGTCGTCCACACAATATAGCACGGCGCTTCGAAGCCCGGAATAAGCCTTTTATATGAATTGACAAGTGGGTTCGTCACAGCACATATCCCTTTTATATGTTTCATTATGCCTGCAATAAAGCTTAGGCATATGTCACTGATGCCCACTTCTTTCTCAGCATCATAGAACGCGTTCTGCCCGCTGCGGAAAAGCGACATGTTTGTGTGCATGCCGGAACCGGCGCAGCCTGTAACCGGCTTCGGCATAAATGTTGCACAGAGCCCGTTGGCTTCGGCGCATTTTTTCACAACAAGCTTGAAGATAAGCAGGTTGTCGGCAGCCGAAAGCGCTTCGCTATACTTGAAATCTATTTCGTGCTGCGCGCATGCAACTTCATGGTGTGACGCCTCTATTTCAAAGCCCATCTCTTCAAGGTTAAGGCAGATATCGCGGCGGCAGTTCTCCCCAACGTCAGACGGGCCAAGGTCAAAGTACCCAGCAGTGTCGTGTGTCACTGTTGTCGGGTGGCCAAACTCGTCTGTGTTAAATAGGAAAAACTCACATTCCGGCCCTACATTAAATGTGTAGCCCATACCTGACGCGCATTTCAGCGTTCTGCGGAGTACATACCGCGGGTCACCTTCAAACGGTGTGCCGTCGGGAAGGTAAATATCGCATATTATGCGGGCAATGCGGCCGTTCTGCGTATACCATGGGAATATCACAAACGTATTGAGGTCGGGGTGCAGATACATATCGGATTCCTCAATGCGGACAAAGCCTTCAATAGAAGAACCGTCAAACATACATCTGTTGTCAAGGGCTTTCTCAAGCTGCGAGGAAGTTATGGTAACGCTTTTTAAAGTTCCGAAAATATCGGTAAACTGGAGGCGTATGAATTTTACATCCTCTTCCTTTACAATGCGCATAATGTCGTCTCTTTTGTCTTTTCCCAATCTGATTCCCCCTTAAAAGTCGTTAGGCCGCCACAGGGCAGTTTTTATTCCAATATTACATTACTACATTCATTTAGACTCATTTTATTCTATTTATAACTACGTGTCAATTTTTTTGCTGCCGAATAAATATTTGAAAATTCCAACAGTACTTTTAGGTTTATTTAGTTTATAAAATTGATATAAAATAATTGCTATTTAAAGTTTTTTCGTTGTCTTTCCTGCTTTTATATGCTATTATATTACATAATTAAGGCGGCCTATCCAGCCGCACGCATTTTCAAAAACAAACAGGGAGGAAACATAATGTCATACGTAGATGACCAGCTTAATTTGCTGGCCGAAAAAAATCCTGACCAGCCTGAATTCATTCAGGCTGTGACAACTGTCCTTAAATCTCTTGAGCCTGTGATTGAAAGTAATTCGCAGTACCAAAAAGAGGGCATCATCGAGCGTCTTACAGAGCCGGACCGCCAAATCAGGTTTCGTGTCGCATGGGTAGACGACAGCAGCCATGTGCGCGTAAACCGTGGTTACCGCGTGCAGTTCAATAATGCCATCGGCCCTTACAAAGGCGGGCTGCGCTTCCATCCGTCAGTTAACATCAGCATTATAAAATTTCTCGGCTTTGAGCAGATTTTCAAGAATTCACTCACCGGCCTGCCGATAGGCGGCGGCAAAGGCGGCGCGGATTTCGACCCGAAGGGCAAGTCTGACCGCGAGGTTATGGCCTTCTGCCAGAGCTTCATGACAGAGCTTTACCGCCATATCGGCCCGGACATTGATGTTCCTGCCGGTGACATCGGCGTAGGCGGAAGGGAAATAGGCTACCTGTACGGCCAATATAAACGCATCACCGGCCATTATGAGGGTATCCTTACAGGCAAAGGCCTTTCTTACGGTGGTTCACTTGCGCGCACCGAAGCAACAGGTTACGGCCTGCTCTATTTTCTCGACGCCATGCTGAAAGCCAACGGCAAATCCATTAAAGGCAAAACGATAGATATTTCCGGAGCCGGCAACGTCGCTATCTATGCCTGCGAAAAGGCACAGCAGATGGGTGCGAAAGTTGTCACTATGTGCGACTCTACCGGATGGGTGTATGATCCTGATGGCATTGATTTGAAAGCCGTAAGGGAGATTAAGGAAGGCCGCCGCGGCCGTATTTCCGAGTACCAGAAAAGCCATCCGCACGCGCAGTACCATGAAGGCAAAGGCGTATGGAGCATTCCTTGCGACATCGCGTTGCCATGTGCAACCCAGAATGAACTTCTGTTGAATGATGCCAAGGAACTCGTTAAAAACGGCGTTTTTGCAGTTGCAGAAGGCGCCAACATGCCAACATCACCTGACGCGGCAAAATATCTGCAGGAACACGGCGTTCTCTATTCGCCGGGCAAGGCTTCGAACGCCGGCGGCGTTGCAGTTTCTGCCCTTGAAATGTGCCAGAACAGCGCACGCCTCTCATGGACATTTGATGAAGTGGATAACAAACTTAAAAACATAATGGGCAATATATTCCACAACACGGCCGCAGCCGCAGAAGAATACGGTTCTCCGAAAAATTATGTAATGGGCGCCAACATTGCCGGCTTCAAAAAAATTGCCGACGCAATGCTTGCACAGGGAATTGTCTGACTACATGTTTTCATACATACATAAGCAAAAGCAGCCTTCCGAATCTCGGGAAGCTGCTTTTTTGCTGCCAATTTGTGCCTAAGTGAGGTATATGATAACCGGCAGGATATAAACCGCCAAAATAGTAAATACAAAAAGTGCTGCAAAAAGCGCTGCGAAAATGGACTGCAGATGTTTTGCGCGTTCAGGCCATCCTTTGCGGAATGCAACTATCAGCAATAAAAGTGCCGCTGCTCCGCAGATTGAAACTACAGTGCCCTGCAAGAAACCGTCTGGAATATATGAAATTTTAACTTTGTTATTTCCCTTTTCGAGCTTTACCGCCATAAAAGTATCAAATACACGCAAAACGGGAACGTGCCTGCCATTTATTTCGGCTGAAAAGCCATTGCTGTACTGAACCGGAAGAAAAAGATATTCATCGCTGCTGTCAGCAGCGGCAGTGCCAATTATAGAATTGCCCGACTGGCGAAGCGACGCACTCTTTGTATCTGCCACTGCTTCTGAAAGCGCATCTTCCTTAAGGCCGGCTACACCGAATGACTTTGCGTAAACATTTTTCTGAACACCTATCTCAATACCTACCGTCTGGTTCGTAAAAGTCCCAAGGCGGTAAATGCCATTAGAAGACTGCGACGGATACTTGATATCTATCATTTTTCCGTTTACGGTAATCGAAAAGCTTGAGTTTAACGGTTCCACAAGATAATTGCCAAGCCTGTCAAAGCAGTCAAAATAAAGCGTCTGTGTACCTTTTACCGGTATCCTGTATAAAACAGTGCCTTCACGGTATGGGCTTTCAAGCAATAAACGGTATTTGCCGTTTTCATCCATACGGATATCTTTTAAAGCAACCGGCTGATACTCTTCAATCAGATTCTTCTTTGAAGAAAACACAGACTGAAAAATATATTGCTGCATGTTAAAACGTGTCATATCAGGAAGCCTTTTAAGGCTTTGTACCGAGCCGGATTTCATTATGATGCCAGCTGGCAGGGAATTCTTGTTCTCCACTACCGAATAAAGCCCGTTTGAGTAAACAGGTTTCTGGCCGCTTTGCCTGCTGTCAGTCCTTACAATCGAGTATTTATTTCCGAGAACCGCGTCAGTCAGTTCCGTGCCGCCGCTTGAGCCGACTTCCATCCAGTAAGAAGAGTAACCGAGTTTTTTCATTGCAAAAAGGTAGTCCCGCGATGTTAATGATGTATAATGGCTGAGCGATGGGTAGCCCATTCCACCAATAAGGTTTACGTCGAAATATTTGCTGTCCATCTTAACATGGTAAAGCGAACTGTCCATTATTCTGCCGCTTAAGTCCATAATTGGCTCATAGTAATCAGCATTGTTCCTTGCGGAGCCTATATATACACTTGAATAGAACAGCGCTTCAGTTACAGTAAGTGCGCATAGCAAAACAGAAAATACACGCTGTTCGATTTTTCCATAATGGTACTCCAAAAGGAGAATAAGATAGGCAAACATTGCGCAGAGTGCAAAAATCAGCAGGCGCACAAGGCTGCCGCTGCTGCCAGACAGCGTGCGCGTGTAGACGGTGACATCTTTAAAGCTGCACTGCAAAATTACAGCAGAGCAAAACGCGACTGCTGCCATCGTAGCTACTGCTATAATGCACGAAAGAGTTTTATGGCCTTTTTGTTCCGGGATTCTCGTTTCCCTGTTTATCCATGAAATGCACACGGCCAGCATTATAAGTCCGAGGAATATGGTAATGTATCCATAGCGTACAGGAAACGACTGGTAGCTGCCTGTATGCCACATTTTATTCACCGGCTGGATAAAGACTGGGACAAGCATCAAAAACAGCATACAGGAAAGCCATGCGGTGCTGTTTTCCCAGTATTTTCGCATGAAAACTACTGCAAAAATCACTGCCGCACAGGCAGCAGCCGTGCACGTAATCACCGGCACTGTTGTGTTAATGCGCGTAAAATATGCGCCTGAGCGCAGGCTTGCAACAAGGTTGCCAGTGCGCGCCGAAGAAAGGTACTGCATAAAAGACGGCACCCAGACAACGCCAGTCATAAGGCCGGAAGTCAAAGTTGAAAGGCCAAAAATAAAGGCCTTTTTTTTACGCTCATTTTTTGGAACGCAGAAAAGAAAATATGTCCCCATCGCAAGTATCATAAAAATGACTACCATGTACGAAAGGTAAAAATTCACGGTGAGGATTGCCGCGAAAATCAGCGTATAAAACAGCGGTTTGCCCTCATGCACCAGTTTATCCAAGCCAATCAGCAGAAGCGGAAAAAGGCACATTGTGTCAAGCCAGACAATGTTCTGGTAATAAAACATCATGTACCCGCAGAAGGCATACATGACTGAAACAGCGCTTGCCTGCATAGCTGAGAGGCTCCGGAACCTGCGCAGCATAAAGCCGCACGATGTCAGTGAGCAGAGCATTACTTTAAGCAGAAGCATAATGTTGACGAGAAAATAAATTTTCTCCTTGCTTACAAGCAGCACGAGAAATGAAAATGGGCTGCTTATGAAAAACAGAAATACGCCCCAGAAACTCATGCCCCCGGCATTCTGCATATTAAGGAACATATTTGCTTTTCCAGACATTATGTCCTTGAAATCCATAAGGAACGGGATAACCTGCTGGTTCATGTCACACCATGAAATAGTTCCGCTCCCAAACGGAAACAGGCCGTATGCAGCATATACCAAAAGCAGAATGACTGCAGAAACTGCAGGAGCCATCCAATAGGAATATTTTCTCTTCATAAACCGCATCCTCCCGCATCCGCAGCCAATTAATAAAATTCGGGCAGCCTGTTTAAAGCTGATTGAAGGCTGCCCGAGCTTTGCATAAAATTACTGCTTTATTTAAGAATCACCTTATGAAAAATCTTTTTCCCTTTTTTCAGGACTGCATAACTCTTCCCATCCTTGTCAAAATCTGAAACAGCAAGTGAAGCGTCGGCCTGACTTACCTTTTTGCCATCAACGGCTACGCCGCCCTGCTTTACAAGCCTGCGGGCCTCGCCCTTGGAAGATGCAAGCCCAGTTTTTACAAGGAGGTCGAGCACACTTACCCTGCCATTTTCAAACTCTACATTAGTAATTTCCGTAGAAGGCATATTTTCAGCGTCGATTCCTTTACTGAAAATGGCCTGTGCCGCATCCATCGCTTTGTCAGCTTCTTCCTTTCCATGTATCTGGCGTGTAACTTCATAGGCAAGGAGCTCTTTTGCCTCGTTAAGCTGCTGGCCTTTCAGGCCCTCAAATTCACTTATCTGTTTGAGCGGAACAAAGGTAAGCACTTTAAGGCAGTGTATCACGTCACCGTCACTGACATTGCGCCAGTACTGGTAAAAGTCGAAAGGTGAAGTTTTCTGCGGGTCAAGCCAAACAGCTCCCCTTTCTGTTTTGCCCATTTTTTTGCCTTCGCTGTTCGTAAGGAGCGCGACCGTCAAGCCGTAAGCCTCAGCATTCTCTTTGCGGCGTATCAGCTCCACGCCGCCGATGATGTTGCTCCACTGGTCATCGCCGCCAATTTCAAGCCGGCAGCCATAGCGCCTGTAAAGCTCAAGAAAATCATAGCTCTGCATAAGCATATAGTTCATCTCAAAGAACGAAAGGCCACGCTCAAGGCGCTGTTTGTAACATTCAGCCGCAAGCATGCGGTTCACTGAAAAACATACGCCTATGTCGCGCAGAAAATCAATATAATTCAGATTAGAAAGCCAGTCTGCGTTGTTTGCCATAATTGCACGGCCATCTGAAAAATCTATAAGATGCGACATCTGCTTTTTGAAACATGAAATATTATGGTTGATTTCCTCTTTTGTAAGCATGCGGCGCATATCCGTTTTGCCGCTTGGATCACCTATCATGCCAGTGCCGCCGCCAAAAAGCATAATTGGCCTGTGGCCTGCGTGCTGCAGATGTGCAGCCACCATTATCGGAATAAAATGGCCAACGTGAAGGCTGTCTGCCGTAGGGTCGAACCCTATATAAAATGCCGTTTTGCCATTGTTGATCAAGTCCCGCACTTTTTCTTCATCCGTAGCCTGCGCAAGAAGGCCACGTTCTTTTAGTTCCTCATAAACTCCCATTACTATCTCCTCAACTTTCTGCAGGAGGCAACAAAAACGCCCTCTGCCAAAATTTTGCAGAGGGCGGAATTATTCCGCGGTACCACCTCAGTTTGCTGCCGCCTCACGGCGCCAGCCTCAGCGGGTACAAAAATACCCATACGCTGTAACGTGCGCATACGGCTAAGCCTACACACCCACCATGCGAAATGCCCAGTTGGTTTCGGCCCAGCGGCTCCGGGATGTATTTCCGCCTGACCCCGCCTCTGCTCTCATCTTACGCAGGCTCTCTGTACCGGAATCTTCAGCGTACTTCTTCCCATTATTGCTGATTTTTTTATTATAGTATTTTCTGCTGCCATCTGTCAAGCAAAAGTGATATGCGAATTACTTTTCCAGATGGTTCCTGCTTAGTAAAGGATACAGTCTGCGGTTAAGTACTATTACAAAGAATGACCGACTTTTGCCGCGCATATAGATAACCGAAAGGCAAAAGGAGGGATTGTGATGTTTGAATATTACCCGGAAGGGTGGAACATCGACACACAGGAAAACCGTGCCGCGACGCAAAGCTTCTCAGCGCTCAACGACGCCTGCCGTGAAGGCAAAATCCTTGAAAGCCGCGCCACAATATGTGACAGCTCACACAGACTTTTGGTTGATTTAGGATGCATGAAAGGAATCATTCCACGTGAAGAGGGCGCAATAGGCATCCGCGAAGGGACTGTGCGCGATATTGCCATAATATCACGTGTAAATCAGCCCGTTTGTTTCCTTATAACCGGCTTTGAAAAAAATCCCGACGGCACTTTGACAGCGCTGCTTTCACGCAGGGCAGCTCAGGAAAGATGCCAGAAAGAGCGCATTTCCAAACTCCGGCCCGGCGACATTATCAATGCGAGAATAACCCATCTTGAAAATTTCGGCGCATTTGCCGACATCGGCTGCGGCATAGTCGCTTTGCTGCCAATAGACTCGATCTCAGTATCACGCATTGACCATCCGCGGGAACGCTTTTCCGTAGGCATGGATATCCGCGCCATAGTTAAATCGGTCGAAAACGGGCGCATTACTTTAAGTCATAAAGAGCTGCTCGGCACTTGGGAAGAAAACGCCGCGCAGTTTTCAGCAGACGAAACAGTCGCCGGCACCATACGCTCAGTCGAGCCATATGGCATCTTTGTTGAGCTTACGCCCAACTTGGCCGGCCTTGCCGAAACGAAAGAAAATGTTTTTTCCGGCCAACAGGCAAGTGTTTACATAAAAAGTATCCTTCCGGCTAAAATGAAAGTCAAGCTCGTCATAATAGATACTTTCGACTTCTCATACCGGCCGTCGCCACCAAAGTATTTTTTCAAAGGCGACCATATGGACCGCTTCGTTTATTCGCCTTCAGAAAGTGAAAAGAAAATCATAACGGATTTCATATAAAATGAAAACAGTCAATCAGTCCATTCCTTCAACCCGTTTTTTCATAATTTCCGTCTGGCGGTTCAGCGCTTCCTGAAAAGAGCGGTCAACTTGTACATTGCCGTTTTCATCGCGGTATTTTTTTGGCCTGTAGTATAGGCTATCGCGCTGGCCTAACAAAAAATCCATCGCTTCCTTGTATCTTCCAAGGCAAAAAAGAGTGTTTGAAACTTCTATAATGCAGATAATGCGGTATGGCTCCAAGTCATGCGCTTTCCTGTAGGTGGAAAGCGCTTTTTCTAAATTCCCAGTGCCGGCATATGCCGTGCCAAGCTCCATATAAAGGTCATCATATATTCTTGTTGTAATGTCGGCAGCTACTCCATTTTCAGTGCGGATACCTGACGGGAGCTCATCCCATCCTGGCGATATGAGATATGCTTTTAAAACTTTCACGGCATCGGCGGCATATTTTTTCCCAAGCCTGCTGTAAGCCTTAGCACAAATATAAAGCCGCTTCGGATTTTCCATATTGCCGCACAGCGATATGATTTTCATCAACACGCCGCTGTCAGAATGATTCTGTTTTATAACTGCATCTGCTTCTTCGTCCCTTGCAGCATCGTGCGGCACAGCCTCGCCAATCTTGAACAGAAGCGCTGCTGCAAGTCCATCATCTGCTTTTTCAGCCATTGCCATTGCCTTCTCTCTGCACAAGCGCTTCCCTGACGATTTTAGCGCGAAAAGCGCGTTCCTCATTTTGTGTCAGGCCATACCCAGCCTGCAGCACAAGGTTAGCGGGCTGCACACGCATGGCAAGCCCGTCCACTTTGCATAAGCTGATATTTTTTACAAGCCCCGCCGCAATGCCAAAGCGTATAATAGACGCAAGGCCCAAAAACTCGTCAAAACCGAGCAGACGGGCGCTTTTTAGTATTCCGAGCGAACGCTCAACGGTATCCTGCACCGAAATATCTTTAATCAGCTTATCACGTGCCGCCCTTTCCTGCGCGATTATCTGCCCCGCAATGCCGCACAGGTTTGTAATGGCTTCATTTTCCGAAAGCCCAAGCGTCATCCTGTTTGAAAGCCGGAAAATTGCCCCGTGCCCTTCTGCCGACGGGCTGAGTGCGCTGTAAAAAGAAATGCCGAGCGGCTGTAGGTTTGACGAAATTCGTGCCGCTGCACCTGTCTCTGCAAGTGCAGGCAGGTGGAGATTAAGCGAAACTATCATGCCTGTGCCAAGAAGCGCCGGGTTACATGTGAGGTAGCCAAGCCTTTTGTCAAATGCAAAGTTAAGCGATTTGTCAAGAATAGTATCGAGCCGGTCTGCCGACTCATAAGACTCCTTCAACGCAAGGCCGGGCAGCCTTACCTGAATCAGAAAATGGTCATCGCCATTTACAAGTATGCACTTTGCTTCGTTCTCTGAAACAAGCAGGCCGCACCCACACCGGTTTTCAATAAAATCCGCGCTGACAACACCGCGCTCTGCAAGGGCAACAGCCTCCCCAAGACTCATTGATGCCATATTAACAAAGTGGAAATCACGCGCTATGGAACTGTTTTTGCTGAAAACAGCCCTGCACGTTCTCTTAACCACAACCGCTTTTTCAGATGCCGTCAGCCCTGCCGGAAACGGGATGCCGCGCATGTTCCTGCTCAAGTGCACACATGAAGAAATAACCGACTCACTTTCAGGCCCCGAAGCATCATACCACTTCTTCATTTTTCCTCATCCCCTGACTGCACTGGCACATTCTTAACACGGACAGCAAGCTTCCCGCCTTTCTGCACCTGCAGCGAGCCTCCGGGAATTTTCCCACGGTGGACATCGCTGCCGTGTATCTGCCGTATCATAGGCAGCAGCCTGTCAAAAAACACATGGTAGCATTCAGCACACCCTACTTTTCCGCTTCGCACTATGTCACTGAAAGATGCACCGCAGCATGGGCAAAGCACATCATCTTCATTTGAAGTATTAAAAAATTCACGCACTATATCGTTCATGCGGTAGCCAAGGCCCGCAAAAAGGTTCCCACGGCCAAACTGCCTTGCACATTCAGCACACAGTGCATACTCTGTCAGTTTTCCTCCGGAAACGATTTTAATGTAGGTAGAAGCAGGATTTTTTCCACAGCACTGACAAATCATATTCACTCCCCCAATCAAGGCAGAAAAGCACATTGCTGTTCTACCTTGCAGCAGTTTTCCTTCTTTACTATGTATTATAACATAAAAACATATGCAGCGGCAAAGTACAAAAGCTAAGCACGGCCATTAAAAAGCTGTAACACGATTTATCTTCCAGCAATATTATGTACTGTAAATCGAAAGGGGGAAATCACTTATGTGTAACAATTCCTGTGGAGGCAACAACAGCTGCATCTGCGTCATTGTCCTCATTCTTGTTCTCTGCTGCTGCTGCGGCTGCGGTGGCTGCGGTGGCGGCGGTGGCTGCGGTGGCAACGACGGCTGTGGCTGCAATAATAACTGCAACTGCTGAAACAAAAAAAGCGGGGCTGCAAAAATGCAGCCCCGTTCTTTTTTACTGCCATATCATCTGTTATTTTCCTTCTGCTTTACATGCCTGAAGGGCCGTCGCGAGCTGGTCTGGGCATGAAGTAGATTTCATGCCGCATTTTATTCCTTTTAAGCGGCTTATCACGTCTTCGACTTTCATTTCCTTTACCAATGCGCTGATCCCTTTAGTGTTGCCGTTGCACCCGCCAATAAATTTTACAGAGTGCACGGTATCGCCGTCAAGGTCTATGATAATCTCCCTTGAACAGGTTCCTTTTGTTTTGTAATGATATTCCATTTCAAGTTTTCCTCCAGTTATGTTTTTCCATAAGCAGTTTCCCGAGCTGCTCATCCGGCGTGGTGAAACTACCTACCGGATGTGGAATTTTAGTGTACATACCGTGAAAATCCGTCCCGCCTGTCATGACAAGACCATATTCCGCCGCGGCTTCCGAAAGCCGTGAAACAGCATCTTTGCCGGCGCTCGGGTGCCATACCTCAACGCCATCTATCATTTTGGAAGCAGACAGGCTGTCAAGAAGGCCATAGCTGTCAAATTCAGCCGGATGTGCAAGCACTGCAATGCCGCCTGCCCTGCGTATCTGCTCAATCACATCATGCACTTCCGGATAGTCAATTTTCACATAAGCTGCACCGCCGGAAGAAGAGAAAAGCTTTTTGTAAACAGGCCCGTAAATTTCCCCGGCATAGCCGGCATCAATTAAAGCATGCATTATGTGCTGTTTGAAAAAACACGTACTTCGGCGTACATATTTCATAACCATTTCGGCCGGCACAGGATAAATCGACCGTACTTTTTCAAGCATGGCCTTCCCTGCCTTTCTGCGTGTGTTCTGCATGCGTCTGCAAACAGGCTCAAGCTTTTCCGGCGCATCACAGCAGTAGCAGAGGATATGCGCCTTGCGCCCGGTTTCCGCATCTATGCAGGAAAATTCTGCGCCCGGCACAACAGGGATGCCGTATTTCTTTCCAAAGCCTACAGCTTTGGCAGAACCTGCAAAAGTGTCGTGGTCCGTCACCGCAACAGCAGAAAGGCCTCGCATCTTGGCCATAAGCACAACCTCTTCGGCAGTGTCGGAACCATCTGACGACTGTGTGTGGCAGTGTAGATCAGCAGCCATCTTTTCACCTCGCTTTTTATGCAGAATTTATTATTTCAGAAGCTTCTCCATTCGAAATGAACGTGCAGCAATCTCTCCTATTATAACATCCAGAACAATAATCACTGCAGAAATTATAAGGAAAACAACAGCATTAAGCGCAAAAAGGCCGACAAACTCTCCAAGGAACAGAAGGATAAGCGGTATAACTATATATCCGGAGGTTTGCACCGCCTCAACATAGCTTTTGCTTTTTGCTGAAGCAAGCACCATAAACATAACGCCAAGCACTGTGACAGCCGGCGCAAATAAAAGTATCAATACAAGCCAGCTCCAACTAAAGAAAAACGGCAGGTGCAACAGTATATCGCCAACCGAGGTTACAATGGCAAAAGCGGCAAACGATATCGCCGTTATAACGGCCGACAGCATTACGCAGCCTTTCACTTTTGCCCCAAAAAGCTGCTTTGGCTTCATCGGAGTTAAAAGAAGCGTCTCAAGTGTACCATGCTCGCGCTCGCCAACAAAGCTGCACGCTGCCGTTACACTTGACGACATCAGCGGTATCATCAGAAAGAACATGGGGAAAAGCGAATTTGTCATGATATAAAAAGTAGCCTGTTTAAGGTTAAAGTTCTGCGCAGACGGTGGGAGCATCTTCATCAGTTTGTCAGCCCCGTTTATCTGGTTCGCCGGAGTATTGACAATTATTATGAGAAAGATGACAGGTATGGCAATAACAAGCATTAGTGAAACCGTAATCAGCGTTGAACGCGCCATCTTAGAATCCCATATATCATGAAAATCTTTCCTTATAACAGCCTCTTCAGGCACAGAGAGCTTTTTCAATGCCATTCCTCCCCCCTGTTTATCTGGACATACCTAAAATAAATGTCTTCAATAGACGGCCTGACAATGCGTGCTTCATAAACGTGGTGGCCTTCTTCGACAAGCTTTTTCAGCAGCCGCGGCATATCGTCATCTTCCTTTATATCCGCGCGCCACCAGCCGTCATTCCCGCGCTCAAAATTTTCAAGCTGTTCACCATCAGGCAGCCGCATAGCAGCTTTGGGGCAGAACTGCGCATTCCTCGCAAGTGTTTCCAAATCCCCGCATGCCAGAAGAGTACCCTTCTCAATGATTCCATATCTTCTGCAAATATCCTGCGCATAACGCAACTGATGAGTACAGAGGAAGACGGTCACGCCCTCTTTGCATGCGAGAGATGCTATCATGCTGTTAACAGCATTTGCAGATTCCGGATCAAGCCCGTTTGTAGGTTCGTCGAGTAAAAGGACTTTCGGGTCATTTATGAGCGCGCGGGCAAGAGAAAGGCGCTGCGCCATGCCTGTAGAATAGGCATGAAGTTCCCTGCCGCGCGCATCCCATAAATCCATGCATTTAAGCAGCGACTCTGCACGCGCCTTGGCTTTTCCCGGCTCAACGCCATACATCCGCGCAAAAAATTCAAGGTTTTCCATGCCTGTCATATTACCATACATTTTTGCACTTTCAGTCATCACGCCACATATCTTATGGATTTCAGATGAATGAATCGAAGGTGAAAGACCCATTACTGAGCATGACCCGCTGCTCGGCTTTAAAAGGCCGTTCAGAAGCTTTACCGTGGTCGTCTTTCCTGCGCCGTTAGGCCCTAAAAACCCGAAAACTTCACCCTGCACAACATCGAACGAAAGGCCGCGCAGCGCTGTTACTGCGCCATTGTACGTCTTTGACAGACAATCGGCGTGAATCGCCGGTTCACCCATTTATCATCACCTCAACACTTATAATACCATACAAAAGCGCGGAATTCCAGACGGAATAAGCTTGCTGATTCAATGCGTAACGTCCGAACTAAACGTCATTCGAGGTTAAGCTTTCTGCTTAAAAGCCAGTACGTCAGGAAATAAAATGCTACACAAAAAGCAGCTGTAACAGCAATGGCAATACCAATATTAGCTGCAATGCTGCTGAGCATCACCTGCTCATCCGTTGGCAGAAGAAAATTTTTGCGATAGCTAATAGCAAACGAATACACAATCATCTGGGCTATGCCAAGGCCGATAAAAGTGCCGAAAGATACAAGCCTTCTATGTTTGCCGCAAAGATTTCCTACAGTGGCAGAAGCATAAATCTGCAAAATTACACACAGTATACTGATGAGTACCAAAACAATTATCTCAAAGGTTATAAGATGCGCCATGTTGCCACAGCGGGAATAATCGGCGCCAAACTCTGCAAAGAATGGGTTGTTCTTATTGATAAAATTCGTGTCCACAGAAAGCACGAAAACAGAAAGCAAAGTGACAATTACGCTTAGAACAGCCCACATAAGCGAAACAAGCATTTTGCAGTCGATATGGCTGTGGATTTTAACAGGCAGCGTAAATGAGAGGTAACCTTCGTCGCCAAGGAGGTTAGTTGTAAAGCGCCTTGACGTAGCAACAATCGTCATAATTAAAGCGGCAGCAATAAGTATTACATATATGAATATCGTGATGCCCATCAAGAACGAAAAGGCACCATTCATATGCTGAAAATTAAACTGTGTAAACAGCCTTATAAGGAGTGCAAAAATAATAATCAGGCCGTAAATTGGAAGAAATGTCCGCTGTGTCGCTTTTATCTCGTATTTCATCATTCTGCCTAACATCTGAACACCTCCCTGAAAAATTCGTCAACGCTCTTATTTTCTTTTTCGCGTATTTTATCTACTGAAGCTGTAAGAACGATATTGCCCATATTGATAAAAATAACGCCGTCAAGGATTTTTTCAATATCCGAAATCAAATGCGTAGAAATCAGCAAAGTCGCATCTTTGCTGTAATTGCTTATAATCGTGTCAAGTATATAATCGCGGGCCGCAGGGTCTACGCCTCCGATAGGCTCATCAAGAATATAAAGCTGTGCTTCGCGGCTCATTACAAGTATTAGCTGGACCTTTTCTTTTGTGCCTTTAGAAAGCGTTTTAATGCGCCTGTTCGGGTTTATGTGAAGGCGCTGAAGCATATCATACGCCTTTGCCTTGCTGAAGTCAGCATAAAAGTCGCCGAAAAAATCGATTATGTTCTGTACAGACATCCAGTCATTCAGGTATGTGCGCTCCGGAAGATACGACACAATTTTTTTGTTTCCGCTCCGGGCTTCATTCCATTTATGCGCACTTCTCCAGCCGTAGGCGTAAGCAGGCCGTTCATCAATTTTATCAGCGTGCTTTTGCCGCTTCCGTTTGGCCCGAGCAGGCCGACTATCTGCCCTTTGGGTATTGAAAGATTGACCGAGTTCAGAGCAATGCAACCTGGAAAACATTTTGTGAGGTTCCTGCACTCAACAATACTATCCATTCTGTTCTTCCTCCCTCATGATTTTTTCAAGAAGCTCTTTTGTGTGCTGGCCATCATAGCCAAGCTGGTTCATTTTAAAAAGGAATTCGTGGACTAAATCTGCCGCAAGGCTGTTTTTAATCTGCATGATTTTATCTTCATCCTCTGTTACAAATCTTCCGCTGGTGCGTTGCGAATATATAAGGCCGTTGCTTTCAAGCTGCAAAAGCGCACGCTGCATCGTGTTTGGATTAACAGCAGCCTCCGCGGCAAGCTCACGCACAGACGGCAACTTTGAACCCGCCGGGAAAATTCCAGAAGCAATCATTATCTGTATCTGCTCCATAAGCTGTGTGTAAATTGGCCTGTCTGATTTTAGGTTCCATGGCATACCGGTCACCTCCGTTGCTGTGGCTGTTCAAAAATGGTGCAATCGTCTGCGGTAAATTCAACCCTTTATTTCAGCAAAGGTCTTTTCTGCGGAAAGCAACTGCTCCGGCAATAAAGAACACAAGCGTTGTCACTGCTGAAACCATGAGCGGCTTCTGGAAAGACGTCACAGAAAGTTTTCTAATTGTCGCAAACTGTGCTTCAAGCAGATAAGACTCAAATTTTTCAAGGTGCAGTAAAACCAGAAAATACTGCATAAGGTAAAATACGCCGTAGTAAAAGAAAATTGCAAGCCCGTTGCGCCTGAAAAGGACTGTGAAGAAAGCCGACATTGTAATGCATGCAGCATAAACTGCGCACGAAACGCCAAGGCGCATGAAAAAATTATTTAGCAGGCTCGAAGTAAATTCTGCGTCATGTTTAAGGAATATAAACATGCTTCCAAAATAAGCTGCGAGCACAACAGCCGCCAAAATCATGCAGAGCAAAATCGATGTGATAAGCTTTGCAGTAAAAAGCAAAGTCCGGTTCGTTCCATATGAAGCCGTATTTTTTAAAGTATGGAACTGAAATTCCTCTGAGAAAACAATCTGCGTAACCATTGGAAGTATAATCACAGGATATTCCAGCAACATAACTGCAAATTGCACCGAAGAACTCATGTTGCCTAACATTCCGCCTCTCATAGCATAATTCATGAGAAAGCACAAAGCCGCAAGGCCGGCCACTAAAATGTAAAAATACACCCTGTGAAATGTCTTATAAAAATCCGCATGAATAAGTTTAGCCATTTTCTTTCCCCTCCACCAGATTTACAAAATACTGTTCCAGGTTTATGCCCGACTGATACACCTGTGAAACCATGACGCCATTTTCTACAAGCGCTTTTACAGCAGGAGCCGGATCGTCGACTTTCTCATTTACATGGACTGTATGTTCATCGGCTACCTCTATATTTTTGAACTGAAAATTATTTTTCAGTATCTCGGAGGTCCTGTCTGCGCTGTCAGACACAATACAGAGAAACGACCTGCATTTTTCTTTGAGGTCTTTTGCGGAAATGTGCTGCACAAGACGCCCACTGTTGATAAAGCTATATGTAGTTGCAATCTGTGAAAGTTCGCCAAGTATATGGCTTGAAATCAGAACAGTTGTCTTTTTTTCGCGGTTCATTTTCAGGATAATGCTGCGGAAATCCTTAATGCCCATCGGGTCAAGGCCGTTTATCGGTTCGTCGAGGATGAGGATTTCCGGATTATCCATTATGGCAAGCGCAAGACCGAGGCGCTGTTTCATGCCGAGTGAAAAGCCTTTGAATTTTTTTCTGCCTGTGCCTTCGAGGCCTACAAATTGGAGGGCACGTTCCACACACCCTTTATCTTTATTCCCGCGCTGGATACGGTAGTATTCGAGATTCTCCCTCGCCGTAAGGTAAGGGAAAAGGCCCGGCGTCTCTATCATTGTACCCTGTGTCTGCGCGCCAGCCCAAGGTGCTGTTCAGAGCCCTGGCCAAAGATTTCTATTGTGCCGCCAGTGGCCGGTGTAAGGCCGCTTATCAACTTTAGCAGCGTTGTTTTTCCTGCGCCGTTCCTACCTACAAGGGCATAGATATCACCTTTGTTTACCCTCATGCTCAGCCCCGCAACAGCGGCAGATTTTCCATAATATTTGCTGACATTCTTCATCTGAATGACAGTCTCACCTATTTCAGCCATTTTTTCGCCCCCACTTGTATTAGTGTATTATTGTATTACGTATCTAATACAATAATACACTAGTTTTTTTATTTGTCAAGCCTTCAGATGAAAATTTGGCATAAAAAAAGCAGCCCCGCGTTTTGCAGAGCCGCTTTCAGCAAGCCATGTGGAATATATTTACCTGTGCGGCACTTCAGACGTGCCTTTTTCACGAAGATATGTACTTTCAAGGTCAGAAAGGTGCAGCTTTACAGCAAGCGGATACTTTTCATACGCCTGGCTCACGGCAAAGCTTCCTCCGCGGGCGGCGTCGTCAAAACCGCCCATATGCCAGCGTATCGCCACGGCTTCCTCAACTTTCAGGCGCATAAAACGCTCAATGAGAAAAACTGACTTCTCGCCATGGCCATAAGGAAAACGGTCGTCGATAGTGTAATACAGGCGTTTTTCCCACTGGCCGGTCTCCTCGTTTTTAAAGTTGCGTGTGCTCTTTTTGTAAAACTGTGCCTTGCATATATCATGCAGGAGCGCACATATTGCGAAACTCTCTTCATTATCGACCGACGGGTCAAAATGCTTTTCGCGCAACACATGGTACACGTTCACACTGTGCTGCACAAGGCCGCCAAGGCATGCGCAGTGATACCTTGTGCTGGCAGGCGCTATAAAAAAATCCGTTTTCTGAAGCCACGCAAGCAGCTCCGCGGAACCAGCACGTTTTATCTTTTCCTGATAGATTGCTTCGAACTCTTCCCTGTAGCCCATTAATAATTCCTCCCAAAAAATCCGGGAAGCCTACTGGCCGCCCGGATTCCTCTCAATTTGCATGGTTCGTTGTATTTTGTTTTACAGTTATATACGTATCTGCCCCGAACTTGCGGAAACGGTCATAGCGTTTCTGCAGAAGCTCTGTCTCATCTTCAGATAGTTTTTGCTGCAGCGATTTGTATAAATCTGCTTTAATTGATTCATAAACATCTGAAAAATTAGAGAAGTCTTTAGGCTCCGGAATAACGCGCTCAATCGCGTGAAACTGCAGCAGGTCATCAGCCGTAAGCCGCAGCGCCTGCGAAGCCTCTTTTACTTTTGATCTGTCTTTCCACAAAATGCTCGCGCATCCCTCCGGAGAAATCACAGAATAATAGGCATTTTCGAGCATCCACACCTCGTCGGCAACAGCCAGGCCGAGCGCTCCGCCGCTGCCGCCCTCGCCTATAAATACAGAGATAATCGGCGTCTTAAGCGTCATCATCTCCATCAGGTTTTCTGCAATCGACTGCCCTTCGCCTCGTTCTTCGGCAGAAATGCCGCAGAAAGCCCCGGCAGTATCAACGAAACAGATAACAGGCCTGCCAAATTTCTCAGCAAGCTTCATCTGGCGCAACGCTTTCCTGTACCCTTCAGGATGCGCAGAGCCGAAGTTGCGGTGCACTTTATCTTTTGTAGTGCTTCCTTTTTCCTGGGCAATAACCGTGACCGGCATTTCGTAAAGGCGTGCAATGCCCGAAACAATTGCCGCATCGTCTCCAAAGCGGCGGTCACCATGCATTTCCATAAAATCTGTAAAGATATTTTGAATATAGCAAAGGCCTGTAGGCCTTCCTTTAGCACGTGAAGCTGCTACTCTTTCAAATGCTTCCATGCTCAGGCCTCCTTTGATGCAGCGACAGCAGCCGAGTAAGATATTCTTTCTGCTGTTTCCGCGGCACAATGTCATCAACAAAACCTTTTTCCAGAAGGAATTCGGCAGTCTGAAAATTAGGCGGGAGTTTCTGGTGCATATTCTGTTCAATGACACGCGGCCCGGCAAAGCCTATAAGCGCACCAGGCTCGGCGATTATTACATCGGCTTCCATGGCAAAGCTCGCTGTAACACCGCCCGTTGTGGGGTCAGTAAGCACAGCCGTATAAAGGTTTCCACCGTCGCTGTGGCGCTTTACGGCAGCACTCGTCTTCGCCATCTGCATAAGCGAAAGTATGCCCTCCTGCATTCTCGCGCCGCCCGAAACGGTAAATCCTATAACTGGCAGCGAATGTTTTGTAGCATACTCAAACAGGCGAGTTATCTTTTCGCCGACGACAGTGCCCATGCTGCCCATCATGAAGTTAGAATCCATTACAAACAGGCAGCATGGATAACCGCCTATTTTCGCGGTTCCGCACACCACAGCTTCATTTTCACCGCTCGCAAGGCGTGCATGCCAAAGCTTCTTATCATAATTCGGGAATCCGATTATATTTTTGGAGCGCATATTTCCATCCATCTCTTCAAATGAAGCATCATCCGTGATAAGGCCTATGCGCTGGCGGGCGTTCATTCGAAAATGGTATCCGCATTTTGGGCATACACGCGCATTTTCATTTAAGTCACCGGTGAGAAGGATTGCCTTGCATTTTGCGCAGGATATGCACATCTGATCCGGAATATCCGGCATGGAGTTCTTAATGTGGCTGTCATACCATTCCAGCGGGTTTTCCGGCTTTTGGAACAAACTTTTCGGCAGTTTCAATGTTTCTCACCCTCCAGTTTCCCCATGAAATCCGTGTGGTAGTTACCCGATCGGAATTCAGCACTCGCAAGTATTTTCCTATGCATTTCCTTGTTGGTATCTACGCCTGTAATTACAAGCTCGCACAGGGCAGCCTGCATTTTACGGATAGCTTCTTCCCTTGTTTGGGCATGGACAATAATCTTGCCAATCAGTGAATCGTAGAATGGCGGGACTGTATAATCTTGGAACAGCGCGGTGTCAAATCTCACCCACGGCCCCCCTGGAATATGCAGAAGCGTGATTTTTCCGCTGCTTGGGCGGTAATTAAGATCAGGGTTTTCCGCATTTATGCGGCATTCTATCGCATGGCCGTGCGGCACAACATCATCCTGTGTAAAATTGAGCGGAAGCCCCGCCGCTATGCGTATCTGCCACTTGACAATATCAATGCCAGTCACCATTTCGGTTACCGCATGCTCTACCTGAAGGCGGGTGTTCATTTCCATAAAGTAAAAATTCTGCTTATCGTCAACAAGAAATTCAACTGTTCCCGCGTTTACATAGCCGGCTGCTTTTGCTGCGCGTATGGCACATTCGCCCATTTTTCTGCGTGTTTCAGGTGTAATGCCCGGCGAAGGGCTCTCTTCCAAAAGTTTTTGGTGTTTGCGCTGCACTGAACATTCACGCTCGCCAAGCACCACGGCATTTCCCTGCTTATCGCACAGAAGCTGCAGTTCCACATGTTTTGCAGGGTGAAGGAATTTTTCGAGGTAAACCGCACCATCGCCGAAAGCGTTGCGCGCTTCTGCTGATGCGGTACAGAAAGCATCCGAAAATTCGCCCATGGTTTTTACAAGGCGGATACCTCGGCCGCCGCCGCCGCTGCGCGCTTTAATTAAAAGAGGAAAACCGATTTTTTCCGCTTCTTCTTCAGCCTGAGCAAGATCTTTTACCTTCCTGCAGCCAGGTATCACCGGAACCCCCGCAGCCTCCATTGTCTGCCGCGCCATGTCTTTATCGCCCATCTTGGCTATAACGTTTGACGGCGGGCCAATAAACGCGATATTGCATTTTTCACACAGCGCCGCAAACTTAGCATTTTCCGAAAGCAGCCCGTAGCCGGGGTGGATAGCTCCGGCACCTGTCACTTCCGCTGCAGAAATAATTGCCGCCATGTTGAGATAGCTGTCTTTAAGCTGTGCCGGCCCTATGCAAATGCTTTCATCTGCAAGGCTTACATGAAGCGCGTCACGGTCAGCCTCAGAAAAAACCGCTACCGTGGCAATGCCCATCTCCTTGCATGCACGGATTATCCTAACGGCAATCTCGCCGCGGTTTGCAACCAGAATTTTTGAGAACAAGGATTTCACCCCTTATTTTTTAGGCACTATGGCAAACGAAAGTTCAGCGCGGACCGCCAGTTTGCCGCCTACTGTGCCTTTGCCCTTTGCAAAGTAGAAAGGCGGGCGGCTCCTTGTCATGCTGCACTCAAACTCAATCGTATCGCCTGGGCGCACAGGATCTTTAAAGCGTACCTTATCAAGGCCGCCAAAAAGTGGTATGCTCCCTTTTACTTTATCGGCCATCAAGACACAACATGTCTGGGCCATCATTTCGCACTGTATAACACCTGGCACAATTGGCATACCTGGGAAGTGCCCCTGAAGAAACCATTCGTCGCCTTTAACGGTGTATTTCCCTATCGCGAGGTTGTCTTCTTTCAGTCCTGCCTCATCAATAAGAAGCATCGGTTCGCGGTGTGGAAGAATTTTCTTCAACTCTTCTCTGTTCATAAAGCATCGCCATTCCCCCGCGCAGGTTATAGTGTACGGCATACTCCGCGCGGGAAGGAGAAAGCCGTCACTGCTCAGCGCAGTTTAAAAAGCGTCTGGCCATATTCAACTACCTGCCCGTTTTCCACACAGACTTCGGCAATCTCACCATCCTGGTCAGCATTTATCTCATTAAGCAGTTTCATAGCTTCAATAATGCAGATGACATCGCCTTTTTTTACTGTGCTGCCAACCTTAACATAAGGCTCACTTTCCGGTGAAGGTGACGTATAGAAAACGCCGACCATTGGGCTTTTGATTTCTTTGTAATGCTCTTTTGGCTGCTCTGCAACACTTGCGGCCGCTGAAGCAACCGGTGCCGCCGCAGGCGGCGCCACTGCTCCTGCCGATATAACAGCAGGAACCGGCGGAGGAACAGGCTGCTTTTTTTCCAGTTTAACCCTTAGCCCACCTTCAGAAACTTCAAGGCTTGCCAAATCTGCATCATCCATGATTTTGGCAAGGGAACGGATATCTTCCAGTCTCATATCACGGCATCCTTTCGAATCTTAAATCCGTCTGCCCCATTACTCTGCTTTGCCAAAAACGAGGCAGGCATTATGGCCGCCAAACCCAAGGCTTGTCGAAATGGCATAGTCGATATCAGCGTGCCGGGCTTTGTTCGGTACATAATCAAGGTCGCAATCGGGGTCAGGTTCTTTATACCCGATCGTCGGTGGAACAATGCCGTTTTTAAGAGCAAGTATAGAAGCAATAGCTTCAACAGCGCCAGTGGCACCAAGCATGTGCCCAGTCATGGATTTTGTTGAGCTTATGAGCGCCGTATGTGCCTGCTCACCCAAAGACTTCTTAAAAGCAAGCGTTTCGGTTTTGTCATTAAGCGGTGTGCTTGTGCCATGCGCATTGATGTAGAGTTTCGCATCAGACGGGATTCCTGCTTCACTTACCGCCTGCTTTATGGCATTTGTAATGCCTTCTGCTTCCGGCTGTGGAGCAGTCATATGATAAGCGTCGTTTGTATTGCCGTACCCTAGTATTTCCCCGTAAATTTTAGCGCCGCGCGAAACGGCGTGCTCATATTCTTCAAGTATCAGTGCTGCGCCGCCCTCGCCCATTACAAAGCCGCTGCGGCGTTTGTCAAACGGCATTGAAGAATTTTCAAGGTCATTTGTCTCACATAGTGCCATACAATTTGTAAAACCTGCAATGCCTATGCCTGTTATGCATGCCTCGGCGCCGCCGGCAATGATGGCGTCTGCTGAATCGTTCTGTATAGCGCGGTATGCTTCCCCAATAGCGTTAGATGAAGTGGAACATGCCGTTACAATACAGAGCGATGGACCTTTTGCGTTATGTGCAATGGCGATATTGCCAACAGCTATGTTGGCAATCAGTTTCGGGATAAAGAACGGCGAAACACGCCGCGGACCCTTTGTGTTTAATTTGGTGCACTCTTCCACAAACGTAGAAATGCCGCCAACGCCAGAACCAACATAAACGCCAAGGCGCTCCGGAGCTATTTTGCCGCCGATACCGCTGTCTTCCATCGCCTGAGAAGCAGCAGCCAGAGCATACTGGCAGAAAAGGTCTGTTTTATGTATCATCGGTTTTTCCATATAATCCGCCGGATGAAAATCTTTGACCTCTGCAGCTATCTTCACTTTGTAGTCAGCAGTATCAAACTTTGTTATCTGGCCTATGCCATTTTTGCCGGAAACGAGCCCATTCCAAAATGATTTTACATCATTTCCAATCGGGGTAATGACCCCCATGCCTGTCACAACAACTCTTTTGCTCATTTATAATCCTCCAAAACGGAAAGTACCTTCTTTAAATACAAAGGCCGCCGTCAACGCGGATGACTTCACCCGTAATATAAGAAGCGCCGTCATCTGCAAGGAACACCGCAAGGTTTGCGATATCTTCCGGCAGGCCTGCGCGTTTGAACGGTATAGCACTAACAACGGCATCCTTAGCTTTTTTAGGCATCTGACGCGTCATATCCGTATCTATAAAGCCCGGGGCAATCGCATTGCACGTAATTCCCCTTCCTGCAAGCTCACGTGCGGCAGTTTTAGTCAATCCAATCACACCGGCTTTTGCAGCAGAATAATTAGCCTGGCCTGCATTTCCAGCTATTCCGGCAACAGACGCTATATTTATTATTTTTCCACTGCGCTGATGAAGGAACTGCCGGCAGCAGTGGCGTATCATATTGAAAACGCCTTTTAAGTCTATGGCAATAACATCATCAAACTCCTGCTCTTTCATTAGCGCAATCGAATTGTCACGTGTTATGCCAGCGTTATTTACAAGTATATCGATTTTCCCGAAATCCTTTACAATTTCAGCCGTCGTATCCTTAGCTGCAACGAAGTCGGCAACATTGCACTGATACGCTTTGCACTTCACTGAAAATTTTTCAGCAAGCGTGCATGTTTCTTTTGCCGCTTTTTCATTGCCGGCATAGATAATGGCCACATCTGCCCCATGCTCTGCGAGTTTAAGGGCAACAGCGCGGCCAATCCCTCGTGAACCTCCCGTAACTACTGCAACCTTACCTTTAAGCATCAACAGCGCCCCCCTGCTTGATCGCGGAAACTGTTTTCCGCAGAGTCTCCGCATCTTCCACATGGTAGATTTTAACACCTGAAAGTGTCCTGCGCACGAGGCCGCTTAAAACTTTGCCCGGCCCTGTTTCAATATAAGTATCTATTCCGTTCTCACACATATCTTCCAGTATTTTCCGCCAAAGTACAGGATGGCTCACCTGTTTTACAATATCTTCACATATTGCAACAGAGTCTTTCGGGTACAAAGAAGCCATGCAGTCCGAATAAACCGGTATTGCAGGTGCATTAACATTGTACTCGGCAAGTGTTCTCTTAAGGTTTTCGCCTGCTTCACGCATAAACGGCGAATGGAATGCGCCACTTACAGCGAGCGGAACTGCACAGCCACCTTCTGCGGCAACTTCACTGCACAGCGTAGGCATTTCTTCTTTGTCGCCTGCCACACTTACCTGGCCCGGTGAATTATAATTTACAGGATAAACATGCTTATAGTGCGAACATATCTCTTCCACTTTGCTGTCAGGGAGTTTAAGGACTGCAGCCATACCGCCGCCAGTCTTCTCGGCAGCATCATTCATAAACTTCCCACGTTGGCATACAAACGAAAAACCGTCTTCAGGCGTAAATACACTGCAGAAAGTCAGCGCAGCGATTTCACCAAGCGAAAAACCCGCTGCCGCGTCAGGCACAATGCCAGCTTCGCGGAGAGCCTCAGCCGCTGCCAAATCCACACAGTAAGCGCAAGGCTGAGTATTCACTGTCAGTGAAAGCTCGTCTTTTGACGCTTCGAAGCACTGCTTAGAAGTCCCCGGGCGGATGCTGTCCGCCAAATCAAAAACTTTTTTTGCTGCCAGTGAAGATTCACATAATGATTTGCCCATTCCAGTGTACTGCGTGCCCTGCCCGCTGAATAAAAATGCTACTTTACCCATTTTGACGCACCGCCCAGCAGATTCTCCGCTTCACTGAACATCTCTTCAATAATCTCTTTAGCCGTCTGTTCTTTCTTTACAAGGCCTGCCGATTCTCCGGCGAGGAAACATCCGTTTTTATCATCGCCCTCGCGTGCAGCACGGCGAAGCGCACCTGAGCCGAATTTCTCAAGCTCTTCCTTGTTTATCTCTGTGCTGCGCTCTTTTTTCTGGAATTCCCTTGAAAACGATGTTTTAAGCGAACGCACGGCGTCGCCGAGCACTTCACCCGTTACAATCGTGTCGAGGTCTTTTGCCTTGACCACTTTGTCTTTGTAAATCTGGCTTATCGTGCATTCCTTGGCTACGAGGAAACGCGTGCCTACCTGAACGCCCTGCGCGCCCAGCATAAAAGAAGCGGCTATGCCGCGCCCGTCAGCTATACCGCCAGCCGCAAGCACAGGAATTCTTACTGCATCGCATATCTGCGGCACAAGCGTCATTGTGTGAAGTTTGCCAATGTGACCACCGCTTTCAGCGCCCTCTGCCACTACTGCGCATGCGCCGCGCTTTTCGGCAAGCCTCGCAAACGAAACGGAGGCCACAACAGGAACAACTTTTATGCCCGCTTTAAGCCACTCAGGCATATATTTGCCCGGGTTCCCCGCACCTGTGGTAAGGACCTGAACATGTTCTTCCACTACCACCTTTGCCACTTCATCTGCATATGGGCTCATTAGCATTACATTTACGCCGAATGGTTTTGAGGTGAGTTCACGGCATTTGCGTATTTCAGCACGCAGCTGCTCACCGTTCGAATTCATGCCTGCAATAATGCCGAGGCCGCCGGCGTTTGAAACGGCAGCTGCAAGGGACGCGTCTGCGACCCATGCCATGCCGCCCTGAAAAATTGGATACTCAATCCCTAACAAATCGCAAATCGGAGTCTTTATCATCCTGCAGAATCTCCTCTCTGAAAATCGGTCAGCCCCACCGGATAACACATGCTCCGGATGTCAGGCCTCCGCCGAACGCAACCATTGCCAGCAGGTCGCCGGCTTTAAAAGTATTTTTTCTGTTCATCTCATCCATAAGGATTGGAATTGACGCTGAGGAAATGTTGGCATATTGCTTAATATTGCAGCAGTAATGGTCTTCCGGAATATCAAGGCGCTTGCGCACCGCATTTATTATTTTCTGGTTTGCCTGATGCGGCAGCACCCATGTTATGTCCTGCTGCTCAAGGCCTGCGTCTGCAATAGCCGCTTTCAGCTGTTTCGTCATCTCTTCTACGGCAAAACGGTAAACCCCATGGCCGTTCCATGTAAGTACCGATGGCGGACATGGTGCGCGGTTAAACGGGGAATTGCCGCTCACATTAGGGATAAACATTATTTTGCTGTTGCCGTGCGCTGCAACGCGTATTGAAAGCAGGTTGTCCCCTTCTGCCAGAACGGCTGCCCCAGCACCGTCGCCAAACACACAGCACGTAGTACGGTCATGCCAGTCGAGCAGTTTAGACATATTCTCACATGAAACAATGAGCATTTTCTTAACGCGCTTCCGTGCAAAAAAGCCATCTGCTGTGTCAAGTGCATAAAGGAAACCGCTGCAGGCAGCGTTCATGTCGAACGCAGGGCAGGAAGCGCCGATACGCTCCTGCACACAACATGAAAGCGACGGTGTAAAATAGTCGCCGCGTATAGTCGTGCATATTATGCCGTCAAGCTCCGAAGGCTCGATACCAGCATTTTTCAGTGCAGATTGTGCCGCCTCTACGGCTACGTCTGTGATTGTTTCATCAGTACAGACATATCGGCTTTTTATGCCAGTCCTAGAATAAATCCATTCATCCGACGTGTCCATTATTTTTGCAAGGTCATCGTTTGTTTTAGAGCACACAGGATGTGCACTACCCGTACCGATTATTTTAAAGCTCATTTATACCTCCGTCACGCATATGTTGCAGAAACTCTCTGCATATGCCAGAAAACAAAATAATAAATCCAGTTTGAATCTTATCATTCTATTCTATTCAATTTTTCCTTTTTGTATTTTCTTTAAAGTAATAATAAGTCATCTTACTGCACTATAATGAAATTTTTTCCATAAATGCAGTGCCTCCGACTACTGAATTTTTTAATGATTTTATTTTTTTTGTGTACTTCTTCTTCACCAAGTGCAGCAACTTCTTTGGCAGCCATCTCACGCAGTTTGTATTTTTTTATTTTGCCGCTCGCAGTAATGGGGAAGCTGTCCATAAATTTTACATATTTTGGGATCTTATGGCGGGCGAGATTTGCACCAACAAAATCGCGCACCTCGTCTTCCGTAAGGTGCGCTCCCTTTTTCAGGATAACACAAGCCATAATTTCTTCACCATATTCTTCGCTTGGGACTCCAATAACCTGAACATCCTGAATTGCCGGATTAGTATAGAGGAACTCCTCTATTTCTTTTGGGTAAATATTTTCGCCACCGCGGATAATCATGTCTTTTATCCTGCCCGTAATGCGGTAATAGCCATTTCCATCAACAGCCACAATATCACCAGAATGCAGCCAGCCGTCGCTATCAATAGCCTTTGCTGTCTCCTCAGGCATTTTGTAATATCCTTTCATGATATTGTAGCCGCGGGCACAGAATTCGCCGGGAACATTTAGAGGCTGTGTTTTGCCCGTCTCAGGATCTATGATCTTACCTTCAACATAAGGCATAAGCTTGCCGACAGTCGATATGCGGGCCTCAAGCGGGTCGTCCGTCTTTGTCATTGTGCAGGCAGGCGACGCCTCCGTTTCACCATATGTAATAGTTATCTCGTGCATCCCCATTTCATCCATAACCCTCCGCATCACTTTTTCAGGGCATGGGGAACCCGCCATAATCCCGGTGCGTAAGGTACTGAAATTATATTTTGGAAAATCCTGATGCTCAAGCATTGCGATAAACATCGTTGGCACTCCGTGCACCGCAGTGCATTTTTCTTCATCTATCGCCTTCATAACAAGCGTTGGGCGGAAATACTCAACAGGCACTATTGAAGTTGCATGCGTCAGGCACGCCATAACACCGAGAACAAGGCCGAAGCAGTGGAAAAGCGGCACCGTTATGCAAAGCTTGTCATTTTCCGTAAACTTCATACAGTCGCCAATGCCTTTGCCATTGTTTAGAATGTTGTAATGTGTAAGCATGACACCTTTAGGGAAACCCGTCGTGCCTGACGTATACTGCATATTGATAACATCCTGCGGGTCAAGTGACTCCTCAATTTTATGATATTCAATGTCATCTATTGATTCGCCTAAACGGTAAAGGTCGTTAAACGGTAACGTCCCTGGAACTATCTCTTCACCTACATAAATAACAGTTTTTAAAAACGGGAAATCAGGTTCTGAAAGATGCCCTGGCTTGCTTGTTTTGAGCGTCGGGCAAAGGCCATTTATAGTCTGAATATAGTCGTTCCCTTTAAATCCGCCTATCATGACGAGTACCTTCGTATCAGACTGCTGGAGAAGATACTCAAGCTCCACTTTTTTATAATTTGTGTTTACAGTGACTAACACGGCACCAATTTTTGCCGCAGCAAACAGAGTAATAAGCCATTCCGGGACATTTGTAGCCCAAATAGCTACATGGTCGCCCTTTTTGATGCCTATGGCAAGCAAACCTTTTGCAGCTCTGTCGCATTCGTCGCGGAACTCACTCCATGTTCTGCAGTAAGGGCGGTCGTTATATTTCACGGCTTCCCTGTCCGAAAATTTTTCAGCAACTGAATCCAGCATTGAACCAACAGTACAGTTAATCATTCGTTTTTTACCCCCTGTAAATTAAAATTTTATAATTTGCCTCTACGGCTTTAGGAACTTCTATAATTAACGTAATATTATAAACTGCATAAAGTACTTTTTATAAGTATGTGTAGCATTTTTCAATATGCTTATTATAGCATAGCTATAATAAAATGGCGAAAATCTTCCATGCATTTCAAATTTTCAGCTATATTTACAATATTTCTAACTTTCAATAATTTTTTTGTTATTTTTTCATAATGGTATGTGTTTAAATATTTGATTGTTTAGATTCTTCCATGCGGATTTGTTTTCTTTATTTTTCTATGTTTTTAATACACTTAGGGCAATTTTTAAGGTTAAAAAGTCAGTATTTAGTTTATTCCGCTTTATTTGGCACAAATTTCCGTTTAAATTTGTGAAAGCCTACAAATGTCTGGTTTTATTACCGATTTTATTAAAACTCTATTGAAATCCAGTCAAAAATATTATAAACTCAGCGTAGTAAACTAAAGTTTTGGATATTCGGCATTTATTTCTTCTTATTACTTATTTCATCGATATTTTTTATTATTAATTAATTTGATTACAACTTTGTCCTCACAAGATGGACTACACCATTTTTTCACAAGCGAAAAGCGCTTGCGGCAAAAAGCCGCAAGCGCTTTTCGCTTTTCTGCCTTCTTTATATAAAACAATATAAAACAGGAATTTTTTTGCAAAATAGATTAATACTATTGAAAATGGGAGCTCTGCCTGAAAAGTTGCCGTGCACAATTTTTTATTTTTTAAAAAAATAGTTTTTATAATGGTAGATAGCACTTTTATTTAAATATAAAAGATGTATAATATAAGATTTTTGCTTTTTAAAATGAATTTTGCTTAAAATGTGCTATAATGATTATTAGTGCAAATAGGAATATTGTGGATCGTTTTTCTCCTTTACACTATTTATTTACTTACCACAGATGAAAAGCGAAAAGGAAGGGAATGAAACTTATGCCTTCGTTTGAGACAAGGCTGAAAAGCTGTGACAACACATACCGTGAATTATTCGTACGTTCACCAAACAATCCTATTTTGACCGCAAAAGACTGGCCATACGCTGTAAACACAGTATTTAATCCAGCTGCCACAATATTCAACGGCAAAGTTTTGCTGCTGGCCCGTGTAGAAGACCGACGGGGGTTTTCCCACCTTACAAAGGCTGTGAGTGACGACGGTGTCACTCACTGGCAGATTGATAAATGGCCTACACTTGAAGCAAGCCCTGATTATCCTGAAGAAGCATGGGGAATCGAAGACCCTCGCATCACGCGGATAGATGAACTTGACTGCTGGGCCGTAGTCTACACTTCTTACTCCCATGCTGGGCCTACTGTGTCGCTTGCACTCACTAAAGATTTTGTCACATTTGAAAAAGCGGGTCCCATCATGCCGCCTGAAGACAAAGACGCGGCGCTGTTTCCGCGAAGATTTAAGGGTAAATGGTTACTTATACATCGGCCCATAGGCGCAAGGATAAATGATTTTCAAGGAATGGGGCCGGGAGCACATATCTGGCTTTCTTTATCTTCCGACCTCAAGTACTGGGGCAATCACAAAATCCTTATAAATGCAAGGAAAGGTGGCTGGTGGGATGCCAACAAAGTCGGGCTGTGTGCACAGCCGCTCGAAACACCAGACGGGTGGCTAATTCTCTACCACGGCGTTCGCCAGACAGCATCCGGAGCGACTTACCGCCTCGGACTTGCGCTCCTCGACCTCGAAAATCCGACAATTGTTCTGCGGCGCAGCGATGAATGGATTTTCGGGCCTGAGGAAAGATATGAACGTGAAGGCGACGTCCGCGATGTTGTTTTCCCGTGCGGCTGGATCCTCGACAAAAAATCAGGGACAGTCCGTATGTATTACGGTGCCGCCGATTCACGCATATGCCTCGCAACGGCATCATTGAGCAATCTTCTGGAATATATCAAAAGCTGCCCGTCACAGCTCAGACAGGACAGTTATTGAAAGATCCGTCATATATATTAATTTTCATTCACTGAAATGAAGGAGGAATTGATTTGAAAGCATTATTTCTTGCTGGAGGGATGGGCACAAGGCTCAGGCCTCTGACAAATCATATTCCAAAACCCATGGTGCCTGTGATGGGAGTACCGCTTCTTGCACGGAGTGTAAGGGAGCTTAAGCGCTGCGGCATAAGCGAGATAGTGTTAAGCACATGCTATTGTTCGGATAGAATCGAAAAGTATTTCGGCGACGAAATAAATAACGGCCTGAAGATCCAATGCGTCTGTGAAGGCAAACCCCTTGGAACAGGAGGCGCAATTAAAAACTGCCAGAAATATTTTGACGGCACTTTCCTTATTTTTAATTCGGATATACTCAGCAACATTGATGTTAAGGCAATGGTGGATTTTCACAAGAAAAATCACGCTGATGTCACCATTGCCGCAGCGCAGGTCAAAGACCCCTCAAGCTATGGCGTTATAGAGTATGACTCCGATGACAAGATAGTTTCATTTACGGAAAAGCCAAAGTCTGGAGAAGAAAAGTCGAATTATATCAACGCAGGCGTCTATGTTTTCGAGCCAAAAGTGCTCGACCTGATTCCATCTGGCATACCTGTTTCAGTTGAGCGCGATACATTCCCACTTTTGCTCAAAAAGGGATACCACATGGCCGTATTCCGTAAAAGCGAATACTGGATAGATATCGGCACACCTGAAAAATATATGCAGGCACACAAAGACATCTTCGATGGTTCCTGCTCTATTCCTGAGAATAATTTCAAAAACGATAAAATTTACGGGCTGGCAAACGCCAAACTTGACCCCACCGTGAAAATCAAAGGGCCAGTGTGGTTCGGCAAAAACGTGCATATCGGCGCAAATGCCGTAATAGGGCCAAACGTCGTAATAGGCAACGGCTTTGAAGCAGGGCGCGGATGTGAAATTACGAACAGCGTAATTTGGAGCAATGTTTCAGTAGGAAGCGGTGTAGACATTGAACACTCCGTGATAACTTCCGGGTGCCACATTGAAAACGGCACTCAATGTGCAAACACAATTTATTCTCAGGAAAGCAAATTACCGTTCGCATAAATACTAAGATTTAGAAAGGACTGGCATTTTGAATACTAAAAGAAATCCAGAGATCATGTTTCTCAGCACTTATCCACCGCGCGCATGCGGGATTGCCACATTTACGCAGGATCTCGTCGGCGCTCTTTCAAAAACCGGAAAAATAAAAACCGGTATTGTGGCTGTGAACGACAATGACTACGATTACCCGCCGGAAGTACAGATGACCTTAAAGCAGTACAGCCCTGAAAGCTATCCTGAAACAGCAGAAAAAATCAATTCTTCATCATCTGACCTTCTGATGATTGAGCATGAGTTTGGAATCTATGGCGGTGAATGTGGCGAATATATTCTGAAATTTGCAGAAGCGCTTAAAAAGCCTTACTGTGTAACACTGCACACCGTTCTGCCAAAGCCGCTTAAAAAGCAGGAGACAATAATCCGGCAGCTTGCTGCCGGATGCCAAAAGCTTGTAACCATGTCTTCTTCTTCAGTCCATTTGCTCGAAAATATTTACGGAGTCCCTAAAGAAAAAATTTCCGTTATACCTCACGGTGTACCTGAGCTCCCAATGGAAGACCGGGAATCCTTAAAAAAGCAGGAAAACCTCGAAGGGCGTTTTGTTGTGAGCACGTTTGGGTTGCTGAGCCCTGGGAAAGGCCTTGAATATGGCATTGAAGCTATCGCCCGTATAGCTAAGCAGCATCCCGAAATTGTCTACCTTATCCTTGGCCAGACACATCCAGGCATAAAAAAGCGCAACGGGGAAAAGTACCGCGAAAGCCTTGAAAAGCTTGTTCAGAAGTATGGCATTTCAAAGCACGTGCTGTTTGTTAACAAATACCTTACAAAGCAGGAGATAATACGTTACCTCTGCATGTCTGACGTCTATATGACGCCGTACCTTGGCAAGGACCAGGCCGTAAGCGGCACACTTGCCTATGCTGCAGGATATGGCTGTGCGATAGTTTCCACCCCCTATCCGTACGCAGAAGAAATGCTTGCAGATGGGCGCGGGCTTCTTGCAGAATTTAAAAATGCGGATTCGCTCGCCAAATGTATTATGGAAATCATGCGCGACCATGGGAAGCAGAATATGATGGAAAATAAAATGCTCTCATTTGGCAGGAACATGATGTGGAGCCGTGTAGCGGAAAAATATCTTTCTGTATTCAGCCAATCAATATAAGTATGAAAGGAATTGCTAATGACTGACTCAATTAATCTTCAGTACCTTTTCCGCATGACAGATGATACCGGTATATTTCAACACTCGGTGTTTGGCATTCCTGACCCGTCAGAGGGTTATACTACTGACGACAACGCCCGCGCACTTATACTGGCCATTATGCTGCAGGAACGTTACCATGAGCAAAGGTATGAAAAAATGGCGGCGCACTATTTAAGTTTTCTCCTCTACGCTGAAAAAGGGCGCTGGTTCCGCAATTTTATGGATTACAGCCGCACCTTTACAGAAAAGCGCGGCTCTGAAGACTGTTTCGGCCGCTGCCTGCTTGCCCTTGGATTTGTGGCTTCACGGCAGGATATCCAGGTTTCTATAAAGGGTTGCGCAGAGCACCTACTAAACCGCGTTGTTTCAAGCTGCTCAAGCCTGTCATACATCAAAGGAAAAGCCTATGCGCTTACCGGCCTTACGCTATGGAATAATCCATGTGCACAGCCATATGTTAAAATGCTTCGCGATTCTATCGCTGATACATATGTCCAGTGCCGCAGAGAGGATTGGCGCTGGTTTGAAGGGAAAATGACCTATTGCAGTGCCATCCTTCCCCTTGCTGTTTTAAATGCATATAAAACAGAAGAACCGCAAATAAAAATTGGCCTCGAAAGCCTTGATTTTCTGGCTGAAACCGCATTTCACAATGGTATGTTTATTCCAATCGGCTGTAAGGGCTGGTTCAGCCTCGGAAAAAAGATGGCATTATATGATGAACAGCCGGTAGAAGCGTGCAGCATGATGCTTACATGCTTTAAAGCATACCAAATAACAAAAAACAGCAAATATCTTGACGAAGCAAAAAACTGCTTTCTATGGTACCTTGGCAAAAACCTGACGAAAACACCTATGGTTGACTCTCAAACTGGCGGGTGTTATGATGGGCTTAAACCCAACGGGCTGAATCCGAATGAAGGCGCGGAAAGCCTTGTCTGCTGGCTTATTGCAGCGCTTATTGCAGAAAAAAATGGCTGGTTTCCAGAAATCAAAAAATAAATTGTCCTTCAAACATTATTCTGCATCTTCAGATGTCTTGACAAGATTGACACCATATGATAAAATTAAAAGGTCATTTGCGAGAATGGCGAAATTGGCAGACGCGCAAGATTCAGGTTCTTGTGGATGACTAAAAGTCCATGAGGGTTCAAGTCCCTCTTCTCGCACCAGCCCAGAAGCCCGCATGAGTACCGATTGTTCAGTATTCATGCGGGTTTTCTTTTTATTTTTTTCTACTTTAATGTCTATTTATTATACATTATAATAATTATTAGACATATTTGGCCATTAAATATGACACGGATTCCCAGCTAAAAATACAGCATGAAAGCCAAAATCCAAGCGTTTAGATTATAGTATGTAACACTGGACAAAATAAAGGTCCACCGGAAATTAATCCCGATGGACCTTATCAAGAAGCAGAATAGGTGCGGCCCCTGCTTCTTGCAAATGGATAATAACATTATTGTTCTATATCGTCAATATAATATGCTACTCGTCCCTTTCCGTGATGCTGTCAACTGTTCCCTGCATTGGGTTGTCTTGATGACTATCGTTCGAACCTTTGGAAACCATTTTGAGTAAGATAGGGCAAAGCACAGAAGAAAGAATAATCAGCATGATAGTTCCTACAAGCGGATCAATTCCGATTACCGTTCCATTCGAAGCTCTTTCAATAAGGCTTTTACCAGTTGAATAAACAGCAAGCGCTACTTCACCGCGCGCAATCATTCCTACGCCTATTGTAAGAGAATCATGGTTGCTGTAATGGAAGGCTTTTGCCGTCAGGCCGCAGCCGATAATCTTGCCAATAATGCCAACAACTACAAACACAAGCCCAAACATCAGCTCGCTTATCTTGAAATGGCTAAAGTCAGCGCTTATTCCTATATAAGCAAAGAAAATCGGTGTGAAAAACATATATCCGCTTACAACTACTTTTCGGTCAACGTAAGCAGTGTCATGCATTCCACTAAGCATAAGACCGGCCATATAAGCGCCTGTGATAGCTGTAATATCAAACCATTTTTCTGCGCAGTAAGCGTAAACAAAGCACATTACAAGTGCAAAAATACCCGTGCGCTGTGTGTGCGGATGATGGGTGACTATCCATTTAAACAGCGCCCGCAGCGGGATACCGGCGCCAATGGTAAAGGCAAAAAAGCCAACAGCTTTCAGCAATGTAATACCAATGCTGCCCTTACCGTTAAGGCTTGTGACAATACTTAGCGCTATAATACCCAATACGTCATCGATAATCGCAGCACTTAGAATCGCCGTGCCTGCACGTGTATCGAGTTTTCCCAACTCACGAAGAGTTTCGACTGTTATGCCGACACTTGTAGCTGCAAGTATAACGCCTACAAACAGGGCGTTCATTAATTTCGCATGGTCACCGAGAGTGTATAGGCCGCCCATAAACATAGCTGCACTTAAAGTGCCAAGTGCCATTGGCACAAGCACACCAACAGTAGCTATAGCTGTTGCGGCCGCCCCGCTTTTTTTCAGAGCTTTAATATCAGTCTCAAGGCCGCTGGAAAATAGAATTAAAATAACGCCAATCTCTGCAAATGTCTCAAGAACGTCCATTTCCGGTTTTGCCGGGTTTATTAATCCTTTAAACCCAATTCCGAGATTGGAAAAAATTGCAGGGCCAATCAGCAGTCCGGAAATTACCATGCCGGTTACCTGAGGAAGGCCGATTTTCCTCATTAAAAGGCCAAGTCCCTTTGTCGCAAAAAGAATAATTCCAAGATACAAAACGATGTGCACTACATCAAATGACATTTTCTCGCCTCTAAATAATTTTAGTTTTCTATACGCCCGCAAAGTGATAAGCAGAAAGTAATTCTTTAATTGCCTGAATCAGCAGAAAACAAATTGTCCGCAGTTACTTGTTCTCAGCAAATATGCTTAAACAATTTCACTGCGGACTTTGCAGTTTATCCAGTTTTAAACCTTACAGCTAATCAGCTGCACATAAACGAATAATTACTGAGAATCTGACGTGCCTGTAAGCCGAATAATATGCCGTGGACATGCAGAAACACAGTCACCGCACCCTACGCACTTTTCCGGATCAACGCGCGCGAGAAAATTCTTAACATGAATAGCATCGTGCGTGCAGGTCTTTTCACAACGCATACAGCCAATGCAGCCTGCTTTGCAGGCCTTGATAACATCAGCACCTTTGTCACAGCTGCTGCAAAGAACAACTGCCTGTTTTTTAACAGGAATCAGCGAAAGTAGGTGCTTAGGGCAAGTTGTGACACACTGCCCGCACGCGACGCAGTTTTTAGACTCAACCATTGCTACACCGTTGCGTATGCTCAGTGCATCATAATTACAGGCATTCACACAGTCACCAAGGCCAATGCAGCCATAGCTGCATTTTGTAGGGCTTCCGGCTATCTGAACAGCAGCCGCACATGTTTTTATGCCTTCATAATCAACTTTAGTCGTTGTATTGTCATTGCTGCCAAGGCAATGGACAACCGACACATGAGGCTCCGCACTCGTTGCAGCAACGCCGAGGTACTTTGAAATTTTTTCCGCTACAGGCGCACCTCCAACAGAACATAAGCCCGGCTGTGCCTCCCCCGTTGCCATAGCCTTCGCATAACCATCGCATCCAGAAAAGCCGCATGCGCCGCAGTTAGCTCCTGGCAGCATTGCGCGGATATCTTCTGTCTTCTGGTCTTTCGGGACAGCCATTACAATGGAGGCTATGGCAAGAATAAGGCCTGAAATAAGGCCAATGCCTGTAACTAAAACGATTGCAAATGTTATATCATTCATTTCATCCACCCCCTTAGCTTACACCCAGCATTCCGGTCACAAGGCCAGAAAAGCCAAGGAACGAAAGGGATGTGATCGAGGCCGCGACAAGCGTAATCGGAAGGCCTCTCCAAAACTTAGGCACATCATTGAGTTCAATGCGCTCACGAACACCTGAGAACATTACCAGTGCAACCAAAAAGCCAATGCCTGCACCAAAAGCATTCATGATAGCCTGACCATAACCGAATGTTGTTGGATTCGCCGCATGCTTGTCAAGCACCAGCATTGTAACACCAAGCACGGCGCAGTTTGTAGTAATAAGTGGAAGATAAACACCGAGCGCATTGTAAAGCGTAGGAATATACTTCTTAAGTACTGTTTCTATGAACTGCACTAAAACTGCAATTACAAGGATAAATACAATTGTTTCAAGATAATCAAGACCATTCGGCACAAGGATGCCATAGTATATAGGCCATGTAACAGCGGTTGAAATCACCATTACTATAGTCACAGCAATGCTCATGCCAATAGCGCTGTCACGTTTCTTGGAAACACCGAGAAAAGGGCAGATGCCGAGGAATTTATCGAGAATATAGTTTTCAGTCAGAATAGATGTCAGAAAAATGGCAAGCAACTGTTTCATTTCTCTTTAGCCTCCCCGTCGTTTTTCTTAGCAGTCAGCGAGCAGCCATTTGCAAGTGCACAGCCGCCGCATCCACGGTATCCTGCACAACCGATTTCTTCAGGGGCTTTGCCTTCGCCAGACAGGCGGTTTGCAATTGCAACCAGAAGGCCAAAAATGAAGAAACCTCCCGGCGGAAGAAGAAGGATTATGATGGACGGTATGAAATTCGACAGCACCGGCAGGCCAAAGAAAGTGCCGCTGCCAAACAACTCACGGATTATGCCCATGCAAAGCAGTGTGCATGTATAGCCAACGCCCATACCAAGCCCATCGAGGATGGAAGGCAGAACAGGGTTTTTGCTTGCAAACATTTCAGCACGGCCGAAGATAATGCAGTTAACAACTATCAGCGGCAGATAAACACCAAGCGCTGTTTTAAGGCTCGGCGAAAACGCTTCAACAAGCATCTGCACAACAGTTACAAAGCCTGCAATAACAACTATATAGCACGGAATACGCACTTTGTCAGGAATAATTTTTCTCAGCAATGAAATAATCGCGTTAGAGCAAACCAGCACAAACGTTGTCGCAATGCCCATCCCTATGGCGTTCATTGCAGTTGTTGTTATGGCCAGCGTGGAGCACGTGCCAAGGACTAAACGCAAAACCGGGTTTTCTTTTACGATTCCTTTTGAAAATTCATGCCAGAGACTATTTTTCTTTTTCCCAGCCATATATTATGCACCGCCCTTCACTTGCTTATATTCGGCAATGGCATTATTTACAGCCTCTGTAACAGCTTTGCTGGAAATGGTTGCGCCCGTCATGGCATTTATCTTTCCATTGCCGGCTTTGCCGTTTTTAACGACTTCAAAACCATTTGCAGGAACCTGCTGTTTATACTGGTCGCGGAAAGAAGCTTTCTTAGCATTTAAACCCAGCCCCGGTGTGTCGCTTGTATTAGTCAGGACAACGCCGGAAACTTTTCCGCTTTTTTTGATTCCCGTCATAACAGTGATGTCGCCGCCATAACTGGCAGTTTTTGTTGTAATCACCCATCCAATAGGCTGGCCGCCCTTTTTGCCCTCATAGCAGTCGATAACTTTATTAGAAACAAGTTTAGCATTGCTTTTCTCAAAGCTGCCGGCTTCAGGGAGTGCCACAAGGCGCGACTCTTGTGCGTCTTTTTCCGCCTGTGCTGCTATGGAACCCTTTGTCGCAGCATTAGTCGCCGCAAGGCATGCGGTTACAACAAAACAAATCAGGACAAGGACCAGGGTCGGTTTCCAAATTTCTTTTGCATTACCTTTCATTGCTTCACAGGCTCCTTTCCAAATGCTTTCGTGCGTGTGCCAGAATCAATTAACGGTACAAGTATGTTCATAAGTACTATAGAATAGGAAACACCTTCAGGCAGGTTTGCAAAATTGCGTATCAGCATTGTTATTGCACCACACCCTACAGCGTAAATCACTTGGCCTTTCTTTGTAAGCGGTGATGTTGTATAATCTGTAGCCATAAAGATGGCACCGAGCATCAGTCCGCCTGAAAGAAGGTCCATTGGCACATTGCGGCCCATGCAAAGAGAAAGCAGCGCCGCAGTGCCGATATAGCAAAGCGGAATAATAGGGCTTATTACCCTACGGATAATCAGATAAATGCCGCCGAGGATAAGCGCCAGCGTGCATGTTTCGCCGAGGCAGCCTCCGCGGTTGCCGAGGAACATCTGAAGCAGGCTTGGCAGCTGGTCTGGCGAAGCATGCTGCTTTATAAGCGCCAACGGTGTCGCTGCAGTCATTGCATCTGTAGAGTGCAGATAGTAATACGGTTTCGCCCATGTTGTCATTGCTGCCGGAAAAGAGTTCATAATTATAATGCGGGCAGTCAGTGCAGGGTTTACAAAGTTCTGGCCAATGCCGCCGAACATCTGTTTAACAACCACAATTGCAACTACGCCGCCGAATACAGCCATCATCGGATTGATACCTACCGGCAGGTTGAACGCAAGCAGAATACCTGTTACAACAGCACTAAGGTCGCCGATAGTGTTATCCCGCTTCATCACCTTGCGGCAGATATACTCGCTTACAACACACGAAATGACAGTCACTGCAACAATCATCAGAGCGCGCGGGCCAAAAATTATAATTGAAGCGACAAGCGCAGGCACAAGCGCAATAATGACATCCAACATAATCTTTCTGGTTGTTGCCGCACAGTGGACATGAGGCGAAGATGAAACAACAAGTTTTTCTTCCATTACTTTTTCCCCCTCGCTTTTACCAAAGCTTTGCCAAAGCGGATAGACTGCACAAGCGGCCTGCCCGCTGGGCAGCTGTATGCACAGCAGCCGCACTCCATGCAGTCCATTACATCGAGTTTTACAAGGTCATCCACACGTTTCGCTTTGGCATACTTTTCAAGCAGAGTCGGCATCAGGTGCATTGGGCACACGTTAACACACCGGCCACAGCGTATGCATGGGGTCGGTTCCATCTTGTGCGCTTCTTTTTCATCAAAGAACAGAATGCCGTTATTCTGCTTTACAATCGGTACTTCGTCGTTAAAGATTGAGACACCCATCATAGGGCCACCTATCAGTATCTTTTTCGGCTTCTCCTTATATCCGCCGCAAAAGTCGGCAAGTGCACGGATGCTCGTGCCAATAGGCGCAATTACATTTTTCGGGTCTTTTATCGCAGAACCGTCTACCGTTACGCGCTTCTTAACAAGCGGCATGCCGGTGGCAAGGTAATTGCCAAGAAAAGCCGTGGACGTTATGTTCATCACAATGCATCCCACATCTGCCGGAAGGCCGCCCATAGGGACACGACGGTCCGTGCAAGACTGGATAAGCACTTTTTCTGCCCCTTGCGGATAGCGTGCGCGCAGCGTAAGTACTTTTACTTCGGAGTCATTGGCAACAGCTTTCGTCATCTTTTCAATAACATCCGGCTTATTGCCCTCCACTGCAATGATAACACGGTGAATGCCCAGCCATTTTTTAACTGCCTCAAGGCCATTCACAATATTATCCGTTTCCTCAATGGCGCAGCGGTTGTCTGATGTAATGTATGGTTCACACTCTGCGGTATTTATAATCAGAGTATCAACATGCTTGCCTTTGGGGACATTCAGCTTCACGTGGGTTGGAAAGCCTGCACCTCCAAGGCCCACAAGGCCGGATTCATGCACGGCTTTCAGAAATTCATCGAGGTTGCCTATCTTCGGCGGCTTCACGTCAGGCGAAATTTCCATTTTACCGTCAGACTGAATCTTCACGCCGTCTACAAGTTGGCCGCCGCCAAGCATGATTTTCTGGATGGCTATAACCTTGCCTGAGACGCTCGCATGTATTGGCGCACTGACAAACGCCGTACTGTCGGCAATTTTCTGGCCCACCAAGACATGGTCGCCTGCCTTGACGCATGGCGCGCACGGCGCGCCTACATGCTGTTGCATTGGCAATATGACCGTATCAGGCGACGGAAGCACTGCAGATTCAACTTTGGCGGTATTTTTCCTGTGAGGAACATTTACGCCGCCATGAGTCTTAAATGGAGAATCAGGTAATGACATACTCATGTTTTTTATTCCTCCAAACACAGCTAAGATATTTGGTTCAGCAATGGAATGACCATCCTCAGCACAAGGCCGGTAAGGATACCGGTCAGCACTCCGAAAACGATCAGCCAGGGGATATAATAAATCACTGCGGGCGTTGTCAGAAAAACAGCAACGAGAAGCTGCGCCGCGTTATGCGTCAGAGCCCCTCCAACTGCAATACCGATAAACCCGAAAGGATTTTTCTTGATTTTCATCAGCAGCCACATTACAAATGTGCTTGCAACGCCGCCTGCCATACTCATCAGCATTGCTGTAAATCCCCGCATCAGGCCTGAGAAAAGGCCTTTCACCACTGCAATGCATAAAGCCGGACCCAACCCTATCGCTCCGGCAGTGTACATGGTAATGATATTTGAAAGGCCAAGTTTCGCACCAGGCGGAAGCATGGGAATTGGCGGCAGCAATAGTTCAACTGCCGACAGAACAAGCGCGAGTGCTGTTAGTATGCCTAAAAGAGCGATATTCTGGGTATGAGGCGAGATATTCAGATTGGTGGAAAGGACTTTTTTCTGCTGCTTTTTCATAAATTGCCCTGGCTTTGCCGATGCAGCAAAAGCAGCTTTCGGCGACAGCGGCGACAACGAAGTTCCCTCTGACTTCTGGGAACTTGCGTTTGCCGCCGTTAGATTAAAACAGAATATTCTGTTGATCCAGTCTGCGTGTTTTAAGCTGCACACACCATAGCCTGTTTTTCCTGGCTCAAAAGCCCTACTGCACACTTACTTACGCTGAAGGCTCCGGAAAACCAAATCAAAAAGCAGGCTTTAATTGCCGCATTCGTTATACTAATTTAAGGATGCAGGATACGCTTCTACATATCATATAATTATGAAGCGTAATTGTCAAGCGCTTAACAGATTCAATAAATCTTTTTAAAAAAGCGTATCTTCTTTTAATGCTGAAATCGTAAAACTTATTTCATGATTATGCTATATTCGTAAATTGCGAAAGATATAAATAAATTATGTCCTGTCTTTCTTTATTAATGATTTTCTTAACAGATAAATTATAAGGGAAATCTGGCTTCTGTGAAAATTTTTATTGCATCCACGTGTATTTAAACGAATGTAATAAATATTATCCATATATAAATT
>DHSD01000028.1 GCA_002411365.1 Ruminococcaceae bacterium UBA5295
AAGGATGCGCAAGCTAAGTCTTCTTCTAAAGGTTCTAATTCGAAATCGTCTAGAATATCAAATGGAAGTGATAAAAAATCTGCCAATCACGATAGGAATAGCTATCATGGCAGTTGGACAGAGTATTGGTCAACTGATAAGAATGGGAAAGAAATTCCGGGAACTAGGATTAGGCATTATGAGGATGGCTGTGTAATTGCACCAGATAGGAAATTTTATACAGGTGAGCAATGGGCTGCACTCCTTGGGCTTAATTACCATGGCTGGACAATTGACGCGCATGGAAATAAAATTCCCGGAAGTGACGTATATAAATAATAGAAAAAATCGAAAAGTAAAAAATGGCCATTACGGTACTTAGTATACTGTAATGGCTTTTTGGGGCTTGCTCGTCAAATTCTCGAAATTTGTTGGCATTACTTGTAATATAGAGTTACGAAGCATAAAAAAATTCAAAAAGCTTCAAAAGACTATTGACATCTCTAAATGGTGTTGCTATACTGATAGCCATGATGTGTATGTACTCTCCTGGAGGTGAGGCCATGAGCGCACGCGTGCAGTTCGTCTTAACAGACAATGAATATGAGCAATTAAAGGCTATTGTAAAGAAAGACGGGAAGGGAGTGAGCATTTCAAAATATGTGAAGGATAAGGTATTTCCGAAAGAAGACAGTTTCGAGGTAATTTGGGAAGAATTTGCGAATAAACTTGATGCTTTCCCAACAAATATCGAGTTTGATGTCGCAAATGTCATGACACAACAGAGATGGAATACACTCGATAGATCCTCTAAACTGTCCTTAGCAAGACTGTTCAACAAAAAAGTCACGACTAAAGAGTATGCAAATATAAAGCTCATAGGACGCTCTAGATCCAACGTTAGTATCTATAAAAAGGTTTCGTGAAATTAATTGAGTCAGTAATAAGGAAATCTTATGAAAGCTCAATAATTTTTACCTTCAGGAGTATACATCAACATTAATTTTATACTGTAAGGAGCATGATTATGGAGACTTCGATTCATATCCTTCCATCTCACGAAAAGGGTAAGGAAGATTACTTGATCCTTGCCCTCGACGAGAAGGCCCACGCAGAATTTCAGGCTGGAAAAGATACTGAGAACACCAACGTAACCGGGTTCTGCATAAAGAGCCACAATGGAAAGGCCATCCAAAATATTATTATTGAGTTGGTCGACGGTAAGCCGATTTCTGTTCGCACAGTGGAGGAATAGCTGGATTAGCTGTCCTAGCGGCTATACGGGGAGAAAGGTGGACAAAAATGCCCTCAATTAAAATTCCATTTGCAGCCGCCAACAGCTCATCAGTTGCGCAACAGGAAGTTGAGAATATATCGGCTAATGTTAAAAAAGGTCTCAAAATGAAAATGAAGCGCGGCGAGTTGGTAGGGTTTCAAGGCTGATTGGGCTATGATTATCACCCCGATGATAAAACCATCACCGTAAACCCGCAGGAAGCCGAAATCGTGCGTTATATCTTTACGCGTTATACTGAAGGTGCAGGTTGTATGGTGATAGGCAAAGAATTGGAAAACCTTGGTTATAAAACAAAGCGCGGCAGTACTCACTGGGCGGAAAGTACAATAGTCGGAATTATTAGAAATGAGAAATATAAAGGTGATATTTTAATGGGCAAAACCTTTACGGTTGACCCTATCAGCAAGCGACGGTTGAATAATTTCGGAGAAGAGGACAAGTTTTATATTAAACAACATCATGAACCGATAATCAGCGAAGAAGTATTTGAGAAAGCGCAGGAAATTTTGCGGCGCAGGAGCAGGGCACGTAAATGTCATGTTGAGGGCGGAAAAAGGGAGAAGTTCAGTCGGCAGTATGCCTTTAGCTGTATGTTGGAATGTGGATTTTGTGGGGGAACACTTATCAGACGAAGCTGGCACGCGGGCACCAAGCACCAAAAAACGATTTGGCAGTGTGTCACTTCTACAAAAAAGGGAAAGGTGAATTGTCCTGATAGCAAGGGAATTCCGGAGGAAGCGATTGAAAAAGCATTTGTTGAAAGTTATAGTCTTTTGTGTGATAATGATAAAGACGTATTGAAGGAATTTTTGCAAAGGATGGAACAGGTTTTAAGTTCCAGTAACGTCAACAAGCAGTTGGCGAAGGTGGAAAAAGATATATCATCTATGCAGCAAAAGCGGAGCAAATTAGTTGATCTGCACTTGGACGGCAGCATTGACAAAGCCACATACCAAGAAAAATCCGCTGAAATCAATAGCAATTTGGAGCAGTTGGAATCGGAGCGTGAAGGCCTGCTTCAAATGTCCGATGATGAAAAGGACAATAGGCGGCGGCTTCTGGAATTTAAAAAAACTTTGGAGCAGAACGGTGCCTTAGAAAAGTTCAATCGTTATGTGTTTGAAAGCATTGTTGAGAAGGTCATTGTCGGTGGCACAGATGACGCGGGAAACAAAGACCCGTATAAGCTAACCTTTATTTATAAAACGGGCTTTGAGGATAACAGAGGCAGCACTAAATTCAAGTTACAACGCAAATGCAAGACTACAAAATCCAGTTCCGGTGAACTGTGTTGCAATGCAAGCGACGAGGTTCAGAAGTCATGTTCCGATACAAGTGTCAACACATGTTGAGACGTGCGTCCTAATGACACGCATATCTAGCAATATTTGATTTTGTTTTCTCAATATATTGTATTTTGACAGGATAAAATATTAAAAACAGCCTACTTGTCATTATGAAAAAGCTACTATATAATTAGGCTATAATGATTGGCAAAAATATTTTGATTAATAGGAGATGCTGGTATGATTTTTGAAAATAAAGAAGTTGGTAACAAAGAAAAAATTAATGGGGAAGATGTCAATTTTGAACATGATTCTTCAAAAGAAGCTTGGGAACATTATCGAATAATATATTTTAATAATGATGGATCATGTAGGATAAATAACGAATACCAATTAACGGATTTATCTCAACTTGTACTGCGCAATTATAAAAATAGAAAATATTACAATGAACAAACCGAAAAACAGTCCTATATGAATAGATACTTTTTATTATCTAATGATAGTAAAATCTATAAGATAGGTGATGAATATCCTGGTGAAAATGCTAATCTATCAGGAGATTGCGATTTCAATTTTAATAATCGAAAGTATCCTATTTTTGAAAAAATGATAAGAGAAGAGTACAAGAATTATCCGAGAGGTGAAAAATGTGCACTAAAGCTTTTGACAAAGTGCAAAAAGAATCATCATCGCTTAGTCAACTTCTCTCTAATGCAAACGAAGGGCAATATGCAAAGCTTTAAAGGGGCAAAATTAAAAAATGGTGAGCAGCCTTCTTTAGATAGAGCAGATACTTTGATTTCTTATTTAGCAAGTTATTATAAATTGAATAGAGAACAAAGAAAACAATCATGTATTTTGGCTAACGCTAGTAATAACAAAGACACACTAGAGGACTATTTAAATTCATTTGAGGATATTTATGATTACTGTGAAAAAATATATTTAATAGATGACAGGAATTTCATTGACAGAATGATTGAAGAAGGAAAACGTCCGATTACAACGGGCCATGACGTCATTAGATATATGTTATTGGCTCTTGAATTTTGGGACAGAAAAGAAAAAAAGATTAAAAAAATATATGAAAACTATTCTTCTATCGAAGCGGCAAACCTTTGCGACGACTGTTTAGACGAAGAGTGCGAGCTGGAAGATAAACTGTTAAAGGAAGGCCCTGAAGAAGTATAATGTATCTGGGAGAACTGTTCATTGAGGAGGGATTGCAGTGGATCCAAAGGTATTTTATATACCGGCAAAGCCGGATAAAATCGTGAAGAATTTCGGTATCTACTGCCGGGTCAGCACTTCCGATAAAGACCAGTTGAACAGTCCCGCCGTCCAGATATCCGCTTTGACGAAAGCGGTATCCCATGTTGAACAGTGAAAACTGCGCGATACTTTTATTGATATCGTTTGGCGCAAAATTATTCGCGCACACATATGATTAGTAATTTATGGATAGGCCCTAAGTCAATGCCTATTCGTTTTCACTTGAGCCTTATATAGTGGATTAATAGTGCAAAGGGAAGGGCTTCCTTCCCAGTGGAATTATGTAATTCCATGGCAGAAGGAAGCCCTAATGGTCATTCGTCGTTTGACAAATTGCAAGAGAAGTTAGCCACCGCAGCAGGTGCTACCGGAACCGTTTGGGCAAGGCCCGATATGATGCCCCTGATTGAACAGGTCGCAGACAGTGGTATTGTCAGAGATTGGCTTATCCGCCAGGATGATCAGATCTTCATACTTCCATAATTTATCGAACACGATATAATCGATTTGCAGGACGCAGTCGTTTTCCTCCTGTGTCACAGCATAGTTAACAATTTTAATAGCTTTGCAGGATCCGTCGATGCTTTTCAGTTCCTGTTTAAATGCACCGACGTTAGGAAAATATTGAAGATTCGGGAAGCGCCTAAAATCACTCCATGGTACATCGAACGATTCCTTTGGCGTCATTACAACATAGGTGCCAGCACCGTACTGCAGCACCACTTCGAACTCAACTGTGTTGATAATATGATCGCAACCGGTAGAAGGGCTCAGACGCTCATCGGCACACAAAATGCGGATGTTGGCAACAGTGGGGGCTACGTTGGGAAGAAATCCCCCACGGCAACCTGCACTTTCACCTTGATTGCAGGGAACCGTTGCATAGATGGTCTTACTTGTCATGCTGAAAGCTTTGACATCCTTTGTGCAGATGTCATGCACCAACTGGTTAGGTTGCTGTAGGGACGTTTTTGCCGCCTCATTTTCCGCAAGCTTTGTGCTGCTTTTGAAACTCTCATACCAGTCCGCTGCGCTATCATGGTTCTGTGGGCTGTTATTGGCGTCTATATCTAAACCGGAATCACTGGTTTTCACGCAATTCATGGTAAATCTCCTTTTAATTAAGTTTGGATGGGGTAATCCTATCCTTGTATAATATTTTATGAAGGCCCATACACAGTTGTTACACATTATGAAGCACTTCACATTCACTTTTGGTTTAGGCAGAACTTAAAATGGCTGCGCGAAGAATAATATCCGCACAGCCATTTTGCTTTTAATGTCAAATTCTGTTATGTGCGCATCTGCTTCAGCACATTTTCGTAGGCTTGTTTAGTCGTTCCGTCAAAGCACACCATGGTTACGTCTTTGACTTTTTCTGAGGTTTTAAGAAACTCTGTGATTTCCTTGGTGGCTATTTTTGCCGCCATTGACAGCGGAAACCGGTATACACCTGTGCTGATTGACGGGAAAGCCACCGACTGGCAGCCATACTCTTCCGCAATGCGCAGGCAGTTCCGGTAGCATGAGGCAAGCAGATAATCTTCTCCCGCGCTGCCGCCGTGCCATACGGGACCCGGAGTGTGAATGACGTATTTTGCAGGAAGGCGGTAGCCTTTTGTGATTTTTGCTTCGCCTGTCCTGCATCCGTGCAGTGTGCGGCATTCTTTTAAAAGGTACGGTCCGGCAGCGCGGTGGATAGCGCCGTCAACTCCGCCGCCACCAAGTAGCGATGTGTTGGCGGCATTTACAATTGCGTCAGCCCTGAACTTTGTGATATCGCCCTGCTCAATGTAAAATCCCAAAATGATTTCCCCTTTCTGTGGCATAAAAAGCTGACGGATACATCAGCTATCCCAAAAACTCGTCTGCATTTTCCTGTATGACCGTACACTGCGTTCATGTATTCTGTCACCTTCCTGTATTTCCCCGCAGAGGAGCGGTGAATCGGGGCGGAAATTTTGGCAGTTATTCATTATGCCCCCAATACTGAAGTTCGCATAGCAGTAGCGGCATCCGTGCCGGCATGTATTATAGGCACCGATATCCATACTTGCTGCGCAGCCGCACTTTGGGCGCTGATTTTTGTCCTTGCCGACTGCGAGACGGTATCCTCCGATATGCTCAAGTCTGCTTTTGTCAATACAGCTTGCGGGGTGTGCCCCGCAGCTTTCAGCGTCAAAGCCTTCGGCGCAAATACTTAAAGCCATGCCATATTTTCCGACAATTTGGGAAAAGCAGCGGATAAGCTCCATTTTCTGTTCCAAAGCAGGCCAGCGTATTCCCAAAAGTTTTATGCCGTGCTGTGCCTTTTTGTAAAAATCGAGAAAACTCACAGTGCACAGGCTTGTGTATCCGGCAAGCAAGCGTGCCATATGCTCAAAATACTTTAAATGGTACTCTACCGTATATTTTTCATTAAACAGGATTGGATCGTAGCGCCAGACTATGCGTTCCGGACCGATACGCTTTGCAAGACGCTGGAAAGCAGGAATAAGCACTTTGCTTTTAGAAGGCACATTCGGCTCTACATCAGTTCCATATGGGTTCAGCGTGAACTGGAAATAATAAGGTATGCTGCCGAGCTTATCAAGCTGCCCGATCATTGGGAGCGGATTCTTTGTCCAGAAAACGATGCCGTCCACCACGTCAGGGCTAAGGCTTACGCGGCTTATGCTGTGCGGGTTTATTGGATTGCGCACAAGGACCCAGCCATCTCTCAGGCGCCTGAAAAACCAGTCGGAATAAAAGGCCGGTATGTCTGTCCTTCGGCTTGCACTTATAATCATTCTGCACCTTATTTCTGGTAAATGTAGCACATGAAATTTTCATCAAAATGATATCATTGATACGTTAAAATGTAAATCCTTAAACCATTGGGAATGCGTTTTAATACTGGTACAAAAAACGCATGGTACCGGAATTCCGGTGCCATGCGGGCGGTATTTGTATTTTAGGGCTAAGTGAAGAACATTACCTGTGCCGTGTTCAGCCTAAAAAGCTGGTGCTTCCGTTTTCAAGGCTTTTTATGGCACTGTAAATCCTGCTTTTTGCTTCTTCCCCTGTCTTTGCATTCTCGACATAGCGTATTACGGATTGCTGTTTTTCGTCATCCATCTGGCCAAAACTGTGCATGGCGTCCGGATGCATTGCAAGAGACATCATCAGCCCTATAGGCATTTCGGCGGCACTTCTGCTTTCCATTTTCACATTCTTCCTTTCAGAAAAATCAAAAGCAGCTGTTTTCAGCCGCCTTTTTATTATTACCAGCGACCCTTTATCTATTCTCAGGCGGAAAAATAAAAATCTTCTGTTGAAAACGCAACTGTATTTTGATATAATGTAGAAAATCAGTAGAATATAAATTTGAAATATATTTATAAGGATCGATTGCTGTGCCAAAAGTTACCTTGCTTGCCTATACACCGGAACCTGAAAAAGTTGTGGCGTCCGCCGCAAAGCTGTGCTATTCGTCTTCCGGGATAGAAAAAATCGAAGATGGCCTTACAAAAGAAAAGACGTCTTCTTTTGTTCGAATGATAACTAAACTTGGGCATGCGAGCACGATTGAGCATGTTTCATTTACGTTTGGCATAGAAGGGGTTTCACGTTCTTTCCTTGCACAGATGACGCGCCATCGCATTGCTTCCTACAGCGTAAAAAGCCAGCGCTATGTTGGCGAGGCGGACTTTCAGTATGTTGTGCCGCCTGAGATAGAGAGCATTCCGAAAGCGAAAAAAGAGTTCCTCGATGCCATGGAAGAAGACCGCCGCCATTATGAAAAGCTTTCAGCAATTCTCACGGAAAAGCGTAAGCACGAATTAATGGACGAGGGAAAAGACGGGGAAACTGCTGGCCGTATGGCGCGGAAAATGTCGAATGAGGATGCACGTTTTGTCCTGCCAAATGCGTGTGAAACAAAAATGATATGCACGCTTAATGCCCGGGAGCTTCTCCACTTTTTCTCACTGCGCTGCTGCAACCGTGCCCAGTGGGAGATACGTGGGGTTGCAGACTGTATGCTGCGCCTCGTTAAACCAATAGCGCCGGATATTTTTGCCGAAGCAGGCCCGGCATGCGTGCGCGGGGACTGCCCAGAAGGAAAGATGTGCTGCGGCAAAGCAGAAAAAGTCCGCCAAAAATATCTTGAAATGGATGGAAACAGATGAGCGGGCACCTGATAACGCTGGAGGGGCTTGACGGCAGCGGCAAAACAACACAGATGGAGCTTTTGGAAAATAATTTTCCGGAGCGCGGAATCCACCTGCGCCGCGTAAAGTTTCCAGTTTATGAGAAGCCGTTTTCAGCGCCGGTAAGAATGTACCTGAACGGCGATTTCGGGAAAGACCCGGATGACGTGAACGCGTATGCGTCTTCTGTGCTGTTTGCGGTTGACCGCTTTGCGAGCTTCCGTACAATGTGGCATAAAGATTATGAAAACGGCGCCCTGATTTTGGCAGACAGGTATACGACGTCTAACATGATATACCAACTGCCGAAACTTCCGAAAGAAGAATGGGACAGCTTTATTTCATGGCTGCAGGACCTCGAATATGAAAAGCTTGGCCTTCCAAAGCCCGACTTGACCGTTTACCTCGATATGCCGCCTGAAATATCTCAGACTTTTTTAGACAGGCGCTGCAAACGCAGCGGTGAACAGAAAGATATCCATGAGCGCGATGTTACGTACTTAAATCAGTGCCATAAAAGTGCCGCTTTTGCGGCGCGGAAGCTCGGCTGGCAGACGGTGGCCTGTGCGGAAGGCGGCTCACCAAAAAGCAGGGAAACAGTGCACGCGGAAATTGTAAAGATAATTTCTGCCGCTCTTAGAAAATGGAGGCTTAAGACAGGCAAATAACATGATTGAGTTTGCAGACTGGAATATGCGGCCTGAGCTTTCGGAACTTTGGCAGAAATGTTTCCATGAGCCGCAGAAATATCCAGATTATTTCCTGGGAAATATTTTTTCACCGCGCGACTGCCTTGTATGCCGCGTCGGCGGTAAAATTGCCGCTGCGGTTTATCTTATACCTGCATATATACTTGTTAACGGAAATATGGTGCAGGCACATTATATTTTTGCGGCGGCGACCGAGCCGAGTTTCCGCTGCCGCGGGTATATGTCATCGCTTCTCGCGTATGCTTCTGTGGCAGGCGCAGAACGAGGCGACCGCTTTTCTGCACTTCTGCCTTCAGGGGAGAGCCTTTACCATTTCTATGAAAAATTAGGCTACAGCAGTCCTTTCTTTGTGCGCAGGGCAAAAGTCCCTCCGGAGCGCCTTCAGGCAATTGCACTGCGCGGAGGCGGGTATGAATGCATGCCGGGTGCTGAGTGCCTGAACAGGCTGAGAAGAAAGTGCCTCTTTCAATACAGCGGGTCTTTTTTATGGGACGACCGTATGTTCCGCTTATCAATATCGCTGAGCCGTATTTACGGTGACCAGCTTATATGTGTTCAGCATAACGGAACGCCGGCTTATGCCTTGTGTCGAAAAGAAAATAATATATGTACCGCCCTTGAAACCATGGCGGACAATAATACATTTCCGGCTCTTGCAGCAGCACTGCTGAAAAAAGTCCCTGCGCGGCAATATCGTTTCCGCCTGCCTGTGATGAGCCCGCTTTTTTGCGGCGAAGGCATCACAGAACGGTTTGGAATGTTGAAACTGCTTGGCAGAGTTGGTATTTGCGGCGTTAAAATGAATGCACCGTACCTCGGCCTTGGTATGGACTGAATTTTTTGATTATACTTGATAATTTTGCCCAATTATATTATTTACAAGGAGGATTTGTTATGATTTATATTTTCCTTGAAAAAGGCTTTGAAGAAGTTGAAGCTATGGCTCCTGTTGATATTCTGCGCCGTGCCGGTGCTGAAGTTTCCACAGTTGGAGAAGGCGGCAAAGAGGTGACGAGCGGTCGTGGAGTAAAAGTTATGGCTGACCTCGTTGAAAATGATGTATCACTTGAAAATATGGATATGGTGATACTGCCTGGAGGGCCGGGTACTTCCAACCATGAAAAATCGCCGATGGTGCGTGCAAGCCTTAATTACTGCGCACAGAACGGCAAATATATTGCTGCAATCTGTGCCGCTCCGTCCGTGCTTGGGCGTCTCGGCCTTCTGAAGGGCCATAATGCCGTCTGCTTCCCAGGCTATGAAAAAGAACTTGGAGCAGATAAAGTCCTGTATGATCCGGTCTGTGTGAGCGGAAAAATAATTACGGCACGCGGAGCGGGTGTAGCCGTAGACTTTGCGCTTAAACTTGTAGAAGTCCTTTACGGAAAGGAGAAATCACAGAAGATACGCAAAAGCATTCAGTGCGTATGAAAGATATCCAAAGCCTGAAGTGCTGTCTGCGCAGTGAAGGGAGAGAATTTCGGAGCCGTCTTGTGCCGGAAAAGAAATTATCCTTTGACCGTAGTATCCACAGGCATTTTTTGGCCCTTAAGGAATACCGCCTGGCAGACACGGTTTTTACCTATGTGAGTATTAAACGTGAAATTGATACGTTTGCTATTATTTCAGCGGCGCTTGCGGATGGCAAAAAGGTTGCTGTGCCGCTTTGCATACCGGAAATTTCCACAATGAAATTCTATGAAATTTCTTCTTTGCGGGACTTGGCTTCAGGTTACTGTGGTATCCTCGAGCCTGTCCCGGAAAAATGCCGCAAAGCTAAAGCATCATCTAAAACTGTCTGTATTGTTCCCGGCCTTGTCTTTGATGAAATGGGCTATCGCCTCGGCTATGGCAAAGGCTATTACGATCGTTTTCTGCAAGGCTTTCCGGGGATTACTGTGGGTTTCTGCTATTCCGGATGCGTCAGGTGGAGTCTTCCGCACGGCTTGCACGACTGCAAAGTTGATATTCTTGTGACGGAAAATTGCACCGTAAAGGCTTCTGGCTGACGCTGGCTTCCACTGCTTTATAAGCAACGGAGCTGTCTGCCGGATATCGGGAGGACAAGTTATGAAAGATGATGAAAACAACAGTGAATTTGAGCGGGACCGCCATGAGAAAGTGCAGGGCTTCCAGCTTCAGATGAACGAGAATTACAGCAGGAGGCCAGAGCCGAAATATACGCCTGTCGACAGCTACAGCAATCCGGGAGAGGCAAGAAGAAGGCGTGAAATTTCAGAAATAGCCGCGGCAAAAAATATGAGGCTTGCGCATAAGCTGCGCGACGAGAAAAAAGGGCGGAAAAACAAAAACTTTTTCCGCCTGATTTGGTTCTGCATGGTGTTTATGGCCGCTGTGCTGTCGGCAAAATATATTGTCTGCGGTGTGAATGATATGTTTGCCGTAGGCAGAAAGCCAGTAAGTGTGACGGTAGAGATCCCGCAGAATGCCACACATAAGCAGGTGGCGCGGGTGCTTCACCATTATGGCGCCATAAAAGACGCAAGCTTCTTTCAGTTTTACGAGAAAATAACGAAATCGCCTAAAACGTACAGCGGCGGCAGCTACCAGATAACTACTGGCATGGACTATGAAGCGTTGATAAACTCTATCAAGTCGGTGAATAGCCGGGTTGACACGGTAAAAATCACATTTACCGAAGGAATGAATGCGGTTGAGATTGCCGGAAAGCTGGAAAAGAGCGGGGTGTGCTCGGCAAATGACGCACTAAAAGCCTTTAACAGCAACAAGCTTGACAGCAGCTATGACTTCATAGGCAGCCTGCCGAATGTTTCAAAACGCTACTACAAGCTTGAAGGTTACCTTTTCCCGGACACATATGAATTTACTAAACATGAAGATGCCAATGATGTTGCTAAAAAAATAGTGGATAACTGCAGTACCAAACTGACTAAGCAGATACGCGAAAAAGCAAAGGAGAAAGGCATGACGGTCGACCAGATGATTGTGCTTGCTTCTATGATTCAGGCTGAGGCAGCGGATAAGAACGATATGCTGAAAGTTTCGTCTGTTTTCCACAACAGACTTGAAAGCGGGAGAAGCTCGCTTCAGCACCTGGACTCGGACCCGACAATATACTATCCATTTAGGCAGAAATCGAAAGTGCCGGCAAATATCCAGGGAACTTATAAGAGCCGGTATGACACTTACACCATAAAAGGCCTGCCTGCGGGCGCTATTTGCAGCCCCGGAATGGACGCCATAAATGCGGCGCTTAATCCGGCAAGCACGCGTTATTATTATTTCTGCCATGACAAAAACAGCAAGGCCTACTATGCAAAAACTCTGTCAGGCCACGAGGTAAACCTGAAAAAGGCAGGGCTTAAGTGATGAATGTGAAGCGTAAAGGCCTGCCTGAACTGCTTGCACCTGCAGGCGATATGGAGCGGCTCAAAACCGCTGTGCGCTTTGGGGCAGATGCGGTTTACCTTGCCGGCAAAGAGTTTGGTATGCGTTCATCTTCACCAAATTTTGACATGGAAGAATTAGCCTCTGCGGTTACCTATGCGCACGATAAAAATGTGAAAGTTTATCTTGCCTGCAATGTTGTCATGCGCAACCAGGATTGCAGCCGGATGCCTGATTTCCTGCGCAGTGCGCAGAGAGCAGGCGTTGATGCGCTGATTATAACAGACATCGGCGCAATGAAAATGGCGCAGAAATATGCACCTGCAGTGGAAATCCATGTCTCAACACAGGCCGGAGTTGCAAGCTGGGCGGCAGCCAATGCGTTTTGGGAACTCGGCGCAAAGCGCGTTGTGCTCGCGCGTGAGCTGACACTCGGGGAGATTGCCGAGATACGCGCGAAAACGCCTAAAGAGCTTGAGATTGAAGCTTTTGTACATGGCTCCATGTGTGTTTCTTTTTCCGGAAGATGCCTGCTTTCCGAATATTTCACGGGGCGCGACGCCAACCATGGTGACTGCGCTCAGCCGTGCAGGTGGAGCTATGCGCTGATGGAGCAGACGCGCCCCGGGCGTTACTTTCCTGTTGAGGAAGACGGCAGGGGCACATATATCATTAATTCACGCGATATGTGCATGATAAGCCATATCCCCGAGCTTGTGCAGGCTGGCGTAGGAAGCTTAAAGATTGAAGGGCGCGCAAAATCGGCGTACTACACTTCCGTGGTGACAAATGCATACCGCCATGCACTTGATGAGTATGCGGAAAATCCTGAAAAGCCGCTGCCAAAGTGGATTCCGGAAGAGCTTGAGAAAATCAGCCACAGGGAATACAGCACGGGCTTTTATTTTGGCGGCACACCCGGCCAGGTTTATGAAAACGGCGGATATGTGCGCCACTGGGAAGTGATTGCCGTCTGCGAGGGAATGAGCGGAGAGTTTGCCGTGCTTTCACAGCGTAACCGCTTTTTCCGCGGCGATGTTGCAGATGTCCTTGAGCCTGACAGGCCGCCTTACCAGATCTTGCTTGACGATATCTGCGACGGGGAATACAATCCGCTGGAATGTGCAAACCATGCCGAGATGACTGTCCTTGCAAGGGCATCATGCAAGATTGCGAAAGGTGCAATCTTGCGCAAAAAAATAGATGGTTAAAAATCCTTCCGTTTGGCTACAATAGCTTCACGGAGGGATATTTTTTGCTTAAACGCATCACAGTTATTTTCGCCGTTTTTGTATGCGCCCTGTATTTCAGCATACTTGTGCTTTTTCGTATTTCGGACGGAGACGGCCTTGCACAGGCTGCAGCCCAGCAGCAGAATTTTACCGTCACGGTTGCTTCCAGGCGCGGAACCATTTATGACCATAATCTTGATGCCTTGGCCGGAGATGGGAAAATAGAATATCCGGCCGCCGTAGCGCCGTGCCCGGAATCCGCCGCCGCACTAAGAAATATCTGCAACTGCGATGAAATAAAAAGCATAGGCAAGCTTATAGAAGCAGGCAAGCCATTCACAATGAAGCTTCCGCAGATGATAACTGCCCCCGGAATCGACGTTTTCCCCGTAAGGCAAAGGTACTCTGACAGCCAGATCGCGGTGCATGTTTTAGGCTATCTCGACAGCTCCGGAAACGGGGAAACAGGCGTCGAGCAGGCGTTTAACAGCCAGCTTTCTGCGGGTGAAGGAAGTGTAAAAGTAACATACTGCGTGGATGCCATGAATCATGTGCTCTCAAAACAGATGCGCACAGTCTCCGATTCTTCAGGCAAGGCTAAGCAGGGGATTGTGCTGACACTTGACCGCTCAATCCAGCAGCTTGCCGAGCGCTCTGCCGCAGGCCACATAAAAAGCGGGGCTGTGGTTGTGCTTGAAGTGCCGTCAGGCAAGATACGCGCTGCTGCGAGCTTTCCGGCTTTTTCACCGAACAATATAGAAAGATCGCTTAACAGGAGCGACTCGCCGCTGATTAACCGTGCCTATTCTGCATACAGCGTCGGCTCCGTTTTTAAAATTGTCTCTTCTGCCGCAGCGCTCGAATACGGCATTTCACCAGACGAATCCTATGTCTGCACGGGCTCTGTTTCAGTGGACGGGCAGGCGTTCCACTGCTACAAAGGGGAAAAGCATGGCAAAGAAAATATGGAGCGTGCGATAGTTAATTCATGCAATACGTATTTTGTAAACCTAATGCGGAAAGTTCCGCCGCCGTATTTTTTAAGTATGGCCCAAAAACTTGGTTTTGGGCGCTCTTTTCAGGTTGCTCCAGGGATTGAGACGGCCGCAGGGGTACTCCCGACGTCAGACGAGCTGAAAATCCCGAGGGCACTTGCGAATTTTTCGTTTGGCCAGGGGAACTTTACAGCTACGCCGCTTCAAGTTGCGGGGATGGTCAACGCCGTAGCTTCTGGCGGCATTTATACACAGCCGTACCTATATGAAGGCATGGTTGACGATAAAAAGCATTTTGCTGAAACGGCAAAGCCGCAGCCGGCCTCGCGTGTGATGTCCGCACGTACGGCTTCGCTGTTGCAGAAATTCATGGAGGCGTCTGTAAAATCCGGAACAAGCAAAAAAGGCAAGCCGGACTACGGCACAGCAGGCGCGAAGACGTCAACGGCGCAGACCGGAAAATATATCGGAGGCAAAGAGAAAGTCGAATCATGGTATGCGGGCTTTTATCCTGCCGAAAAGCCGAAATATGTCATAGCCATTTTTGAAGATGGCGGCGATGGCGGTGGCACAACGTGTGGCCCGGTTTTCCGAAGCATCGCCGATGGACTTTACGGATATGTTTACTGAATTTTAGAAATTCATTATAACAGTTTGACTTTTAAGCACCGCTGGTCTATACTTTAAAAGTGTTTCAGCAATAATAGGAAAAGCGCAGAAGGGCAAAAAAGTGCTGGCTATGCCAAAGAGAGGGAACCGGTGATGAAAGGTTCCTGCTAAGCCGTACCGGAAGCCGGCCCGGAGCCCTGCATTGAAGAAATGCGGCGTTTCCCGCGTTAAGGGATAAAGAGCGGCGCCGGCAGTGGCGCAATTTGGGTGGTACCACGGGTTTTCCGTCCCATAGGGATTGGAGGACCTTATTTTTTTGCAGGCGTCGGGCTTCATGCCGCAGGAATTGCCGCTTAAAGACGGTTCACGGCTTCCTTGATTCCTGCATTTGCCTTTCAGGCAGAAATGGGGTAGAGAATAATATGAAATGGACAGGCCTTAATGAGCTGAGGGAAAAATACCTTTCGTTTTTCGAATCGAAAGGCCATATGCGGTTGCCGAGCTTTTCGCTTATCCCGAAAGATGACAACAGCCTTCTGCTGATTAATTCGGGAATGGCGCCGATGAAAAAATATTTCACAGGTGAAGTGACGCCGCCGCGCAAGCGCGTGACAACATGCCAGAAATGTATACGCACTGGCGATATCGACAACGTTGGCATAACCGACCGCCATGGCACTTTTTTTGAAATGCTCGGCAACTTTTCGTTCGGCGATTATTTCAAGCACGAGGCTACGGCGTGGGCATGGGAGTTCTGCACGAAAGTGCTTGAGCTTCCAGCCGACAGGCTCTGGGTGACGATTTACAAAGATGACGATGAGGCTTTTGACATCTGGACAAAAGAAGTTGGCGTTGATGCGTCGCACATAGTGCGCTTTGGCAGAGAGGATAATTTTTGGGAGCATGGTTCTGGCCCGTGCGGCCCATGCTCTGAGATATACTTCGACCGCGGACCGGAGCACGGCTGCGACAAGCCGACGTGCGGTGTAGGCTGCGACTGCGACCGCTACATCGAGTTCTGGAATATTGTTTTCTCGCAGTTTAACAGCGACGGCCACGGCCACTATCCGCCGATGGCGCATCCTAATATAGATACGGGCATGGGCCTTGAGCGCCTTGCCTGTATTATGCAGAATGTAGACAACCTGTTTCTTGTAGATACGATGCAGAACATAATGAAGCATGTCAGCCGCATTACCGGTGTAAAATACGGTGATGACCCTAAAAAGGATATTTCCCTGCGCGTAATAACCGACCATATACGCGGGGCTACGTTTATGATAGCTGACGGCATTATGCCGTCAAACGAAGGACGCGGCTATGTGCTGCGCCGCCTTCTCCGCCGCGCCGCGCGCCACGGGCGCTTGCTCGGCGTGCACGACACGTTCCTTTATAAAATAGCAGAAACGGTGATTACCGAGAACAAAGGCGCTTATCCGGAGCTCGCCGAGCAACACGACAGGATAATAAAGCTTGTACGTGTTGAGGAAGAGAGCTTTGCAAGGACGATTGACCAGGGCATGCAGCTCCTGAACGGCTTTGTGGACGAGACTCTGAAAGCCGGGGAAAAAGTATTCCCAGGTTCAGATGCTTTCCGCCTTAGCGATACGTATGGCTTTCCTGTTGACCTTACGAAGGAGATAGTCGCAGAAAAAGGCCTTTCTGTGGACGAAAAAGAGTTTGAAAAACTAATGCTTGAACAGAAAGAGCGTGCCCGCGCCGCGCGCAAGAATGCCGGAGCTGATGCATGGGCCGGAGAAAGCGGGCTGCTGAAGGACGCACTTGAAACAAAATTTCTCGGCTATGGAACGACGCAGTCGGAAGCAAAAGTAATTGCCATTGTCAAAGACGGCCAGCGCGCCGATTCGGCTACAGCAGGTGACAATGCCGTGCTTTTGCTTGACCAGACACCGTTTTACGGCGAAAGCGGCGGCCAGGTGGGCGATACGGGCATAATCGAATCGGAAGATGCCGTTGTTGCCGTCACGAATACTACTAAAAACCATGCAAAAAATTTCCTGCACCATGCGGAAGTCAAAGCCGGCACAATACACGTCGGAGAAACTGTAAAAGCATCTGCCGACAAAGAGCGCCGTGCAGCCATCACGCGCAACCATACGGCTGCACACCTGTTGCAAGCGGCGTTGCGGAAAGTGCTCGGCACACATGTCCAGCAGGCAGGCCAACTGGTGGACGAAAAGCGTGTGCGTTTCGACTTCACGCATTTTGCCGCCGTAAAAAAAGATGAGATCAAAAAAGTTGAGGATATGGTAAACGGCGTGATACTAAACGCGATACCTGTCGTAAGCCGCGAAATGCCGATTGATGAAGCTAAAAAGCTCGGTGCAATGGCGTTGTTCGGCGAGAAATACGGGAAAATAGTGCGCGTTGTTTCCGCAGGCGATTTCTCAAAGGAATTCTGCGGCGGCACGCATGTGACAAATACTGCGCAAATAGGATTGTTTAAAATTGTTTCCGAGAGCTCGGTAGCTGCAGGTGTTCGCCGCATAGAAGCCGTGACAGGCACTAACGTGCTCAGCCTGCTTGAAGATAATATGGAGACAATAATGAAAGCTTCAGAGGCAATGAAGCTCGGCAACCCGTCTGAACTTGTAAAGCGCGCGGACCAGATAATGCTTGAGCTTAAAGGAAAAGACCGCGAAATAGAGTCGCTCAATGCGAAGCTGGCGTCAATGCGTGTGGAAAGCCTGCTCGATAAAGCAAAAGATGTAAAAGGCGTAAAGTTCGTTTCAGCAAAGTTTGAGGGTACGGAATCCGCTTCACTGCGCGTTATGTGCGACAAGATACTTGAGCGTTCGCCTGACTGTGTGGCTGTCATAGCCGGAATAAACGGTGAAAAAGCAAATATCGCCGCGTGCGCCGGCAAAAAGGCGCAGGAAAAGGGCGCGAATGCCGGAAAAATTGTCCGGCAGGTAGCGGCGGCAGCAGGCGGCAGCGGCGGCGGCAGGCCGGACAGCGCAATGGCAGGGACGAAAGATGTTTCGAAACTCGATGCTGCGCTTGCATCTTCGGAAAAAATCGTTGCAGATATGATAAAATAAGATTATAATAATACTGCTTTTCGAAGGAGGCTTTATCATTTGGACTGCGTTTTCTGTAAGATTGCGAAAGGCGAAATTCCAAGTAAAAAAGCATACGAAGACGATAAGGTGCTTGCGTTTTATGACCTGCAGCCGCAGGCACCGGTGCATATACTGATTATTCCAAAAGAACATATTAGTTCTGCCGCGGAGATTACACCGCAGAACAGCGGTATCATTGCGCATATTTACGAAGTTGCGGCAAAACTTGCGAAAGAAAAACATCTTGAGGCAGGCTACCGCATTGTCTGCAATGTTGGAAAAGACGGCGGGCAGACGGTGCCGCATCTGCACTTTCACCTGCTTGGCGGACGTTCTATGAAATGGCCTCCAGGCTGATGATCGGCTGATTTTATTTTTGAAAGGTTGATTGCTTGATTATGGAAGGAAAGTTGAAAGGAAATTACTATAAGATGACCATTGCCGGTTGCAGGCGCGAGCTGCCGATATGCCCAATCGATGAGCATCTTGACATTGCGGGGTTCATTATGCTTGGCGATGTGGAACTTACTGAAAAAACGGCTGCCGAGCTTCTCAGAAAATGCCCGGAACACGACGTGGTTGTCACGGCTGAAACAAAGGGCATACCGCTCTGCTACGAGATGGCAAGGCAGGGTTGCCGCCATTACGTTGTGGCGCGCAAAAGTGTGAAAGCTTATATGCGCAACCCTATTTCCGTAAATGTAAAATCCATTACGACGGATCATATGCAGAAGCTGTTCCTCTCTGAAGAGGATGAAAAGCAGCTTCGCGGCAAGCGTGTACTTATTGTAGACGATGTCATCAGCACGGGCGAATCGCTCGCTGCGATGGAAAAGCTCGTTGAAATGTATGGTGGCAACATTGTAGGCCGTGCTGCTGTGCTCGCTGAAGGTGATGCAAAAGACCGCAAAGACATTACTTATCTGGAGCCGCTGCCGCTTTTCCAGAAATAATTATATTCTTGGAGGTATTCCAATGAAACGGCCGCTTGTGTTGGTGGGTTTTTGCTATCTGCTGACGCTTGCGGCCGCCATTTTTTTGGGTGCGGACATCTCGTTCATGCTTCTGTGGTGCTGTGCGGGCGGCTTTGCTGTCACGGCTTTGTGGAAAAAAACGCGCCGTGCCGTAATTCTCCCTCTGGCATTTGCAGCTTCAACTGCAGCGCTGGTATCATTCTGCGTTTATTATCGCTTTTCAGTCGAGCCGCCGCGCGCGCTTGACGGGAAAAACCTGAACGTTGAGGGAACAGTGTGTGAGCTTCCAGAGCGCAGGTACGGGCGCTGGTACTATATAGTCCGTGTGGACAAAACAGATTTCAAATCCGCTTGTGTACCACGCGGATTTAAGGTCCGCATTTCGCTCCAGAATGGGCTTAATGCAGGCCCTTACTCGCGTGTGAAAGGAAAAATCCATTTTTTCCTGCCATCTGGCGGAGACGGTTTTTCTTCACGCGGCTACTATGCTTCAAAAGGCGTTATGATGTTTGCATGGCCTGACGGAGGGGCTGGGGTAACCATACTGCCCGCAGCTGAAAAGCCGCCGTATTATTACGCCATGCACCTTCGCCAGAAGCTGATTTCAGCAGTGCAGGATATGCTTCCGCAGCAGGAAGCATCGCTCGTAAACGGCATACTGCTCGGCGATAAAAGCGGCCTGCATGACAATTTGGTGTCGGATTTCCGTACAGACGGAATTTCCCACCTGCTTTCAGTTTCAGGGCTGCACATGTCAACAATAGCTGAACTGCTGATTTTCATGCTCCTTTTCTTCCATGTCCCCAAAAGGATGGCGGCTGGAATAACAGCATGTGGCATACTGGGTTTTATGGCTGTGACGTGCTTTGTGCCCTCTGTCACACGCAGCGGGATAATGTGCCTGCTGTGCCTTGCGGCGCCTATAATTTCCCGCCGTTCCGATCCACTCAACTCGCTATGCACCGCAGTACTTATTATCTGCATTGCAAATCCGTATGCCGCCGCGGACGTTGGCCTGCTCCTTTCTTTTTTTGCAACGCTCGGCCTTATCCTGCTCGCAGGGCCGGCAGCAGATTTCCTCAACAAAAAGCTTGACAGGATACATGCCATAAGCCCGCTTGTGCGCGGGATAAACGGTACGCTTGCAACATCTGTAGGTGCTTCGCTTTTTACTTTGCCTGTTATACTGCTTAGTTTCAGGACAGTTTCGGCTGTTGCGCCGCTCGCCAATGTTTTAGAGCTTGTGCCGGCTTCGGTACTCATGGCTTTAGGTGCGGCGGCGGCAGCGCTTCGCCTGCTCCTGCCGCAGACAGAACTTGCCATGCCGTTTGCCCTTGCCGCAGGTCTTATTGCCAAATATATGCGTTTATGTGCCTCATGGCTGGCAGGCCTGCCGTTTGCATCATTTTCCGCTTCGCAGGGCTTTGTCATTATCTGGCTCGGCGGCACTTTCCTGCTTTTTTCGGCGGCGCTGGCCATTGGGAAAGGGACATCACTTTTTCCGCAGACGGCGTGCCTTTCGGTTATAATGTTATTTACGGGGATATTTTCATTTCGGCTCTGCAGGCAGAATATGACACGCATCGCTTTCCTTGATGTTGGCAACGATGTTTCCACTGTGCTGACGCGTGACGGCCATGCAGCGGTTATAGGGTGCGGCAGCTACCAGCCGCAGAAAATAATTTCATATCTCGGCAGCGAAAATGTGACTAAGATTGACTGCCTGGAAATACTTACAGAAGAGCGTGATGAATTTTCATGTGCGGCAAATATCGCAGAACGCTATCACCCCGCGTGCCTTCTTGTGCATAAAGGCAGCATGGCTGATGGCTTTGTGGGCAAAGCAGCTGCAAACGCAGGCAGGACGGAAACGTATGATTCGTCGGCAGCAATGAATTTTTGGAGTGACGTCAGCGTTAAAACATGCCGTGCGGGCAGATCATCAGCAGCCATGGTCACTGCAGGCGGAATTTCCGCTGTCGCTTTTCCGCCTGAGGCGGACGGTAACCGGCTTCCGCTTTCATGGAGAACTCCTGATGTCCTTGCATATGGTGCATCAGAGAAGAATGTTGGAGGAATTAATCCGTCGTGCGTTGTTTTTTCCATGAACAAAACAACACTGCAAAAGTCGGCCGAAACGGTCAAAAAATGCCGTTCTGCCTGGACAGGCGGTTATGGAAATATTATACTTGAGGTAAAAGGAAACCGCAGACTGTCGATTGGAAGGGAGCCGTAATGCCGCAGATTACCGAAACAGAACTGAGAAAGCAGATTGAAAAATCAAATTTCGCAAAGCTTTATTTCCTTTATGGTGAAGAAAAATATATGGTTGGCTATTTTGCCGGGAAAATAGCCGAAAAAGCTGGCTCACAGGGGCTGCGTGACTTTAATCTGCAGAAATTAAGCGGGGACGCAGGAATTGACCAGATAGCGGCGGCTGTAGAATCCCTGCCGGTAATGGCACAGCGCAAATGTGTAGCTGTTGCCGACCTTGATATAAATGCCCTGCATGGAGCGGAGCCGTCAAAACTTCAGGAGATGATTGAGGGGCTGCCTGACACATGCGTGCTTGTGATTTATCTTGTTTCGTTGGATTTTGATGAGCGCCGCGACCGTAAATGGAAAAAGTTTATCGCCGAGGCCGGCAGAGCTGGTGTGGTTGTTGAGTTCCGACGGCGCACGGAGCAGCAGCTCGAAAAGCTCGTCTGCAGCGGTGCATCAAGGCGCGGGTGCGAAATCTCACGCGCAAATGCCGGGCGCATGATAAAATCATGCGGGACTGATATGCAGACCGTGCAAAATGAAATGGAAAAGCTTTGCGCCTATACGGGCAGCGGCGAAATCACGGCTGAAACTGCTGATATGCTTACAACGAAAAATCTTGAGGCGCGCGTATTTGACCTTTCAAAGGCAACCATGGCAGGTGACGGAGACAGAGCCTACAATATACTTGACCAGCTGCTGTATCAGCACGAAGAGCCTGTGGCGGTGCTGTCTGTGCTTTCAGGTGCCTACCTTGACATGTACCGCGTCAGGATTTCAATACAGAGCGGCTTTTCAGCAATGGAGCCAGCAAAGTATTTTGACTATGCGCATAAAGAATTCCGGCTTACAAATGCCGAAAGGATAGCAAAACGCTACTCTGACCAAATGCTGCGCGAAAGCCTTGCAGCTTTGCTTAAGGCGGATATCGCACTGAAAAGCGCGCATGGTGACCGCAGAATTATTCTGGAAAAGCTGATAGCCCAGCTGATCTGGATTTCCGAAAGGGAGAAAGTGGGTTGATTCATGTAAAAGAAGCCATTATCGTCGAGGGAAAGTATGACAAGATAAAACTGTCATCTGTTGTAGACGGGCTTATAATCCAGACGAATGGCTTCCGGATTTTCAAAGACCGTGAACAGATGGCAATGCTTCGCCGCCTTGCAGACAGCCGCGGCCTTGTGATACTGACAGACAGCGACTCGGCGGGTTTTTTAATACGCCATTATCTCATGGGCTCGATACCGCCGGAAAAAATTAAAAATGCCTATATACCTGATATTGCCGGCAAAGAAAAGCGTAAGCGTAAGCCTTCGAAAGAGGGGAAGCTCGGTGTGGAAGGGGTGCCTACAGGCGTGATTGTAGAAGCACTCAAGCATACCGGCGTTGCTGTGGAAGACGTGAGTAAACCGTCAGGGCGGCAGATAACAAAAGCAGACCTTTATTTTCTTGGGCTTTCAGGCGGGCAGCAGAGCGCACAAAAAAGGAAGGCACTGCTGCGCCGGCTTGGCCTGCCGGAGTATCTTTCAGCAAACTCCATGCCTCAGGTTTTGAACTCAGTGATTTCGTATGAAGAGCTTGTAGAGGCAGTTTCTGATATGCAGAACGTGCAGTAAACGATTTTTCTTGTGCTTTTTTAATGCCTGTGATATAATATTAACGCATTACACACGCCGCACAGGCGAACGGTGCCCGAAAACGGGTTTTATCGCCAATTTCAGACGTGCGGCGGAGGAAAAACCAAGGAGGTTTTATTTAAATGTCAGTCGTATCCATGAAGCAGCTTCTTGAAGCAGGTGTCCATTTCGGCCATCAGACCAGAAGATGGAACCCAAAAATGAAACCGTATATTTTTACAGAGCGCAACGGGATCTATATTATTGACCTGCAGAAAACAGTGCGCAAGCTCGACGAAGCCTACAACTTCATCCGTGACCTGTCTATGGACGGCAAGTCTGTGCTTTTTGTTGGAACGAAAAAGCAGGCTCAGGAGTCAATAAAGACGGAAGCAGAGCGCGCCGGCGCATTTTATGTGAATGCCCGGTGGCTCGGCGGCATGCTCACTAATTTCCGCACTATCCGCCACAGGATAGACAGGCTCAACCAGCTCCAGACAATGGAAAATGACGGCACATTTGATTTGCTGCCGAAAAAAGAGGTCAGCAAGCTGAAGCTTGAAATAGCAAAGCTCGAGAAATTCCTTGGCGGAATTAAAGACATGAAGTCTCTGCCGAGCGCACTGTTTATTGTTGACCCGCGCAAAGAGCATATTGCCGTTTCGGAAGCGCGCAAACTGCATATCCCGATTGTCGCTATTGTTGATACAAACTGTGACCCGGATGAGATAGACTATGTTATCCCGGGCAATGATGATGCTATCCGTGCAGTTAAGTTGATTTCATCTATCATGGCGGATGCTATCATAGAAGGCAGAGAAGGCCAGACGGGCGCAGCAGCTGAAAATGAAAAGGTAAATGAAACTGATAAGCAGGCCGCAGCGGGAAAATAATGCAGCCTGAATGAAACATTTTTTATAAAGCGAGGAATGTAATATCATGGCTTTTACAGCAAAAGACGTCGCAGCGCTCCGCGCGAAAACCGGCTGCGGCATGATGGACTGCAAGAAGGCACTGACAAAGGCGGACGGCGATATGGATAAAGCAATTGACTTTCTCCGTGAAAAAGGCCTTGCAACCGCTACGAAAAAAGCCGGCCGCATTGCTGCGGAAGGAATCGCCTATGCAGTAACAAACAGTGATGCAACAAAAGGCGTAGTTATTGAAGTCAATTCGGAAACTGACTTCGTTGCCAAAAACGCTGAGTTCCGCAACTTTGTCAAGACTTGCGCCGACACTATTCTTGCTTCGGATCCGTCAGATGTTGATGCACTTTTGAAATGCAAGGCCGCAGGTTCAGATGAAACAGTAGATGCGCTGCTGAAAGAGAAAATTATGAAAATCGGCGAAAACATTAAAATCCGCCGTTTCAAAGAGTTCAGCGGTGCTGTAGGTGCCTATATCCATGCGGAAGGTAAAATCGGAGTGCTTGTGAATTTTGCTACTTCGCCTGAGATTGCATCAAAGCCTGAGTTTAAGGAGTACACAAAGGATATTTGTATGCAGGTTGCGGCTATTGTACCGCAGTATCTTGATGAGAAGAGCGTTCCTGATGATGTTGTAGAGCATGAGAAAGGAATCCTCAAGCAGCAGGTTATAGAGTCAGGTAAACCGGCAGCTATAGCTGATAAGATAGTCCAGGGCAAGCTGCATAAATTCTATAAGGAAGTCTGCCTTGTTGACCAGGCATTCATTAAAGATGACAAACTTTCAGTAAAGCAGTACACAGAGCAGACAGCGAAAAAGCTTGGCGGTGATGTTAAAATTACCGGTTACACACGCTTTGAACGCGGTGAAGGCATAGAGAAGCGCAAAGAGAACTTTGCTCAGGAAATTAAAGACCTTGTGAAATAAATCCTTTTTGCACCGTTTATAGAAGGGATCCGGTTTCGGGTCTTTTTTTTTACAATCAGAGAATGATAAAGTATGCATTATTTCTTACAATAAATATTATAATTAGCAATATATGGGCTGTAAAGAGATATATGTTTATAATGGGACTATTTTATTACATTAAAAAGTAGCTGAGCAATGGCGTACGCCATTTAGCTTTCGTGCTTGCCGCAGAGCTCTCGTAATCTTTGCTGCTTCCGCAGGGGCGCAAGTCGTCACGGCGTGGGTCGGATTTCTTGCCGAAGTTGGGAAAATAATGCCTGATTATACTAAGAGGATAAAATGCCTGCGCCAGTCAGAACCGAAACTCAGCCTATGAAGTTTACTCGGCGTTGAATTGGGTCCGTAATATTTTGTGATGCATTTTTTGCTGAATAAAATGTTTGTATACGTTTTACGGCAGAGGTGGTTTGAAGCAGTACGTTCTGCCGAAAGAAAGAATTTTTCCTTGACAAGGAAAGCTTCGGGTGCTATGATAAAGCACGCAGATAAAGATTATTTTAAAACATTGACGAGGAAGCCACATTTTAAATCCGCAGCAGAGAGTGGACGCTTTAAGCTGGAAACGCCCGCAGTGGTAAAAATGAACAGCTACCGCCTCCGAGTGTGCGCCGAAGCTTTTAAAGGTAAAAGGCGTGCCGGTGAAAGCCCGTTACAGCTTACAAAGAGGGCAGGAAGATTCCTGCTGAAGTTGGGTGGAACCGTAAGCTTAAGCCTTACCCCAATATGGGGTAAGGCTTTTTTGTTGCCTGCACTTATAATTGAAGGAGAGGGTATAATTGGTAAAAGTCAATCTGAAGGGCAATGTAAAAGAATTTGAAAGCGGCACGACTGTGGCAGAGATAGCAAAATCTATCGGTGCTGGTCTGTACAAAGCGGCATGCGCCGGCAAACTTGACGGGAAAGTAGTGGATCTGCGCACACCTGTAACTAAGGACTGTGAACTCCAAATACTTACGTTCGATGATGCCGAAGGCAAAAAAACTTATTGGCATACAACTTCGCATATAATGGCTCAGGCAGTGAAAAAGCTGTTCCCGGAAGCGGGATTTGCCATAGGGCCTGCTATTGAAAACGGGTTTTACTATGATTTCGATCTTCCGCGCACTTTAGCACCTGAAGATTTGGCGGCAATTGAAGCCGAAATGAAAAAAATCATAAAAGCCGACTTTCCGCTTAAACGCTTTGAGCTTTCGCCGGAAGATGCCATTGACCTTATGGAAAAAGAACATCAGAGGTATAAGGTAGAGCTCATTAAAGAACATGCGGGCAAGGGTGAAAAAATCAGCTTTTACCAGCAGGGCGATTACATTGACCTGTGTGCAGGCCCGCATCTGATGAGCACAGGATGTGTAAAAGCTGTTAAGCTCACAAACTGCACCGGTGCATATTGGCGCGCCAATGCAAAAAACAAGATGCTACAGCGCGTTTACGGCATTTCGTTCCCAAAGGCTTCGGATCTTCAGCATTATCTTGACATGATGGAAGAAGCAAAGAAGCGTGACCACCGCAAACTTGGGCGTGAGCTCGACTTGTTCGATATATACGAAGAAGGCCCTGGCTTCCCGTTTTTCCTGCCGCATGGCATGATACTGCGCAACCAGCTTGAGCAGTTCTGGCGCGAAGAGCATGCAAAACATGGATATGAAGAGATACGCACGCCTATGATACTCAACGAAGAGCTGTGGCACCGCTCAGGCCACTGGGATCATTATAAGGACAATATGTATACAACGAAAATCGATGGGCAGAACTACGCGATAAAGCCTATGAACTGCCCGGGCGGGATGCTTGTCTACAAGCACAGGCCGCATTCGTACCGTGACCTGCCTGAACGCCTCGCAGAGCTGGGTCTTGTGCACCGCCACGAGCTTTCAGGCACTTTGCACGGCTTGATGCGCGTGCGCTGTTTTACACAGGATGATGCACATATTTTTATGACTCCTGACCAGGTCGAAAGCGAAATCCTCGGTGTTATGGACCTGATTGATAAATTCTATAAGGTCTTTGGGTTTGACTATAGCCTTGAGCTTTCAACTCGCCCTGAAAATTCAATGGGTACGGACGAGCAGTGGGAGATGGCAACGAACGCCCTTATCCATGCGCTGAAGAAGAATGGAAAGCCATATGAGATAAACGAAGGCGACGGTGCATTTTACGGTCCTAAAATTGATTTTCACCTTCGTGATTCGCTTGGAAGGACATGGCAGTGCGGGACCATACAACTTGACTTTCAGATGCCGGAACGCTTTGACCTGACATATACGGGCGAAGACGGCGAAAAGCACCGCCCGGTAATGCTGCACCGCGTGATTTTCGGCAGCATTGAGCGCTTTATTGCTATCCTGACAGAGCACTATGCAGGTGCATTCCCAATGTGGTTGGCACCGGTGCAGGTTAAGGTTCTGCCGATTTCTGAAGCTGCGCTTGATTATGCAAATAAAATTACTGATTACCTTAAAAAGGGCGGCCTGCGTGTTGAACTCGACACGCGCAATGAAAAAATCGGGTATAAAATCCGTGAAGCACAGTTGCACAAAGTGCCTTATATGCTTATACTCGGCGAAAAAGAGATGCGTGATGGCACTATATCTGTCCGCAGCCGCAAATCCGGCGACCTTGGCACGATGATGCCAGATGCGTTTTTTGCGAAGGCGATGGAAGAAATAGAAACAAAGTCAAACGACCAGTAAGCTGGTTTTAACGTAATTGAAATGAAGGCGTCTCCAAAAATTTGGAGACGCCTTCATTTCATACTTAGTATTGCCAAACCACAAGCATATATGAAAAAAATGGCATAGTTATGGTTTATCTCTGCACAAAGCCAAAAAGCATTTGCATTTAGTAAGCGTCAAACCGTCCGGTTTGACGCTTACCTTTTGAAGAATCAAGGGACTTGTGTCTATTTCGGTTAAAATTGTACCATTCAGCGTCAAAAATGTTCGGCATACGGAAAGTATTCCTGTGCTTTTTTCCTTGTCTAACGCAATTTAACTCGAAAATCCGTCGCTTTTTATTTATTAAACACGGCCTAAAGATTACCCAGAAAGAAGCAGAACAGTTATCTATCCTGCTTCTTTCTAATAATATTCGATATAACCCTGGATAAAATGTAGCCACCGATCACACTTAATATTGGTACATATACGAGATTAATAGTCACGCGAATGGTGTCCTTTACAATATATCCATTACGCATCCAATCCGGATAAAGGCACGTAAAAAAATAGCCACTGGAAACAATAACGATTACTACTAATAACATAAAACAGAAAGAAAGAGTTTTTAAATGGCAACTACAGTCCAGCCATATTCCATACAGACACCCAAAGACATATTTTCCAATTGATAAATAAAAAAGCATTATACACATAAAGCCCAATAACTCCGGAACTTTTAGCGCACAATAGTAAGAAAAGAACAAAATTAAATAAAAACCTACTAAAACCGTTATAGCCTTTCGTAAAGGGTGCGTTTTCCAATAACCTGTTTTTTGTTTTATCATTTTGCACCTCCAAGATCCGTCTTGACTTAGTAATCTCACAATACTGTAAGATTGCTTACAGCGTAGGACGAATAAATCGTCTAAGGATGTTCAACCAGTTTACATTTCTGTTGTAATATTCTTCCTATATAGTATAAATCATAAAGGAGAAAAAACATGATGAATCATACAAATGTCGTTAAATTTATTTCATCAAGCATACTGGCGATGTTTACTGCCTGGTTTGGTGAAATTGGCCCATTAATATGCATCTTATTAATATGCATGATCGGGGATTACATAACTGGCTTAATTAACGCTGGAATAAGCGGAACGATAAGCAGTGTAAGAGGAATAAAAGGAATTGCAAAAAAGTGCTATAATAATATAAAAGGCAATAAAATAACCCTATCAACAGCATATCGGCTGTAAAGAACCCAACAAATTCTTTACACTGATCGAAACGTAACCAATTTACGTTCGAAGGCTGACAAGCCATCAACAGGGTTGATTTTCTATACTGCTTTAAAAGCAGATACTCTGTTATCATAAGAAAAAGCTCATTCATCTGAACCTTTTCTTATGATAACAAAAGCAAAAGCTTTTGCTATCCACTTTGGTGGAGGAGGATGGATTCGAACCAACGAAGCCGTAAGGCAGCAGATTTACAGTCTGTCCCATTTGACCGCTCTGGAACTCCTCCATGTGGAGCTGGCAATAGGATTCGAACCTACGACCTGCTGATTACAAATCAGCTGCTCTACCAACTGAGCTACGCCAGCATTTCAAAGCACTTGCTTATTATAGCACCGCAATTTAAAAGTGTCAAGGTTCTTTCACAGGCTTTAAGCGTATGTTGTGGTTGCATTAAGCTTATATATAATTATTTCGCTGATACGGCCATATGCGGTTTTACAAATAAAATATGCGTATACACACTATTTGATACAGAGCATATATGTGCTATAATAATGAAAGCTCAGTGTGTAAGGAGTGGTAATATGGACGTGAGGCCGGGTGATATACTGCAAATGAAAAAGCCGCATCCATGCGGAAACAATCGGTTTCTTGTCCTGCGGTCCGGTATGGATTTTAAGATACGCTGCACTAAGTGCGGGCACGAAATTATGGTGCCTCGCTTAAAATGTGAGAAAAATATAAAGAAAATAATCCGCGATGAAAATCAGCAGGATGACCGATAGCCTTTCTGCCTTGCAAAATACAAAGCAGAAAGGGCAATTCGATGTTTGAAAATCTTGAAATTTTTGAAAAACGCTATGAAGAACTCGGCCGCAGGCTTTATGAACCTTCAGTTGCTTCCAACCCAAATGAATTCGGAAAGCTGATGAAAGAGTGCAAAAACATTGAGCCGATTGTCATAGCATACAGAAAATATAAAAAGACATTTGCCGAAGAAAAAGATGCGCTGTCAGTTTTAAGCGACAGCAGCGAACATGAGCTTCATGATATAGCAGAAGAGGAGCTTAACAGCGCGCGCAGCGACCGCCAAAAGGCTGCTGATGAGCTGAAAGTCCTTCTGCTGCCGAAAGACCCGAATGATGAACGGAATGTGATTGTAGAAATACGCGGTGGAGCCGGTGGGGAAGAGGCTGCGCTTTTTTCAGCCGTCCTGTTTAGGATGTACAGCATGTATGCGCAGTCGAAAGGCTGGAAATCCGAAATACTTAACGCGAACGAGACCGGCCTCGGCGGCTTTAAGGAAATCAGTTTTATGATAACCGGTGAAAGTGCCTACTCGCGCCTGAAATATGAAAGCGGCGTGCACCGCGTGCAGCGCGTGCCGGAAACAGAGCAGCAGGGGCGCATACACACTTCAACTGCAACTGTTGCCGTACTTCCTGAAGTTGATGATGTGGAAGTCCACCTTGACCCTAAGGACCTTAAAATTGACACTTACCGCTCGAGCGGTGCAGGCGGCCAGCACATCAATAAAACTTCTTCAGCTATACGCGTTACACATATTCCAACAGGCCTTGTGGTTGAATGCCAGGACGAGCGCAGCCAATATAAAAACAAGGACCGCGCATTAAAAATACTGCGTTCCCGCCTGTTCAGCATGAAGCAAAAGGAACAGGACGACAAGGTCGCGGCTGAGCGGCGGTCGCAGGTCGGCACAGGTGACCGCTCTGAACGCATACGGACATATAATTATCCGCAGGGGCGTGTTACAGACCATCGCATAGGATTAACATTATACAAGCTCGACGATGTCTTGAACGGCAACCTTGACGAGATTATAGATGCACTTATTGCGGCCGACCGCGCCGAGAAGCTCAAAGAAGCGGAAATAGTTTAAGCAGTTTACTGATTTTATTTTATGTTAACAGGAAATTTAAAGGTTTAAAAAGGATGTTTGAATGATATAAAATGAAAACTTTAATGCTGGATGCAAAAAAGCCGGGCGCAATAGAAAAAGCCGCACAGATAATTCGTGATGGCGGCCTTGTGGGGATGCCTACCGAAACTGTCTATGGGCTTGCTGCGAATGCCCTTGACGGAAAAGCTGTTTCGAAAATTTTTGCCGCCAAAGGTCGCCCGCAGGATAACCCCCTTATTGTGCATATTTCAAATTTCGACCAGATTCACAGGCTTACGGAAAATATTCCGGAAAGCGCTGAAAAGCTTGCCAAGGCTTACTGGCCTGGGCCTATGACAATGGTGCTGAAAAAATCAGGCATAATTCCAGATGAAGTAAGCACCGGCCTGCCCACAGTCGGCATACGTTTCCCATCGCACCCTGTTGCGCAGGCTCTTATAACGGCTGCAGGTGTTCCGATTGCCGCACCGTCCGCAAACAATTCCGGATATCCGAGCACGACTACGGCGGAGCATGTGATGCGAGACATGGACGGCAAAATAGACGCTGTGCTCGACGGGGGGCCGTGCGGCGTGGGCGTGGAGTCTACAATTGTCACGCTCGTTTCTGACCCGCCGCGCCTGTTGCGCCCGGGAGGCATTACTCTCGAGCAGCTGCGCAGCGTGCTGGGCCGTGTAGATGTGGACAAAGCTGTCATGAATCCTCTTCCAAAGGGCGCGCATCCGCTGTCTCCCGGAATGAAGTATAAACACTACTCTCCAAAAGCAAACGTCATTATCATTGACGGCGGCGAGAAAGCATACGCTGATTATGTAAACACCCACAAAGCGCCGGGTGTTGCAGCCCTATGCTACTGCGGTGAGGAAAACCTTGTCAACGTCCCTGCCGTATGCTATGGTGCGTCAGATGACTACAAGGCGCAGGCCCACGGCCTTTTTGACTGCCTGCGCCACCTTGACGATATAGGGGCTAAAACTGTTTACGCGCGCTGCCCTGAGCCTAAAGGGGTCGGCCTTGCTGTCTACAACAGGCTTATGCGTGCAGCAGGGTTTGAGGTGCTGCACATTGGCTAAGCCTATAATCGGGCTGACTGGCCCAACCGGAGCCGGCAAATCTGCCGTTGCAGCCGCCTTCAGCAGGCATGGCTGTGCTATTGTAGATGCTGACCAAGTTGCCCGCAAGACCGCCAAAGAACCGCATTGCCTCTCAATGCTGAAAGAGGCTTTCGGTAAAACGATAATCAAGGTCGACGGAAGCCTTGACCGCCATGCACTTGCCGACTTGGCTTTTTCCTCGTCTGAAAATACGGAAAGACTAAATTCCATTACACATCCGGCTATCTTATCAGAATGCAAAAAACAGCTTTCCGCTGCCATATCTTCAGACAGCGTGGCAGTAATACTCGATGCGCCGCTTTTATTTGAATGCGGTGCACAGAAGTTTTGCAATGCGACTGTCGCCGTTATAACACCTGACTCTTCGCGCCTCAGGCGCATAATGGCCAGGGACGGCATAACGGAAGCGGAAGCAAAAGAACGCATGGTTTCTCAGCATGGCAATGAGTACTATCTTAAACTTGCGGATTATTCCTTTGATGGAAGCATTGAGTGGAGTATTCTTGATGATAAAGCATCAGAACTCCTCAAGCGTATTTTGAGGGATTTCTATGAAAGGCCATAAAAAGCTTACGATTGTTAAAACTAAACGTTCTGTCCCAAGCATTTGGTCGATGCTTAAAATACATAGAAAAGCCGTTATCACATGCGTGGTAATCATTATTGCGGCTGTTGTGGTGTTCCTCTCGCTTCGCCTGGCGCATATACGCTTTATGAAAAAACTTTACCCGCGCCCTTATTCGTCAATCGTCATAAAAGAAGCAAAAGAGAACAATATCGACCCAAACCTTGTGTACTCTGTTATCAAGCAGGAAAGCAAATTCGATCCGGATGTAAAGTCTAAAGCTGGTGCAATTGGGCTGATGCAGCTTATGCCCTCTACTTTTGAATGGCTGCAGAAAAAAGAATCAAAACGGCCGCTGCTTGCGAGCAATTCCCTTTACAACCCAGATGTCAATATACATTATGGATGCCGTTTCCTTTCCATGCTCCTGAAAAAGTATGGCAGCATTAAAACAGCTCTCTGCGCTTATAATGCAGGCCAGAGGCGCGTTGACACATGGCTGGAGGATAAGTCGCTTTCAAAAGACGGCAAAAATCTCGCGAGTGTACCTTTTCCTGAAACGCGCAATTACGCGAATGCCGTTGAGGAAAATTACAGCCAGTACCAGGGCCTTTATCCATAAGCAAATATAAAACAGCAGATTTCGGATTTTCCAGCTTGTCTGGATTCTTCGGATTGGCATAGACAAAAGCCGGAATGCTTTCGGCTCAAAATCTGAAAGGGAGTCTGTAACATGGTTAAAAAAGCAGAAAAATCTGATGTGGAAAAGCTTACAAAAGAGCTTCTTGTCAGCCGCAGAAATGGATGCCAGCAGGTTTCGGACGCTGTGCTTAAAACCGCCGATAATTACGGCGAAGGATACAAAAAATTTATGAACACGGCAAAGACGGAGCGCGAAACTGTAGCATACGCTGTGGTAAAAGCGGAAAAAGCAGGATTTGTGCCATTTGAGGCGGGCAAAAAATATAAAGCCGGAGATAAAGTCTATGTGAACAACCGCGGCAAATCAATGATACTTGCCGTAATCGGCGAAGAAGGATGCCGCAACGGCGTGCGTATTGCCGCTTCCCATATTGATTCGCCGCGCCTTGACCTGAAACCGCACCCGCTGTATGAAAAAGACGACCTTGCGCTTTTCAAAACGCATTATTACGGCGGCATAAAAAAATATCAGTGGACGACCGTGCCGCTTTCAATGCATGGATGCGTCGTGCTTAAAAACGGCAAATCTGTGACCGTGAATATCGGTGAAAAAGAAGGCGACCCGCAATTCTGTGTGACCGACCTGCTTGTGCATCTTGCGGATGACCAGATGAAAAAGTCACTGGCAAAGGGTGTTTCAGGAGAAAACCTCAATATCCTTATTGGCAGCCGCCCAGTCCGTGCAGATGAGTGCGAAAATTTAGTAAAACTGAATGTAATGAAAATCCTTCATAACATATATGGCATAACTGAAGAAGATTTCCTTTCGGCAGATATTGAATTTGTTCCGGCGGCGAAGGCCGTGGATATCGGTTTTGACCGCAGTATGATAGGCGCTTATGGCAATGACGACAAAGTTTGTGCATACCCTGCGCTTACTGCCGTGCTTGACGCTAAAAATCCTAAACAGACAATTATAACTGTTCTTGCCGACCGCGAAGAAATCGGCAGCTATGGCTGCACAGGCCTTAACTCCGAATTCCTGCACTATTTTGTTGCTGACCTCGCTGAGTCTGAAGGGCTTGAAGCGCGCCACGTTCTGAGCAAGTCAAAATGCCTTTCAGCAGATGTCACCGCAGCGCTTGATCCAACGTACGAAGACGCTTACGACCCAATGAATGCAAACTACATCAACAACGGTGTCGGTGTTGCAAAGTACACGGGCGGCCGCGGCAAGAGCGGCACAAGCGAAGCAACAGCTGAATTTGTAGGTGAAATCCGCAGGCTTTTCGATAAAGAAGGCGTCCTTTGGCAGATAGGCGAGATGGGTAAAGTAGACCTCGGCGGAGGCGGCACTGTGGCTATGTTCATTTCACGCTTAAATGTAGATGTAGTAGACATCGGCGTGCCTGTGCTCTCTATGCACTCACCGTTTGAAGTTATCTCAAAACTTGACCTTTATATGACTTACAAGGGTATTCTCAGCTTCTATGAAGCAGATTAACAGATTATAAATGCACAAAAATATAGCTGCCCAATAGCGGGTACATGAAGATTGACACCAGCCGCGGCTGGTGTCAATCTTTTTAGAGACTGCTGGTTTATGAACCGCCCAACACGGCAGCCGCTTGTCTATAGTTTGACAACCGCTTTTGGAAACGCTATAATTGCTCTTAAAGTCTTACTGAATTTTGTACCTGCCTTTTATATGCAAGCGTGGCATGTACGGAACTGGGCTGCACCTGACCGCAAAGCGCTGCTGAGCGGAAAGAGAATGTTCGGGCACCATTGCTTTAAACCGATACAAATCCCTTTCTGCTTTAATGCGGGAAGGGATTTTTGCTTTATGTTGTGGAGCTGCTGCAATTTGGAAATGGACAAAAACTCTTTGCTCAAGTTTTCGGATTATCTCAACACGGTTTCCGAAAGCGAACTTGCAGAAGATATACATTACTTCCTCTATGAGGCCAGGCTGCCTGAACTTTTGGCCTTGCAAAGCTGCGCGGAAAATCTGCGGGAAACGTATTACGGCAGAAAGATTTATTTCCGCGGCCTCATAGAATTTTCGAGCTACTGCAAAAACAACTGTTATTACTGCGGGTTGCAGAGGGACAATAAAAAAGCGCGGAGGTACAGGCTTAGCGAAGGCGATATCATGCAGTGCTGCGAAGAAGGCCACAGGCTTGGCTTTCGCACGTTTGTGCTCCAAAGCGGGGAAGATATGTTTTTCACAGATAAACGCCTGTGCAGAATAATATCGGGAATTAAAGGACGCTTTCCAGACAGCGCCGTTACGCTTTCGATAGGCGAGAGAAGCCGTGCATCGTACCAGCGGTTGTACGATGCGGGGGCAGACCGCTACCTTCTGAGGCATGAAACGGCTGACGAATCCCATTACAGGAAGCTGCACGCGCCGGAGATGAGCCTTAAAAACAGAATGCAGTGCCTATACGATTTAAAGGATATCGGCTATCAGGTAGGCGCGGGTTTTATGGTTGATTCTCCTTACCAGACATGTGAGACGCTGGCGGAAGACTTTATCTTCATGCGCAGCCTCAGGCCGGAGATGGTAGGCATAGGGCCTTTCATACCGCATAAAGATACGCGCTTTGCCGGCTACTGCCATCCGCAGGCAAGGCACACTGTAATCCTGCTTGCGATGATACGTTGCCTGCTGCCTAAAGTGCTGCTTCCCGCAACTACGGCGTTGGGCACCATAGATCCGTTTGGGCGCGAGAAAGGGTTCCGCGCAGGCGCAAATGTCGTTATGCCTAACCTTTCGCCGAAAGAGCATCGCAAAGACTACAGCCTGTATGACAACAAAATCTGCACGGGTGAAGAAGCGGCGGAATGTTGCGGGTGCCTCTCGCGCAGGATAAGAAATGCGGGTTTTATACCTGACTTTTCGCGCGGCGATTTTATCGGGTGGAAGCGCAGAGAACCTGCTGGCAGCAAGAACTTTTAGCCTGTATGTGAAAAAGATGCAGCAATTTATCTGCTGCTTTTATCGGCATACTTTTTTCTGGAGGAATGACAATGAAAACGCGCATAGCGATAATTGGGATAATTGTAGAAGATGTAGATTCAGTGGGGACGCTGAACACACTGCTTCACCAGTATGCCAGCTATATAATCGGGCGCATGGGCATACCATACCGTGAAAAGCACGTGAATATTATCAGTATAGCCATTGATGCGCCGCAGGACGTGATAAGTGCGCTTTCAGGCAAAATCGGCAGGCTCCACGGTGTAAGCACAAAAACAGCTTATTCAGGAGTCGTAACTGAAGAATAAAACAGATGTTCGCAGCATGCTTTGCCATGGCTGCTTCAGCTTTCCAGCAGGAGGAAAATATATGGTTAAAATAGCTGTTTATGGAAAAGGCGGTATCGGCAAATCGACAACCGTTTCGAACCTTTCGGCTGCCCTTGCTGAACGTGGCCTGCGCGTTATGCAGATAGGCTGCGACCCTAAGGCAGACTCGACGGTTACACTGCACAGCGGCAGAAAACTGCGGACAGTGCTTGACCTTGTGCGTGAAAAAGGGAATGGCTTTTCCGTGCATGATATGACGGCGATAGGTTATCGCGGGATAGTCTGTGTTGAGGCGGGCGGCCCTTCGCCTGGCACTGGGTGTGCGGGTCGCGGAATCATTGCCGCATTGGAGAAACTTAAAGAGAAGGGCGCTTATGAAACGTATAACCCTGACGTCGTGTTTTACGATGTCCTTGGCGATGTTGTGTGCGGCGGCTTTACAATGCCGATGCGGAACGGGTATGCAGACCAGGTTTTTATTGTGACGTCAGGCGAGAGCATGGCGCTGCACGCCGCTTCTAACATTGCGCAGGCAGTTTGGAATTTCCGCGGCCGCGGCTATGCAAAGCTTGGCGGCCTTATACTGAACTGCCGAAAAGTAGAAAGGGAGGATGAAAAAGTGAAGGAACTTGCGGACGATATACATACAGCTATTGTCGGCTCGCTCGATTTCAGCAAAACGGTGCAGAAAGCGGAAGCACTCGGCAAAACAGTGCTTGAGACTTTTCCGGAAAGCCAAATGGCCGGCGAGTACCGCCGCCTTGCGGAAAATGTGATGCGCGCCTGCGGCGGTGAGCTTCCATGCTGAAACAGATTCATGGGGAATGCGGCATACAGCCGGCCTGTGTGGCTGTGCGTGACGCGAAGTTCCCGAAGCCATTTCTCCAGCAGCCTGGCCTTGAGTTTTCGTCACCTGCAAGGGGCGTGTGGAACATTGTGCATATAGGCATGCTGCTGCCGCAGGCGCACCTTATTTTTGTCTGCCCGGAAGGCTGCTTGCGCGGCGTTGTGCAGACGGCTGATGAAATGAACGCTTCAGGCCGACTTTCAACTATAGACGTGCGTGAAAACAATGTGCTTGAAGGAAACATCGAGAAGATGATGGTTGACGGTGTGTCTGATATTATTGGCAAGCTGCCGCAGAAGCCGCCTGCGGTGCTTATTTACGCAAGTTGTACCCACCATTTTATAGGGTGCGACCTTACGGTGGTTTACAAAGCACTTGGAAAAAAATTCCCGGATATAGCTTTCGGTGACTGCTACATGAACCCAATCATGAGAAAAACCGGTCTGACTCCTGAACAGCTTATGCGCAGGCAGCTTTACAAACTCCTTCAGCCGCGTGAGTTTGACACGAAGAGTGTCAACATCATCGGCAACTGCAACCGTACTGACGAGTCGAGTGAGCTTGTGCGCCTTATCCGTGAAAGCGGATATGGTTTAAAGGATATTGTGCTTTGTAAAACATACGGCGAATACCTGAAGATGGCGGAAAGCCCGCTTAATATCACCATGCTGCCGATTGCGCATGCGGCGGGTGTAGCACTCCAGCGGCGCCTTTCGCAGAAACATGTTTACCTGCCGCTTAGCTATTTATATAAAGATATTGAAGACAACCTCAACCGCCTTTCGGATATACTTCATGTGCCTGAGCGCAATTATTCCAAAAATATCGCGCACGCGGAGTCTTCGCTTCACAAAGCAAAAAAAATTATAGGGAACTGCCCTGTGGCAATAGACTATACGGCGACGCCGCGGCCCCTTTCGCTTGCGCGGCTGCTGTGCGAGCATGGCTTTGCAGTTGCCCGCATTTATGCTGATGAATTTTCCGGAGAAGAAAAAGACGATTTTTTGTGGCTTAAAGAACACTGTCCGGAAATAGAAGTATGTGCAGTAACAGACCCAAGGATGCGCGTAGCGCCCAACTGCACGGACGGCAAAGTGCTTGCTGTAGGCCAGAAAGCGGCTTACTTTACCGGAACGGACAACTTTGTAAACATGGTGGAGGGCGGAGGCATGTATGGCTTTGATGGAATCAGCCGCCTTGCGGGGCTGATGGCTGATGCATTCCTGCATGAAAAAGATACGAGAAAACTTATACAGATAAAAGGTCTGGGGTGTAACTGCTGCCTATGAAACAGACTAAAGTTTTTATTCCTACTTACGCTTCCGACATTTCCGGTGCGTGCTCGGCTTTGTATGAGCTGGGCGGTATGTCTGTAATGCATGACGCTTCGGGGTGCATGTCCACTTATGCTACACATGACGAGCCGCGCTGGTATGGCTCGGACAGTATGGTCTTCATTTCAGGGCTTACTGATATGGAAGCAATTATGGGCGATGACGAAAAGCTCGTTAGTGAGATAGCCGAAACTGCGGAAGAACTGTCACCAAAATTCATCTCAATAAACGGTTCACCAATACCAATGATGATAGGTACGGATTTTCCGGCTATTGCTGCTGAAGTCGAAAAAAAGACGGGCATACCGTCATTTGGGCTTCCGACAAATGGGATGCACTCCTACCTTAATGGCATAAATATGGCGTTTAAGGCTTTGGCAGAACGTTTTGTCAAAACGCCTGCTGCCGGTGCAAAAGGCGGCCTTACGGCAAACATCATCGGACTGACACCGCTTGACTTTTCACTTAACGGAAACGCAGAATCGGTAAAAGAATGGTTGTCGGGAAACGGTATTAAGGTTATAAGCAGCTGGGCCATGGGGAGCAGCCTCAATGATATTGTACGGTCTGCGCAGGCGTCGGTAAACCTTGTAGTTTCTTACGGCGGTATTGCTGCAGCCAAAGCGCTAAAGGAAAAGTTTGGCACTCCATATGTTGTAGGCATCCCATATGGAAGGCGTTTTTCAGGGAAACTGCTTTCAGACTTAAAAACAGCTTCGGGCACAGGGAAAAGCATTGTTTCATATGTAACTGGCGAAGGCTCAAAAGAAGCTGATGCGGCGGTTATTGGGGAAATTGTATCGGCAGGTTCGATTGCATATGCCGTATATGCTGAGACGGGACGGCCGGCAGACGTTATCTGCCCCCTTGAGTGCAGCAGGGAATTTATGCCGGCAGGCAGTATAGCTGCTGCGGAAGAAGACGAGATAGCGGAATGCCTTGGGCATTATCATACCGTCATAGCAGACCCGCTTTATAGGCCGGTCTGCCCACATGGCTGCCGCCTGGTTCCTTTGCCTCATATAGCTTTTTCAGGAAGAATGTTTCAGGAAAATATCCCGAATCTCACAGCGGATTTTTATAGCTTCCTGAATAAGATATAACCCTCAGCACAGATAGACCATAAAATTCATCGGGAAACCTGTTCGCTTTTTACATGGCTTTTATCAGTAGGTTGCATACACTGGCTGAACGAAAGGATGAAACTAAAAATGGGATTAAATGACACGCCTTCCGCCGAACGTGTTCACATTGGCTTTTTTGGATGCCGCAATGCGGGAAAATCGAGTGTAGTCAATGCGGTTACGGGGCAGGACCTCGCAGTTGTTTCAGACAAAAAGGGGACAACTACTGATCCGGTCTATAAGGCAATGGAAATTCTGCCCCTTGGGCCTGTGGTTGTAATAGATACGCCCGGATTCGACGATACGGGCGAACTCGGCAGTCTGCGCGTAAAAAAGACAAAGCAGGTGATGAACAGGACAGACGCGGCAATACTTGTTGTAGATGCTGCAGTTGGAATGAATGAAACAGACCGCAGCCTTCTACGCATGTTTAAGGAGAAGCAAATACCTTACCTTATACTATTTAATAAGAGCGACCTTTTGCCGTCACATGCGAAAGCGGGCGAAGATGAGATTTATGTGAGCGCGGCAAAAAATGAGGGCATATGGGAGCTTAAGGAAAGAATTTCGGCCATGGTGCACCCGGATAATGAAAAGCGCCGTATAATAGGCGATATGCTCCACCCGCTTGATTTTGTTGTGCTTGTAACGCCAATCGATAGTTCTGCCCCCAAAGGCCGGCTTATACTTCCACAGCAGCAGGCCATACGCGATGTGCTTGACTCAGACGCTACTGCCATTGTAGTTAAAGAATACCAGCTGCACGATACGCTGGAGCATCTTGCCAAAAAGCCGGCCATAGTGATTACTGACAGCCAGGCATTTTCAAAAGTTGCAACCGATACGCCACGTGACATACCGCTTACGTCTTTTTCCATACTGATGGCGCGCCATAAAGGGTATCTTAAAAGTGCTGTGCATGGTGTGGCGGCAGTAAAAAAACTTAATGACGGCGACACTGTGCTTATGGCCGAAGGGTGTACGCATCACCGGCAGTGTGAAGACATCGGCACGGTAAAGATCCCAAAATGGCTGCATGAATTTACAGGGAAGCAAATTAAAATCAAGACTTGTTCCGGAGCCGATTTTCCAGAAGACCTCTCGCCTTATTCGCTTATAATCCACTGCGGCAGCTGCATGCTTCCGGCGCGCGAAGTGCAGTACAGGATGCGTTATGCCGAATCCCAGAATGTTCCCATGACTAATTACGGCGTTATTATAGCGTATATGAAAGGCATTCTCGAAAGGAGCCTTGAGATTTTTCCTGATTTGCTGGATGAGATAAAACAGCAGCAATAAATCATATAAAAATACAGGCTGGGCGAAGCAGATGCTGACGCCCAGCTTATTTATATTGCGCGGCCCGGCCGGACTGTTGGCGGAGGGGTGTATTTAACACATAAATGTGATATAATGTTTTTCATGCTTTGATTAAAGATATGGAGTAATGACATGAGGAAAACGAAACGAATTCACAGTGATGTGGTGCGGGATTCAATAAACACATTTGGCACAAATGTAATTGGCGCCGTACTTATGCTGATTGCCAATTTTGTTGTGCTGAGAAAAGTAGATCCGGAGGTTAAGGGCTACTATACAGCCGTACAAAACTGGGGCAGCGGATTCTATACTATTTTTAGCCTGAGTATTGCCGCTTCGTTTATTTATTTTGTAGCACGCTATAAGATACAAAATACAAAGCGTGCAATTATACGTCTTAGCGGTGCTGTATTCATTGGAATTTTGGTTGTAAGTTCCGTCATACTGTTTGTTTTGAGGAACAGCTCATTTTTTAGTACGACACCATCGTCTTTCCTTGTTGCAACTGTAGTTTATGCTTTGTGCTCGCTGGCTCTGAGCGTATGCACGTCGATTCTTAGAGGGGAGAATAAGTTCAAGTCGTTCAATATTGTCAACCTTGCACAGCGGGTTTTGCTGACTTTACTATATTTTGCTGTTGCTGTCCACCCTTCATCCGGCCTTTGGATATGGGGAACGAATGCGATTTCTGTTATTATGACGGGACTTGCAATTTTCGGCATTTACCGCTGGAGCGGGCCGCACCCGCAGCCTGTACCGGAAGATGACCACCCTGTAAAATCAGGAAGCATGGTGGTTTACAGCTTGAAAGCCCACATCAGCAATGTCCTTACTTATGTGAATACTTATTTGGGCACTTATGTGGTCCAAGGCATATTTAGCATAAAAAACCTCGGCGTTTACAATACGGCGTTTACAATCATGCAGCAGGTTTGGATACTGCCGGATGCCGTAAGCCAGGTTATAATGAGCCGAATCGCGGCAATGAACAAGAAAGAAGATAAACTGCATCTCACATTGACTTCCGCAAAAGTTGTCTTTTACAGCACACTTGTAATTGCCTTAATTATCTATGTAGCTGCCGTGTTGTTTTTGCCATGGCTTTTCCCAATGTATAAAGGTGCGCTGGAACCTCTCACATACCTGATTTTTGGCTCAGTGTTTATTTCCTATGCAAAGGTTATCGGCAATTCTATTGCCGCCTATGGCAGGCCTGAGCTCAATATTGTCCCTACTGTTGCAGGCATTGTTTCAAATGTTGCGGGCTGCTTCATTTTCATCCCGCTGTTCCATATAAACGGCGTTGCGCTTGCAACTTCCGTTTCGCTCACAATACAGGCTTTCTCAGCTATCGCAATTTTCTGCCACTTTTCCAAAACGCAAGTTTATAAACTTTTTGTACCGACGAAAGAAGAAATTGCTTCAGTTAAAGGCATCTTCAAAAAATAAACCTGTTTTAAAATATGTAAGTTAAACTGTAAGATAACAAAACTGGCTGGCGCTTTTTGCGCTGGCCAGTTTTTGATACATATTTTTTATTATGAGCGTTCTACGCTGTTGAAAAGCTGAAGCATTTCAGCGTGCAGGCCGCGGTGTTCAGGGCTGGTTAGGTCCGGGTCTTCTGCGAGAATTTCCCGTGCGGCTTCTTGGGCACGGTTAAGGCACCCCATATCTGTTGCCATATCGGCGATTTTCAGAGGCGGCAGCCCATGCTGGCGGTTTCCGAAGAAATCGCCAGGACCACGCAGCTTTAAGTCAGCATCGGCAATTTTAAAGCCGTCGTTTGTCTTGCACATGGTTTTCATCCGTTCTGTGGCCTCGCCATTCTGCGCATCAGAAATCAATATGCAGTACGATTGGCTTTTTCCGCGCCCTACGCGCCCGCGCAGCTGGTGCAGCTGTGAAAGTCCATATCGCTCGGCATTTTCTATCAGCATAACCGTAGCGTTTGGCACATCGATGCCAACTTCAACGACGGTTGTTGAAACGAGCACATTTACCTTGCCTTGTGAGAAATGCTGCATCACAGACTCTTTTTCTTTCGGCTTCATCCGCCCGTGAAGGGCATCAATGCTGTATCTCGGAAGCCACTCTGACTTTAACTTTTCAACATAGCGTTTCACGCTTGCCATGCCGTTTTTATCGTCGTCTATCATTGGGCAGATAATGTAGCACTGGTGGCCGCTGTCAATCTGCTTTTTAATGAATGTAAACACCCTGTGGCGCTTGTCGGAAGTGACTGCATAAGTTAGGATTTTCTGTCTTCCAGGCGGTAGTTCGTCAAGCATAGAAATATCGAGGTCGCCGTAGATCATCAGTGCAAGAGTGCGTGGTATAGGCGTTGCACTCATAACAAGCGTATGCGGGTTTCTACCTTTTGCAGAAAGCGCTGCGCGCTGTGCTACGCCGAAGCGGTGCTGTTCATCGGTAACAACAAGGCCGAGCCTATGGAATATGACATTTGCTGAAAGCAGGGCATGAGTGCCGATGAGAAAGCTTATCCTGCCATTCGCGAGCTCTGAAAGTATCTGCCTTTTCTGCGCCGCAGGCGTTGAGCCTGTTAGCAGGGCTGTGTGTATGCCTGCGCCTTCGAAAACTTTTTTCATGGAATGATAATGCTGGCGTGCCAAAACCTCGGTTGGAACCATAAGGGCGGCCTGAAAGCCGTTCTTTGCGGCCGAGTAGCAGAGCGCTGCCGCAACGGCAGTTTTACCGGAGCCAACATCACCCTGAATTAGGCGGCTCATGATTTTTCCACCCATCATGTCTGCCATGGACTCGCGCACAGCGCGCCTCTGCGCTTCGGTAGGGCTGTATGGAAGAAGTGAAAAAAATTCATCTGAAAAGTCTTTCTTAATTTGAAAAGGGCTTTTTTTCATATTACGGTGCTTCATAAGGAAAAGGCCGAGCTGAAGCACAAGGAGCTCTTCAAAAATCAGCCTTCTGCGCGCTGCGCCTGCTACTTCGGTGCTGGCGGGGAAATGGATATTCTCAAGCGCTTCCCTAAGGCCGCACAACGAGTATCTTTGGCGCATACCAGCTGGGATTGGGTCGCGGATGGTTTTAGGGAGGAGGAGCATGGCCTCTTTTACGGAATTTTCAATAATACGGCTGCTAAGTCCATGTGTCTGCCCATATACCGGATGTATGGCCGGGCAATTTTCAGCGGGAAAAATTTCTGGCGCCGCCATTTGTATCCTGAGAAAATCAGCAGACACTTTTCCATAGAAGATATAGGTTTCGCCTTCTTTAAGGAGCCGTGTGACATACGGATTATTGAAAAATACCAGGTCAAATTCGCCCTCGCCGTCATTTGCTTTGCCTTTATAGAGCGTCATGCCGCCGCGTATTGGTGCTGCTGCCGGTAATTGTGTGACGAGTGCACGCACGGCACATGCCATACCTTCCGGTGCGCTGCGCACTGTGCATGGGTGGCTAAGGTCTTCGTAAGCACGCGGGTAATAGCGAAGCAAAGCGCCGACGGAGGGCACGCCAAGCTTTTGAAAAAGCCGGGCACGCTGTTCGCCGACGCCTTTTAGTGTGTGGATATCTTTTCGGTAAAGACTTGCCATGTTTTCACCTTATATTGGCTATTCTACAGAAATGAGATAATAGTAAACAGGCTGACCGCCTTGTACCAGAGTAATCTCGATATCACTGCTTAGCTTTGACTTTAGCTGGCCGTAAACTTCATTGGCAGCCTGCTCTGTGACACCGGCGCCATATATCAGAGTAATAAAAGACGTCCTGTGATCAACCATAGAGCGTATCAGCTTTATACAAACATGGCTGACATCATGGACATGATCGACTATTTCGAGCTTGCCGTTAACGAGGCCCATCACATCGTCTTTGTGGATTTTACGACCCCCAAATTCAGAATCGCGCGCAGCATAAGTTACGGTGCCCGTCTTTACGCCGTTAGCGGCCTGCATCATGTTTACCGTGTTTTCCTCAACAGACATGTCCGGGTTGTAGGCAAGCATGGCGGAAAGGCCTTCCGGCACTGTCCTTGTAGGAAGCACTACTGTTTTGCGGTCGGTAACGAGCGGCGCTACCTGCTCTGCTGCAAGCACAATATTTTTGTTGTTAGGCAGAATCATAACTGTCTTTGCAGGTGTTGCGCACACAGCTGCCGCAAGCTGCTCAGTGCTCGGGTTCATTGTCTGGCCGCCATTTACCACCTGTGCGCATCCAAGGTCCGTAAAAAGCGTTTTAAGGCCCTTGCCAGTGGCTACAGCAACAAATCCAACGTCGTTTACAGGTGCAGCAGGCACTGGCGGTTCTGCTGTGTCATTTTCATTGTCTGACACAGGGGCAGCATTTTCTTTTGAAGCTTTGCTTTCTTCAGATGCTTTGCGGTGCTGCTCTTTCATGTTGTCGACTTTTACAGTCAGCAGCTGGCCAAATTCGAGGGCTTTTTCCAGTGCTTTTCCGGGATGCTCAGTGTGAACGTGAACCTTGATGATTTCTTCGTCTGCCACAACAAGAACACAGTCGCCTAATGTTTCAAGAAAAGCCCGCAGTTCGGCGGGATCCTTTTTGCAGTCGGCGCTGCGCCCGATTATGAATTCTGTGCAGTAGGTGAAATGGATCTCCGTATCAAATTCAGCAGCAGCGTTTTTAAAAAAGTCGTCGCCGCTGTTTGCTGCTGCATCATGCTTTTCTTCTTCAATTATGGTACCGTCGCGCAAAAAGCTCAGCATACCTTCAAAGATGAGGCAAAGGCCCTTGCCGCCGGCATCTACAACACCTGCGCGCTTGAGGACGGGCAAAAGCTCCGGCGTCTGTTTTAACGCGTCCTCAGCACCTTTGCACACAGCTTCCCACACTTTTGCCGGTTCGTCTGTCTTCTGCAGCGCAGCCCGTCCGGCCTCACACCCCATGCGTGCAACTGTGAGAATAGTACCTTCTGTTGGTTTCATAACGGTTTTGTAGGCATTTTCCACACCGATGCCAAGGGCATTTACCAAATCTTCGGCACTTGCGGAAGATTTGCCGTTAAGGCCTTTTGAAAATCCGCCTGATAGAACGGAGAGAATCACGCCGGAATTCCCGCGTGCGCCACGCAGCATAGCCTGCGCAGCAGTATGTGCAACTTCGCCTGCTGACGGGTTATCGGCCTTATTGAGCTCGCGCACAGCAGAGCTTATGGTCAGCGACATATTGGAACCGGTGTCTCCGTCCGGAACAGGGAAAATGTTCAGTTCGTCAATAGATGAGCGGTATTGCAGAAGGTTGTTGGCGCCTGAAATGATGGCGCTTTTCAAGTCAGTTCCGTTAATCACTTTTCAGCACTCCCTCGAATTCGGAAAAAAAGCGGTTTTTTACAACCGCACCAATTCTATCTTATTCTGCTATTATATCATACCCTACTGTTTGATTCAATCTTAAAAATTAAGCATATAAGTATACTTCAGGAACTGGCACAAATAAAGAAATCCCCCCGGAATTTGTGACCGGAGGGATAAGGCAGACAAAACAGCGTCAGTGCGGCTCAACAATCAATTTGATTGCCGTACGTTCTTCGCCGTCTATTGTCACGCTTGTAAATGCGGGTATGCACACAGCATCAATACCGGAAGGTGCAAGGTAACCGCGCGCAATGGCAATAGCTTTTACTGCCTGGTTTGTTGCGCCGGCGCCTACGGCCTGGAGTTCTACTGAACCAGATTCACGAACAACTCCTGCGATTGCTCCGGCAACGGAATTCGGAATGGATTTTGATGAAACTTTCAATACTTCCATTATTATTCTTCCCCCAAAATTTTGGAAATGTAAATGATGTAAACGAAAAAAAGATGTAAAAGATTTGTATGAACAACGCAATTACTATATTATATCTTTAAAAAGAATTTTTCAAGAGCAATTTACATGAATTTCAGGAGACATTTTTGCAGAAAGTTACATAATATTCAACCGTTCGACAGAAAGCGACTTTCCGGTCTTTTCATCAATGCTGAAAATAGCACCATTAATGCAGCAGTCGCCAGAAGCGAGGTCAAATCTCACCGGCATTTTGGTTTTCATCTTGCGGATAGCAAGTTCCGGTTTTACACCGAGAACAGAATTGATAGGGCCTGTCATGCCAAGGTCTGATATATACCCTGTGCCTTTGGGCAGTATGCATTCGTCGGCGGTCTGCACGTGTGTATGAGTGCCGTAAACAGCTGAAACGCGGCCGTCGAGGTAATATGCGAACGAGCGTTTTTCACCTGTTGCCTCAGCGTGGAAATCTACAAACGTGATTTTCGGCATTCTTTTCTCCGCGAGGATACGGTCAGCACATTCAAACGGTGAATCGAGACTTTCGAGGTATACGACGCCCATCAAGTTAATAACGCCTACCTGTATGCGACCCATGTCCACAATGCAGACGCCTTTACCTGGCGCCGCAGATGGAAAATTGGCTGGCCGCAGAAGTGTCTCGCAGGAATCGTACATATCATAGCTTTCCCTGCGGCGGAAACTGTGGTTGCCAGAAGTTATGACATCGACGCCGCTGTCGAACAGGTACCGGACTGAAGAAGGCGTGAGGCCGTTGCCGTCAGCGGAATTTTCGCCGTTTGCAATAACAAGGTCGATATTTTTCATTTTTTTAATGGATGACAAATGGCTGCGCAGAAAACGGCAGCCAATACTGCCTATTACATCGCCGATTGCAAGTATGTTCATATAAAGTCCTCTCTGTTTTTGAAAAGTTAAAAAGAAAAAGGGACAGAATCCTGTCCCAAAATATTTCTGAGTTATTTTGCGTATTCAACTGCACGGCTTTCACGGATAATGTTGACTTTGATCTGGCCGGGATATTCAAGGTCGCTTTCGATTTTTTTACATATCTTTTTCGCGAGCAAAACCATTTCATCATCGCTGATGGCTTCAGGCTTAACCATAATACGTATTTCACGGCCAGCCTGAATGGCATAACTGCTTTCGACACCTTCAAACGAAGAAGCAACTTCCTCCAGCTTTTCAAGACGCTTAATGTAGTTTTCCACATTTTCACGGCGTGCACCAGGGCGTGCCGCACTAATTGCATCTGCTGCTTGTACAAGGCATGCAGATATTGTTTTTGGTTCAACATCGTTGTGATGTGCTTGAATGGCGTGTATAACAGCATCGCTTTCCTTATATTTACGGGCAACTTCCACACCTATATCAACATGCGAACCCTCAATCTCATGGTCGAGCGCTTTTCCAATATCGTGCAGCAGGCCAGCCCTGCGTGCAACAGTCGGGTCAATACCGAGCTCACAGGCCATCATGCCTGCAAGGTAGGAAACTTCAAGCGAATGACTGAGCACATTCTGCCCATAGCTCGTGCGGTATTTAAGCCGGCCGAGCAGCTTTACAAGTTCTGGATGGATTCCGGTTACGCCGGCTTCCAGCACCGCGCGCTCGCCTTCCTGCTTGATTGTAGCATCCACTTCGCGCCGGGCTTTTTCAATTGTTTCTTCTATCCTTGCCGGGTGGATTCTGCCGTCTGCGATAAGGTGCTCCATAGCTATGCGCGCCACTTCGCGCCGCACTGGCTCGAAACATGAAAGCGTAATGGCTTCCGGCGTGTCGTCAATTATTAAGTCTACGCCCGTCATGGTTTCAATTGCGCGGATATTGCGGCCTTCACGCCCTATGATGCGGCCTTTCATCTCATCATTTGGCAGCGGCACAACCGAGATCGTGGCTTCTGCCACGTGATCCGCAGCACAGCGCTGGATTGCGGTGGAGATAATTTCCCTTGCCGTACTTTCCGCCTCTTCACGTGTTTGCTGCTCATATTCCATCAGTTTTACGGCTTTTTCGTGGGTTAGCTCATTGTCAAGGTTGCTGAGCAGATAATCCTTTGCCTGGTCCTTTGTAAATCCTGAAATGCGCTCAAGGGTATCGGCCTGGCCCTTTTTGAGCGATTCCACTTCAGCCAGCCGGTTTTCAGCCTGCTTGTTTTTATCGCTGAGGGCTTCTTCCTTAGCCTCAAGGCTTTCCATCTTCTTGTCGAGTGATTCTTCTTTCTGCTGGATGCGGCGTTCCTGCCGCTGAACTTCTTTGCGCCTGTCGTTGAGTTCGTGTTCGGCTTCCGTGCGCTGCCGGTGGATTTCATCCTTGCCTTCGAGGATCGCTTCTTTTTTCTTTGTTTCCGCCTTGTTGATGGCGTCGTTTATGATTCGCTTAGCTTCTTCTTCAGCAGAACCTATGGTATATTCAGCAGTTTTCCTGCGGTGTTGTGAACCAAGAAAGAAACAGACGATGCCTGCAATGGCCGCACATACGAGTGCAATCAGGATGCAGGTCATTAAATTTACTTGCAAAAGTTGGCACCTCCCTATTAAATGATTTAGTGAATCTTTACATTTTACTCCGGTTCATTACTTTAAAGTAAAAACATAATAAACTACAAAACACATTTCACACGCCATAGCATTAATTGTATAACTTTAAGTACTGCTGTGTCAAGAAAATTACGCCTGTACATGGCAGAAACAGCGTTTACTTGTGCGCATAGGTTTCATGCCCGTTACGTGCTGAAAAAGGCTGCTTTGGAACTTTGCCTTGTACAAATTCTGGGCGGTAACCGCCAAGCCATATCACATATTGTCTTGAGGAAGAATATTATGCTTTTGTGATGGCAGAAAAATGAAGCGGATATTCACGGGAGATGATAGCATGAAAAAACGGTTTTGTGCGCTCCTCCTTGCAGGGGCAACTACATTTTCATGCCTGCTTGCAGGGTGCGGCGGGCAGAAAAGCAGCGAGGCAGGACCTATTAAAATAGGGCTTCTTTATTCGCTGAGCGGTGTGACATCCGTAAGCGAAAAGCAGCTTTACGATGGCACAAAACTTGCAATTGACTCCATCAATAAAAGCGGAGGGGTGCATGGAAGGAAAATAGAGACTGTATTTGCAGATTACGCTTCCGATCCGGCGAAGGCAGCAGACAAAGCGCGAAAACTAATCCTTGACGATAAAGTGACAGCCATAATCGGCACCTGTTCTTCTTCGGCGCGGAAAGCTGTTAAGCTTGTGGTAGAAAAATACCATTCGCTGCTGATTTACCCGCAGTCGTATGAAGGCCAGGAGCAGTCGAAAAACATTATATATGTAGGGTGCATCCCAAACCAGCAGGCAGAGATTTTTGTCGGCTGGCTGCTTAAGAACACGGGGAAAAAGTTCTTCTTAATAGGGTGCGATTTTGTGTACCCGCGCGTTGAAAACAAGCTTGCAAAACAGTACCTTGCAGCGGGCGGCGGAGAAGTTGTCGGTGAAGAATACGTCCCTTACGGTAGCACTGATTTTTCATCGGTCCTCAATAAAATCAGGACATCTAAGCCGGATGTGGTGTACAGCGAGCTTACCGGAGACAGCAATGTCGCTTTCTACAAGCAATATAATGTATATGGCCTCAAATCTACAATAGCAAGCCTTACAACAAATGAGACGGTTTTGCAGTCGATAGGTGCCGGCGCGTCAAAAGGCAGTTATATATGTGTGGACTATTTTAAGAGCATAGACAACCCGCTGAACAAGAAATTTGTGCAGCAGTATGCTGATTCCGTAAAAGACGGGACGCAGCCTTCGTATGCGGTTATGGGAGGCTACAACAGCGGGCTGTTCCTTGGCGCCGCGCTTAAAAAAGCGAATGATCCCGCAAATACGCAGCAGGTGATAGATGCTTTTAAAGGGCTGAAGATTGGGTCGCCGTCCGGAAGTATATCTATTGACCCTTCGAACAACCATGCCTGCCTTTACTGCCGTATAGGCAAAGTTGACGGCAGTGGTGTGGTGCGCGTAATTTACCAGTCGGAAAAACCGATTGCCCCAAAGCCATGACCAGATTTTCATTGTCGTGAAGGTGGTTTAAATGGACAGCTTTTCCGCACTGCTGCTGAACGGCCTGAACTCCTCGGCGCTTATCCTGCTTGCCGCTTTGGGCATGGTAGTCATCTGCGGGCTTATGAATGTTATTAACCTCGCACACGGAGAACTTATAATGATAGGCGCATACACGGCTTTCTGCATGACGCAGCGGGCAGGCTTAAGCTTTGCTGCTGCCGTGCCTGCTGCCTTTGCCGTTTCCGCTGCCGCGGGCGCGGCAATGGAACTTCTTGTTATCAGGAGGCTTGCGGGGAAGCCCGCAGAGACAATGCTCGCAACGTTTGGCATATCTGTTGTCCTGCAGCAGCTTGCAAACCTGATTTTCGGGGCACAGCCGCAGTATGTTGCAATACCCATAAGCGGGCATTTTTATATAGGTACAGCGGTTGTGCCATGCTACAACGCATTTGTTATAGTGTTTGCAGCCGCCGTTACGGCGGGTACTGTGCTGCTGCTTAAGAAAACAAAATTCGGCCGCAGGGTGAGCGCCGTAACGCAGAACCGCAGCATGGCCGAGTGCCTTGGCGTTGATTCGGCGCGTGTTGATACACTGACGTTTGCCTTAGGGAGCGGGCTTGCGGGTATTGCGGGAGCGCTTGCGGCCCCAGTGAAAAGCGTTTCGCCGTTTATGGGCGGCCCTTACCTTGTTTGCTCTTTCCTAACGTCAGTTGTTGGCGGTGTGGCCTCATTTGCAGGCACTGCTGCCGGCTCGCTTTTAGTTGGGGAGTCGACGGCATTGCTTGGCGGGATAAGCAACGACGTGCTCGCCAACATTGCTGTTTTTCTGATGATAACGATTATTATACGATTTCATCCGGAAGGGCTTTTTGCGAAGGAGAGGCGTTAGCATGAAACGGCTTTTTTCGGTGGAGGCGAATAAGTGGACCGATGCAGCGCTTTTCCTGTTTTTTGGGATTTTCCCGCTTTTCGGCCTGCAATTTTACACACAGCTTTTTGAAAAATACCTGATTTTTATGATCTTTGCATTTTCGCTCGATATCCTGTGGGGGTATGCGGGGCTTATGGACCTCGGCCATGCAGTCCTGTTTGGCATAGGCGGCTACATCATGGCACTTGGACTTTCGGCACAGGGCGGTATACCGGACTTCATGGCGCGCTGCGGCGTTACTCAGATGCCGCAGTGGCTGAAATTTCTCTGTGCTCCCGGTGCGGCTGCTGCCCTTGGGATAATCATGCCGGCAATTATGGCATGGCTTTTGGGAAAATTTCTGTTTTCAAGCAAGGTTGGTGGCGTATTTTTTTCCGTAATCACGCTTGCCATAGCGCAGGTTTTCAGCCTGTTTATCCAAAGCCAGCAGAAATATACGGGCGGTTTTAACGGTATATGTGGCCTGCCAGGACTTTCACTTTTTGGGGCGGAACTTGACCTTAACCAAAGCTACTATGCCGTTTTTGCAGCCTCGGCGCTTATCTTTATTTTTTGCAGGGCACTTATGGGCTCCCGCTTTGGCCTTATACTTCAGGGCATACGTGAAAATGAGATGCGGCTTGAGTTCCTTGGATACGATCCGGCTGACTTTAAAGCGGCAGTTTTTGCGCTTTCAGGAGCGATTGCAGGCTTTGCAGGCGTGCTTTATGCGCCTGTAAACGGTATGATAGCGCCGAATGACGTCGGGATGGAATTTTCGACTGCGGCCATTGTGTGGCTTGCTGTCGGTGGAAAAGGGAACCTCACGGGTGCGGCGATAGGCACTATGCTTGTAAATATCATTGGGAATGCGCTTTCTGAACAGTTTGGGCCATTCTGGCAGCTGCTGCTTGGGCTTGCCATACTTGCTGTGGTATTTTTTGTGCCGGATGGTATTTCAGGCGGGCTGCTCCGCATTTTTGAAGGTAAAAGGGAAAAGGCGGCGGACGGCCATGGATGAGATACTGAGAACAGAAGGGCTTTCTGTCTGCTTCGGCGGTTTCTGGGCCCTGCGCGGAATGGATTTTTCGGTGCGCAGAGGTGAGCTTCGCGTAATCATAGGGCCAAACGGGGCTGGCAAAACAACGCTGATGGACCTTATCACCGGCCGAACAAAGCCTACGGAAGGCAGGATATTTTTTGAAGGGCATGATATAACCGGCAAAAACCCGCATGAGATTTCATCGTTATATGGCATTGGGCGAAAGTTTCAGGGGCCAAACCTTTTTGAAAATATGACGGCGGCCGAGAACCTTTTGCTTGCGGAGCCCGCGGAGAGAACTGTATTTTCTTCGCTTTTCCGCGGTGCTTCAGCGGATTCACTGAAAAGGGCCGGCGCTGTGCTGCAAAAGATTGGCCTTGACGGCAAAAAGAGCCGCAGGGCGTGCGAACTTTCCCATGGAGAGCGCCAGTGGCTTGAAATCGGAATGCTGATGATGCAGAAGCCGAAGCTCATGATACTCGACGAGCCCACGGCGGGCATGACAGAAGATGAAACGTTCAGGACTGGCGTCATGATACGCCAGCTTCTTGGCGGGCAGACGGTTATCATCGTGGAGCATGACATGAAATTTGTGCGTCAGATTGCGGAAAAGGTAACTGTCTTTCACATGGGGCATATCCTTGCTGAAGGCCCAATAAATGTTATTGAGAATAATCCTGAAGTCGTGCGCGTATATCTGAAATCCGGATCGGAGGGGGAAGAAAAAAGTGCTTTCAGTTAACCGCCTGTATGTCAGCTACGGCAAAAGCCGGGTTATAACAGACGTTTCGTTTATAATAGGTAAAGGGGAGCGCCTTGCTGTGCTTGGCCGCAACGGCGTAGGCAAAACGACGTTGCTAAAATCCATAATCGGGCTTCTGCCGCCGGCAGGCGGTAACATAATATGGAATGGGACGGATATTTCACGCCTGCCGGCACACTGGCGCAGCAGGCTTGGTATAGCCTATGTGCCGCAGGGAAGGGAGATACTGCCCGAACTTACGGTGATGGAAAATCTTCAACTCGGCTGCCTTGAGCGCGGAAACATGCAGTATGCACAGCGCCGGACGGAATGCATGCTCGGATATTTTCCGGAACTGAAAAAGCACCTGAACCGTCGGGGGGGGCTCCTTTCCGGCGGCCAGCAGCAGCAGCTTGCCGTGGCGCGGGCGCTTGCCACTTCACCGGAACTTCTGCTGCTTGATGAGCCGACGGAGGGAATACAGCCCAATGTTGTGGAAGACCTTGAACGAATTTTAAAAAAGATATGTAAGGAAAGCGGCCTTTCAATTCTGCTTGTAGAGCAGAATATCAGCTTTGCCCGCAGCATGGCGCAGAAATTTTTGATTCTGCAAAAAGGCACGGTGGCCTGCTCCGGACTGATAAATAAACTCAACGATGATTCGGCAAAACATTTTCTCAGCGTTTAACCGAAGTTTTAACAGCATTGTTACCTGAGTTTACAGGTAATTTATAGCCATTGACTTAAAAGTCTGAAAAGATATAATAAAGACGTAGCGGAAAAATAAAATCATTTTATGTCTGATTGTCCGTTATTTATGGGGACTGAGGCGTTTGTTAAAATTCCCTTATAAACATGTTGGAGGAAAGTGCGCTGCCATGCAAAAACCGTTTTTCAGAAAACTGCCTTTTAATTTTAAACATAAACATAGTCCGAGTTCGAGTCCGAGTCCGAATCCGGTAAAAATACGAAACAGGGTTTTGATAATCACTGTATGTGCTGTTTTGATTACAGCTATTTTGGGTTCGGTTTGTTTCTTTTCGGGGATTGGAAAGCCTGAGCGCGTGGTGCCTGCCGGAAAGTGTTCATCTTATGCGCATAGGACTTCTTCAGAAACGCGGAGCCATGCACCATCAGCGGCAAGCTTTGCTGCAAAGCCTTCACAGTCTGCTGCAAAGGCTGTATGCAAACCGAAAAAAGTCATTTACCTTACGTTTGACGACGGCCCTTCAACACTAACGGTGCCGCTTTTAAATGTCCTTGACAAATACCATGTTAAAGCAACATTCTTTGTTGTAGGTATAAATGACAAGAACGAAGCTTCAGACCTTAAGGAAATTGTCCGCAGGGGCCATGCTATCGGCGTGCACAGCTACACGCATAATTACAGACAGATATATGCTTCACCGGAAGCGTTCTTCAGCGATTTTGATGAAATGCACAGCCTTATTAAAAACGCTACAGGTATCGATACAAAAATCTACCGTTTTCCGGGCGGGAGCGTGAATGCGTACAATAAAAAGACACGGAAAGCCATAATACAAAACCTCAAGCAGCGCGGCTATGTGTTTTTCGACTGGAACGCGGGCGGCGGCGATGCTGTGGTACACCCCCAGGCAGCAAAGATCCTTAGTGAAGCGCTTACCACTACCCATATGCACGACAATTCCGTTGTACTTTTCCATAATTCTTCCGTTAAAAGTGTAACGCTTAGCATAATACCACAGTTTATTTCAACCCTTCAGAAAGAAGGGTATACGTTCGCTGTTTTAAACCCGTCGGTAGACAACCACCCATTCATATTTTACCATGATGCATAAATAAAAAATGTAAAAAAATGCTCCGGCATGCTGCTTACTACAGCCGCCGAAGTATTTTAATATTCAGTTTTGGGCTGAAATCGATTTTGCAGTTTGCTCATCTTTTCTTCGCGGGCAAATGTTATGTATTTTACCGTCTTTCGCTACCATGCTTATGGGCACGTGCGGCAGCAGCCGGTGAATTATTTCAACAAATCCGTTTACAGGCGCCTCTGCCATGCCTGTAACAATATGCACGGCACCGAATTTTTTAGCGGCGCTTGCGCCCATAAGCGGCGCATCATCATAAAAATAGACTGTCATCTCGGCTTCGGCGTCCCGCGCTGTCTGGCGCAGGTACTCGAGTTCTTCACAGTCTGTTTCAAACCCGGCCGAAACCGGCTGTATGCATATAACTTTGAGTGGCAGTGACAATTCATCAGCAATTTTCTTACCGGTTTTTATAAGCCGGTCGCAGTCACGCTGGCCGGTAACAAAAACAAGCACCGTCTCGCTTTTCTTCAATGAGGCATCTCCCTTCTGAGAAACTGGGGAATTTCGTTTCTGCTTTTTATAATACCACCTTTCTTTCTGCAATATGATAAAATGAATCGCATAAAATGTAAACTAATTATTAAATATGTATAACAAAAATTTTATATATTATTTTACCAATAATATTATTGCACAAATCTGAAAAAAGTGCAAATGCACAGATTTTTCAGGGCATAAAAAGCCGCCGTGCCGAATAAAGCTGACACGGCGTATTTTTTCATTGTCCCTAAACGAGGCGGGGGCGTTTTGTTTTATTTGAGAACCGACATCGGATCAATATACTCCCCGTCTTTTTTTATAATCAGGTGAAGGTGAGGCCCGTCTTCGGTGTTTGACGGGTCTATGCCCACCGTACCGATTTGCTGACCCTGTTTTACTGAGCGATTTTCGTTTACTGACATTTTGTTAAGGCCGCAGTACCATGTCTCAAGCGCACCATGCTTTACGATGACCGTGTTGCCATACTGATCGTTGCCTGAAACTTTTTCTACGGTGCCGTCAGCTATGGATTTCACGCTTTCGCCATTGCCTGCTTTTAGGTCGACGCCGGGATGGGCGCGGTAGTCGCCGAAAGTCTTGTTAAAGACAGGCTCTTTGCTAAATCCCTGCATTACATTGCCGCTGACGGGCAAAATAAATGATACAGGTTTAGTGACCGCCTGCTTTGAGGGCCTTTTTGAAGATGATGAGGCTGCCGGCCGGCTTGAAGCCGTTTTTTTCGCCGGTACTGATGACGAACTTTTTACATTAACGCCGCTTACTGTGTTGTCTGTCTTCTTTGTTTCGCTCTGCACATTTGTTTTAGGCGACGTGTAGTTTGAGACACTGCTGTAAGTCGTCCATGCTGCAGCACCTACTGCGATAAGGCAGACACCGAGGGCAATATAAAATCCTTTGTTCCTTTTTCCGCTTTTTTTCATGGGCTGATTCACTTGCGCCACCTCCATCAGTATTTTGGCCACAAAATGCTGATGATATTCCGCAGGCAGACAAAAAGCTGAAAATATTTTGCAGCATGTAAGCACGAAAAAGGATCTGATCCGATTGACCAGATCCTTTTCATTTTGCCTGAGGGGTATATTGAGGAGGGTAGAACAGTTACTGGAAAGCAATGCGGCTTAGCTTCCCAATAACAAAAAATATTATAAGCTTTATGTACAAAAAGTTGTGAAGAAGCTGTGAATATGATGTAAATAATTTTATTCGCGAATCAAAACGGCTTTCAGGTGTGCAAAAGCCTGATGATTTCAGAGCTTTGGGAGGATGCCTGTTATCAGCGATGCCGTCTCGTGTGCTGATTTTTCGCAGAATTCGCTGAAATTGCCGGAGGCCTTTTCGTCTGCATTATCCGATATGGCGCGTATAACAACGAAAGGCACGCCGTTCATATATGCAACCTGTGCGATGCTTGCGCCTTCCATTTCGCATGCGCTCGCGCCGAAATCTTCGCGTATGCGGCCAAGCTCTTTGCCGTCGCTTATAAACTGGTCGCCGGAAGCAATTATGCCAAGGTGAACTTTTTTACTGCCGTAGATTTTTTCAGCCGTATGCACGGTAATTTCCGAAAGCCTTTTTGAAGCCGGTATCACCACGAGGCTAAGCCCGCTTATGAACCCTTTTTTGTCGCCGAGGGCGGTGGTGTCCATATCGTGCTGCACAAGGCCGCTTGAAATCACAACGTCGCCGATATGCACGCCGCTGCCTATGCCGCCGGCCACGCCGACGTTGATAAGTTCAGAAGGAGCATACCTGAGGAACATTGTCTGCGCGCAGACCGCCGCGGCGACTTTCCCAATACCGCACTGCGCCACAACGCATGGCCTGCCTGCAAGCATTCCGCTGTGGTATGTGATGCCGCTGATCTTTTCCGCTTTGTCTTCTTCCATTTGTTCGAGAAGTTTTTCAACTTCTGAAGACATTGCGCCTATAATTCCCGTCATTTAAAGACATCTCACTTTTTCATATCAGATTTATAAATGAATTATATCATAAAATAGTTCGTAGCGCACGGACCTTTCCTTTTTGCAGCTTTTTTAGAGTGTGGCAAAACGTTCCGCACTATTCCATAAGACAAATCTTTGTGATATAATAAAGCGAATCTTTTTGGGACTTATAATTTTATTTATGCAAAAAGGAGAGGGACGGATGATTATCCTCGGCATAGATCCGGGATATGCCATTGTCGGCTACGGTGTTGTAAAAGCAGAAAACGGCCGGTTCCACCCTCTGGAGTACGGCGCTATTGTCACGCAGGCAGGCGCTGATTTTAACCGCAGGCTTGAAAAGATATATGATTCGCTTGCGTCGCTTATGGAGCACCACAAGCCGGATGCCGTTTCGATAGAAAAGCTTTACTTTCAGAACAACCAGAAAACCGCCATCGGCGTAGCTGAGGCGCGCGGGGTGATTCTCCTTGCCGCGCAGAAGGCCGGTGCACAAATTTACGAATATACGCCGCTTCAGGTAAAAATGGCCGTGACGGGATATGGGCAGGCGAAAAAGCCACAGGTAATGGAGATGACGCGCCGGCTGCTCGGCCTTAAAAATATGCCAAAGCCTGATGACACGGCAGATGCCCTTGCAATGGCTGTCTGCTATGGGCAGGCTTCAGGCTCTGAACTTAGGCGTGCAATGCTTGCCCGCAGAATGCGCGCGGCGGGAGGGGGAAGAAGCTGAAAAATGTTTTACCGTCTGCGTGGTAAACTTATACATACGGAGCCGGGAATGGCGGCTATAGAATGCGGCGGTGTAGGGTTTAAATGCCTGACTTCAATGAATACACTGCGCGGTATGCCGCATGAAGGCGAAGAAGCCGTACTTTACACACAGCTAAATGTAAGGGAAGATGCTCTCGACCTTTTTGGATTTGCGACGCTTTCCGAGCTTAACTGCTTTAAAATGCTGACAGGTGTCAGTGGTGTTGGGCCAAAGGCGGCGCTTGCTATTCTTTCTGAACTGACGCCTGAGCAGTTGGCAGTGGCAGTGGCGACGGGCGACAGCAAAGCCCTTACGCGCGCGAGCGGTGTTGGCAATAAGCTTGCCCAGCGCATAGCGCTGGAGCTGCGCGACAAAGTAAAAAACATCCAGAGCGGAAGCGGCGAGTCAGCAAGGCCTGCAGGGGCTGTTTCGGCTTCATCCAACGCGGCTGCAGCGGTGCAGGCTCTTGCCGTCCTTGGCTACCAGCCTACCGATGCCGCGGCAGTTGTTGCGCATTTTGATTCATCGCTCCCTGTTGAGGAGCTCATACGCCTGTCGCTGAAATCAATGGACCAGGGAAACCGTGGGAAAAAATAAGAGGGAATGTGATGGCTGAAATTGCGGTGGTTTATCATTCTGAACATCACGGTAACACAAAGAAACTGCTGGAAGGAATCGCTGCAGATTACCCAATCGATTTGTTCGACGTGAAAGATGCAGATATTGGGGGCCTTTCAAAATACCGTGCTGTGGGGTTCGCCTCAGGCATTTACATGGGCAGTTTCCATGAGTCGTTGCTGGATTATATAAAAAGGGAACCAAAGCTTCCAAAACAGGCTTTCCTGATATATACGAGCGGGAGCGGCAATGAAAAGTATGGCAGCGGATTTGCTTCCACGCTGAAAGGATCGGGCGTCAAAGTCCTTGGCATTTATAATTGCCGCGGATTTGATACATATGGGCCGTGGAAACTGATGGGCGGAATTTCGAAAGGTCACCCTTCCAGTGAAGACATAAAGAACGGCGTGAAGTTTTTACGCAGAATATTGCCGCAGGGCAAATAACAGTTTAAAAGAGCGGCGTTAGAAGAAAGGCGGCGCAATGTAATATTGAATCAAAATACAGTCAACCCGGAAGATGAGGGAAAAGACGGCTGCGATTTTGAAAACCGCGTCGTTGCACCTGAATATACGCCTGAAGATGCCGAGGTTGAAAATCCTCTGCGGCCACGCAGGCTTTCCGAATATATAGGGCAGAAAAAAGTGAAGGAAAACCTTGCCGTCTTTATCGAGGCGGCAAAGCAGAGAAAAGAATGCCTTGACCATGTCCTGCTTTACGGCCCGCCTGGCGTCGGCAAAACAACGCTTGCGGGGATTATTGCAAATGAACTTGGAGTTAACCTGCGCGTTACGTCCGGCCCAGCCGTGGAAAAGCCGGGTGACCTGGCTGCAATACTTACGAACCTTAACCAGGGGGACGTGCTGTTTATAGATGAGGTGCACCGCCTTTCGAGAAATGTTGAAGAGATAATGTACCCTGCAATGGAGGACTTTGCAATCGATATAATCACCGGCAAAGGGGAGATGGCGGCTTCTTACCACCTTCCGCTTCCACATTTCACACTTGTTGGGGCGACTACAAGGGCAGGCCAGATAAGCGCGCCGTTACGCGACCGTTTCGGCGTAGTACTGCGCCTTGAGCTCTATACCTCACAGGAGCTGGCGCAGATTGTTATGCGAAGCGCTAAAATCCTCAATATACCGATCGAGACGGACGGTGCGCTTGAGATAGCCTCGCGCTCGCGCGGCACGCCGCGTGTAGCCAACAGGCTGCTGAAGCGTGTGCGCGATTTTGCGCAGGTAGTTTCCGGGGGAACCATTACGTGTGAAGCTGCGAAACTTGCGCTTGATCGGCTTGAAATCGACGAGCTCGGCCTTGACGCAAACGATCGCCGCCTGCTTACGGCGCTTATAAAATATTATAACGGCGGGCCGGTAGGGCTTGAAACGCTTGCCGCTGCCATAGGCGAAGAGGCAATCACAATAGAAGACGTTTATGAACCTTATCTGATGCAGATAGGCTTCCTGAGCCGGACGCCGCGCGGCCGCTGCGCTACGCATGCAGCGTATGAGCACCTTGGCTTTAAACCCCCGCAGGAAACAGCGCCCGGCCAGCAGAAATTTTTCTGAAAATATCAATGTCAACCGCAAAATAAAAATGGCAGCATAAAAGCTCGTGCCATGAATAATTTATGAGAGTGGGAGTGTTGTAATTTCTATGGGCAGATTATTTGGAACGGACGGCGTCCGCGGTGTCGCCAACAGTGAACTTACCTGCGAACTGGCTATGAACATCGGCCGTGCCGCTGCTACAGTGCTGACCGACAATAACCACAGGCATCCGAGAATACTGATTGGCAAAGATACGAGAATTTCGTCAGATATGCTTGAAGCTGCGATGATTGCCGGCCTTTGCAGCGTAGGCGCGGATGTTGTCCGCCTAGGGGTAATTCCAACACCGGCTGTGGCTTTTCTCGTCGGCAAATACAAGGCTGATGCGGGTGTGATGCTGACGGCATCGCACAACCCGTGTGAGTTCAACGGCATTAAAATTTTCAGCGGTGACGGCTACAAACTGCCCGATGCCCTTGAAGGGCAGATTGAATCCATAGTGCTCGACCACAGCCAGGAGATGATATGCCCTGTAGGCGGAGATATTGGATGTGTCTCAGAAGCTTCCCATGCGGTGAGGGATTATGTCGACCACATAAAAAGCACGGTCGCTTTTGCACTCAATGGAATGAAAATCGGCATTGACTGCGCCAACGGCTGCGCAAGTCGCACAGCCAAACAGCTTTTCACCGAGCTTGGCGCCGAGTGCCATATGACTGCCGATGCCCCGAACGGTGTCAATGTAAATAAAGGCTGCGGTTCAACCCATATTGAGCATCTGAAAGCGTTAGTGGAAGAAAAAAAGCTCGATGCCGGTGTAGCATTTGACGGTGACGCTGATCGCTGCCTTGCTGTAGACGAGAAGGGCCAGCTTGTTGACGGGGATTTCATCATGGCTATCTGCGCCACGGATATGAAATCACGCGGCAAGCTTGCAAAGGACGCTGTTGTTGGCACAATAATGACAAATATGGGGCTCGATGTGTTCTGCCGTGAAAACGGCATGCACTTTGTCGCGACAAAGGTCGGCGACCGCTATGTGCTTGAAAAAATGAGAAAGAGCGGCTATAATTTTGGCGGTGAACAGAGCGGCCATATAATTTTCCTGGACTTTGCAACAACGGGGGACGGCCAGCTCACGGCGGCACAGCTTTTAAGCCTTGTGCACCGCAGGGAAGCAAAACTTTCGAGTCTTGCAACGCTTATGGAGCAATACCCGCAGGCTATGGTAAACGTTACAGTCAAGCCAGAAGCAAAGCTGCGTTTTTCGGGCGATGGGGAAGTGCAGAAAGCTGTTAAAATGGCGCAGGATGAGCTTGGCGATAACGGGCGCATTGTTGTGCGCCCTTCGGGCACAGAGCCGCTTCTCCGCGTTATGACTGAAGGGAAAGACAAAGACAAAATCAAGGGAATTGCCGACTCAGTTGCCGATGTTATAAAAAAGCGCCTGACGTAATGGCAGGGAAGGAACAGATTTGAGAACATCTCATTGGAAAGACTACGAGCTTATAGACACTTCTTCCGGGGAGCGCCTTGAGCGGTGGGGCGATGCTGTGCTTATACGCCCAGACCCTCAGATAATCTGGTCACCGCCTAAAAAGAACACATTGTGGCATAAGGCAAACGCAAGGTACCTGCGTTCTTCTTCAGGCGGTGGCCATTGGGAAAAGATACGCCCTCTGCCGCCTGTGTGGAATATACATTATGGAAGCCTTACATTCCGTGTAAAAATGATGGGTTTTAAACACACCGGCATTTTTCCGGAGCAGGCGGTAAACTGGGAATTTGCCGTGAAAAAGATAAAGGATGCCGGCAGGCCTGTAAGCGTTTTGAACCTGTTTGGTTACACCGGTGCTGCAACACTTGCCTGCCTGAGCGCGGGCGCTGCCGTGTGCCATGTTGACGCTTCAAAAGGCATGGTGGCATGGGCAAAGGAAAACGCCGAGGAATCCGGCCTTGCCGGCCGGCAGGTGCGCTGGCTTGTGGATGACTGCGGCAAATTTGTAAAGCGCGAACAGCACCGCGGCCATATGTATGATGCTATAATCATGGACCCGCCGTCTTATGGGCGCGGCCCAAAAGGCGAAACGTGGAAGCTTGAAGAGCAGCTTTACGCGCTTGTGCAGATGTGTATGCCGGTGCTTTCGCCGCACCCGCTGTTTTTCATGTTGAACTCTTATAGTACAGGCCTTTCGCCTGCTGTAATGGAATATATGCTTGGACTCACGGTGATGCGTAAATTCGGCGGGAAAATATCTTCAGACGAGATTGGTCTGCCTGTGACGGAAACGGGTCTTGTGCTCCCATGCGGCAGCACGGCAATATGGCAGTCTGATTGAATTTTCGAAAGGACATGCAATGAGCTATATTTCAGCACAAAATGTAACGTTTGCATATGAAAGCAATGAGGGCGAAGAAAAAGATGAAGTCCTGCACGGCGTTTCCCTCGATATTAAAAAAGGCGAATTCATTGCGCTGCTCGGCCATAACGGCTCAGGAAAATCTACGCTGGCAAAGCATCTCAATGCGTTGCTGCTGCCGTGCGGCGGAAAGGTTTACGTCGATGGCCTCGACACAATGGATGAAGCGCTGAAAATCGAAATCCGCCGCCGTGTCGGGCTTGTGCTGCAGAATCCGGACAACCAGCTCGTTGCAAGCATTGTTGAAGAGGATGTCGCGTTTGGCCCTGAAAATCTCGGCATTGCTCCTCCGGAGATAAGGAAGCGTGTCGATGACGCGCTGAAAGCTGTTGAGATGTATGATTACCGCTTGAGCGCACCGTATAAACTTTCCGGCGGGCAGAAGCAGCGCATAGCAATCGCGGGCATAATAGCCATGGAGCCCGACTGCATTGTGCTTGACGAGCCGACGGCAATGCTTGATCCGCGCGGCCGCGACGAGGTGCTGCACACTATCCACAAGCTGAATAAGGAAAATGGTATCACCATAGTGCTCATTACGCATTATATGGATGAGGCCGTCGGTGCAGACCGTGTTGTAATTATGGACGAGGGAAAAATCCTGACTCAGGGAACGCCGCGTGAAGTCTTTTCGCAGGTCGAGCTCCTTAAGCAGCATGAGCTCGACGTGCCGCAGGCTACCGAGCTTGCCTGGCGGCTGCGCAAAGAAGGGTATGACCTTCCGGAATGTGTGCTCAACAGCGATGAATGCGTTGCTGCTCTGGAACCTCTGCTTAATCGATAAACTTGGGAGAATTTGATGTTTGTCATTGAAACAAAAAACCTCACTTATACCTATGGTGCTGGGACACCATTTGAAAAAACAGCCGTTGATAATGTCAGCATTGGTGTGAAAAAAGGGGAATTTCTCGGCATTATAGGCCATACCGGTTCGGGAAAATCTACATTTATCCAAACCCTTAACGGCCTCCTTCGCCCAACTAAGGGCACTGTGCTTCTAAATGGGAAAGATATTTGGGAAGAACCGAAAAAAATACGCAGTGTCCGTTTTCAGGTCGGCATGGTGTTCCAGTATCCGGAGCACCAGCTTTTTGAGGAGACAGTGCTCAAAGATATATGCTTTGGGCCAGGGAACATGGGGCTTGACAAACAGGAAGTAGAAAAGCGTGCGCGCCTGGCCGCGCAGTTTGCTGGCCTGCCCGAGGAACTGCTCGATAAAAGTCCGTTTGAACTTTCAGGCGGCCAGAAACGCCGCGCCGCTATTGCAGGGGTTATTGCGATGGATCCGGACGTGCTTATTTTAGACGAACCGACGGCCGGACTTGACCCACAGGGCAGGGACAGGCTGCTTGAGCAGATTTCAGACTACCGGAAAAAGCGCGGGAATACGATACTTCTTGTTTCACACAGCATGGAGGATATCGCGCGCTTTGCAGACAGGGTGCTTGTGATGAACGCGGGGAAAGCAGTTATGCTTGACACAACTGCCAATGTGTTTTCCCACGGCAGGGAGCTTGAGTCAATGGGTCTGCGTGTGCCGCAGGTTACGGGTATTCTGCTGACATTGCAGGAAAAAGGCTACCCGGTTCATCCCGTCCTTACGGTAGACGAAGCGGTTAAAGAACTTCGCCCTCTGCTTAAGAAAGGGGATGCGCACCGTGGCGCGTGACATAACACTTGGCCAGTATATTCCAGGCCATTCGCTTATACACCGCATGGACCCGCGGGTGAAGATAGCCCTGACATTTGTGTTCATAATTTTCATCTTTGTCGCTTCTAATTTCGAAGGCCTCCTTATTATGGTGGCACTTATGTTTGCCATACTGCTTCTGTCAGGCGTGCCTTTGAAGCAGTATTTCAAAAGCCTTAAGGCTATTTTGTTCATTGTGCTTTTTACCGGTGTGCTTAACCTGTTTTACGGCAGCGGCCATGTAATCTGGCAATGGAGATTTATGCAGGTTACCGACGGCGGCATATGCAATGCACTGTTTGTTTCCATACGCATAGTGAGCCTTATACTTTACAGCTCGGTGCTGACCTTTACCACATCGCCTACAGACTTAACGGATGCGCTTGAACGCATTATGAAGCCGCTTAAAGCGCTTCATGTGAAGGTGCATGAGATTGCCATGATGATGACTATCGCACTGAGGTTTGTGCCAACGCTGCTCGAAGAGACCGATAAGATTATGAATGCCCAGAAAGCGCGCGGTGCAGATTTGGAAAGCGGCGGCGTAACCCAGCGCATACATGCGATGATACCCATACTCATTCCGCTGTTTGTCTCTTCATTTCGGCGGGCATATGACCTTGCCATGGCTATGGAGTGCCGCTGCTACCATGGCGGTGAAGGCCGCACGAAGATGAAGCAGTTGCATATGACAAATCTTGACAGCGCCGCTATTGCCTGCACAGCTGTTTTTTGCGCTGCAGTTATTTTCTGTGCCGCAAAATTTCCTGCCGCACTTCATGAACTCAGGTAGAAACGGAGGGCTTTATGCGCAATTTAATGCTTACCATCTGCTTTGACGGGACGAATTACCATGGCTGGCAGGTTCAGCAGAATGCCGTGACTGTTCAGCAGGTACTGCAGGATGCGCTGGAAAAAATCCTCGGTAGCCGGCCGGACGTCAAAGGCTGCAGCAGGACCGACGCATTCGTCCATGCGCTTAAATACTGTGTAAGTTTCCATACGGAGAAAACGATTCCATGCGAAAGACTGGCAGGCGCGCTTAACCATTTTCTGCCGGATGATATTGCAGTTACTTCATGCCGTGAAGTGCCTGAAAATTTCCATGCGCGCTACTCATGCACAGGTAAAGAATATGTTTACCGCATTTGGAACAGCAGAACGCGTGAGCCGTTTCTCCGCAACTATACGCTTCATTACTGGTATCCGCTTAACCTTCAGCGCCTGAACAATGCTGCAGTTGAATTTGTTGGCACGCATGATTTCACTTCGTTTTGCGCCGCAGATTCCCGCAAATCCAGCAATATGGCGCGTACGGTAACCAAAGCCAACTGGAACCGTGATGGGGAAGAAATACGCTTTTCCATTGCAGCTGATGGCTTTCTTTACCACATGGTGCGCATAATGGTAGGCACAATGCTCTGGGTTGCGCAGGGCAAACTTAAGCCAGAGGAAGTTGCTGACATCATTAATGCAAAGGACCGCTCGGCAGCCGGCCCGACGGCACCACCTCAAGGGCTTTTCCTGACGAAAGTCTTTTACAGGGGCGTGAATTTTGATGAACGATAGGGATGACAGGCTTGATACTGCACCTCTTGATACGAGGCGCGCGGTTAAAAAAAATAAAAAAGTTTCAGGGCCGCGTCCCCAGCGCTGGATTTACCGTGTGATAGTTATCCTTGCACTTTGCGCGATTGCAGTGCTTGGGTGGTATAACCGGAACAACCTTGCACCTGAAAATGTCGTTCAGTGGGTCAAAAGCGGCATAGTAGGCATTGGCAGTGGAGGGGGATTTCCAAAAACATTTTCAGGCTCTTCTGTTTTGCCGCAGAACTTTTTTTCTTCAGGTAAAAACATTGTGTTTGCGAGCGATACATCGCTTACTGTATGCACTCCGTCCGGCAAAGAGCTGCTTAACAACCAGCACAGCTACAGTAGCCCGGCTGTGTGCGCGGGAGGCTCACATATCCTTCTCTATGATATAGGCGGAAAGGAATACCAGCTCGATACTGTTGGCGGCGCGTCAAATAAAAAGAGCTCGGCGCAGAATATCATTGGCGGTGATGCTGCACCGAACGGCGCATACGCACTGATATCTACAGCAAACGGTTACTGTGGGATGCTTACTTCATACTTGCCTTCGGGCAAGACAGGCTCTTACTACTGGTTTTCTGATTATTACCCTACAGCAGTGGCCCTTAATCCTGAAGGCACGCGCGCGGCCGTGACAGGTGTTTCGGCAAGCGGCGGAGATCTTGTCTCAGCCGTTTATATAATTGACCTTAGCAGCGGCAAAACGACACGCCCAGAAACGGTAAGCGGCGGAAACCTTCTCAGCGCCGTGTTTTGGGATACTGAAAATGAAGTGGATGCGGTGGGGGACAAGTCTGCGCTTATACTCAACCCGTTTTCCGGTGCAAAATCCGAATACAGTTACGATGGCTCTAAGCTGACATCATATGGCTCGGACGGAGGGCGTCTTGCACTCGGGCTTATGCCTTATGAGGGCTCTGAAAAGCAGAAATTTGTTGTGCTCAGCAAAACTGGCACACCTGCCTGCACACATCAGTTCAGCAGCAAAATACGTTCTGTTTCACTTTTTGGGCAGACGGCAGCTGTCCTTACAGAACAGGGCCTTTACTTTGTATCGGTCGGCTCAGGTTCTGCTGCGCAATGCCCGGCCGGCAGTGATGCCTGCGCGGTTGCCATGAAAGATGAAAGTTCTGCTTATGTTCTCGGAATCTCGGAAATACGGATTGTAAGGCACCAATAACAACGGCTTGTGAAAATTTCTGTTTTGTGTTATATTTTTCATGGTATATTAACATTTTTGCCGGAGGTATAATTTTTGGAAACTGTTACGGATATTATTATGGCAGCTATCCTGATTTTTTCCGTCATATCGGGTTTGCGAAGAGGATTTATACGCTCACTTGTCGATTTTGCCGGTGGGATTGTGGCACTGGTATGTGCGGTAAAATATTCAGCGGATTTTGCAGGCTGGATGCTGAAATTTTTAGGCAATTCATCTCCTAAATGGCTGAGGGAGCCGATTGCGTCGAAAATGCTGGCCGTCGTTATTCTGTTTATTCTTTTTGAGGTACTTATACAGTTGGTTGCGTCTTTGCTGAACTTCATCTTCCGCCTGCCGGTCCTCAAGCAGATAAATGCCCTTCTTGGGGGAATATTTGGATTTTGCAAAGGTGCCGTGATAGTTTTGCTTCTTTGCGCTGTCCTGCGGGTGTCGCTTCCGACCAATATTTTTCCGGCAATCAGGCAGCCTATGCAGAAAGTTGCTTTTTCACGGATTTACCAGACCGTTTACGGCCATAATCCGGTTTATGACCTGTTTCAATCTAAACTTTTGAACGAGGTAGGCAGGAATGAAAAAACAAAACTGGAATAAAAATTTTAACGTACCAAACACACTCACTCTTATTCGCTGCTTTCTTATTATTCCGTTTGTTTATTATTTCATGAACGACAGATACCTTATTGCCTTTATAATTCTCGCCGTTTCGGGCATTACCGATATGCTTGATGGGCTCATTGCGCGCAAATTCCATCAGTTTACCGAGCTTGGGGAGATGCTTGACCCGCTTTTTGATAAACTTACGCAGGCGTCGGTTGCTGTGTGCTTTTCTATTAAAGAGCCGATCCTAATTCCTGTGCTTGCTGTTTTCATTGTAAAAGAAGTTTTGATGATAACAGGTGCGGTAATTTTAATAAGCAAGAATAAAAAGAAACCTGGCGGCTCAAAATGGTATGGCAAACTGGCAACTGTGTTATTTTATGTTTCGTTCGGCATTATTTTCGGCCTTAAATGCATATGGAATTATGAGAACATTAAACTTTCGATAATTTTGCTTTCAATTACTGCGGCAGCAATGATCTATGCCCTTGTGCGCTATGCTAAAGTTTACTTTATGATTATGCATTCTGATGACCCTAAGTATAATCTGGATATTCAGGAAGTAATGGATAAAAAAAAGAAAGCTTAGTCATATATTTGTAAAATATAGTATTGCCTGCTATGATAAAATAGATATCGAAAAGAATGTATCATTTTAATATGTGAGAAAAGAAGTGAGCTCCATGATTATGTGTTCGCGATGCCATAAAAGGCCGGCGGTTGTTTTTATCTCGCCGACTGGTAACATAAAAGAAAGCCAAGGGCTGTGCCTTGTATGCGCAAAAGAGCTTGGTATTAAGCCGGTTAACGATCTTTTGGACAAAATGGGAATTACAGATGATCAGATGGAAGCTATGGAGTCTGAACTCAATGATATGATAAGTAATCAGGAAAATACAGATTCTAACGGCGATAATCCAGATGAGAATTCCATAAATGGTTTTGTCCCGGGGGGTGCAGCCACATTCCCGTTTATACAGAATATTTTTCCGGGGATGCCTGCCAATCCTTCCGAACCAACGCAAGGAGGCGGCCCGAAAAATGAATCGCCAAGGAAACAAACCCACATGAAACACAAAACAAAGCGCAGATATCTGGACTCGTACTGCACCAATTTAACGGCAAAGGCTAAAGCGGGGAAGATAGATGCTGTTATTGGGCGTGAAAAAGAAATTTCTCGGGTAATACAGATACTTTGCCGCCGTACAAAAAACAACCCTTGCCTTATCGGTGAACCAGGTGTAGGAAAAACAGCAATTGCGGAAGGGCTTGCAATCCGCATAGCAAATGGAAGTGTTCCGTTTGCACTTAAGAAGAAAGAAATTCATCTGCTTGATTTGACGGCACTTGTCGCCGGCACGCAGTTCCGCGGCCAATTTGAAAACCGCATTAAAGGCCTGCTTGAAGAAGTTAAGGCAGAAGGCAATATTGTCCTGTTTATCGACGAGGTACACAACCTTGTTGGGACTGGCGATGCCGAAGGCTCGATGAATGCGGCTAATATTCTCAAGCCGGCGCTTTCCCGCGGCGAAATTCAGGTCATAGGTGCGACGACGTTTTCAGAATACCGCAAATATATAGAAAAAGATGCTGCGCTTGAACGGCGCTTTCAGCCTGTTACAATTCCGGAACCCTCAATCGCCGATACTAACCGTATCCTTATGGGTATAAAAGGCTATTATGAAAACTATCACCGTGTGCATATTTCAGAGCATATAGTGAAGCGTATTGTTACCCTTTCAGAAAGGTATATCAATGACCGCTTCCTCCCAGACAAGGCTATTGATTTGCTCGATGAATCATGTGCATGTGCTGCTCTGCGCAACAAGTCAATGGAAGAGTACGACGAGGTGCGCGACAGTCTTGACCATCTCCATGAAGAAGAAGAGGAGATGACGGCTGCGGGTGCAGAGCCTGACTATGAAAAGTTGGCTGATGTGCGTGTTAGCCTTTCGAAACTCGGAGTTAAGGAAAAAGAATTAGCTCCTGCCGCACTCGGCACTCAGGTTGAAGAATCTGATGTTGCTAAGGTAATAGAATTATGGACCGGCATACCTGCAAGCCGTATACAGGAGAATGAACTTAAAAAACTCTCAAATCTTGAAGATACATTAAACAGCAGGGTTATAGGCCAGAAAGAAGCCGTGGCAGCTGTAGCTGCGGCTATACGCCGCAACAGGGTACAGATAAGCCCAAGGCGCAGGCCTGCTTCATTTATCTTTGTAGGCCCTACAGGCGTAGGTAAAACTGAGCTTGCAAAAGTGCTTTCAAGCGAACTGTTTGATACGCCGGAGACTCTTATAAGGCTCGATATGTCAGAATACATGGAAAAGTATTCAGTTTCGCGTATTATCGGTTCTCCTCCGGGATATGTGGGATATGATGAGGCCGGCCAGCTTACTGAAAAAGTGCGCCGACGCCCATACTCTGTGATATTGTTTGATGAGATTGAAAAAGCGCACCCTGATGTGATGAATATCCTTCTTCAGATCCTTGACGAAGGGCATATCACTGATTCGCACGGCCGCAACGTTAACTTTGAAAATACGGTTATAATTATGACGTCAAATGCGGGCAGTGAAAATCAGGAGAGTGCCCTCGGCTTTGCGCGCAGCCAGGAAAATGCCAGCCGCGAAAAAGCCATGAAAGCGCTGTCTGAATTTTTGCGCCCTGAATTTCTCAGCCGTGTTGATGAGACTATTGTATTCCGCCAGCTTGACGTAAACGATTTTGAAAAAATCGCGCATCTTATGCTGGACGAATATGTCTCTTCGCTTCAGGAACGCAGTATCAGCCTCATTTACGACGATAAGACAACAGAATGGCTTGCGAAGCATGCCATAGGCGGTAAAAGCGGAGCGCGTGACCTGCGCAACATCATCCGCCGTGAAGTGGAGGATCGCATAGCCTCTCTGCTGATTGAAAACTGCGATGAGACTATCTCAGGCATTTCCATTACGGCAAGTGAAGAAAATGGGATTGGGCTTGGCTTTACTAAAATTTAATAAGGGCTTTAAGCATGCGTAAATTAGAGCGTTAAGGTTGACAAATGCTGCCGAACTGTGTTATACTAATACTCGTTGCTGAAATGCGAGTGTAGTTCAGTGGCAGAACACCAGCCTTCCAAGCTGGTTGTGTGGGTTCGATTCCCATCACTCGCTCCAATTTGCGCCAATAGCTCAGGTGGATAGAGCAACTGCCTTCTAAGCAGTGGGTCAGGGGTTCGAGTCCCTTTTGGCGCACCAGTAATCAGTATGGTGGGTATAGCGTAGCTGGTTAACGCGCCAGTTTGTGGCACTGGAGACCGTGGGTTCGAATCCCTCTACCCACCCCAAGAGAAATTTATGGTGCGGTGCAAAGACCGCACCTTTATATTGGGCTGTAGCCAAGGG
>DHSD01000019.1 GCA_002411365.1 Ruminococcaceae bacterium UBA5295
GTGCCAACTGTGAAGTCAGGGGTCCTGCCGTTTCTTGATGTAATTTTAAATGTATATGCACTGTTTACACTAAAATCGTATGTTGTATCACTGACATAATCATTAATTGGTTTAGGCGGTGTGGGTGATAATGCCTTGTCTGCTAAAATTGTACCATAATATGCCGGAACCGTTATGGTTACGAACCCATTGCTTTTTGGCACAGCCTTATTTGTAACCATATCAACAAGCGTATCGGCTTTTATAGCTGAAGCATCAAGGGTTACAGTGACAGGTTTAGAACTATTGTTTGCTGCTATCAAGAGCTGGTTCTTACTGTCGGCACGGATATAAGACATTATAGCGTCGTCACCTGTTTTGAGCATTGAAATGCTGCCAGTACGGAGTGCAGCGTAACTTTTCCTTATTGAAATAAGTTTTGCGTACCAGTTAAACAAACTCTGATTGCTTCCGCTCCAGTCCATTGTGCGACGGTCATCTGGATCATCAGCGCCTACCATGCCAACTTCATCGCCATAGTAAACAGTAGGGGCACCCGGGTAAGTAAACTGAAGAAGGGCTGCCATATACTGCTTCTTCTTTGCAGCATCAGACGTTGCCGCATAAGTTGGGAAAGCATGTGCAATATCTTTCTGGCTGCGGTCATCATCTATACCGTCAAGATATGAGAGCAGGCGCGTAGTATCGTGTGAATCCAGAAGGTTCATCATAGTGTAAAATGCTTCCGATGGATACCTTTCGCGCAACTTTTCAAGTTTTTTCGCACATTCAGCCGAACTGCCTCCCCTTGCATATGCAAGTATATCATTGCGGAACTGATAGTTCATGCACGAATCGTACATATCGCCGAGCAGATATTTCGTTGCATCGTCCCATATTTCTCCAATAATGACGTTGTCATTGCCAAGTGCTTTCACTGAACTGCGGAACTTCTGCCATGTTTCATCTGAAACTTCGTTTGCGCAGTCAAGGCGCCAACCGTCAGAGCCTTTACTGATCCAGTATTTTGCTACAGAATCTGGGCCGTCTACCATCTCGTCTGCCCATCCTGGCGTTTGGTATTCTGAACCATTCGTAGCTTTTATAACAGGCATTGAGTCATAGCCCCACCATCCTTCATAGCCATAAACATCTTTGCCTTTGCGTTCGCCAATTGTATCCTGAATTGGCTTCTGAGTAGTCTGGTCCAAAATTGGCTTTTTCGTTATCGTAAACCATTTTGTATAAGTAAAGTCCGTCACACCATAGCCTTTAAAATATGCTGTGGCAGCAGCCTCAGCTGCATCCTGGGTTGCGTCGGCATGCTCTGCCATATAATCATAAACATATGCCCAGTATGGGTAAGCACCAACTTTTCCATCATTTCCGACATATTTGTAGTAACGGTCGAAGTAAATCGAGTCATCGGAAACGTGGTTATAAACGCCGTCAAGAATTACATGCATGCCGTTTGCCTTAGCCGTTTTGCAAAGCTCGGCAAAATCGCCTTCAGTACCGAGAATAGGATCGATTTTTCTGTAATCCGTCGTATCATACCTGTGGCTTGACACTGAAGAAAAAATCGGGTTAATGTAAATCACGTTTATTCCAAGTTTTTTCAGATAGTTTATCTTCTGCGTGATTCCTTTAAGGTCACCGCCGTAAATCTCGTTGCCCCATATGCCATCGCCTTTATATGCCTGTTTCGGATACTCAGCCGCATGCAAGCTCTCCTGTTCCGGATTTTCAGGGTATTTACTCCAGTCATTCAATAGCTCATATTTTGTAGCACCGCGTGCGCTTGTCTGTGCCTTATCATTTGACGTATCGCCATTGTAGAAGCGGTCTGGGAATATCTGATAAATCACCGCATTTTTCATCCAGTCAGGCGTTTTGTATCCTGCTTTGTAAACCACCAAATCATAAGGCAAAACGCTGCTTAGGTCAGTAAGTTTTCCACTCCCATAATATCCGTCGTCATCACAATAAATTTTAACATCATTACCATTTGCCAGCCCAAAGTAATATGTATACTGGCCAATTGACGCAAATCTCTGTGTCGTGCTCCACATGATTTTTCCGTCGGCGGCAGAGCCTTTTTTCATAGCAATACGCTTATTTTCAGGACCTTTTATGAATAAATAGGCTTCTGCCACATCATCGCCCGTCTGGATTGTAAATATGACTTGCTTATTCTGCTCAACCGCACCGTAAGTACTTTTATACTTGCTGTTCTGTGTATTGTAGTACACGTTCTTGCTGTTGATCTTGAGGTCAGAAGCATTTGAATAATACAGTTCGGTTGAAGGGTCGAAATAGAAAGTGACATCTTTTGCATCTGCAAGTGTAAATGAACTTACAGCATACGATGCAGCCCCACCCGATTTATTGCTCCAGTTTATCTTGATATCTGGATATGTTCCTGCAGGAAAAGAAACTGTCGCTTTATAAATGCCTGTCAATCCGTCGTCAGTCAGTTTTGTGCTGAACGGCACACCTGTTCCTGCAAGGCTGAGGTCAGCAAATATATAATTCAGCGATGTCACGGAAAGATGAGTTATATCACTGTAATAAACTGTCACATCCTGCTTGCTGCTTACGGTAAGGCTTATATTGTCACCGCCGGCCTTGCCATACATGCCATAGTTCTCATCCCATTTTCCGTCTGCTGCGATTTTATACTGATAATTAGCCGGTGTCACATTTTTAAATGTGAGCGAATAAAGTCCATTGCCTTTATATGTCATCTGGTTCGAAGCAGAATCCCATGATTTCCCCGGCAGTGTACCCGGTACATTTATTACACGCCCTGCAAAAGCGCCACGTGTATAAACGGAATACTCTTTATCTTTATATGTATAAGTTTCCTTCTGTGAGGGATCAAGCGTTCTTGCACCATTCACCATATAAAAGTAAATGTAGTCCAGTGCCCCATCGCCAAAATATATGTTCTCACTTGTAAATGCTCCGCTAAATGTACCGTTTGTATCTTTTTCTGCAGAAAGTGAGACCGTCTTTGCTTTATCAGGAGAAGATTTTGGTGCATAAGTCAGAGAAATTTTATCCGTCAACGTGCCAGGGAAAATAAATTTCGTCGTTCCGTTTGCATTGTTGACTACTTTCGCCTTTGCCGGAGCAGACTGATAGCCGAGCGCTTCAGAAACAGCGTTGTAATTGTTCACTGTATCGCAAAGTGCCTGCGATGACGCATCATACAGAAAAACGACATTTGTGCCGTTACGTTCGATATTCAAGCTAATATTTCCTGTAATTTTATCATACCAGCTTTTCTTGTCGAAGACGACTTTGTACTGATATGAACCTTTGTCGAATGTCTTGCTGAATATGTAAAGGCTTTTGGTAACCTGTGAAAAATTCCAGCCATCAGCGCCTGCATTCCACGTGCCGCTGTTGCCGCGTACGGTCCCTATAAGCGACACTGCCGTTGTAAAAGCGGGCTTGGAAATATTGCCTACAGTCGCATCGCTTTGATAAATATTTATTGCAGGCTCGTTTATAGAATTGGTACATACGCCCTGCAGATAATCGGCAAAAACAGTAAATGATGTTGAACCGGCAGGCACTTTCATAACAACATTGCTTCCGGTTTCGCCGTTACTCCACGCATGGTTGTAAGCTACTTTATATTGGATATCTACCTCATTTTTTGTCTCCCGGAATGTAAAAGTTTTAGAGTACCGTCCTCCGCCGAGATAAACGAGGTCACCGTCTGTATCATTCGGCGCCCAGTCGCTTATGCCAAGCTCAGCGCCGATTGAACCCAAACTGCCTGTTAACGTTGCCGATGTTTTGAAGTGACCGGCATTGTTAACAGAATCGACAGTGCCGTTTTTCACATCAGTGTCTGAGGTACCGCGTGAATAATAGCGTATGTAGACATTCTCTTCCTTCGGTACATTCACCGAAACATCTGTGGCTTTTGCGCTGCCGTTGACTTTAACCGTATAAGCATGCACACCGGCACTGAGCTTAACACATGACTCATAGATGCCGCCCGCATAAAGGGACATCTGGCTGTCTGTTTTGCCGCTGTCGGTAACTAACGATACCCTGTCATTTACCTTTGGTGCTGTTTCTGCCGCAGATGCATTCAAAGGGACACCAATAAACGCAGAAAGTCCAATGAGTAATGACAGCAGAACGCTTAAACACTGTTTGCTTACCTTTTTTAACATAGCTTCCTCCTTATTATCTGCTTGTACCGAATTTTACGGGATTGCGCTTTTCCAGCAGCGCAATCGGTTGCATTATGAAAATACATTTTGGGGTTGGATGCCTCTGGCATAACATATTTTCAACATACTTTTCTATTCTTCTATATTTAATTTGATTAAGTTATACCATACTCTATTGGAAAAATAAATCCCATATAATTACAAATATTCTATATTATATTTGTATATTATGTCTAAACGGCAAAATAAAGTTTTTAAAATAGCAGCAACCTGGCGTATTTTATACATTTAAAGCTGTACAAAACTCTAAAAAATGCGCTTTGAGCGGGCTTGCAAAGTCCGTTTCAAAACGCATTATCCTGCTTCAAGTATGTTGCTGCTGTATGCTCACCATTTTAAATCCGCCAGCAACAGTTTCTTTGGCCCGCACTACCAAAAGATATCATTTCTTGCTGTTCTTGCTGTGGATTTCCGCATTTGCATCTTTCGCACATGCATCGGCAACATTTGGCGGGAAAAAGTCGCTTGTCGGGAAGTCAATGCGGCTGAACATTTCGCGTGGGCTGTCGGTTGTAGGCGGGCATTCTTTTTCAGGCACACAGAACTCATAAGTTGGCACAAGCAGCGGCACAGTGCGCACAAGCTGTACTATTGTAAACAGCCCGATTGTTGCATATATGGCGTGGCATCCTGTATAATCAAATTCCGTCCCATAAAGTGAACTCACACTTTCTGGAATACGTGTGCAGATATCGCTGCCCTGAGGCGGCCGGTCACATATTTTAGCTGAAAGCCCTATAGGTTCTGACACTTG
>DHSD01000025.1:0-49097 GCA_002411365.1 Ruminococcaceae bacterium UBA5295
CAAAAACGCTTGACCATTACATTGTTGGATATAACTTCATTATCTTTTTTGGTTTCTTCTAAATCTGCATATTCCTTCGGAGTTAATAATACATCGTCAGGGTCATTGTCTTTCACCAATTTGTCAACAAAACATTCTAAGGATTTTTGTGCATGCATAGATAATACTTTATTTAGGTAATCTAGATATTCGCCATTCAAAAGTCGACTCATTTTATACCCCTTTCTAAATTCGGTAACGTGTTCGGTAAAGTGCCCTATTTTATTGGCTTTTTTGCAAGTTCAGTTTTGATGTAAAATTGTTTCACGGAAATAACGCCCCCAAAATTACACTATACATCTAATAATATTATACTTGCAGAAATAAGTAAATAAATTGTTCGGTTCGGGCACAAAATTATCTTTTGATAGTGAAATGGTATACATAAAAGAGAAATAACCACAGCGGCTATTCCTCTTTGTCCTTCTTATTCTCTGCTTCTGCAACCTTTTCAAGAGTTGCCTCATGGGTATTGTCAAACATATGTGTGTAAATCATTCCAGTTGTTGACGGAGTAGAATGTCCTAAAACCTTACCGATTTCATACAGTGTTATGCCTAACGAGTTTGCCACACTGGCAAATGTGTGCCGCAAACCATGCAAGGTAAGTTTCTGCAATTTGTTATTATCAATTATTTTCTTAAATTTTTCTGACAAGTAATTTGGCCTATATGGTTTTCCATCATCGCGGACTACAACGTATCCGCTGTCTTCATACAAATCGCCTAAATACTGCTTATTCTTTTCTTGCCTGTTTTTTTCTTTGAGTAATAATTCAGCTATATCAGTTGAAATTGCTAGGGTTCTATTTGATGTTCTGTTTTTTGTATCTTTATTTACAATTTCAGAACCGGCAATCGTTCGTGCTTCACAAATCCTTATTTTACAGTTATCGAAATCAACATGTTCCCACCTTAAGCCACAAATCTCCTCACGCCTAAGGCCTACCCCCCCAGCCAACTTAACCGGTATTTCCATCTCTGTATTTTTCACTATGGCAAATAGCTGCTTAAGCAATTCCAGATCATAGAACTTTGCTTCATGGTGCTGTTTTTGCGGAGTCTCAACTCTTTCAACCGGATTGCGTAAAAGAATATCCTGTTTAACTGCTACACTAAAAACAAGATGAAGCATATCATGATGCTTTCTAACAGTATTTGGTGAAAGATGCTTCTCTTTCAAAAGCGTTGTATAGTATTTTTGAATCTGACTCGGCTTAATTTCCTGTATTGGGATATTTCCCAACAGCGGTATTGTATACTTATTAATCATGTTTTTATAGAAATAACAGGTTGTCTGCGCTCGATACGGCTTAACAACATTTTCCATCCAGTATTGCAGGAATTCTGCCAATGTCTCTTTCTTAGGCAAAACCAATTGATTCTTTGTCTTATCAGCTTCAAACTCTTTTAATGCTTCTCTTGCTTCTGTTTTTGAATGATACGTTTTTGTTTTCTTGATGCGCTTTCCGCTTTCATCTTTTCCATAATCCATATTGACATAATATAGTTTTTTTCCGCTGTCATAAGAAATGTTTTTCTCCACTTTTGTTCGTGCCATAATGTCTACCCAGCTTTCACAAATGTCTACCTAATAGTAAAATTATAGCACGTTGATTTTTAAATGTCTACCTAAATGTCTACCCATTGTGCCATACGCTTTTACATATACAATATGTCGATAATAAGTATAAGAAAAAGCACCATATCTTGTGATACAGTGCTTAGTTCATGGTGGAGATGACGGGAGTCGAACCCGTGTCCGAAGGTGATTTGCCAAAGCTTTCTACGAGCGTAGCCAATGTTTTAAAATTTCCTCGGCAAGACGCCCACTGGCAGGCTTCTTGCTTTGGTAGCCTTTAAATCATGGCCAAAGTAAAGGCGTTCCTTGGCTCACGTTCACCGCTAATCGACGCCCTTATCCAAGCCGCGGTGCTCTCAGTAAGGACGGCAGCCTAATTAGGCCGCGTACGCCATCCCATAATTGTAATTATAGTTAGCGTTAGAATCTTTGTTAGTTATTTCTTTTTTGCGAAAATATAGCGTTCCGCGGCGCTGCTCGCTTACTATGGTTCACTGCCTCCGTCGAAGCCTTTACATCCCCATATATAAAATTCTTGAATTGCAGACTAATGGTTACGTTCCTTCATTGCGCGCTCAATATCACGCTTTGCAGCACGCACAGCCATATCGGCACGCTTATCATACAGCTTTTTACCTTTGCAAAGGCCAACCTGCACTTTTACAAGCGACCCTTTAAAATAAACCGAAAGTGGTATAAGTGCATATCCATCCTGCTTCATCAGGCCGTATAAACGCATCGTCTCTCTCTTATGGAGCAAAAGGCGGCGCACACGCACCGGATCCTGATTAAAAATATTACCATGCTCATATGGGCTTATATGCATACCGTTAATGAGAAGTTCCCCATTATTAACAGAACACCACGAATCCTTAAGATTCACCTGACCCTTGCGCACGGATTTCACTTCTGTTCCGCAGAGTTCAATTCCGGCCTCCAGTGACTCTTTCACAAAGTAATTATGAAAAGCTTTTTTATTCCTTGCGATTGTTTTCAACGATTCCCTTGCCATCAAGAGCCTCCATTCTGTCGGGATACTGAGAATAACACATTTTAAGGCTAAAGTCAAGAAGTTTTATAACGAATGCGCCTAAAGTTCGCTTCGGCCTTCAAGTGCACGAGCAAGCGTCACTTCATCAGCATATTCCAAATCTCCGCCTACGGGTATTCCGTATGCAAGGCGTGTCACTTTTACTCCCAGCGGCTTCAGGAGTCGGGAAACATACATGGCAGTGGCTTCGCCCTCAGCTGTGGGGTTTGTTGCCATTATAACCTCTTTTACTGTATTGTCTTTTATACGGTTTAAAAGCTCCTTTATCCGAAGCTGGTCCGGGCCCACACCATTTAAAGGCGAAATGGCACCGTGAAGTACGTGATATGTTCCGTTATAGTCACGGGTGCGTTCCATTGCAACCACGTCACGCGGATTTTCAACGACACAGATAGTCGCATGATCCCTATCCGGATTGCGGCAAATCGAGCATAATTCCTCGTCAGTCAAATTGCAGCATATTTTGCACATATGTATTTTTTCATGTGCTTCAAGGATAGAGTCAGCAAACTGTTTCACTTCTTCGTCGGAGAGGCCAAGAATATAATATGCAAGCCGCTGGGCGCTTTTATAACCAATGCCCGGGAGGCGTTCGAACTGCTCGACCAGTTTCGAAAGCGATGCGATATGATAATAAGCCATAAATCAAAGCAGACCCGGCACATTAAGGCCGCCAGAAAGTTCTTCCATACTGTCAGATTTGTCTTTAACCGCCGCGCGCAGTGCTTCATTCACAGCAGCCATCACAAGGTCAGAAAGCATTTCAACATCATCCGGGTCAACAACTTCCGGCTTAATCTCAATTGATTTAACTTCCATTTTCCCTGTGACAGTCGCCTTCACCGCCTCGCCGCCTGATGAAGCCGTATACTCTTTTTCTTCGAGTTCAGAGTTCACCTGGCTCATCTGCTCCTGAAGTTTCTGCGCCTGGCGGGCGAGTTGCTGAAGATTGGAAGCGCCGCCTCCACCGTAGCCTTTCGGTAATCTTGCTTTCATTGATAATCTCCTCCCGCTACTTTTTTATGACCTCTATGCCTTCCCTTTTAGCGTCTTCCGCAAGCCTGTCAAGCGGGTCATCTGCTTTCTTGCTGCCATCAGTTTTTTTATAAGGCCCAAGCTTGAACGATTTTCCCGTGACCTGCTTTATAGCCTGCCTGATATTGTCTCGCTGGCTCGGCTGCCGCAGCAGTTTCAGCGCGAACTGTGTCTTTGCATCTATAAGGACAAATTCACCGCTCACATATGCGTTAGACCCTGTAAATGCCGCACCGGCAGATTTGGAAAACGTTTTTACCACCTGCAGTATTTCAGGCCATTCTTCCAGCTTTTTTGCTTTGCTCTGCAGGCTGCCTGAATCGACATTTTCTTTAGCATCATCAGTTGCTGAAGCCTCTTTATCCGGCAGTGCATTATCAGCTTTTGCTTTTGGTGGCTTTGCTGCTTTTACCCGTACAGGCTCTTCCTGCTTTTGCACTGATGCCACTGCCGGCATTCCCTGCTCTAAAGCTTCAACACGGCGCAGTAATGCGTCCGGCGAAGAATCAAGCTTTGGGATACAAAGGCGTATCATCGCCATTTCAAAAATCGTGCGCCTGTCGCCACCGCGGTACATCTTTTCAAGGGCTGCCTGCATGGTCGCCATCGCGTGAAGAATAGTCGGAAGCGGTGTGGAAAGCGCCTGCTGCTCAAGTTTTTTAAATTCAGTTTCGGGCACTGCGATAATACTGCGCGCGTCTTTCATTGTCTTTATAAGCATCATGCTGCGGAAGTGTGAGGAAAGCTCCTCACAAAGGCGCGCCATATCCTTTGATGAGCGATAGAGCTCATCCACGACTTCCAGCGCTTTAGACGAGTCACCGTCTTTAACTGCGTCAGTAAGTACAAACAGATGCTCCCTGCCTACAAGCCCCACGGTTTCAGTCACTGTCTGCTCGGTTACATGCTTAGTGCGCCCAAGGCACTGGTCGAGGATTGAAAGCGCATCACGCAGCGCACCGTCAGCAAGGCGCGCTATCAGCAGTGCGGCGTCCGGCTCAAGTTCTGCGTTCTCTTCGCCGGTGATATACGTCAGCCTGTCTGCGATATCCTTTGGCGGTATGCGGTGAAAGTCAAAACGCTGGCAGCGCGAAAGAATTGTCGCCGGTATTTTGTGCACCTCAGTAGTTGCAAGTATAAAAATCACATGGGCAGGCGGTTCTTCAAGCGTTTTTAGCAGCGCATTAAACGCCCCCACAGAAAGCATATGGACTTCGTCGATAATATAAACGCGGTATTTTGCGGCGGCAGGAGTAAAATTCGCTTCTTCACGCAGGGAGCGTATATTTTCCACACCGTTATTGCTTGCAGCGTCGATTTCCACAACGTCCATAACGGAACCGTTGTCTATCCCCCGGCATATCTCACATTTGCCGCAGGGATCGCCGTCTTCCAGATGAAGGCAGTTGACGGCTTTTGCGAGGATTTTGGCACAAGTTGTCTTTCCGGTCCCGCGCGAACCTGTAAACAGGTACGCATGCGCAATCCGCCCTGATTCCAGCTCATTTCTCAAAGTCACCGTTACCTGCGGTTGCCCAACAACTTCCGAAAATTTTTTCGGTCGCCATTTTCTGTAAAGGACCTGATACAAGCGGCTGCCTCCTCCCTATAAATTAAAAGGCAAGGCAGGCCGCCTTCGCGGCTCATGCGGCAGGATATGCGGACGAACAGACCGACTGCATCGCACAGGGAAATCCGCTTAATGCTGCTCGGTTCCCCGCCTGACATGGTTCACGGCACCCCGCCGCGCAGAGCCCGCCCGCCCGCATATCCTATCGCACGCATTTCTGCCTTGCTCATCTCTACAACTAAACATTTATTATTCAGCTATACAGCTTTTTTATTATAACCGATTTCCGGTAAAAAGGCAACTGTTTTCAAAGGGAATTTCTGCACTGCCCATGCGGCTGAAACCCTCCCGATATAATACTGTCTGAATCAAATTTTATATAGGACTTGCCGAACAGCGGAAAAATCATTTTGCTTTGGATTTTTTATTTTTATGGCATATATGATATAATTAAATCAGAAAATGAAAGGCGGCGGTAGCTTGTATCAAACCTTGGAAGAATTGGAGAGTGCCTGCCTGAGCTGCAAAAAATGCAGCCTTTACAAAACACGGACAAACGTAGTGGTCGGGGCAGGCAACCCAAAAGCTAAAGTCATGTTCGTCGGCGAAGGGCCCGGCGAGCAGGAAGACCTTCAAGGAAAACCATTTGTCGGGCGCAGCGGCCAGCTCCTCGATAAAATGCTTGATGCGGTCGACCTTAACAGAAATGAAAATATCTATATTGCAAACATTGTCAAATGCAGGCCGCCTAAGAACCGCGACCCGCTTCCGGAAGAGCAGGAAATATGCATTGGCTGGCTTAATGGACAGTTCAGGCTTATCCAGCCGAAAATCATTGTCTGCCTTGGCAGGATTGCCGCCGCAAAGCTTATCCACCCAAATTTCAGGATTATGAAAGAGCATGGCATTTTTACGGAGAAAAGCGGCGTGCTGATGATGGCAACCCTTCATCCGGCGGCACTCCTGCGTAACCCAAACAACAAGCCCGGGGCATTCGAAGATTTTCTAAAACTGCGCGCAAAGATGGATGAACTCGGCATAAAATGAGCAAAAGCAAAGCAGGCACGATTTTTAATGCCTGCTTTATTTGTCAGGGCAATATACCGCTTTAAGGGCTTTTATTTTAACGCCTTTCTTCAAAAACATAATCTCATGCTCTGTCATAACGTTATTCGGCCAGTTATCACCATGAAGATCATATGTTTTATCTGTAACAGTAAAGCCACATTCAGAAAGATAGCCGAGCGTATCGGCAAACAGGCCGTCATCATCCGTTTTGAAAAATATTTCGCCGTCAGTCTCAAGAATCTTTTTGTAGTTTTCAAGTTGGCGCGGATAAGTAAGCCTGCGCTTATGGTGCTTGTGCTTTGGCCACGGGTTGCAGAAATTTATATCAATGCGCTGCACTGTGTCATCGGGCCCCATGCATTCCGAAATGCGCTCAATATTCATCGCCACAAGCAGCACATTGTCAAGCTCACGCCCCGCTTGTGCAAAAGCCACTTCAAGATTTCTTTTTGCCGGCCCAAGTACAGTGTCTTTTAAATCAATACCGATAAAATTTACCTGCGGGTTCATCGGTGCGGCCCCTGCAAGGAAAAAGCCTTTGCCACAGCCAAGTTCAAGCTCTATAGGCTGATGGCGCGGAAATAAATCATGCCATTTGCCAAGATACTCCTCAGCGTGCCGTATAAAGAAAGGGCAGGCATTAAGTTCTTTTGTCGCCCATGGCTTATATCGCATCCTCATACTTCCGGTGAACCTCCCACGCTTTTGCAAACATCGACCCATTTCACGCTTTTAGATATTTTAAAAAGCTCGTCGCATGTAAGCTCCACACATGAGCTGTCGCTTCCTCCCGCAGGGTAGATACGGTCGAAACGCTTCAGTGAAACATCACAGTAGACCTTTGCACACGGCGGATTGTTGAACGGGCAGACGCCGCCTGCACGGTATCCTGTCAGCGGCTCTACTTCTTCGTGCTTCAGCATACGCGCCTTGTAACCAAATTCCGCCTTAAATTTGGCATTGCTGATTTTTGTATCGCCCGCCGTAACTATAATCAAACAGCCATCTGCATTACCGTGGAATGAAATCGACTTGGCTATGCGTGCCGCTTCAACGCCGAGCGCTTTGGCAGCAAGGTCTACTGTTGCGCTGGAAACAGGAAACTCATGCAGCCTGCTTTCCATTCCGTATTCTGCAAGATAACTTTTAACTTTTTCAACCGACATCATCTACATCTCCAAACGCATTTCCTGAAAATAATTGATGCAAGTATAACATTTTTCGGCTTATCCCGCAAGTCACGCATTGCTGGAAAACGATACACCCTTTGAGTTTTCTATAAATGGTGATATAATTGTCAAACGGCAGAATCGATATTTTGCTTATTTTATTAATAGGAGCAGAAAATGAAGAAACACAAAAAGATAATAGTATACTGCTGCGTGGCGGCGGCACTGTTAATAAGCATAGCAGGCCTGCTTTGGAAAAAATACGGGCAGCGTTCAACACGTTACCAATGCACAAATTTTGCGATGGGAACTTATATTCAACAGACGGTGTACGGCAAAAATGCTACGGCGGCAGCCTCTGCCGCTGCCAAGAGGATTGGTGAACTCGACAGCACCATTTCATGGCGTACAGATGGTTCCGACATTGCAAGGCTTAATAAGGCGGCAGGCACAGACTGGATTTCCATCCAACCAGAGACGGCGTCTATTTTAAAGCTGAGCCTTGATGTTGCAAAAGAAACGGACGGCGCCTTTGACCCGACAATACTCCCCATCTCTTCCATGTGGGATTTTGGAGGAAACAACCAGCATGTCCCGTCAAAAGCCAACATCCAAAAATTCCTTAAATATGTTGATTACAAAGATCTCCGCATCGATACATCGAAAAATACGGCAAGCCTGCGGAACCATTACATGGGTATTGACCTCGGTGCCGTTGGAAAAGGCGCTGCCTGCACAGACGCAGTTGATGCCTATCGCTCCACAGGGGCTGAATGCGGCATTATAGCCGTTGGCGGAAGCATTGGCATGTTCGGCCATAAAGCCGACGGCTCACCATGGGACGTAGCCGTCCGCGACCCCACAGTTACAGACCAGAACGCGGCAGCTATGGGAGAGCTCAGCCTTACATCAGGGTATGTTTCCACATCCGGAACTTATGAGCTGTGCTTCAAGCAAAACGGGACTTTATACCACCACCTGCTCAACGCAAAAACCGGATATCCGGAAAACAACGGCCTCACGTCAGTAACCATCGTTGTTAATGACGGCGCCCTAAGCGATGCACTCTCCACCGCATGTTTTCTGCTCGGCCGTGAAAAAAGCGCACCACTTCTAAAAAAATACAATGCGGACGCGATTTTCATAGACAACAATAAACACGTATATGCCAGTGCAAACCTCAAGGATAAGTTCACTATAACAAACAGCAAATTTGTTTTGCAGCCACAGGGGTAACTAATGGAAAAGAAAGCTTTTTGCCGCAAAGACTTATTGATCATAATTCCAGTTCTGATCATTGCGGCTATTATGTTCTTGGGCAATTATTTGCAGCCACCTTCCGCTGCAGTCGCCATCGTCGAAAAAAATGGTACGGAATTTTGCCGAATTGACCTGCAAAAGCAAAAGTCAATCCAGATTATCAATGTCGGCGGCCCTATGAATATCAAGCTGAAAGCCGAGCCCGGGGCAATTTCATTTTATCACTCCGACTGCCCGGACCAGATATGCGTGCGCACTGGAAAAATATCAAAGCCCGGCCAAACGGCTGTATGCCTGCCGGGCAAAGTTTCCGTCCGTATTGTAAGCAGGAATGCTTCCTCTGGAAAAACATACGATGCATTTACGGGATAAGCGTATGCAGCCTGCATAAGCGCCGGCCTGACTTTGATTATCAGGCTGGCGCTTATTAACAAAAAAAGGCATCCCTCTCGGGATGCCTGAAAGTTTATAAGGTTGTTTCGGCTTAATCTTTATCTTTCTGGCAGCAGCAGTCTTCCCCATTGCAGCATTCTTCGGCATTCTCGCTGTCCTTATCCTCTTCCCCGCTTTCATCAGGAAGGTCAAATTCGAGCTTTTCGCCGCAGTTAGGACATTCCATCTCGCCGTCTTCAACAAGGTCTTTTGAGAGGCAGATAGTTTCATGGCAATGCGGGCATGTCACTTCATAATAGCAGGAGTCACCCTCATTGTCTTCATCCTCTTCATCGACATCATAAAAATCATCTTCAACAGAACCGAGGTCTTCATCAACCGCGTCAAGCTGGTCAGCCATATCATTCATATTGTCTTCCATCTGTGACATTGAAAATGTAAGGTCATCAAGTAGGTCGATAATAGCATTAATAACTTTGACCTCTTTTTTGTTTTCGTCTAGCTCCAAGCCTTCTGCCAAACCCCGAATATAGGATACCCGTTCCGTGTTCTTCATGAAAGTGCCTCCCCTTTTTTTCTTTCATTTAGCGCATTTGCAGAGCCGCTAACAGACTTTATTATCCGTTAAGCACGCTCCATATATTCACCCGTGCGGGTGTCAATACGGATTTTCTCGCCTTCATTAATAAAAAGCGGTACTTTGATTTCAGCACCCGTTTCCACAGTTGCCTGCTTTGTTGCGTTTGTAGCCGTGTCGCCCTTAAAGCCCGGGTCAGTTTTCGTAACTTCCAACTCGACAAAATTCGGCGGCTCAACTCCGAAAGCATTGCCTTTGTAAGAAAGGATCTTGCACACCATATTTTCTTTTACGAACTTAAAATTGTCACCAAGAATTTCTTTGCTTATAGGCATCTGCTCAAACGATTCCTGATCCATAAAATAGTAAAGGTCGCCGTCGTTATAAAGATACTGCATATCTTTCCGCTCAATGAACGCAGTCGGGAACTTATCATTAGGGTTAAATGTGCGCTCAGTCACAGCCCCGGAAATCACATTCCTGATTTTAGTGCGCACAAACGCTGCACCTTTGCCCGGCTTAACATGCTGAAATTCAATAATAGAATAAACGTTGCCATCCATTTCAAACGTGGCACCGTTGCGGAAATCTCCTGCTGATATCATTGGTCTAAGCCTCCGTTTATTTTTCCTGTTTAAAAGCTTCCATATTAAACAGTTTATAATATTTTCCATCTTTTTTCAAGAGATTTGCATAAATTCATTATTTGGAAACAATCTCTTGAAAATGCAAGATGCTATATTAGTTCTTTAAGTGCGGAAAGCGCCAGAAAATAGCTGTTTTTGCCAAATCCGGCAATCTGCCCTGCACATACAGGCGCAATTACACTCTTATGGCGGAAATCCTCACGCGCATAAATGTTGCTCATATGGACCTCAACAAATGGGATGCACACCGAAGCTATAGCGTCGCGCAGGGCGTAACTGTAGTGCGTCAGCGCCCCCGCATTGATAACAGCGCCGCTGAAACAGTCTCTCGCAGCCTGAATACGGTCTATAAGGTCACCCTCATGGTTTGACTGATAAATATCACAGTCAAAGCCAAGATTTCTTGCATATTCCACAATCTGTGATTTAATGCTGTCTGCTGTCTCTTCGCCGTAAATGCTTTTTTCACGCACACCGGTCAAATTCAGGTTAGGGCCAAGCAGCACTAAAATCTTCTTCGTAGCCAAACAACCATCCTCTAAATGATATATTATTTTACCTTTCTCTTGCGCTGCGCCTTACGGCGCACCGGCCGCTCCATACAGCGCCTTATCCTAAAAGATATTGAATCTTCCTGTGCAGGTGGGACTAACAGAACGGATTTCATCCTTGCCAGATTTGCGCCAAGGATATCAGTAAAAACCTGGTCGCCTACAACAAGCGACCTTTCCCGGCTCGCGCCGAGAAAATTTGCAGCATACCCAAAAGCCATTGGCAGAGGCTTCATGGAAGTTGCAATAAACGGAAGCCCATACTGTAACGCAAATGGCTGAACGCGACGCCTGAAATTGTTTGACATGATAATCATCCTGTATCCGTCGTCCCGCAGTTTCCGCGACCATTCGACAGTACCTGTAAAAGGTTTCTGTGAGCCCGGAAATGCCAACGTGTTGTCAACATCAAGCAGGATGGCTTCAACATTGAGTTTTTCGAGCAGCCTCGGGGTGATGTCCGTTACCTTATTCAAAGCCACTGTAGGTGAAATAAGCGGCAATCAGGCACCCCCTGTCTTTTTCGCCTCAAGTCCAAAAAAGCGGGCATAAGCCCGCTTTTTTAACCAATGAAAAATTTTCCGAAAATGCTTTTACTTATACCGGCGTTTCCGCGCAGCTTCAGATTTCTTCTTGCGTCTTACAGAAGGCTTTTCATAGGCTTCCCGCTTGCGGACCTCAGCGATAACTCCGGCACGCGCGCACTGTTTCTTAAAACGCCTAAGGGCGCTGTCGAGAGATTCGTTGTCTTTTACTCTAATCTCAGCCATTCATTTTCCCTCCCATCCGCCGAAAGGCAGGGGCTATGAGCAAATCATGCTACATAGACTAATTATATCGAACATATGCAAATCTGTCAAGTCAATTTTGGAAAATAAAGGATTGCACACTGTTAAACTAACATTTATTCTGCTGAGGCATACATAGCAAGAACGTCTTCAACCTGCCATATGGCAAACTTGTTGCAATTCTTAGCCCTCATCACATTTTTTCTGTAATAAAAACATCCGGAGCCATTTCGCAATAGCTCCGGCTATTTTTATCTTAAATGTGGCAAAAAGGAACTACTCAATAATCTTTATTACAACGCCTGAACCAACCGTATGGCCACCTTCACGGATAGCAAAGCGGAGGCCCTCTTCCATAGCAACCGGCGTAATAAGTTCAACATTCATCTCAATATTATCGCCAGGCATGCACATTTCTGTGCCCTCAGGAAGGGTAATAATGCCCGTAACATCTGTTGTACGGAAATAGAACTGAGGACGGTAATTGTTGAAGAACGGTGTATGACGGCCGCCTTCGTCTTTCGTCAGTACATAAACCTTGCTTTCGAACTTTGTGTGCGGATGCACAGTTCCCGGCTTTGCAATTACCTGGCCACGCTTAACTTCGTCTCTCTGGATACCGCGAAGAAGCACACCAATGTTATCGCCGGCTTCTGCAAAATCGAGCGTCTTGCGGAACATTTCGAGGCCTGTAATAACTGACTTCTTCTTCTCCTGTGAAAGGCCGACTATTTCAATTTCGTCGCCAATCTTAGCCATACCACGCTCAACACGGCCTGTTGCAACAGTACCGCGGCCGCTGATGGTCATGACATCTTCAACAGGCATAAGGAACGGCTGGTCTGACTTACGCTGCGGAGTTGGAATAAAATCATCTACTGCATTCATCAAATCCACGATGCATTTATATTCCGGTGCCTTCGGGTCTGTCGACTTAGATTCCAGAGCCTTCAGGGCAGAACCGCGGATAATTGGGGTCTTGTCGCCCGGGAAGCCATACTCATTGAGCAGGTCACGGATTTCGACTTCAACGATATCGAGCAGTTCAGGGTCATCTACCTGGTCTACTTTGTTCATAAAGACCACGATATACGGCACACCTACCTGACGGGCAAGAAGAATATGCTCTCTTGTCTGTGGCATTGGGCCATCGGCAGCAGAAACAACAAGAATTGCGCCGTCCATCTGAGCAGCACCGGTAATCATGTTTTTAATGTAGTCAGCATGGCCAGGGCAGTCAACATGCGCATAATGACGCTTATCTGTTTCATACTCAACATGCGCTGTGTTGATTGTGATTCCACGCGCTCTCTCTGCAGGGGCCTTATCGATATTTGCATAGTCTACAAACTGCGCTTCACCCTTCATGCTGAGGACCTTTGTAATAGCAGCCGTAAGGGTTGTCTTACCATGGTCAACATGGCCGATTGTGCCAACATTCACATGAGGTTTCGACCTGTTGAATTTCTGTTTTGCCATTGGGAATCCTCCTTTTATTTTATGGTTCAGACCATACAATTTCAATTTTGATTTAATGCTAATATTCTAACAATAAACATATGAAAAATCAAGCATTTTCACACATTATCATGACTTCTTCGTGCGCGAAGTGATAATCTTCTCGGAAATGCTCTTCGGAACTTCTGCATAGTCGGATGGCTCCATCACATACTGGCCGCGCCCCTGTGTCTTTGAGCGCAGGTCTGTAGCATAGCCAAACATTTCTGAAAGTGGCACCTTCGCACGGATTTGCTGGGCACCCGGAATAGCGTCCATGCCTTCAATCATGCCACGGCGCGAGTTGAGGTCGCCCATAACGTCGCCCATATATTCTTCCGGAACCGTAACAGTAACCTTCATAATCGGTTCGAGGATAACAGGGTCCGCTTTTGCCATAGCGTCTTTGAACGCCATGGAAGCAGCAATTTTAAAAGCAAGTTCAGATGAGTCGACTTCATGAAAAGAACCATCATAAAGCGTAACCTTTGTATCAACTACCGGATAGCCCGCCATAATACCTGCCTGCATTGCGCCCTGAACGCCCTGGTCAACAGCAGGAATAAACTCTTTTGGAATCGCGCCGCCCGTAACGGCATTAACAAACTCATAGCCCTTCTCCGGGTTCGGCTCAATTCTGATTTTAACATGTCCGTACTGGCCGTGGCCGCCGGACTGCCTTACATACTTGTTCTCAACATCCGCCATTTTACGGATTGTTTCTTTGTAAGCGACCTGTGGCTTGCCAACATTTGCCTCCACGTGGAACTCACGCATAAGGCGGTCAACAATAATCTCAAGATGGAGTTCACCCATGCCTGCAATAATTGTCTGGCCTGTGTCTTTGTCAGTGTAAGCCTTGAATGTCGGGTCCTCTTCCGCAAGCTTTGAAAGGGCAATGCCCATTTTCTCCTGGCCGCTCTTTGTCTTAGGCTCAATGGCAACACGAATAACAGGGTCAGGGTACTCCATGGACTCCAAAACAATTTTGCGCTTTGGGTCACAGAGCGTGTCGCCTGTTGTTGTGTTCTTAAGGCCGACTGCAGCGGCAATGTCGCCTGCATACACAGTCTCAAGATCCTGCCTGTGGTTTGCACACATCTGAAGTATACGGCCCATGCGCTCGTTGTCATCTTTTACGGAGTTATAAACAGTGTCGCCCGCGTTAAGCATACCGGAATAAACACGGAAATATGCGAGTTTTCCGACAAACGGATCTGTTGCAATTTTAAATGCAAGGGCCGCAAAAGGCTCATCATCTGAAGCGTGGCAGTCAACTTCCTCACCCGTATCCGGATCCTTGCCCTTAGTTGCAGGGATATCTGTTGGGGCAGGCATAAATGCCACAATTGCGTCGAGCAGCTTCTGAACGCCCTTATTTTTGTACGAGGAACCGCATGTTACAGGGACAAATTTATTGGCTATAGTGGCCTTGCGGATCGTGGCAATAATCTCATCTTTCGTGATTTCCTTGCCGTCAAGGTACTTTTCCATTATATTGTCGTCCTGCTCAGCTACAGCTTCCATGAGTTTAGAATGGTACTGGTCGGAAATTTCCTTCATATCATCAGGAATATCCTCGACCTTCATATCCTTGCCCATTTCGTCATAATAGATGTCTGCCTTCATGTCAATAAGGTCGATGATACCCCTAAAAGTATCCTCTTTCCCTATTGGCAACTGAATTGGCACAGCATTGCATTTCAAGCGATCTTTCATCATCTGCACGCAGTTGAAGAAATCGGCACCCATTATGTCCATCTTGTTGACGTATGCCATGCGCGGTACGCCAAACTGCTCAGCCTGGCGCCATACTGTCTCAGACTGAGGCTCAACGCCGCCCTTTGCGGCAAAAACGGTAACAGAACCATCCAGCACGCGGAGGGAGCGCTCAACTTCTACTGTAAAGTCAACATGGCCCGGCGTGTCAATAATGTTGATGCGGTGGCCTTTCCAGAAGCATGTAGTCGCGGCAGAAGTAATAGTGATGCCGCGCTCTTTCTCTTCCGACATCCAGTCCATTGTAGCGGCGCCGTCATGAACTTCACCCATTTTGTGGTTGATGCCTGTGTAATACAGGATACGTTCAGTTGTTGTTGTTTTGCCCGCGTCGATATGCGCCGTTATACCGATATTACGGACTAAATTCAGTGGTACTTGCCTTGGCATAATTCCCTCCTACAATCTGAAAAATACGGAACGCTCACCAGCGGTAGTGTGCGAACGCACGGTTCGCTTCTGCCATCTTATGCGTTTCGTCACGCTTTTTGGCGGCACCGCCCGTACCATTAACAGCATCGAGAATTTCGCCGGCAAGTTTCTCTTTCATCGTCTTTTCCGATCTCTGACGGGAATAAGTCGTCATCCAGCGCAGACCAAGCGTCTGCCTTCTTTCCGGACGTACTTCCATTGGGACCTGATAAGTTGCACCGCCTACACGGCGTGCCTTTACTTCAAGCGACGGCATGACATTTTCCATTGCCTGCTCAAAGACTTCCAGCGGTTCTTTGCCCGTCTTTTCCTTTACAATGTCAAACGCACCGTAAACAATTTTCTGAGCAACACCCTTTTTGCCATCGTACATAACATTATTAACCAGGCGTGTCACTAATTTGGAATGATAAAGTGGATCCGGCAAAACATCGCGTTTTGCAATTGAACCTCTTCTTGGCACTTTACTTCCCTCCTTCACATAAATGATATCATCGGTACTCGAAAGCGACAAACTCCCGTGGCCAATACAGAGGCGTCAATATATATATCAAACGCCGCTGCATCCTGTTTTTCAACATGCACAAATATGCAGCCGTTAGGTTTCTGTCATAAACTGCCGCAAATCACTTTGCAGCCTTTGCAGCACCTGCCTTTGGCTTCTTCGCGCCATACTTTGAGCGGCCCTGCATACGCTGGGCAACACCCTGCGTATCAAGCGTACCGCGGATAATATGGTAACGCACACCAGGCAGATCCTTAACACGGCCGCCGCGGATCATCACGACGCTGTGCTCCTGAAGGTTGTGGCCGACTCCCGGTATATATGCACTGACTTCACTACCGTTTGAAAGCCTGACTCTTGCAATTTTTCTAAGTGCTGAATTAGGCTTTTTAGGTGTTGCAGTCTTTACAACAGTGCACACACCGCGCTTCTGCGGAGAATTCTGGTCGATTGGAATACGCTTTTTTGCATTCCAGCCTTTCAGAAGTGCAGGGGCTTTTGCTTTTTTTACGGCTACTTCTCTTCCCTTGTTTACCAACTGGTTAAATGTAGGCAATCTGACACCTCCTCACATAAAACTATTTATGTTAAGCAGCCTTACGGCCGCAAAACAGCATGTAAGAAGCCTGTTCCTCTATTTTAGCAGAAAAACAGACTATCACAGTTAATTAGTATATCATTCATTAACGTTATTTGTCAAGTTTTCATTGTTTGTTACAACTTCTGTATTCTGGTAGCACTTCATGCCTGTGCCTGCCGGAATCAGCTTGCCTATGATTACATTTTCTTTAAGGCCAAGCAGCGGGTCAACCTTACCTTTAATTGCAGCGTCTGTAAGCACACGCGTTGTTTCCTGGAACGACGCCGCAGAAAGGAACGAATCAGTAGCAAGTGAAGCTTTCGTTATGCCGAGCAGCACAGGTGTGTATGTTGCTTCTTTAAGGTCTGTTTCACCTGCGGCAATGCGGTCGCGTATTGCCTGGTTCTCTTCTTCAAGGTTTGCCTTTTCAACAAGGGCGTTCGGCAGAAGCGTAGTATCGCCCGGCTCTTCAACTCGTACTTTCTTCAGCATCTGGCGGATTATGACCTCAATGTGCTTATCGTTTATGTCAACGCCCTGCATCCTGTAAACCTTCTGGACTTCTTCAATCAGGTAATTCTGAACAGCATGTATGCCTTTAATAGCAAGCACATCATGCGGGTTTACAGAACCCTCAGTCAGGCGGTCGCCAGCCTCAACATTATCGCCTTCGTTCACTATAATGTGTGAGCCAAACGGTATAAGGTAAGATTTGCTTTCGCCCGTTTTGGAATTAGTTATGACAACATGGCGGCTCTTCTTTACATCTTCAAATGAAATCTTTCCGGCAATTTCTGTTATAATTGCCAAATGCTTAGGTTTGCGGCCTTCGAATAGCTCTTCTACACGCGGTAGGCCCTGTGTGATATCCTCACCGCTTGCAACACCGCCGGCATGGAACGTGCGCATTGTAAGCTGTGTGCCAGGCTCACCTATTGACTGCGCCGCGATTATGCCGACCGCTTCACCGACTTTTATCGGCGCACGCGTTGCGAGGTTTGCACCATAGCACTTCCTGCAGATGCCGTGCTTGCAGTGGCATGTCAGGATAGAGCGTATCTTTATGCGGTGCACACCGTGCGCTTCAATCAGGCTGGCGTCTTCGTCAGTCATCATTTTGTCTTTTGAAACAAGCACTTTGCCCGTTTTTTCATCAACGAAGTCATTTACAAGATATCTTCCGAGCAGGCGCTCATGCATAGTCTCAATGATTTCTTTATCCTCTTTGATGTCGAAAACTTCAAGGCCGTCTTCAGTTCCGCAGTCATCTTCCCGTATAATGACATCCTGAGAAACATCTACGAGGCGGCGTGTGAGGTAGCCTGAGTCTGCAGTTCTCAGTGCTGTATCGGCAAGGCCTTTTCTTGCACCGCGCGAAGAGATAAAGTATTCCAAAATATTAAGGGCCTCACGGTAGTTAGCCCTTATTGGTATTTCAATAGTCTTGCCTGATGTATTTGCAATCAGGCCGCGCATTCCTGCAAGCTGGCGTATCTGGCTCATAGAACCACGTGCGCCTGAATCCGCCATCATGAATATCGGGTTGTAGCGGTCGAGGTTCTTCTGCAAGGCATCAGAAACATCTTCCGTAGCTTTCGTCCACGTTTTCAGCACTGCATTGTAGCGCTCTGTGTTTGAAAGCAGGCCCATCTTGTACTGCTGTAAAACTGTGTCGACCTTTTGGTCAGCCGCGGCGATGATTCCGGCTTTCTGCGGCGGAATAGTCGCGTCGCTGACTGAAACAGTTATGCCACTCACTGTGGAATATTTGTACCCCTGAGCTTTTATTTCATCAAGTACCTGTGAAGTCTTAGGCACTCCGTGGACACGTATGCAGCGGTCGATTATCTGGCCAAGCTGCTTTTTGCCTACAAGGAATTCTATCTCAAGTCTGAACTTGTTTTCTGGTTTTGAGCGGTCCACAAAGCCGAGGTCCTGCGGAATTGGGCGGTTAAAAATCATTTTGCCGACAGTCGTGTCAATGACTGCGCTTTCTTCCTTGCCATTGAATTCCAGCGTGCGGCGCACTTTAATTTGCGCATGCAAACCGATAACATGGTTGTCGTAAGCCATGATAGCTTCGTCAAAGTTGCGGAAGACTTTGCCTTCGCCCTTTTCACCGTCTTTGTCGAGAGTGAGGTAATAAGAACCCAGCACCATATCCTGTGTTGGGACGGTCACCGGTTTGCCGTCTGAAGGCTTAAGGAGATTTCCGGCAGCCAGCATAAGGAAGCGTGATTCCGCCTGTGCCTCCGCAGAAAGCGGAACATGGACAGCCATCTGGTCGCCATCAAAGTCAGCATTGTATGCTGTGCACGCAAGCGGGTGAAGCTTCATTGCACGGCCCTCAACGAGCACAGGCTCGAAAGCCTGAATGCCGAGGCGGTGCAGAGTAGGCGCGCGGTTAAGGAGCACCGGATGGTTCTTGATTACGACTTCAAGCGCGTCCCACACCTCAGGTTTTGCACGCTCTACAGCCTTGCGTGCAGCTTTGATGTTCCCAGAAGCACCTGTTTCGACAAGGCGTTTCATCACAAACGGCTTGAAAAGCTCAAGCGCCATTTCTTTTGGCAGGCCGCACTGGTACATTTTAAGGTCCGGCCCTACAACAATAACCGAACGTCCCGAATAGTCAACACGCTTGCCAAGAAGGTTCTGGCGAAAACGCCCTTGCTTGCCTTTCAGCATATCTGAAAGCGACTTAAGCGGGCGGTTGTTAGGCCCCGTCACAGGGCGACCGCGGCGGCCGTTGTCTATAAGTGCATCCACTGCTTCCTGAAGCATGCGCTTCTCGTTGCGTACAATTATATCAGGCGCACCGAGCTCAAGCAGCCTTTTAAGCCTGTTGTTACGGTTTATCACACGCCTGTAAAGGTCATTGAGGTCAGACGTTGCAAAACGCCCACCGTCAAGCTGCACCATTGGGCGCAGGTCCGGCGGTATCACAGGTATGCAGTCAAGGATCATCCATTCCGGGCGGTTCCCCGAAAGGCGAAACGACTCTACGACTTCAAGCCGCTTCAGTATTCTCACGCGTTTCTGGCCTGTTGCTGTAGCAAGTTCCGTTTTCAGCTGCTGCGAAAGCTCGTCAAGGTCTATCTCGGCAAGAAGCTTTTTGATTGCCTCGGCACCCATGCCGGCTTCGAAGTCGTCCTCATACTTTTCGCGCATGTCGCGGTATTCTTTTTCCGTAAGGAGCTGTTTCTTCTGCAGCTCCTTCACATTGCCCGGGTCTGTAACTATATACAGTGCAAAGTAAAGCACCTTTTCAAGCATGCGCGGCGATATGTCAAGCATGAGACCCATGCGGGAAGGGATGCCTTTAAAATACCAGATGTGAGAAACAGGCGCGGCAAGCTCAATATGCCCCATGCGTTCACGGCGGACTTTTGCCCGTGTGACTTCAACGCCGCAGCGCTCACATATTTTGCCTTTGTAGCGTATCCTCTTGTATTTGCCGCAATGGCATTCCCAGTCTTTTGTAGGCCCAAAAATGCGTTCACAGAAAAGTCCATCACGCTCCGGTTTCAAGGTGCGGTAATTGATCGTTTCCGGCTTCTTAACTTCGCCGTAAGACCATTCGCGGATTTTTTCAGGTGAAGCAAGTCCAATTTTGATGGATTCAAACGTATTAAATTCCATGCCCTGGCCCCTTCCTGTCAATTCTTATCACTATCGTCATCAGAAGCATCGCCCGGCGCATCTTCTTTTTCAAATAAATCACCGTCGGCGTCTTCCTTTTCACCATTTCCATCATTGTCTGTATAGCCGCCTGACGTGTCAAACAGCGCATTGCCGTCATCTGTTGTGGCATCTACAGAATAGTCGTCAACAGTGCCGGGTGTCTCATGCGCAGGCTCCTCATAGTTATCCTGCTGCGGATTGAACCCCACGTCATCATCAAGGTCTTCGCGCAGGTCTATCTCTTCGTTGTTTGCATCGAGTACTTTCACATCAAGGGCAAGCGACTGCAGTTCCTTTATAAGGACTTTGAATGATTCGGGGATTCCAGGCTTCGGGATATTTTGGCCCTTTACAATCGCCTCGTAAGTTTTCACACGGCCCACAACATCGTCGGACTTGACCGTAAGGATTTCCTGCAGCGTATAAGCCGCACCATAAGCTTCCAGAGCCCAGACTTCCATTTCTCCGAAACGCTGGCCGCCAAACTGGGCTTTGCCGCCGAGCGGCTGCTGAGTAACAAGTGAATACGGGCCTGTCGAGCGGGCGTGTATCTTATCGTCTACAAGGTGATGCAGTTTGAGGTAATACATGTAGCCCACAGTTACGGGGTGGTCAAAATACTCGCCTGTGCGGCCGTCTTTAAGCAATATTTTGCCGTCAGGCCTCATGTTTACCTTTTTAAGGCATTCTACAATATCGCTTTCATGCGCTCCGTCGAAAACAGGCGTCATGATTTTCCACCCAAGGAGCTTTGCAGCAAGGCCGAGGTGGACTTCCAGCACCTGTCCGATATTCATACGCGACGGTACACCCAGAGGGTTAAGCACAATGTCGAGCGGAGTGCCATCCGGTAAAAACGGCATATCCTCAACAGGAAGTATGCGTGATACAACACCTTTGTTGCCGTGCCGGCCGGCCATCTTGTCGCCTACCGAAATTTTCCTCTTCTGCGCAATGTAGCAGCGAACTACCTTATTTACACCGGGGCTCAGCTCATCATGGCTGTTTTCACGCGTGAAGACCTTTACGTCAACAACTATCCCATACTCGCCGTGCGGCACACGAAGAGACGTGTCGCGGACTTCACGGGCTTTTTCGCCGAATATTGCGCGCAGCAGCCGCTCTTCGGCCGTAAGCTCCGTTTCGCCTTTAGGCGTTACCTTGCCAACAAGTATATCGCCCGCACGCACCTCTGCGCCTACGCGGATAATACCGCTGTCGTCGAGGTCGCGGAGAAGGTCTTCGTTTACGTTTGGAATGTCGCGTGTGATTTCCTCTGGGCCGAGCTTTGTGTCACGCGCCTCGGTTTCATACTCTTCAATATGGATCGAGGTAAATACATCGTCGCGCACAACCCTTTCGCTTATAAGCACAGCGTCTTCGTAGTTGTAGCCTTCCCACGTCATAAAACCTATGAGCACATTTTTGCCGAGGCTTATCTCCCCGTCTTTTGTGCCCGGGCCGTCGGCAATCACGTCGCCTACGTTTACGCGGTCATTGACTGATACGATAGGTACCTGATTGAAACAAGTGCCCTGGTTCGAACGCATAAATTTAGTGATGTGGTAACTGTCCATTTTACCGTCATCTGTCGCTACCTTAACTTCATTTGCGCTCACGCTGCGCACAACGCCCTGGTGCTTTGCAAGCACACAAACACCGGAGTCAACGCCTGCCTTGTACTCTATGCCTGTTCCAACTATCGGGGACTCAGTCTTAAGGAGCGGCACTGCCTGCCTCTGCATGTTGGAGCCCATCAACGCACGGTTTGCATCATCGTTTTCAAGGAAAGGAATCATCGCCGTTGCAACGGAAACAACCATCCGCGGCGAAACATCCATGAAATCAGCTTTTTCGCGCTCAACCTCGACGAATTCGTCGCGGTATCGCCCACTGACTTTTTTGTTCTTGAAATGGCCCTCTTCATCAAGGGGCTCGTTTGCCTGAGCAATAATGTAGTTATCTTCCACATCGGCCGTCATATAAACGACATCTTTCGTGACGACGCCCGTATTTTTGTCAACACGGCGGTACGGCGCTTCGATAAAACCATATTCATTTACGCGTGCAAACGTAGCAAGGTAAGAAATAAGGCCAATGTTTGGACCTTCAGGCGTTTCAATAGGGCACATGCGCCCGTAATGTGTGTAATGCACATCACGCACTTCAAATCCGGCACGGTCCCTTGAAAGGCCCCCAGGGCCAAGGGCTGAAAGGCGGCGCTTATGTGTCAGCTCTGCAAGCGGGTTAGTCTGGTCCATAAACTGTGAAAGCGGCGACGAACCAAAAAACTCGCGGATAGCCGCCACAACAGGGCGTATATTAATAAGTGAATGCGGTGTCAGGACTTCCATATCCTGTGCCTGCAGCGTCATGCGCTCGCGGATAACACGCTCAAGGCGTGAAAAGCCGATGCGGAACTGGTTCTGCAGCAGCTCGCCTACAGAGCGGATACGGCGATTCCCAAGATGGTCGATATCGTCAACATTGCCAACGCCTTCCGCAAGGCAGTTAAGGTAGTTTACCGATGCGAATATATCGTCTATCGTTATATGCTTTGGGATAAGGTCGTCACAGCGCTCCCTGAACTGTTCCTTTATCTCATCATCGCTATGGCATGAGTCAAGTATCTCGCGCAGTACTTTGAAACAGACACGCTCATTTATGCCGCATTCGGCTTTGGCGTCGAAGTCCACGTATTTCGAAATGTCCACCATGCCGTTTGAAATGACTTTGATTTCTTTGTCACCAACCTTGATGTAAGCCTGCATCACGCCGGCATTGTCAATCTGCGCGGCAAGTTCGCGGGAAACCACCGAGCCTGCCTCAGCCATCACTTCGCCAGTGTCCGGGTTAGCAATCGGGCGTGTAAGCTCCTGCCCTGTAAGGCGCTCGGCAAGCGCCAGCTTCTTGTTGTATTTGTAGCGGCCGACGCGCGAAAGGTCATACCTTCTTGAGTCGAAGAAAAGGCCGTTGATATGTGCCTCGGCGCTTTCAATCGTAGGAGGTTCACTTGGCCTAAGTTTGCGGTAAACTTCAAACAGGGCGTCTTCCCTGTTCTTGCATGGGTCTTTATCTATAGTTGCGTTTATGCGATTGTCATCGCCGAAGAAATCGTGGAGCTGCTCGTCGGTGCCAAGGCCGAGGGCACGCAGGAAAACTGTAACCGGCAGCTTGCGGTTTTTGTCGATGCGCACATAAAACACATCGTTGGCGTCAGTCTCATACTCCAGCCATGCGCCACGGTTCGGGATTACAGTCGTGCTGTAAAGCTCCTTGCCGGTTTTGTCATAATCCATCTTATAGTAAACGCCAGGCGAACGGACGACCTGTGACACTATGACACGCTCGGCACCGTTGATGACAAAAGTGCCGCTGTCTGTCATTAGCGGAAAATCGCCCATATAAACTTCCGATTCCTTTATTTCACCGCTTTCCTTATTGAGCAGGCGTGCGGTAACACGCAGTGCAGCCGAATAGGTGGCGTCCCGCTCTTTGCATTCTTCCACACTATAGTTGGGCTTGTCGGAATCAAGTTTATAATCCACAAAGTCCAAGACGAGGTTGCCTGTATAATCGGTGATGCCGGAAACATCTTTCAGCACTTCCTTGAGCCCTTCATCAAGAAACCACTGGTATGATTTCTTCTGAATCTCAATCAGGTTTGGCATATCCAGAACTTCATCAATGCGCGCAAAACTCATGCGCGTATTTTTGCCGACCTTCACCGGTTTGACATTCACCATCGGCTTAATCACTCCATTCATTTATTTCACATTCTGCGGCACGCACCAGACAAAAAAGCTGCCTCCGAAAATCTTCTTAGGCGGACTTGTGTTTTTTAATCTCCTGTGCTATGATAAATGCAGATTCTTCATAAGTATATGAATCCATAATGATACAGTGTATTAGTTTACTACAAAGCAATGTGTAAGTCAAGTTTTTTTTCGCTTTTGGTGTCAAAATGTAAAAAAGCTGCTATCTGCTATACTGCTTTTTCCTTTATTATAAAAATTGGCAAACATGCAAATACTTAAACACTGGCATACAGAAACAACGACAGAAAGCCCGCACTCCGCTTTATAAATATAAACGGAGCGCGGGATTTTTTTATTTCCTTCTATTCGCTGATTATATGTAAAACAACTGTTCTTTTGCAGCTTAGCCTTCCTTTTTGTGCTTGCACTGGCCGGGAGCGCTCAGCGCGGCGAATGTATAAGAGCCAAGCTCTTCCCTGACCATTTTAGAAACCTTGTCATAGATCTCATGGAACCGGCAGTCTGCCGTGTGCACACAGCTATACTCATCCTGCTGGCAGCGGTTAAGCATATAGGGCCCTTCAACAGATTCAATCACCTGCAGCAATGTAATTTCCTCTGCACTGCGCGCAAGAACGTAGCCGCCGTGCGCACCTTTGTAGGACACGATAAGCTCGCCGGCTACAAGCTTCCGCAGGATTTTCAGCGCAAATCGCAGAGGGACTTTGGTCTTATTTGAAATAGTGTGGGCATCTACTTTCTGCCTCGCCCTTGCAAGGACATCTACAATCCGCACCGCATAGTCCGCTTCAAGTGTCATTACCATGGAATCGGCATCTCCTTAATCCAGGAAATCTTTGAGCTTTTTACTGCGGCTCGGATGGCGCAGCTTCCGCAGGGCCTTCGCTTCAATCTGGCGTATCCTTTCACGGGTTACATTAAATTCCTTGCCAACTTCCTCAAGTGTGCGGGAACGGCCGTCCTCAAGGCCAAAACGCAGGCGAAGGACTTTTTCTTCACGCGGCGTTAAGGTGTCGAGCACCTCAGCGAGCTGTTCTTTCAGCAGCGTGTGTGAAGCGGCGTCCTGTGGGGCCGGTGCATCATCATCCGGAATAAAGTCGCCAAGGTGGCTGTCCTCTTCTTCGCCTATAGGCGTTTCCAGCGAAACAGGTTCCTGCGCAACGCGCATTATCTCGCGGACTTTGTCGGTAGGTATGTCAAGTTCTGCCGCAATCTCATCTGCCGTCGGTTCATGGCCATTGGTGTGAAGGAGTTGACTTGAGACTTTCTTAACTTTATTTATAGTCTCGACCATATGCACAGGTATACGGATAGTACGCGCCTGGTCGGCTATGGCACGTGTTATCGCCTGGCGTATCCACCATGTGGCATAAGTTGAAAACTTAAAGCCTTTTGTATAGTCGAATTTCTCCACGGCTTTTATAAGGCCGAGGTTGCCCTCCTGAATGAGGTCAAGGAACTGCATCCCGCGGCCAAGGTAGCGCTTTGCAATGCTCACCACAAGCCGAAGATTAGCTTCAGCAAGCCGTTTCTTTGCAGCTTCGTCACCCTTTGAAACACGCACTGCGAGGTCGATTTCTTCTTCCGGCGTAAGGAGCGGCACGCGTCCTATTTCTTTGAGGTAAACTTTCACAGGGTCATCTATGGCTATTCCGTCGGTGTTAAGCGCATCATCGATATTTTCCGACTCTTCGTTATTGCTGCTGTTAGTTTCCGTGTTCTCCAAAGGCTCTTCGCCGAAGTTCTCAACGATTTCCACGCCCTGAGACTCGAGCGTGTCGTAGAATTTCTCGATTTGTTCAGGGTCAAAGTCGAGTTCGCCCACTGCGTCGAGTATCTCTTTAGTGGTGAGCTGGCCTTTGCTCTTGCCCTGCTCAATCAATTCTTTCATTACCGTTTTCTTATCGGGCACTGCCATATCCGTCCTCCTATTTTTTCTGCTGCCTTAACTCTTCCAGATAATCTTCTATTTCCCCCGGCGGCGCTTCAGCGGCGCTGCCCAGTTTCCTTTTCTTATCTTCCTGCAAAAGCACATTAATATACTCATGCGCGTCCTGCCTGCTTATGGGTACGCCGTCATACCGTGCCTGAATGCCAGCAAGATATGAAATTTTATCCGGTGTAAAATCTTCCTCAAAATCTGCCAGACCGACCGGTTTCTCTTCTCTCATTCTTCCCATAATTCTTTCATATACACGGCGGTTGAATTTTGTGACAAATTTTTCGGGCGGGAGGTGTTTAAAAACTTCTCCGGCGCCGTCCTGATTTCTCATGAGGTATGCTATAAGCGCCTCTTCGGCGCGGGCCGCGCGCAGGTTGCCGGCCTTCTCCGGATTTATGCTGTCGTGGTAGCCTACCGTTTGGCGGTGTATCTCGTGGAATTCTTTTTTCCTGTGGTTTCTCTCAAGCTTGCGGTTTTCGGCCTCAACCTGGTTCATTAGCGTCGTTGTTTCAATACCAGTTTCTTCCGCGACTTTTCCGGCATAGACTTCGCGCTCGATATGGTTGTCCAGCGCCGAAAGCACTTTAACCGCCCCGCGTAGGTATGCAAGCCGGCCGTCTGCAGACTGCAGATTGCAGCCTGCTTTTGCTTTTTGCAGGTTGTACTCAACATCGTTTCCACATGCCTCAAGCATCTGCTTGAAGCGCAGCGGCCCATAGGTCTTTATGTACTCATCAGGATCCTTGCCGCCCTCAATAGTCAACACGCGGACGCGCAGCCCGGCACTGCGCAGTATGGGTATAGCGCGCGCTGCCGCTTTCTGCCCCGGCCCGTCAGCATCATATGAAACAACGACTTCTTTCGCATAATGCGACATCAGCCTTGCCTGGGAAGTCGTAAGCGCCGTTCCGAGCGTCGCGACGGCATTGGTGAAGCCTGCCTGGTGCATTGAGATGACGTCCATATACCCTTCGCATAGGATAAGCCTCTGCCCACCACTGTTCTTGGCAAAGTTAAGCGCGAAAAGCATATCGCCTTTGCTGAATACCGGTGTTTCCGACGTATTGAGATATTTAGGCTTTTCATCTCCGAGCGTCCTGCCGCCGAAAGCGACGACATTTCCGCGCAAGTCGATAATCGGGAACATCACGCGCCCATAAAAGCGGTCTATCACATTTCCGTACCTGCTTTTGTAAGCCACATTCGCAAGGGCCATCTCGTCTTTCGTAAAGCCCTTGCGCCCAAGGTAGTCAACAAGTGCAGTACGCCCCGGCGGAGAATATCCAAGGCCGAAATGCGTTATCGTTTTAGGCTTGAGCGCACGCTTCGAAAAATAATCCCTGCCTGCCGCGCCTACACCTGAATTCAGCACCATGTAATAAAAGCGTGCTGTTTCACGGTTGATGGCAAGAATGCGTGTCCGCACTTTAGACATGCTGTCATCGGCACGGTTTTCAGGCACAGCCATGCCTGCGCGCTGCGCAAGGAAACGGATAGCCTCCATATAATCGAGGTTTTCAATGCGGCGGACAAACGTTATTACATCGCCGCCTGCACCGCAACCAAAACAGTAAAACGAACCGTTGTCTGGGTAAATGTTGAAAGACGGTGATTTTTCGCTGTGAAACGGGCAAAGCCCAACCATGTTTTTGCCGCTTCGTTTCAGGCTAACATAGTCTGAAGCAATCTCCACAATGTCACTGCGGGCTTTTAGCTCCTGCAGAAACGCTTCCGGAAGCGACATCTGCTCATCCTCCTCTGGCTGCTTTCATGCTTCAGCTTACAGTTTCCATGCTTTTGGCACATATATTTTTTCAAAAAGCTGCACCGCATAATGGTCGGTCATGCCGGCAATAAAATCGCATGCCGCGCGCTCATTCCCGTCCTTTTCCGCAATCATACGCATATCAGGCGGCATATGTTCAGGTTTTACAAGATATTCGAAAAGCGCCTCAATCAGGCCAGGAACCTTGGTCTCTTCCGACTTTGCCTGCGGGTTATGGTAAACATGCTCATCCATAAACCCGGCAAGCTCTTCAAAAACGCCGTTTATTTCAGGGGCCATGGCAAGCTTTCCTCTGCCGCTGTTCTCCACAACCGAATGCACAAGCGTATCTATGCGCTTCGACTTGCTGCTGCCAAGGACATCTGTAATGTTTTTCGGAATATCGCGCTCATACAGCACACCGGCACGTTCAGCGTCGTCTATATCATGGTTAATGTAGGCGATACGGTCCGCAAGGCGCACAATGCGCCCTTCCGCCGTACAGGCTTCTTTTCCGATCGTATGGCATGCGATGCCGTTTCTTACTTCAAATGTCAGGTTAAGGCCTTTCCCGCCCTTCTCAAGCTTTTCCACAACACGCACGCTCTGCTCGTAATGGCGGAAACCGCCCGGGAAAATCTCGTCCAAAGCGTGCTCACCTGCATGGCCGAACGGCGTATGCCCGAGGTCATGGCCAAGTGAAATTGCCTCAGTCAGGTCTTCATTAAGCCGGAGCGCCCGCGCTATAGTGCGCGCTATCTGCGAAACTTCAAGCGTATGTGTAAGCCGGGTCCGGTAATGGTCGCCCTCAGGTGAAAGGAATACCTGCGTTTTGTGCTTAAGGCGCCGGAAAGACTTGCAGTGGATAATCCTGTCGCGGTCGCGCTGGTAAACGGTCCGCAGCGAACATTCTTCTTCAGGAGTTTCGCGCCCGCGTGAATTTTCAGCAAGGGCTGCATAAGGAGACAGAATCTTTTTTTCCAACGCCTGCGTCTCTTCTTTTACTGTCATCTGTAAACTTCCACCCCTGTTTTTGCCTTGCATTATAAAATAATTTTATACCCTCTATTGTCTTATATGCAGAATGGATGCCCTTTCCCTGCTTTAAGACAAAAAATTATGAAATCCTGTAGAATTTTTTTGTCCCGAACTCCACCTGGCAGCTTCCGCACGTCGCATCTGCGGCGGCATTGCCAAATAATTCAGCTTTTTCACACGGTATATGAAAGTGTATTGCAACATGGTCTGTAAAAGACGAATTATCGACTTTTCCGCCATGCTTTTCAATCAGAGGCATCACTTTGCCGTAATGGCTGTAGCTGCAACTAAGCCGCGCCTGAAAGCATGCTGACATTGTAATGACCCCTGCGGCTTTAAGCGCCGCTGAAGCGCCGCGCGAATATGCGCGCACAAGGCCGCCAGCCCCAAGAAGGATGCCGCCGAAATAGCGTGTTACAACTACGGCGGTGTCAGTCACAGCCGATTTCTGCAGGACATTGAGCACCGGTATGCCGGCCGTTCCCTGAGGTTCGCCGTCGTCGGAATACCTCCTTATCTGGCCGGCACGGATTACATAAGCATAGACATTGTGCGTGGCCTCACGGTTTTTCGTACGTACGCCGCGGATAAAATCCACAGCTTCTTCTTCGGAGCGAACAGGCGCAGCAGACCCTATAAACCGAGAGCACCGCTCAGTAAATTCATTGCTTGCCATGCCGGCAACAGTCAAGTAACTTTCCATTTTATCACCCGGAAAAAAGAAGCGGCGCTTGCGCGCGCCGCTTCTGCAGATATAAAAACAAAATTACTTATCCAGACCGTAACGCTTCTTAAACATATCGACACGGCCGCTCGTATCTACGAGTTTCTGCTTTCCCGTAAAGAACGGGTGGCATTTTGAACAAATTTCAACATGGATATCCTGCTTTGTGGACCTTGTATGGATAACGTTGCCGCAGGCGCATGTGATCGTTGTGTCTTTATACTCCGGATGGATTTTCTTTTTCATTCCTGTCACCTCTTTAAACGGAGTTCAACATTCTCTTAAAGTATAACATAGGATGTGTATGATTGCAAGCAATTACTTACTAAAGTCAGGCTGTTAAAAACAGCATTGATTTCTGCAGCCCTGCCAGGCATTTTAATTTTGCCTTTTAAACTGCTGACGTCAGGGAAAATCATTATATGATTACATGGATGCTGTGGCACTGCGGATGACGGTGTTGTAAACATTCTCCATTATTTCCACGTTTTTATTGAGATCATAAAACTGCATCACATACTTGCGCCCTGCTTTGCCCATTTTTCGGCGAAGTTCTGAATTTTGCTCTAACAGGTAAATCTTTTCCGCCATAGCTTCGGGGTTTCTTTTTGGAACAGTAAAACCAGTAACATTATTTTTCACCGTTTCAAGAAAACCATCTGCATCCGATGCAACTACCGGTATGCCACATGCCATGGCTTCTATAGCAGAAACACCAAAGCTTTCACTTATGCTTGGGAGACAAACAACATCCATGTTATTAAGAGCATATTGAACATCAGTGTTCGGAATTGCGCCGCGAAGGAACGCTTTCCCTTTGAGATTTAAACTGTTAATTAACTGCTGAAGGCTGCCGTTCATGCTCCCCTTTCCATAGATATCCAGAACATTTTCTGTATCGGGCGGCAGTCTTTTCAAGAATAAATAAAACGCGCGGATAAGGTCATCCATACCATAAGGCGGCTCTAACGATTTTACAGCACCTACCACAAAAACTTTTTTCTCCGTTTTTTCCCGGGGAGCAAACTTTTGGCAGTCTACCCCAAACGGCGTAATAAAAATTCGTTTTTTACTGCCGAATAGACGCCTGACCTGTTCAGCCATAACCTGGCTTGTTGACGCAACTGCGTCAGCATAATGGATGTTATCAGCTATAAGTTTTTTATGCAGTGGGCTTTTGTAAGGGAACAGGTACACATCACTTCCCCAGACAGAAAGCAAAAGCGGATGCACATGGCTTAACCGTGCAAGAGTACCGTAGCCACTGGCATAATGGGCATTAACAATATCCGGCTTAAACGACTCAATTTCTCTTTTCAATTGCTTTGCATTGCGGAAGTATCCCGAAAAGCCAGAATGTTTCAAAAGTACAGTTTGTACATTAGGGTCTATGCTTTTCTGTTTATCCGCGTGGTCTGGCAGCGAATACAAACGCACCGTATGGCCTCTTTGCGCAAGAGCATTAACCCACTTTACAGTATGGCTTGACTGTGCTGCAGAAACAAAAGCGATTTTCATGAATGATGACCTTCCTCTATCCAGTGTAAAGCAGGGCTTGAAGTTTTGCTTTACGCTTAGAATCTTTTATACAGTAGCATATTCAATATTAAATATCAACTTCTCATTTTCTTTTATTATTGGCTTTACTGGCATTAATAGTCAGTACATATACTGATTACCGTATGATCCGTTTTTTACCGCATTACGCACAACAATTTCACCACTGGTTTTGTATTATAACGAAGGCACAGGCTGTCACTTTTCAGTAAGCAACAGCCTGTGCCCATATTGTATCAATTAGCAGACAGCTTTAAAAACGTTTACGCCGTCCACCGTGTAAAAGCCATATATCAATTGTCAATACAGCCCGAACTTTTCGTCACCAATGCTTATGAGGATATTCTTCATCTCACTGTAAGCATCAAGTATCATCTTATTTGTTTCACGGCCGTAACCGGATTTCTTGTAGCCGCCGAAGGAAGCACCCGCAGGAATGTTGTTGTAGTTATTTACCCACATTCTACCCGTATTAACCTTGCGTGCAACACGGAGTGCACGGTTGATATTGTGGCTCCAGACACCCCCGCCAAGACCGTAATCACTTTCATTGGCAATGCGGATGGCATCATCTTCATCTTTAAACTTTATGGCTACAAGCACAGGGCCGAATATTTCTTCCTGGGCTACGCGCATCTTATTGTCAACATCTGCAAGGATAGTCGGCTGCATGAAGCACCCTTTTGCAAGCTCCCCGTCAGTTATGCGGTGGCCGCCGCAGATGACGCGGGCGCCTTCTTTTTTGCCTATTTCAACATAGTTGAGTATTTTATTGAGCTGCCTTTCGTCTATCTGTGAGCCCATTACAGTGTCTTTCTTCCATGGAAGGCCAACTTTAATGTTGTTGAAAGCATTTGCCGCCGCATCAAGGAACTTGTCGTAAATATCTTCCTGTATCAATGCGCGTGAGCCTGCACAGCATACCTGGCCCTGGTTGAACAGTATCCCCATCTGGATACCCTCAAGGGCTTTGTCCCAAGGCATATCGTCAAAGAAAATGTTGGCCGATTTGCCGCCGAGCTCCAACGTTGCAGGGATAACCTTTTTCGCAGCGGCCTCAGCTACAGTATATCCTACGGCCGTCGAACCCGTGAATGCAAGCTTGCGGATATCCGGATGGTCGAGTATGTACTGGCCCGCCGTAGAGCCATGGCCTGTAATGATGTTAAGTACGCCGTCCGGAAGGACCTGTGCCATAAGCTTTGTCATTTCCAGAAGGCTTACCGAAGTTGAGGAAGACGGCTTCATAATTACGCAGTTGCCCGCCGCAAGCGCCGGGGCAATTTTCCAAGCAGCCATCAGCAGCGGGAAGTTCCACGGGATTATCTGACCGACAACGCCGATAGGTTCACGGACAATTAAATTGAGCATATCTTTGTCGAGGTAGGTTGCCACGCCTTCATCTGCACGTATGCATGACGCGAAGTAGCGGAACTGGTCCGCGCTGTAAGAGACATCTATGTTTTCCGATTCGCGCAGCGGCTTGCCGTTGTCAAGCGTTTCGGCCATGGCAAGCTTTTCCCTGTTTTCATCGATAAGGTCTGCTATCTTGTTCAGCATTCTTGCGCGCTCGGCAGGGCTTACATACTGCCATGTTTCAAAAGCTTTCCACGCAGATTTAACCGCAAGGTCAACGTCTTCTTTGCCAGCTTCAACGCATGTGCAAAGATAGTCTCCGTTTGACGGGTTATAGCTCTTGAAAGTTTTCCCTTCTTTGCCGTCTACCCATTTACCACCTATAAACAGCTTATAGCTGTCATCAATGTAATTCGAGTACTTTCCCATGCCAGAACCTCCTTAAAAATTAGATTGTTGATTTTGATTATTGCGGCATATCGGCATTTTCTGCTGTACATTGCCAAAATTCCGCAGGATACACGCTTTTTTATTTGTTGAATTAGCTGCTTTTATTTTAACGTGTGTTATACGAAAAATCAATACTTAAACCTTTTATATAATAATAAAAGCGAAAAGCGTCAATAAAAGTATTTTCAGCCCACATGCCATATTGTTGCCGCGCAGGAAGCCATCCGAAATTGAAATCTAAAAGTGCATATGGTATGCTTTATAAGCACAAACATATGGAGGGATCCCATTGAAAAACTGCCTTGTGATGCTCACAAAGGTATTTCCATTTGGCAACGGCGAAGAATTCATTGAAAATGAACTGCCCATAACTGCAAAGGCATTCGACAAAGTTGTGCTTATTGCGACTTCAACAGCCGACAATGCCATACAGACACGCGCCGTTCCATATAATACAATAGTCCATCGTATAAGCGCTTCAGAAATCATGCGCCGTGTGAAACCGCAGACGGTAAAGAATTTTTTCCATATTCCAAGGGTTTATTATGGTTCGCGCGAAAAAAAAAGCATAGACGGTTCTCCTGTGCGCAGGCTGTACCTTGCCTATTTCATTGCGAAAGGGAAAGCTGTTGCGGAAAAATCGTCCGGTCTGCTTAAAAAAACGGACTTAGGCCAATACGATGCCATCATTTTCTACAGTTTCTGGTTCTATGACACTGCGCTTGCTGCACTTGAACTCAAGGGTGCATGCAGCGCTAAGCGCTGTGCAGCATACAGCCGCGCCCATGCATATGACCTCTACGATGAAAAAAACATAACTCATTATCTTCCGCTAAGGCCATACCTGCTTGAAAATTTGGACTGCGTGTTTCCATGTTCTGACAACGGAAGCAATTACCTCAAAACAAAATACCCTGAATCATCTGATAAAGTCTCAACGGCCTGGCTTGGCACAAGTGATTTCGGGGCCGGTCCTCCCAAGGCTGGCACAGAGTTTCACATTGTAAGCTGCTGCCACATCGTGCCCAAAAAGCGCGTTGAGCTTCTCGCACAGGCTCTCGCCATGCTCTCAGGCAGCGGGCTCAAGCTCAAATGGACGCACTGCGGCGGCGGTGACGGCCTTAAAAAGCTGAAAGCGTACGCCGCCGAAAACCTCGGCTTTATGGAGTGCAGGTTCCCAGGCGAAGTAAATAACACAGGACTCATGAAATTCTATAAGGGAACTCATGTTGACCTCTTCGTCAACACAAGCGATTCAGAAGGCCTGCCCGTCAGCATAATGGAGGCATGCTCTTTTGGCATACCGATTCTTGCGACAGATGTAGGCGGCACAAGCGAAATCGTCCGCAATGGTGAAAACGGGTTCCTCCTGGACGCCGATTTAACTCCCGAAGCACTTGCGAAAGGAATAGAGCACATCGCCCATATGCCGCAACCAGAGCTGCAAAAGCTGCGCTGCGCTTCACGGAAAATATGGGAAAGCGATTTCTCAGCAGATAAAAATTACCGCCTTTTTGCCGAACGGATAATCGGGTCAAATATGTAATTATATGATAATACATGCAAAAGCCGCCACGAATGCTGGCGGCTTTTGCATATATAAATATAAACTAAACTGATTAAAAAATATTATCGAGGTTCGGTATTTCCGACTCCTTTAAATAGGAAATCTGTATAATACTGCGGTCGCACTCTGAAAGGAACGAATCTTTCGCGCCATTTTGGCAAAGTTCTGGCAGGATTGAAAGCGTCTGGTCTATAGACTCAAGCCTGCTGTGGACCATATAGGTGCACAATGTTCTGTGCACGCAGTGCCAGTCACTAAGCGCTTTCTCGCTCAGCTTGTATGCCGCCTTGGCATCGCCTTTTTCCTGTGCGCTTTTAGCCATGCTGACTGTCTGCATCATCTGCGCCGTGACTTTTTGCGTATTATTTATGCCCAAAGAGCAGACTATTATGCTCAAAACAAACAAAGCAGCAGCAAGCCATATACGCTTCATTTGCTTCCCTCATCCTTCCGCACAATAAAGTAATCACCTTTAGCATTTGCCGTCATCAGAAAAACCTGTGGAAGGGTAATTGCTTCTTTCTCAAGGATACTTTCAAGCCATTTCCTGTTCTGGCGGCACAGTGCCAGCGAAAAATTGGAAGCCACCCCGTCGCTCACAACTACGGTTTCAAGCCCTGTGTCAGGCTGCGTTACACCGAGGGCACCGGCTGTTGGCTGCTCCTTGTCCGGCTTTTTAATGACACTCATTTTGCCGTTCGTCTCAATAATCGCGTAGGCAATGTCTCTGATGCTGAAAACGTCCTTCTGCCTTAATTGCTCGAACAGGTCTTCAGTGGACATACGAAGACGGCGCAGCTCGCTCTGCTGTATTTTCCCGTCATAGACTACAATAATTGGCCTGCCGCATATCATCCTGCGGAAAGGTTGGCATTTGAGCATCAGACTTGAAACGACTATTTCGCTTATGACAAGTACCGCAATGGGTATAAGCCCGCTGATAAGCGGCTGGCCCGTATCCTGCATAGGCACGGCCGCCAGATTTGAAATAAGCAGCGTCACCACAAGTTCACTTGTCTGCATTTCGCTTATCTGCCGCTTGCCCATCATGCGGACCGCCGCCACAACAACCGCATACAACAAAAAAGTACGGATCAATGAAATTGCCATTTCCATCACCTGCACTTAGTATGCGGTTACTTTTCAGGAATATGTATCTAATCCCCCGTGACCTCACGGCCAAGATAAAAAGAATACAGCAGGCACTGGGCAACACGCCTGCCGGTGCATTTCTCAACTTCCATGCGGTAGAGTCTAAGCTGCCCGCGGTAGCGTTCCCAAAGCGATGCGTCATCTTTTGCACGGTCGGTTTTAAAATCAACAATAACAAGGTTTCCGTTTTCTTCAAAGACAAGGTCTGCTGCGCCCTGCAGCACGATTTTCTCCTCGCTCATCGGCGAAGGCAAATCAGGCTTTATTTTGCCTGCCGGTATCTCCGCGCTGAACCGTACTTCACGATCATAGTGCGGAGATACCGATATCCGTTCCATAAGCGGGCTGGCAAAAAACTTTTCCGCCTTAGAAAGGTCTATGGCCGCCGCCTGCTCCGCCGTGATATATTTTTCCGCTACAAGGCGTTCAAGCTCTTTCTGCGGGCCAGCGGCGGCTTTTTTATAGTCTGCAAATTGCATATAGGCGTGTAGTGCCGTGCCCCGCTCGCCCGGCGTCAATCCTTTTTTGCTGAGGAAAGCAGGGCGTGACGTTGCGGCGTACTGCGGCGAAAACTTTTCTGCAGCGAGCTCTGAAACCGCGGCTTTGGCGCAGATGCCGTTTAAAGCGGCATACGGGTAAACATAGTCGATATCCGCTGTAATTTTTTCTTCGAGCTCCTTATTCGGCTCAGCCTGCTGCACGTTTTCTGCTTTTTCCTGTTCCTGCTTTTCCGGCTGCGGATGGAGAAGGCGGATATCCCATTTTTCTTTTGCCGGGACGGCAATATCGTCAGAAACGCCGGCAGCCTCCCTGAGGGCTTTCCCGTCTGGATGGCGCAGGGCACAAAGCATCAGCCAGTCGGATATGCTCGAAGCGGAACGCACAACGTATGGCGAAATGCGTTTTTCCTCAGTGATTGAGAGTGCAAGGCTCCCAAGCTTTTTTTCCGCATTGCCGAGCGTTACCAAAAGCACGAGTTTCTCTTTTGCGCGTGTCATGGCAACATAGAGCACGCGGAGCTCTTCACTCATGCCGTCGCGGTCAAGCTCCAGCTTAACGGCCTCACGCATCATTGTGTCGCAGCGGACACCGTTTTCCTTTTTAACACGCGCGCCGAGCCCGAGCTCCGGGTGGAGCAGCACCGCCGGATGGTCCTTATTGAACCTTCTTGCACAGCCCGCAACTATGCAGACCGGGAACTCAAGGCCTTTTGAATGGTGTATGCTCATAATGCGCACTACGTCTGCCGATTCCGTCAGTGACGACGCGGCCGAGAGGTCACCGCTGCTCTTTTTCATCCTTCCGAGGAAGCGCAGGAAACCTGTAAGCCCTGTAAAGCCTGAAGACTCATACTGCTTAGCGTAATCAACCAGCAAGTGCAGATTTGCAAGGCGCAGTTCGCCGTTAGGCATAGCCTGCACCAAATCGAAAAGCCCTGCTTTTTCAAACACAGTGCGCATAAGCCTGTCCGACGGCATTGATGCGGCAAGCACGCGGAACCCTTCAATCTGCTGCAGAAAATCAGACGCTTTGGCATTGCCGCTCTTAGCAGCCGTAGAAACTGCCGGATAAAGCCTGCCGCCGCGGGAATGTATACGTATGGAAGCCATGTCGTCCGCCGTAAAGCCGTAAACAGGGCTCATCATAGTTGAGAGCAGCGGAATATCCTGATCCGGATTGTCTATCACCTGAAGCAGGGAAAGTGCTATGCCGACTTCATATGCTTCGAAAAAGCCGCCCGCCGTATCAGCCCATGCGGGTATTCCAAGGGCTGTGAGTTCGCGCACATATTCGTGCGCCGGACGGTTTGCGCTGCGCAGCAGCACACAGAAATCACGGTATGAAGCAGGCCTTAATTCTCCGTTTTCTGTTATGCATGGCTTTCTATCTTTCATCATGCCGTGGACTATTTTTGCAATACGGCGGCTTTCAGCGCGCACCGCATCCCTCTCTGCGCTCCCCTGCTCCGAAAGGTCAATCACGTCGAGTTCGGCGGCCGGTTCGCTGCTTGGCGGGTATTCGGCTTTCGGGACAAGCTCCTCTTCTTTTGTATAGTCTATTTCACCCGTCTGGCGGCTCATTAGCTGGCGGAACACAAAATTGATGGCATCTGCAACGCCTGCACGGCTGCGGAAATTCATGCCAAGGATAACGCATGACGGGTAACTGTCCTTTCCCCTGTCGTAAATCGGAAATTCGGAGCGTTTCCGCAGAAATATCTGCGGCATTGCCTGCCTAAACCCGTAAATGCTCTGCTTCACGTCTCCAACCATGAAAAGGTTTTCCTCGTTGCGCGAAACAGCGCGGAAAATCATGTCCTGCGTCTCGTTCGTATCCTGATATTCGTCCACCATTATTTCATTGAAAAGCGATGAAAGCTCTTTTGCCTCAGGCGTGCGCTCCCAGCCGTTTTCTGTCTCATTTATGAGGAGTTTCAGCGCCCAGTGCTCGACGTCGCTGAAATCAGCGGCGTGCCGCTCCTGTTTTTTTCCGTCAAGGATTTCCGAAAACCGCGTGGTCACTTCAAAAAGCTCTTTTACAAGCGGGCACAGGTGCGCAATATCCTCACGGCACTGGGCATCGGGTGCACAGAAAATATCCGCAAGGCTCTTCACTGCTTTTTTCGCCTGAGAGCGCGCAGATTTTATCCTTTCTTTAACCGGATTGCCGTCATGGCCACGCAGTGCCCCGAGCTTCACCCAGCTAAAGTTTTCTGCAAGTGAAAACGAACGGTCCCAGTCACCCTCGCAAATTGCTGAGCGAAGGCGTTCGAGCCCCGCAAGGTCTGAGGCGAGGGCATCGCCGTAAGCGGCAGAAACGTCGCTGTCCTGCTGTGCCGTGGCAGTCGAGTCTTTCGTAAGTGAAATGCAGTAATCCGCCGCGTCTTCCGCATATGAAAGTATCGTTTTACCCCATACTGTCTGTGAAGCGCCTGACGGCGTTTCATACATCGAAGCCTTTTCTGCCAGCCAGCGCGTTGGGAACGGGTGCGAGCGCACAAAGTCATAAAGGCAGCCGACGGCATTCTCAACTGCGGCGTCATCGCGCCCCGAAGAGCACGCCTCCACGAAGTCATAAAACGCAGGGTCGTTTTTCTCATAGAATTCATTCAGCGTCTCGTCGGCAGCCTCGGCGCGCAGCACAGACATCCCGCTTTCATCAAGCACGCGGGTGTCAGGCGAAATGCCAAGCCTGAAAAAGTTCTGGCGGACAATGTCGGCGCAGAAGCTGTCTATGGTGCTTATGTGCGCACGTGAGAGCAACAGCTGCTGGCGCTGCAGGCGCGCGTTGAACGGGTCGGCCTCAAGCATGCGCGAAAGTTCCGCCGAAATGCGGCTGCGCATCTCGGCCGCCGCGGCTTTTGTGAACGTGACGACGAGAAGGCGGTCGGCGTCCGTCGGGTTCACAGGGTCTGTTATGCACTCTATCACACGCTGGACGAGGACGGCTGTTTTGCCCGAGCCGGCCGCAGCCGAAACGAGGAGCGTACCGCCCCGCGCGCGTATGGCGTCAAGTTGGCTTTCTGTCCATTTCCTGCTCATTCTTTTTCACCGCCTTTCCCTTCTGAAAAGATTTTCATCGCATCGTCACGTTTAAAGTTGTCCATTTCACGCGCGTGGTCGTCGTGCTCATGGCCGCAAACGGCATGGTATGGGCACCATGCGCAGGCATCATACCTATTTCCACCGCTTAGCGGCACAGCCTGAATGTTTCCGTTTTGCAGTTCTTCAGCCATGTCTGAAATCAGCGTTTTAAGGTATCCCATCACAGCTTTCATCTCTGAAACAGAAGCTACGTGCTCACGGCTTTTGGGTACGCCGTCCTTCAGCACTACGGGGATATATTTTCCGCTGCCGCCTTTGTCCATTGCGGCAATCACGTCAGGGTCATCTATAACAAGGCCGTCCATGCGCAGCTGTTTTTCGGTTTCTTTTTGCAGATCTTCATCTTTTTCGCCGCGCGGCGCAGCTATGGAAGGTTCATGCGCAGGCATATAAAGCACACCTGCCGGCTGGAAATCACCATACCGCGCCTTCCCGTTTTCGCACAGCGCCGCAAGATAGATGAGCATCTGCATGTTCATGCCGTAGACAATATCCGAGAGCTTAAATTCTTTTTTGCCCGTCTTGTAATCCACAATGCGCAGATAGCGTTTCCCTCCGCGGTCCATTATGTCTACACGGTCGATTTTTCCGTCTATGCGCACGCTTCCACCGTCAGGCAGTGGGATCGACAGCTCCCCTACCGTGCCGCCTATCCCAAGCTCAAAGTCAACGGGGTAGAAGCCGCTCTGCTCAAGCTCCTGCGCAATATGCACAACGATGACCTGCGCTGCATTTGCAGTGCGGGAAACAAGATAGGCAAAACGCGGCGTTTTTGTTTCAAGCCCGCCGAACATCTGCCGGACATATTCGTCAAGGTAACCGTTTATCCGCCGGTTAAGCTCCTCAGGCGAAAGTTCGAGGATTTTTTTGCTGCCAAGGCCGCTGAAAAGCCTCTCGAGCAGGAAGTGCATAAGGCTTCCGTATTCCAGCGCATTCAGCTCCGCCGCCCTGCGCTCTTTAACATTAAGGCCATACCTGCAGAAATACTGGAAATGGCACAGCTCAAATGTTTCGACCTGCGTGGCAGAAACGCGCATTTCGCTGCCGAAAAGCTCTCTGGAAATTTTGGTGTCGGTGAAATTGAGCGGTTCTTTTTTTGACGCCCGCCCGAAAACTTCAAGCTTGCCGCCCGACTCACATTTGCTGAAAAGGTCTTTCAGAGTCGCTGAGAGCTCATCGTTTGTATTCCATCTCTGCGCCGCAAGCTCCAAAGCGGGGGCTTCCGCGCAGGCAAACCACAGCGGGTCGATTTTTTCGCGGCAGAAAACCGGAAGGCCTTTAAGTACTGCCTCCGCTTCTTCCGGTATAGACGAAGGCGCAAGTGCCTTGCCGGCGCTGTCGGCCGCAGGCCATGTTATGTACAGGCGCTCAGAAGCGCTGCACATGGCGGAATAAGCGAGAAAGCGCTCCTGAAGGGCGACACCTTCCATTGTGTCATTGAGCGGTAGGCCGAGGCGTATAAGAGTGCGGCGCTCACTGTCGCTGAAAATGCAGCTTCCGCCTGGCATCATTGGGAATTCACCCTGAACGGCGCCGGTAAGGAAGACTGCCTTCGGCCCGGCAGTGCGCATCCTGTCAGCATCACCTATTATCACTTCGTCAAGCCCCTGGGGTATGCTCGCAGCGCGGCTTGTCCTTATCACAAGATGGAGCAGCTCAGCATAGCGTGAACGGTCAATCTTGGTTTTGCCTATGACAAGCGCCGTCTGGTCAAGTATCTGCATCAGGATATCCCACATGCGCAGCTCGCGCTCCGCAAGTGCCGGCTGGCCGTTTTCAGCAAGGATTGCCGCGTATTTCCTGAGATTTTCAGCCGCGCCTATATCGCATAAAAGCGCATATGAAGCTGAAGCCATGCCTGTGCCGTCAGTATACTCTGTCGCTTTCCGGAAACGCTCCAGAGGTTCTGTCACTGCCCGGCGGCTTTCGTTTACGCTGCCAAGAAGCTTTTTGTCCTGTTCTTTCATCTCGCCGGCAAACCCTTCGGGATTATCAGTCCACGTCTCTTTCCAGCGCTTTCCCGAAATGCCCCAGACAAACGTATAATTTTCAAGCTCGCATATCTGGCTTGACGAAAGCCCGGCAAGACCTGTTTTCAGGTAAAGGAATATGTCGTCCGAGCGAAAGCCGCGCTGCACAATGCTGAATGCCGTCAGTATAAGCCGCATCAGCGGCTCCGCGTCAACAGGCTCCGGCCTGTCCATAAAATACGGAATTTCCCAGCGCTCCATTGCCGAGTCCATAATCCCTTCGTATGTATCGGTCGAACGTGAAATAACGGCAAAATCGCGGTAGCGGAACCCTTCGTCTTTTACAAGGTGCCTGATAGCGGCACAGACAAAAGACGCTTCGTCATAGCGGTTTTTAGCTTCGTAAACGGCGACGCCTTTGCAGCTCCCGCCAAATATTTTCCTTGCGGGGCGGTAAACGCCCGCCTCAAGCGCAGCAATAGCCGGGTTTTTAAAGCGGACTCCGCTTTTGAGCGTAACAGGCGCCGCCGTACGCACCCCGTTCTCCTGCGCTGTGCGCAGGAGCTTTTTCGCCGTGCGGCACCCAATGGCAAAAAGTCCGGATTCAGGGCTGCTGAGCCCTTCTGCGCATATTGTCACATATACCTGTTCGGCCTGCTTAATCATAAGCTCAAGGATATCGTACTCCTGCACAGTGAAGCTCTGGAACGAATCCACCGCAATGGTATAACCACGGAAAAAGTCATGGACTGCAAGGATATTTTTAAGCCGCGTCAAATCATCGAGCGGGTCAATATAGCTTTGTGCAACAAGGGCATCATATGCCGAAAGTATAAGGGAAATCTCTTCCATCTTTCGCTTAAGCGTGCTCTGCGGAACATTTTGGGACGATTTTTCCAGCGTCTGCGGAGTTATCTCACACATCTTAAGCTCCGTCGAAATCTGCAGCATAAGGTTTACAAGCTCCGCGCTGTCGGCATTTTTGCGGAAAATCTCAAGCCTGTCGCGTACCTGCTCAATGGCAAGGTTCATGAATATGCTGCGGCCGCCGTCATCAAGCCTGCGCCCCGCAAAACCGCCGCACCTGCGCTGGGCGGCATCCACAAGCCGCCTGAAACTCGTAACTTCCACACGGCGCGCGTTTTTCTCGCCGAGAAGGCGAAGCATGGCACGCTCATTTTCAAAAGACGACTGCTCCGGCACAAGGAGCATCAGATGCTCTTTTCCCTGCTCTGAGAGCTTTTTGAGCCATTCCCTTACAAAATGCGTTTTTCCGCTTCCGCAGCGGCCGAAAATAAGCTGAAGCATGGATTTCCCCCTCTTCTCTTACGCCATTATACCATAACAGGAGGGAGAAGCTCACAGTTTTCAGCCTTTAAGTTTTTTCCGGCCGTCAAGCCAGCTGCGGAATTTTTCATACAGTTCCACCGATTTGAATTTAACGGTATACCCGCCGCTGCCGCTCGGCTCTTTAACCACCTGCATTTCGTCCTGATTAAGGACGTCTTCCAGCCGTGAAGGGGCTTCTGCTGCCGGCAGGCAGAGCGCCGGAAAAAGTACGCACCACCAGTTATGGCCTTTCCCCGAGCCTATCGTTACACGCAGCGCGTCATACATTCCGGCCGGAATGGTGACATTTCCATACTGCCGTGTATTAAAAAACATATTTGTCATCTCAGCATTTACAGGGTAACTGTACCCCTGTTTCCGCACTTCGTCCCTTGCTGCTTTTTCGATTTCCGGAATGTGCGAAGACACGACCTTTTCGGATTCGCCGCGCGTTTTTACGCCGTTGAGCATGCCTTTGCTTTCGGCGAGTATGCGGTCGCGCACTTTAAGCTTTAATTTCTGATCCTGCTTCGAGTCAGAATTTGCAAGCACATGGAGGCGCAGAATACGGTTTGGGATATCTTCACATTCTGCAGTATATCCCGTAAAAGAAAACAATATCGTCATAATCAGCGCCAGGCAAACCGATTTTTCCCATATTTTCATGGCAGTTCATCTCCGTTTTTTGTTTGCAGAAGAATTATTGTCATGAAATGTGTTGTTTATTCACCTCAATAAAATAAATGCAGCATATAATGCTGTAAATATATCTCGGTTTGCGTAAAACCGAGATTATCTTGACACATAATGATGTATGTGGCAAGATATATCTGATATTGTTTTTTCACAGGCCTATCGTAATTATAAGTTTAAAGAGCAATAAAATGGAGGCTTTCTTATGAAAAACCCTGTTGCTACGTTAAAGACTTCCAATGGAATGGTTAAAATCGAGCTTTACCCTGACATTGCGCCCAATACTGTCAATAACTTTATTTCGCTTATCCGGAAAGGGTTCTACAACGGGACCATTTTCCATCGCATTATCCCTAAATTCATGATTCAGGGAGGCGACCCGAAAGGGAACGGCACCGGCGGACCCAAATACAGCATACGCGGGGAATTTTCTTCAAATCATTTCCCTAACAACCTGAAACATACACGCGGTGTCATATCAATGGCGCGCACCGTCAACCCAAACAGCGCCGGCTCGCAGTTTTTCATCATGGTGAACGATGCGCCGTACCTTGACGGTGAATATGCGGCTTTTGGCAAAGTAATATCCGGCATGGAAGAAGTCGACCGCATTGTTTCAAGCCCGCGCGATTATGACGACAAGCCATTAGAAGAGCAGAAAATCGAATCTATTACAGTCGAGACTTTTGGAAAAACTTACAGTGAACCCAAAAAAGCTTAAGGCTTGCCTTAACAGTTTCCGCATTTCTGCGGCCTGCATTTATTAAAATGCAGGCCGCAGAAATTATTTGTCTTATTTGTGAGTGAAAAGGGTGATGCATATACCGGAAAAAGTCCGGCGCGGATTCGTGCCAAGCGACAAAAAGGAATTTTCTTCCGAAAGCCTCGTCATTTTGCGTTCTGCACAGCGCGACATTGTTTTTCTGTTGAACCGAGGCTATGGGGCAGAACGCAGCATAAGGTTTGTAGGCGACCATTACCAGCTCAGCTCAAGGCAGCGCATGGCGCTTTTCCGCGCCGCAGCCAGTGAGAGCAGCTTAAGGGCAAGGCTCGCCCGCCAGCAGAAAAATTCAGTTCGCGGTGAAACACTTCATATCGACGGGTTCAACATTGTGATACCGCTCGAGATTGCGCTTTCAGGCGGCACCCTGCTTCTGTGCATGGATGGAACCGTCCGCGATCTTGCCGGCCTGCACGGGACTTACAGGCTTATCGACAAGACAGACGAAGCCATAAACATGATAGGGCACGCGATTAAAAAGCGCGGCGCAACGGCCGCAGTCTTCTATTTCGACTCGCCGGTTTCTAACGCGGGGCGGCTGGCGCAGCGCGTGCGTGAGGTGCTAAGCGGATTTCCATTCTCAGTCAGCGCATACGCAGAGCCGCATGTTGACAAAGTCCTTTCAGTTAAAAGCAATGTTGTAAGCGGTGATTCCGTCATAATCAGCCACTGCAAAAGCTGGATAAACCTCACACGTGAAATCCTTGCCGATGAGATTCCGGACTATCCGTTTGCAGACCTCTCAAAGCCTTAACATTTTGCCAAAAAGCACCAGCTTCACATGCTTCCACATTAAAGTTTTTGCTTGACAAATGCTTAAAACGGTTTTATACTAATCAGCATATTAATTAGTATTCCTAATTGTTAGAAATGCTAATTGTTTTTAATGGGAGGAATGTTATGGAGAGCAAAGAAGAAGCCGCCGTCAAGAAGCTTTCCGGGGCATTTATGCAGTTCAGGTACCTTTACCGCTTCCAGAAAAAGCACTGCCGTGAGCATCCTGCAGGCCATATAATGCTTAGGCCCAGTGACGTTATGATGTTGTTTACTATACATGGCCTGCAGCGGAAGCATAGGAACGGTATTACAGCTACAGAGCTGAGCGAAAACATGGGAATAAAAACGCCATCCATCAATGCCGTGCTCTCCGTCCTCGAAAAAGGCGGGTTAATATCACGCTCAACCGATCCGGATGACAGGCGCTTTGTGCGGATACTTCTGAGCCGCGAAGGCAAAACGCTTACGAGCTATTACCGGGCCCACTACGAAGAAGAAATAAACGGCCTCGTGTTTTACCTCGGCGCTGAGAAAAGCAGCCAACTCGCCGACTTAATGGATGAAGTCTACAGCTATTTCCGGCAGAAGGAAAAATCGCAAAAAAGCGTAGCCGGAAAATAAAAGAGGTTCTGTCATGCTAAAAATTTACCGAAATCTTAAGCCATATATTTTCCATATCATCGGCATTGTCGTTCTTGTTTTCCTTCAGGTGCTGGCAGACCTTTACCTGCCAACTATCATGTCCGACATTATTAACGATGGCATCATAAAAGAAAATGTCGGCTACATCATGCATGAGGGCCTTTACATGCTCCTCATCTCCGGCATTGGCGCCGTATGCGCCGTGCTGGCAAGTCTGCTGAGCTCACAAGTTTCGGTAGGGTTTGGCAGGATTATGCGCAACCAGGTCTTTGAGCATGTGGAAGGCTTCTCAATGCATGAATTTGCCCGGTTCGGCTCCTCAACACTCATCACACGCACAACTAACGATGTTGTCCAAATACAGACTGCGACAATCATGATACTCAACTTTATGCTGCGCTCCCCCATAATGTGCATCGGCGCAGTTATGCTCGCTTACTCAAAAGACAAAAAGCTGACAGTCCTTCTGCTTGAAACGCTGCCGGTTGTAGCAGTTATTATATTTATCGTAGGAAAATTTGTAATGCCGATTTTCCGTCAGGTCCAGAAAAAGATAGACAAGCTGAACCTTGTCCTGCGTGAAAGCCTTACAGGAATCAGGGTCATACGCGCCTTTAACCGCGAAAAGCACGAAAAAAAACGGTTTGACACTGTAAATGGAGACCTGACAGACACATATATAAAAGTCAACCGCATTATGGCATTTCTCATTCCGGCGCTTATGATGATACTCAACATTTTAATCGTAGCTATACTCTGGTTCGGCTCGGTACGGATCGACGCCGGAGATATGGATCTCGGTGCGCTGATAGCTTTTCTGCAGTATGCAATGCAGATACTGTTTTCCCTTATCGCCATGGCCGTGATGTTCATCATGATCCCGCGCGCGCAGGCGGCGGCCGACCGAATTGAAGAAGTGCTGGAAGTAAAGCCTGAGATCAAAGACCCCGTTTACAGCATTCCGTCCGGCAAAGAGCGCGGCTATGTAGCGTTCGACCATGTTACGTTCCGCTACCATGGTGCAGAGGAACCCGCTGTAAAAGATATATCGTTTACAGCGGGTCCCGGAGAAACAACTGCGATAATCGGCGGCACCGGAAGCGGAAAAACAACGCTCGTAAACCTTATTCCCCGCTTTTATGACGTTGAAAGCGGCAGGGTCCTTGTCGACGGCATTGACGTGCACAATATACCTCAGAAAAAACTGAGGGCAAAAATCGGGTTCGTGCCGCAAAAATCTGTCCTTTTCACCGGCACTATTGCCGATAACCTGCGCTACGGAAAAGCCGACGCAACAAAAGATGATGTCATATATGCGGCAAAAATTGCCCAGGCGGATGAATTTGTGTCTTCCATGAAAGATGGCTATAATACAATGCTTTCAGAAGGCGGGCTTAACCTTTCCGGAGGGCAGAAGCAGAGGCTTTCGATTGCCCGCGCACTCGTGCGCCGGCCTGAAATATATGTATTTGACGACAGCTTTTCGGCACTCGACTTCAAGACTGACGCAAAGCTGCGCGCCGCACTGCGCAAAGAAACACAAGATGCGACGGTCATACTCGTCGCACAGCGCGTAGGCAGCATTATGGATGCCGATCGCATTATAGTACTTGACGGCGGCACAATTGCCGGGATAGGCACACATAAAGAGTTGCTTGGCCGCTGCGAGGTTTACCGTGAAATAGTCTCCTCGCAGCTGTCGCAGGAGGAAATGGCATGAACAGTGGAATAAGGCGGAACAAAGGTTTCGGTAAAAAGCGGTCACGCGGGCAGGCACAGAGGCACGGCAATGCTGAAAGGGCAAAAGATTTTCGCGGCACGTCGCGCCGTCTCCTTTTTTACCTGAAACCTCAGCTGCCAAAGCTGGCTGTTGTCTTTTGTTTTGCGCTTGCAAGCACCATCTTTACTGTCAAAGCTCCGAAGCTCGTCGGTGACTCCACCAATATACTGACTGATGGCTTTATTTCAAAATCTACAGTGAACTCCACTGAAAAGATACAGAAAAAAATAGATCCGCCAGTAAAGTCCATAATTCAGAAGCTTGAAGCCGGAAGGGAAAACACCGTGCGCCAAGTCGGCACCGCAGTTGAGAAAAAATTTGCGGAAGAAGTCAGCACGTCGAAACAGAAAGCTTACGGCGAGGCTGAAAAGAAGGCCGGCGCCGCAGTTGAGGCAAAGTTTCGTGAAACCCTTTCAGCCAGCAGCCAACAGGCTTACAGCAAAGCTGCAAAAGCCGCGGACGCCGCCGCTAAAAATAGATTTCAGAAAGCGCTTGCGGCTAAAAAGCAACAGATATACAGCACTGCGGTTAAAAAGGCTGACGATGCTGCGGAAAAAGTGTTCAATGAAACAGTCTCAAAGCAGAAAAATGAGGCATATCTCAACGCCGAAAAAGCTGTTGAAAAGCGCTTTGCAGCCATTCCGGTAACACCCGAGGCCTCAGCAGCAAAGCGGACAGCAACAAAGCAGGCAGATGATGCCGTCGACGCGCAGTTTGCAAAACAGCAGCCCGCCTTACAGGCTAAGTTTAATGCGGCTAAAAAGCAGGCCGAGCAGCAGGCAAGAGCCGCCGTCGACGCGCAGTTTGCAAAGCAGCAGCCCGCCTTACAAGTTAAGTTTAATGCGGCTAAAAAGCAGGCCGAGCAGCAGGCAAGAGCCGCCGTCGACGCACAGTTTGCAAAGCAGCAGCCCGCCTTACAGGTTAAGCTTAATGCGGCTAAAAAGCAGGCCGAGCAGCAGGCAAGAGCCGCCGTCGACGCACAGTTTGCGAAGCAGCAGCCCGAACTTCAGAAAAAGTTAAATAGCGTAAAGAAAGATGCTGAGGCAAAAGCAAAAAGCACCTTCTCGCAGGAAGCACTGAAAAAGGCAGGTCTTACGCAGGCAGAATTTCAGGCACTTAAAGACGTTGTTGCCGTACCATATGTCAGCACACTAAAAAGCAATGATTTAAAAGCAAACGCTGTGCAGAAACTTTTCAGCCTTTCAAAAAAGCTGCCGGCCGAGTATTTAAAAAAAGTGCCGAGCATTTCACAGTCTGATTTTGACCGCGGGGTCAATGACGTGCGAAAATATGGCGGCGCCATACCGTTCGCGGCACTTTGGGATTCACTTATGCGCCTGCTTATTGTGTTCGCTCTAAGTGCCCTCACTACATTTGCAATGCAGTATATTATGTCTGACGTAGCGCAGAAAACAGTTTCTGTACTCCGGCAGCAGGTTGATGAAAAACTTTCCCGCTTGCCGCTAAGCTATTTTGACTCCCATGCAAACGGCGACATACTTAGCCGCATGACGAATGATATAGACACGATATCTTCGACGCTGCAGCAGAGCCTGACGCAGATAATAACGTCACTTTTCCAGATTATCGGCTATATATGGATGATGGTAAGCATAAATATCGTCCTCACGCTAATAGTGCTCGCAACGCTTCCGCTTTATCTGCTTGCCACGATGTTCATCACTAATCATTCGCAGAAATACTATTCAGCACAGCAAAAGCACCTCGGCGCCCTGAGCGGGCATACGGAAGAGATGTTTATGGGTCACACTGTCGTTAAGGCATTTGGCCATGAAAAGCAGTCGGTCAAAACATTCCGCGGCATAAACGACAAACTGTACGAGTCAGGCTGGAGGGCCCAGTTTTATTCAGGCATAATGATGCCGCTGATGAATTTCATCGGCAATATCGGCTATGTGCTTATCGCCGTTATAGGCGGAATCTTTGTTACAAAGCAGTATCTTAACCTTGGTGATATCGTATC
>DHSD01000025.1:49263-68582 GCA_002411365.1 Ruminococcaceae bacterium UBA5295
TTTGTCGCCTACTCGAAGTCGTTCTCACAGCCTATTATAATGACGGCAAATATCGCGAATGTTATCCAGTCTACCGTAGCATGCGCAGAACGTGTTTTTGAGCTTCTTGATGAAAAAGAGCAGGAACCTGATGCGGAAAATGCCACAGTGCTTAAAAACCCTCAGGGCAATATACGCTTTGACCATGTCAGTTTCCGCTACAAAGAGAATGTCCCGCTGATTGAAAACATGAATCTTGATGTCCGCAATGGCGACACAATTGCGATTGTCGGCCCAACTGGCGCAGGCAAGACAACACTCGTCAACCTTTTGATGCGGTTTTACGAAATCTGCGGCGGCTCCCTGACATTTGACGGCGTAGATATAAGGAAAATACGGCGCGGAAGCCTGCGCACAATGTTCGGCATGGTGCTTCAGGACACATGGCTGTTTAATGGGACTATACGCGAAAATATAGCATATGGCCGCGAAGGGGCAACAGATGATGAAATAGTTGAAGCTGCCAAAGCTGCCCATGCCGACCGTTTTATCCGCAGCCTGCCTGACGGATATAATACAGAGCTAAACGAGGATGCTTCAAACATATCTCAAGGCCAGAAGCAGCTCCTGACTATCGCACGCGCAATCCTCGCCGACCCTGTAGTGCTGATACTCGACGAAGCAACAAGCAGCGTCGACACACGCACGGAAGTGTTAATTCAGAAAGCTATGGCGGCCCTTATGAAAGGGCGCACAAACTTTGTAATTGCACACAGGCTTTCCACTATACGCGACGCAAAAACAATTCTCGTGATGAATCACGGAGCGATTGTGGAAAAGGGAAACCATGAATCGCTGATGGCGAAAAATGGCTTTTATGCTGATCTCTATAACAGCCAATTTGCTGGAAAGGAAACCTGACAAACATTTTCCGGTCTGCTGATACCAAAAGCCGCATAGGTAAGCCTTAAAAATTGGCCTGCTTATGCGGCTTATGTTATAAAGCTCAAAAATTTCAGCAGCATTGCTTTTTTCGTAATCATCAAAGCTAACATCGTATAGCAAAATTGTGAAAAAGATGAGAAAATGCATCTATCACCGAAAGACTTCCAAAGGGTCTATGGGAAAAGATTAGAGCAGTTGATATGTTGATATAATGGAGAAAGACCTGCGGCAACTTGACAGGAAGCAGCGCATAATGGAATGCTGCAGCAGCGGATTAACCGTGCGGAAATGGTGTGAAAGCACGGAATCAACGAAAAGACTTACTATTATTGGTAGCACCGAATTTGGGAATCTATGAATGAGTCACGGAGCGGCCGGTTTGTGCAAATTTTGCTGTGCCTGTTCCTTTCCAAAAAATCGTTTATGGCTTGTTGACATTTGATAATATTTGGTATATATTGGCAGTAGAAGGGGGCTGATTCCAATGCAGGCAATTATCTATACCAAAGTTTTCTGCTATTTTATATTTAAGGAAGAAATGTAAAAAATGAAAATGTCTAAAAAATTATTAAGTTTTATTCTTACTCTTGCGTTATCCTTAACAATTTGTGTACCTGTTTGTGCGCAGTCCAAAAGCTCAAATAATATTTCGAAGCAAAACATTGTTTCATATCAACAAAGGGTAAACTCATTAAAAAAGTCAATGAGGGTTTAAAGAATGCTCCCGGTTGGCATGCCAAGCTTAATCAAGCAAATCAATTAGAGCTATATACCGATAAAGTGGCTAAAATCAATGAAAAAGCAGCTATGTCAAGTGGCCTTGTATATGGACCTTGGTTTGGTGGATATGATAGTTATTATGAAATGTCTCCTACAGAAACAATGCAATTTGTGCTTACAATAAACGCTGTTATTAGCCCAATTTTATCTTGTTCTTCCAGTGCTACATACGCCGCTGCATCTTACATTGCAAGTATGATTGGATATGTAATTCCAGTACAGCCTGGACAGTGGGTTAAAGCTGACAGACGAAAAACTTATAGAGAAGTAAAATATTCTGATGGAACATTCGCATATTTCCAAACGAAAATAGGTGCTTCTTGTTCATTGGATGATTCATATCTTGGCTACGGAGAATCCATAATTTCTGGAGGAATGTGGTAACGGACAAAGATAAAGGTAATAATAATTTTTTAAGTAAGTGCATTGCTAATATAATTTTTATTATTGGATTGTATCTACCATCTAATATGTATATTATGAAATTTGTTATTGTGATAATATTCACTATTTTATATTGGAAAAATCAACTTAAAAAATTATTTATGAAACACCAAAAGGATGACACATCCAAAAAATGAATTGAACGATTAGGATTGACTGATTAATTAATTTCAGTCGATTCTAATTTTATTTATAGTAATACGTCTTTTCGTTGATTCCGTGCTGTTCATACCATTTCCGCACGGTTAATCCGCTGCTGCAGCATTCCATTATGCGCTGTGCCCATTTCTCCATGCGTTGCTTCCTGTCAAGTTGCCGCGGGTCTTTCTCCATTATATCAACATATCAACTGCTCCAATCGTATCCCATAGACCCTTTGGAAGTCTTTCGGTGATAGAAGCATTTTCTCACTTTTTTTAGCTTTTTGCTATACAACGTTAGCTTTGATGATTACAAATGGTGAGTTAACAATTCCCGTTTTAAGGTTTTTCATCGAATATGCTCTGCTTTTTTACTCTTTTTTCAGAGCCTTATTCTCTGTACTCCAACATTTATTATAGAGCCGATATTTGTTATACAAAAATCCGCATGATTACTAACTTCAGTAATCATGCGGATTTCCGGCTTTGGTGCGCGAGATGGGACTTGAACCCATATGAGAAAACTCACACGCCCCTCAAACGTGCCTGTCTGCCAGTTCCAGCACTCGCGCAAAAATACATACGCAACAAACCTTTGAAAAGGCAACGATGACATTATACCACTAACACAGAGTACTTGTCAACTGGAACGCAGATTTTTTGCACTTGAAATTGTCGGAATAACAGGCTTATGAAATTGAAAATTTCAGGGACAGATTAAGCGCTATACAATAAGCGCATAAACAGGTTCTCACTTCGCGCTAAAATTCTATCGTTATGCGTTTGTTTAACTTGCATGCAAATAACTGTTTATGGAAGTTTATTGCCGGCGGCACAGTAAATTTTATACCATTCGTGCCTTGTTAAGGTGATATCAGCAGCCTTGCGGCAATCCTTAAGCCTTCCTATGTTCATTGTGCCAATCACAGGCTGCATTTTCGCCGGATGCCGAAGTATCCATGCAAGGGCAATAGTTGTATTTGAAACGTTGTACTTTTCGGCGATTTCGTCAATTACGCTGTTGAGCTCAGGAAATTTGTCATTGCCAAGAAATGTGCCTTTGAAAAATCCATACTGGAACGGTGACCATGGCTGGATAGTGATATCTTTCAGACGGCAATAGTCGAGAATACTGCCGTCTCTGTCTACAGCAGAATCGTTTTCCATGTTTACGTTAATGCCATTGGAAATCATTGCCGCGTTTGTAATGCTGAGCTGCAGCTGATTTGCAACAATTGGCTGGTTAAGCGACTGCAGCAGCAGCTCAATCTGCATAGGCTTTTCATTTGAAACGCCAAAACAGCGAACCTTCCCGGAACGTTTCAGTATATCAAACGCCTCTGCAACCTCATCAGGTTCAACAAGTGCATCAGGACGGTGGAGAAGCAGAATGTCAAGATAATCTGTTCTAAGACGCTTAAGGCTGCCATCAACAGCTTCGAGTATATGCTTTTTGGAAAAGTCGTACATACCTTCGCAAATACCGCATTTTGACTGGATTATCATCTTTTCACGCATGCTGCTGTTCATATGGATAGCATCGGCAAAAATCTGTTCACATTCACCTCCGCCGTAAACATCGGCATTATCAAAAAAGTTAAGGCCTAAGTCAAGCGCAGTGCGAAGAAATTTTTCAGCTTCGGCTTTGCTTATGGAGTTTATGCGCATGCATCCAACAGCAATCGGAGGAACTTCTAGGCTGGATTTTCCAAGTTTAATTGATTTCATTGTTAGTCTCGCCCCTTTTATAAATTAGTTTATAAGATAAGACTTTTTTAAATGCACATGCGGTAAATCTTTTCGATATCATTCTGGTTAAGTGGCTTAAAGCCATGAAGGATTCCGCCTCCGCATGCTTTTTTCGCCATAGAGGCAAAATTGCTGCTGTCGATTCCGAGCGATGACAGTGTGCTGTTAAGGCCTAAATCCTTGTAGAAAAAGTCGGCAAGTTTTTGGATAACCTGTTTCGCTGCTTCCATGGCTGGTAAGCTGCTGCTTATCCCCAATACGTTACAGCCAAACTGGCGGAACTTCGGGGCTGTGGTTTCATCAAGGGTATATTCCATCCAGCGCGGTGTAAGTATGGCAAGGCCGAGACCATGTGTAATGTCATAAACAGCGGAAATCTCATGCTCCATGGGATGGCAGCTCCACTCCTGGCTTTTACCGCCGTCTATGAAACCATTAATTGCCCATGAGGAAGCCCACATGAGGTTAGCGCGTGCTTCATAATCTGTCGGCTCTTTCATAGCAATAGGTGCATAGTGGATAACTGTCTTCATCAGTGCTTCCATTACACTGTCGAGCATCGCGAGATCCTTGTCCATATTAAAATATACTTCGATAATGTGTGAGAGTATATCTGCCGAGCCGCAGGCTGTCTGGTATGCGCTGACAGTATATGTGTTTGTTGGGTCAAGGAACGATACTTTAGGCCTGAGAAGCGGATGGCCAAAGCCAAGTTTATCTTTCGCTTCTGGATTGCTAATGACGCCGCAGTCATCCATTTCGGAGCCGGTTGCAGCAAGCGTAAGCACCGTAATAATTGGGAGGCAGTTAGTGACGGCAGCTTTCCCTGTTAAAATGTCCCATGCATCACCATCATAATAAGTGCCTGCACCGATAAATTTAGCAGCATCTATAGTTGAACCACCCCCAACGGCGAGAATCACATCAATTTTTTCTTTCTTGCATATTGAAGCGCCACGATTAACAGAAGAGACACGCGGGTTTGGCTCTATGCCTGGGCATTCAAACAGTTCAAGCCCCGCCTTATTTATTTCAGCGACTACCTTGTCATACAGCCCGTTCTTTTTGATGGAACCGCCGCCGTAAACGAGCAGGACACGTTTCCCATATTTTTTAAGCTCTTCGCCCAAATGCCCGAGCTGATTTTTGCCGAAATATACTTTTGTGGGAATATGATAAATAAATGAGTTCATAAAAAGTTCCTCCTTAAACAATTCAAAATATGGACGTACTGTTTTCACATTTAGTTTACCACATTCAGCTACCAGCGCGTCAAGAGAATTTTCACTGGTTCTACAATTTTTATGAGCTTTAACAAAAAACACGGCTATCTTTTTTTAAAGGTAAGTTTTTGCACCCTGCTTTTCGTATATGGCAGGGCAAAAAGTGACAGCCTTAAGAGATTGCAATTTCAGCTTTTTTATGGTATATTATATAATTGTATTTCCGGGTGTGGCGCAGTTGGTAGCGCGCTTGGCTGGGGGCCAAGAGGCCGTGAGTTCAAGTCTCGCCACTCGGACCAGATGAATAGCCCGCATGAGTGCTGAAAATCCAGTATTCATGCGGGCTTTTCATATCACTTTAGCTTTTTGTATGCCAAAGCAAAGTAAACAAATGTCAAAGCATCTTAAACAATAATTATTTATAAGTTGACACAGAATGGACGTAAGCGTCAAACCTGACGGCATCTTGACAGCAGACAGCCGAAAAGGCCCCAGCGCTGAACACGCTTGCTGTATGGTAGAGTTGCTCTCTATATAAGGAAGCCGTATCTTCGTAGGCTTGGCCATCCCGGCATCCTGAATGGATTGGTTGCATGAATTAAGATCGTTATAGACCTGCTGATAGGTCCAGCTAGTCATATGCTGGTGCGTTTGGCTATGTTCTGGACGCTAAATCCGGAACTCTTATAAGCATTCCAGCCCGCCTGATTGCTGGCTATATTTTAGCCGATGACGAAAAAGGTAGCCTTTGTAATGGTCAAGCGTTTTTGAGGTTATTTATCAGCCTTTGTGAGTTGCTGTTATTTGGTCCGTCATCGAAGGTAAGGTAAACGTTACCGTTGGAACCGGTTCAACCGCCCGTTGTACCTCCGAGAGTCAACGTACCGACATTGGCTGCACCATTAGTACAGATGATATAAAGATTGTGGGTTCCACTTGCACCACTCAGGTTACAGGCCTGGTTATTATAAGTGTTCCATCCGCCGGATGGGGTGTAATTCAATGTGCCTATCTGCTTTCCATTATAACTGTCAGTGACAACCTTGAAGCCGCCACTTTGCGCAGAGGCTAGGTTGAAATTCAAGTAGTCTGCCCCGGAAAGATTTACGTTGTCAAATTCGATATAATCGCCTACTTGCCAGTTACCTACATTACCACTCCAGATATATTAAGGTCGTTGCTGTGGTTGTTGCACTGCCATGAATTGAGGGTGACACCGCTACCACTTGGTGAGCCTCCTTCCTTCACTGTAAAATTAGCATTGCCACTACCATTCCAACCCTCTGTTAATAATATCTGGTAATTCATTTTTCCCAGATTCAATCCAAGGTTTTTCCAAGCATTAAAGTGATTTTGAATAGTTATGGTTCCGCCAACTCTTTGATTATCCCTGACACTTATATACTGCCAAAAAGTTGCATTGCCATTAATGGAAGGTTGGTTTACCTGCTGATGCTTATATATGGTATAAGTAGACCCATCAGAGGTAACTGTGCCCACCCTAGTAGCGTTACTTGTAACTCCATTCCACGAGTCACAGATATAATATTCTACAAGTGGGCTTGTCGTCCACCCATAGATGCCACAAGATCCTCCGCCGCTGTTGCTGTAACTGCCCGAGTAAGTAATAGTATGACCTGACCCGGTACTCCAGCCTTTACCGCAAGTAAAATCTCCGATATTGGACCAGTTAACACTGTAACTGCCTCCACCGTTCAAATTCATAGATGCTGACCCTCTACCATTGGTCCAAAATGAATACCATAAGCCATCATTACCAGTTTGATTTGATGAAATCGTTGCCGCAGATACGCTCATTGTCGAAAAAGAAAAGATAAACATAACACACATTAAAATTGCCAAAATCGTCCTAGTGCTTTTCCGTTTCATTTATAAAACTTCCTTCTCTATCAAGCTTTAAAAAAACGTGATAATGCAAATCAGGTGAAGTCATCGTCGCCCACAAGTGCCACAAAATGTACAATATTTATAATAATAATGTATTATATGGTACATAGTAGACGTTCACCTCCTTATTGCATACAAGCTCTACAGATAATATTTTTATTAACGTAATTTGTGATAAATGAATGCATTTATTGCTTTCGCCAATCCAAGTGCGTATATTTTTTCAGCAACCATAGATACGAACAAATGTTAGCTGTTTCTATTAATAAACAGCTACAAAAGTTTTCAACATTTTATAGAATTAATAAATGTTATTATATCTTATTATAATTCGATTATAAAAAGTAATCAAGGAGCTGCCCTGAAAACTTTTTCCTGGCACCCTGAATAAAAGCACAATAAGTCAGGACTGCCCCAAATGAATTGCCACCTGTCAAGTGGACAGGTAAAAAAGCTAAAATTGGAATCTATAGTCGTCAATGATAGGTGACACTTTGCCCTGAAAGCAATATCCATATTACACCACGTCGCAACGTGGCGATCCCTTTCCATCACACCTATTCCTTCACATTCACCGTCACGCCGGATTTGAATTTGACCATAAGCTTTTTGTTGAGTTTTCTCAGGTCGCTATATTCGCTGCCACGATATAAAAATTGACATTGCACCTGAAAAGCGATACTATTATTTGCGGTGAATAAGGGAAAGAATAGAAAATTTTGGGATAAACAAACAAAACTGCGCTGTATGCCGCCGCACTTTTTCTTGTGCAAGACCTTTGCCGGCCTACAGCAATTCACAGAAAATTCGACTGATGGAGGAGAAAAATGCAGGGAATTATTCTGGCAGCCGGCATGGGCAAACGGCTGAAAAAACTCACAGCAAATAATACCAAGTGCATGGTAAAAGTAAACGGTGTTGCCCTGATTGACCGTATGCTGCATCAGCTTCAAAATGCAAAGCTTTCCCGCGTTGTCATTGTGATTGGCTACGAAGGGCAGAAACTGAAAGATTATATTGCGACGCTCGGGCTGAACATTCCCATTGTTTATGTAGAAAACCCATCTACGATACAACCAATAATATTTATTCGCTGTGGCTGGCGCGCAATTACCTGGAGCAAGAGGACACTCTGCTGCTTGAATCCGATATTATTTTTGAAGACAGCGTCCTCCGCGAACTGATTGATGACCCCCGCGACACTCTCGCGCTTGTTGACAAGTATGAAAGTTGGATGGATGGTACCGTTGTAAAACTTGGGGAAGACGACAGCATCCTATCGTTTATTCCGAGTAAAAATTTCGATTTTCGTGATATTAAAGAGTACTATAAGACCGTTAATATTTATAAATTCAGCAAAAATTTCTCGAAGAAATATTATGTGCCTTTTCTGGAGGCTTACTCCAGCGCGCTCGGCAACAATGAGTACTACGAACAGGTCCTTCGGGTCATCACTCTGCTGGACGACCCCTGCATTCGCGCAAAGCGCCTGACTGGCCAAAAATGGTATGAAATCGACGATGTGCAGGACCTTGATATTGCTTCCCTGCTTTTTGCCGAGGACGACGAAAAAGTGGCTTCCCTGCAAAAGCGCTATGGCGGCTACTGGCGGTACCCAAAGCTCCTCGATTTCTGCTACCTTGTAAACCCCTTCTACCCACCGCAGAAGCTTGTAGAAGAGATGAAGGCTAATTTTGAAACGCTTTTAAGGCAGTACCCTTCCGGAATGCAGGTAAATTCCCTGCTGGCTTCTAAAAACTTCGACGTTGCGCAGGAGCATATCCTTGTTGGGAACGGAGCTTCTGAACTGATTAAGGCCTTGATGGAACACACAACGGGAAAGATCGGGTTTATCCGCCCGACTTTTGAAGAATACCCTAACCGCTGCAAAGAAGGCCAGGATGTTGTCTTCCACCCGGCGTACCCGGATTTCTCATACACGGCTCAGGATTTAATTGACTGGTTTAGCAGCCATCCGGTACAGACTCTTGTGGTCATAAATCCGGATAACCCAACGGGCAACTACCTTCCAAAAGCAGAGGTTCTGCGCCTCGCAGACTGGGCGGAGCAGACCGGCATTAAACTGCTGGTAGACGAAAGCTTCGTCGATTTCTCGGACGAGCAGGACGCGACTTTGCTGGATGACGATATTCTGTCGGCGCATCCGTCGTTGACCGTCGTAAAGAGCATTTCCAAATCCTACGGAGTGCCGGGCGCACGCCTTGGCATTCTCGCTTCTGCCAATGAAGTAATGATTGCTGCGCTCAAAAAAGATGTTGCCATTTGGGATATCAACTCGTTTGGCGAGTTTTATATGCAGATTGCCTCAAAGTACCAGAAAGATTACCTCTCTGCTTTGGAGCGCTTCCGTGTCGCCCGCGCAGAGCTTGTAAAGGGCCTGAAAAAGATTCCTTACCTGCGCGTTCTCCCCACACAGGCCAATTATGTGATGTGTGAGCTGAAAAACGGAGTGACCGCACAGCAGTTGACCCGTGCGCTCTTAATAAAATATGCCATCCTTATTAAGAACCTTACGCCGAAAATCGGCGATGGCAAAGAATACGTACGAATTGCCGTGCGCAGCGATGAAGACAATACAAAGCTGCTGAACGCAATGCGGGAAATTGCTTAAGCGAATAAGAAAGAAAAGACAATACGGCGCCTCGGCTGAAAGATAAGATTCAGCCGAGGCGCCGTATTCATACTGCAATTTTTCAGGCAGGCCAGAAAGTGCATTTCGGGTTTGGATAATCCACGCGAATCTGCTTCCAGTTTTTGAAGTTCCCCGCGTCGCCGTCTATTCGGTAAACATAAAGATATTTTTCATTAAAATTAGCAAGAACCGGCTTGTAAAAATACCGTATTACATGGTCGTTTTCGCCGACTTCTTCAATCGGCTTCCCATACTTGTGGTAGTCCTTAATGCCCGCCGACTTTGCCAGGCTGGCCGGTACATTCCGGAAAGAAATAGGCGCATGGGAAGTTTTCAGCGGCGTACCCTCACTTCCAGCCGGTTTGTAGAAGAAACCAATACGGTTTGCTTTTTGCATCGGAAAGTAGTCGTTGACCGGCTCACCATGGTCACCGAGAATTAGTATGGTAGAATTTTTATAAACGCCCAGCTTTTTCATCTTTGCAAATGCGCGGAACAGTATGTTGAAGTTGCCTTTTGTCTGGCTGATCACATCTGTTTTTCCGGTTCGAACGCCATTTTCATTTACAGTGTACGGCGTGTGAGAGCCCATAAAATGATAATACTTGAAAAAGTTTGTGCTGCCAGTCACATTAAAATCTTTCAGGCTGTCATACTGCGTTTCATCGATTTTGTACCTACTGCCGCCCTCATAAATATTGTCGTTTATCGTATCAGAATAGCACCAGAAAAACGGCTTGAGGGCAGTTGGCACATAGCGGTAAGCCGACAGCGTACAGAGGTTGCGCACCAGCTTGTGTCGGTTCAGCTTATTTTCATTGCTGGAAAGGTTTGAAACATACTGTTTTACCGTACTCCCATTTCCGAAAATCAAGCCCATCTCCGTGTAAAAATCGATTGTATAGCCTTGTGCCTTGACATCCTTCAGGATATTCTTTCCTTTGTAATCCCAGGAAGTTTCAAAATACTTTTCCTGTGGAATCTTCCACATCAGGTCGCAGTTGGTGAAAAGATAGTTGATGGCGGGCTTTGTACGGGTATGCTCTGACATGGCATTGTTGTAGCTTGTAAAGCCATCCAACTTGTTAAAGAAGCTGGGGTCTTTTGTCTGAATCTCTTCAATATGGTCATAATCCAACCGATCCAACAGAAAAACAAGGGTGTTGTGTTTGGTAGAATATTCCCCTTCTTCTTTTGTAGTCAGGTAATTGTTTTTATTTGCAGCTGTATTTACCGTCCCGCTTGTAAAAAGTGTAACAAATGCAACTGACTGCATCACAACGAGTGCGGCGGAAACATAGATTAAAGTCTTTTTCCACACCTTTTTGCTGAAATAAAGGATGACGAAAGGAACAAGAAAAACCAACAGCCAGACGAGCAGGTCGCGCACCATAAGGCCTTTGCGGCTTTCCCATTTTATCGCGTCGCCAGTCAGGGCGCCAAGCTGCTTCCCGTTTAAAAAGTTTCCCTGCAGATAGCCGCAGACAAGGAGGGAGAACAGCGCCGTCAGGATGTAATTAAATATTTTCCCGTGCAAAAGGGAAAGGACCAGCGCCACTGCCGCACAGACAGCAACCGTAAAAACCGCCATTACCGGCAGTGCCATCTTCATGTTGAAAACAAGCGAAGCTTGAGCATAAGCGGTAATTTCCATCGGCCCAAAGAAAAGAAAGGTAAAACATAGCGAAAAGAGGACAGTCAGCGCTAAAACAAGCTGCTTTCTGTAGCTTCGGTCATCGCTCCATAAACTTTCGAGCCGCTTTTTAAAATCTGAGGTCACTTTTGGATTTTCCAGTTCTTTTTTTTCTTTCAAGCGATACCACTCCCCTGTGGCTCGGCCGTTTCGCACACTGATTTTCTGTTTCACTATGCAACAGCGTTACCTAAAATTTGCCAATTATTATTTGTATTTTTTGGGATTTTTGAAAGAGCTTATCAAGTATATCACAATGAAAAGAATTTGTATAGAGATTCTTTTCTGTAAAATTCCGCCTGCGCAGCTGCTTAAGCTCCGTGCAAAACTGCTCCAAAGCAGCTCTTCTCCATAAACTGAAATAATTGATAAAGCAAAAGGGCCTGAATCCTGTTAAATAACAAAATTCAGCCCTTGGGTGCGGCTTTAGCCGGAAGGCGCTTACTGCGAAGCACGTTCTGCAAGGCGTTTTACAATATAGTCGGCTGCAGTTTCGCCACTGTGGCCGAGGTTATAGAAATAACTGTCGCGCAGTTCACGTATTTTTTGCGCATAGTCATTTTTTGCCGCAAGCATATTTGCAACGTGTTCGGCAATATTTTTGGTTTCTTCCTTGCTGATGGACTGGCCTACAATGTCGCGTGCTGTAATGTCCATCGGCTTCAGCATGATTTTATCGTAGTCCTTGTTTACGACCTTCATCTGTGTATTGATGAACAGCGTCGGCTTTTCCGTTGTAAAGCTGAACTCATAAGCAATGGCTGACCAGTCGGTAATCAGCAGATCGGAAGTATATACGGTCGCACTGGATGAAAAGTCGGTCTGTATTTCGAAGTCGTCGCTGAAACGGCTCTTGTATTTTTCTATAATGTTTTCCATTTGCACCGGGAACCTGCGGATATACTGCGGGTGCGGGCGCACAATGACTTTGTATTGGCTGCCAACCAGACCCTCAAGGAGATTGTCAAGGCAACTGTCAAGAATATTGTCGTACTGCCAAGATGGGGCAATCAGGATAATCGGCTTTTCATGCGGCTTTTTTTCAAGTTTTTGGTAGGAAGCCATCATATTGTCTATCAGGCTGTACCCGACTTCAACAATCCGCTTTTTTTTTGTGCCGCGCAGCTTCTCCATTTCGCGGATTTCGATGCCCTGGTTGCGGCTTACAGCGAAGATAGTGTCATAGTAGTCGAACGCGCCGGTGCGGTAGGTCAGGTTCAGGCTCATGCAGGAATGATCCAAAAATACATACTCGATGTCGTCACGCACTTTTGAGCGCTTGATATGGTACTTTTCAATGTCAGGCGTCGTCATAACAACCATTTCGCACTCCAGCTTCATCATAAGGGCAATCAGCTGGTTTCCGCCGATATAATATGGCTTAATCTGCGGGTCCTTTTTGTCAAAGATCTGATCGTGCGGGTCACTTGTAATATAATAAATTGGCTCGTCTGTCTTTTTTAGAATGGCTTCGATAATGTTCTCAAAATACTTGTAGAAGCCGCTCTGCTCCGAGTAAAACATCAGCTTCATCTTTTTAAGATTTCCGTCATGGCAAAGTTCTTTGTAGTATTTCCGGGAAAGCTGGGTATCCTTTTTCTGAACCTCGCGGTCTTTCTTTGCCTTTATTTTCAGCTGGTTCAGCGTTTCGTAGTCTATGTATTCGTGCGGGTTATAAATAATATTTACAATATACATGACCGGTATGGAAAACAGGTTGCCAAAAATCCAGTAAAGGCCCACGCCTGCTGGAACGAGAAACGCGAAGTAGGACGAAAACGCAATCATGAAAACCGTCATGCCCCACTTCTCTAACGCGCCCTGTTCGATTTGTAGAACATTGATTTCGTTCTGAATGATACACATGATTAGTGCGCTGACGCCCGCAAGCACAGGAATCAGGAAAAGGATGTCCAAATGGAAAAAATTTGGCGTGGCGGAAAGGTCAAAACCGAGAAAATTCATGTGAATGCTCTGCATACGGGAGAGGAGATCCGCAACGTTGCTGCCCTTCAGCGTGCCATTCTGCAGTGAGAGAAACGCCCGGCGGTTGTTTGGGTCGCCGATGCATTTAATAACGACAAGTTCCGGCGAGGAGCCGAGGTCTGCAGTACCGAGAATCTGACCAGCCTTTGCCACAAAAGCGTCGATGGTAGCCTGTGGAAAGTGCAGCAAGTGCTTCATCGGGCGGTATACAACATCAATCAGCCCGAAGATAATCGGAATCTGAATCAGCAGCGGAATGACCGAGGTGAATGGGTTGTATTTTTCCTCTTTGTAAAGAGTGTTCTGCGCTTCGAACAGCGCGTCCTTATCGTCGACGTACTGGTACTTGAAAGCATCCAACTTTGGCTTCATTTTGATCATCTTGATGGAGTCCTTCTGCACCATCAGCGAGACCGGGAACAAAATGACCTTTGTAAACAGTGTAAAAACGATGATTGCGATCCCATAGTTTTTAATCAGGTCATAGCAGAACTTCATGATATAGCCGAGCGGAGTGCCAAGCGCAGTGCCAATAATATCCATAATATTCTCTACCTCGTTGTGCACCTTAGATTTAGAAAACCGGGGAAGTAGCGGAACAGCGCTTTCCCCGTAAGCTCGTCCTTGCGGACAAAAGGATTCTTCCACCGGCGCGAGTCGTTGGAACGCGCTCGGTTGTCGCCCATTACAAAATAACAACCGGCGGGAACTGCCAGCTTTTTCATGTACTCACTCTGCGGCATCCGGGCAAAGTCATTCGCCGGTTTTCCATTCCGGTAAAGGATGCCGGAACGGATTTCCAAAGTATCTTTCGGAAGCCCTACCACACGCTTTACAATCGGCTGATCCGTTACGTCCGTCTTTCGGAAAACAACAATGTCGCCGTAGGCCGGGCCGGTGCGTCGGTAAGTCTGCCGGTCAATGATAATCCAGTTGCCGTCTTCCAGGCACGGCGACATGGAAGCACCGTACACTCTGGCATTGCTGTAAAAAAAAGTGCTTACCAAAAAAGACAAAAACAACGCCGCGGCAATAATCACAAGAAAGCGATAATTGCCCCGCGGCTCTTTTGAATTATTTCTTTTTGCCATTCAATGTGTTCATCTCGTCATTGGAAAGCTTGCTGTCGTCAAATTCGTCGTCATTGTCGAATGTTTGAACAGTGGCCGAATCTGTCTTCTGCACGGGTTTGCTGCCGCCTTTTTTGAGCTTTCTCTTTAACTTTTTGAAGAAGAAGCCAACTGCGGCACCGCTGGCGACGACAATGCCGACGATCACTTGAGTGAGGAATGTCATGGCCGACGGATCAATGTAAGCGCTTGCCGTGGTAGAAAAAAGGAACGTACCAAGCACAAAAAATACTATGAATGAGAAAACCATACTTTTCTTTTTCATATTCAATACTCCTATTTTTGTTTTTCACCAAAACGAATATCTTACCGGCTCGGCATGAATAATTTTCCAGTTTTTGGAGTTAGCCGCGTCACCGTTTATCTGATATTTATAAACCAAACCATTTTTTCTTTTCCGCCCTCTACAACGCTTTTGTAGAAATAGCGGGTTACATTGTCATTTTCGCCAACCTCCTCAATCGGCTTGCAGAACATATTGGGAATTTCATCTTGACGGAGTTCCCCGCCAAGGCGGCGAACCTTCCGTTAAAGAAGTTCCCCTGCAGTACCCGCACATCAGCGCTGAGAACACTGAGGGGCGGCTCGGAAGTCTCGGCTGGCTGCGCCTTACTTTCTTCTAAGTATGTCTCACCCGTGAATCGGGAGCTTCATCCGGACAGGACAGCAAATTGCGGATTTAATTATAGCACAATCATATCCAGATGTATAGATATATTGCCGTTTCGAAGAAACCGGAAGCCGTGATACGGCATCCCATACAATATCCGCGTGCCGAGTTCGGTAAGGGCAAAGTGAAAGTCCACCCAGATTTTGGTGAGAGCGTTACCATTAAACCGGGTGAAGTACCTGTGTTCTGGCCATGCGGGGTTACGCCGCAGTCTGCCATAATGAATGTAAAGCCGGAAATAGCAATCACACATTCCCCGGGCCATATGTTCATCACGGATATTATAAATGTCCTGCTTCGTTGCCATCAAGCTTCCCCCATCTCGCCGTTAGTAGCGAATTATTCTAATAGGATGACTTTCTCCCTTAATGTTTTCGCAGGCATTTATAGCCAGAATGAAAGCTTTCAATTCCAATTACATGAAATCTTATGATTCATTTGTCTTTTCAAGCCTTTTTATTGTCCACCAAATTAAGAAGGGCACAGGTTCGCTGCCCTTCTTTATATCCTGCGCATTTCAGTCATAGACGTAGTTTTCACTTGCAGGGGGATTTTAATAGTAACCCTACCTCCACCAGTCTCAGTTGAGTTTTCAACCTTCAAAGAGCCATGATGCAATTTTATAATTGCATCTGTAATAGACAAACCGATTCCAAAATGTGTATCTGCACTTCTGTTTTTATCTCCCATATAAAATTGTGATGTTGCATTTTTTAAATCTTCCTGTGAAAAGCCTTTGCCGCTGTCGACAATACAGAAAATCATGTGCTTCCCAACGGCTTCTGCTGAAATACTGATCTTGCCATGTTCTGGGCTATAGTCTACCGCATTTGAAACAACATTCATAATTGCCCGTCCAAGCAAATCGGAATCAGCTGTGAACTCCTGCGGTAGATCCTTTTGAATGAGGGCAACCTCCAATTGTTTGGCGGTCGCAAGTCCATTTGCCTGATCTTCCAGTCCTTTCACAAATCGTTTAGTATCTATTTTCTGTAAATCTACCGAATAACCAGCTTCCACCTGCGTCAGATTAATCAGCATTTTAAGATATCGCTCCATTCGAGCTGCGTTCTTTAAAATGTAGTTGGTATACTTCTGCTGCTCGTCTGTCAATTGCGAATCTCCGAGCAATTCCGCATTGCCACGGATAATCGTAAGCGGTGTTTTTATATCATGAGCAAGCGCAGATGTTTGCTCTTTTTTTGTCTGTTCCATGCGCCATTGTTGCTCTAAAGATAGTTTCAGTTCGGATTTCATATCTGATATGGATAAAAGGATATGATTGAATTCTTGAATTCCCGAAGGGCGAATTTCAAAATCAAGATCTTTTTCCTTGATTTTTTGAGTAGCATCCATTAATGGCTGTAGTTGTTTTCTTAAATGTTTGGCAAATAGAGTTGTGACTATAAAACATCCTACTAAACAGTTAGCAATACAAACAACGACTAACAGCTTATTAATGTTTGGAAGAGTGCTGTTCATCCAGCCAACGGTATACCTTGAACCGATGTAGTAGTGCAGGATGCAAATACCATCTTCACGTTTGATGGACAGATAACAATCATCAGGAGTTGCCGGAGAATATTTTCCTTCGGCATAGGAAATTGCGTTTTCCATTTCTGATTTATCCATATTGCTTTGCAAAACAATATAATTTACTGATACATAAACATATGTGCAGGATGCGGGAATTAGCTTACTGTCAAATGGTTTGGTAGTGGCAATCTTTGGTTCCATGTTTTTAGCCTGCACTTCACTGGAATTTGCATAGGTGTATAAACCTGTACTCATTCCTATACTAAAAAGGCTATAGGGAATCACCAGCGCCAGCACCAGCATCAGCGCTATGGCAAACAGATATTCTAAAAATACAATTTTGAGTGAAGAAGAACGCTTTCTTATAGCCATTTATACCCGATTCCCCATACTGTTGATATCGGTGACAAATCATAAACAGCAAATTTGGCCCGTATGTTTTTAATATGTTCTGCAACTGTGGATGGGTCGCTCTCCCAGCCAGGCCCATAGATAGCTTCACAAATTTGGTCCCTGGAGAAAACCTGCCCCCGATTTTTGGCAAGGAATTCACAAATGTTGTATTCGCCTTTTGTCAATGGGATAATTTTATTATTAACGCTTACTTCCTTTGCCGACAGGTCAAACCTGGCACCGGATGCGCAAAGGATACTGTGCCTTTCACGTTGTTCCCTTCTCAGATGGGCATTTACTCTCGCCCTTAACTCTCCTGTACCAAATGGCTTTGCTATGTAATCATCCGCACCCAATCCAAGGCCGTTCATGATATCCGTCTCCATTGTTTTGGCAGTCAGAAATAGAATAGGGCAGTCAACGATTCCCCGAATTTTCCGGCAAAAAGTGAAGCCATCAATTCCTGACATCATAACATCAAGCAAAATCAAATCATAATCTGTAATGTTGTTAAGATCTACTTCATCCACATTTACAGCCGTTATCACAACATGGTTATCTTTTTGCAGAGAATTTTTGATTAACTCCAGTATGTCTGGCTCATCGTCAACTGCAAGTATTTTTGCCACTTTATCCACCCTTTCCATGAATAAGCAATCAGTATAACTGCAAAACGGTTAATAATCGAGTTCACCTTATTTTGGCATATATTCTTCTAATGCTATTTAAGTGAGTTAAAATTCCGTTTCATCCTGTTTTTTTAAATTGAATAGGATTCTCATCTGCTAACCTGTTTCCTGCAAGAACAGCCTTGTAAGTACCGCTGCCTAAATTAACCGCGACGCTTCTCTATCATTTTATATTTTTAATAGTAAAAACATTAAAAAGTTAACAACGTATTTGGCACCTTGCGGCAGATGCTTTGCAGGTCCTTTGACTTGTGACGTGCAATCTACATCTGACTTCACTTGATTCATGACGCAATATGTTTCCTGATAAAATTAGTCATAGCTTTTTCTCCCTTCCCAATTTCTAAACCAGAGAATGCTTAAAACAAAAGCAATGATAGTTGCTGGTATTGCAATTACCAAACCCTTTTGCATTTCTGCGTACCCGAAGGGCTTTGACGGGTTTAGCCAGTTGTATACCAGATAATCACACAGCCGTGCGCTCCATGTGCATGGGAGATAGTACCACTTACCGTCACCAAGCCCTGTCAGTGCCAGAGCGGAAATCAGGCTTTCCACAATTCCGAGTCCTATGGAAGCGCCCCGTCCGAACTGGAGACTTACAAACAGATGCAGAATATAAAGGAAAACGCTTCCGGCAATCAGCAAGCCTGCCGCTTTTAGGTACATAAGGGTAGGAGCCGTTTTAAACCCGACCGCAAAAATGCCTATCGCAAGAGCAATTGAAAGGATTCCCATCAGAAGCATGACAATCAATTTGCTCGAATATGCTATCGTACGTGATTTTATGCCGCACAGCATAGTTTGAAAACTGCCGGACTGTCCTTCCTGCTCAATCGCTTTGCTGCATACAAGGCTTATAATCAATGGAAAGGAAATACCGATAAACTCAAAATACCCGCTGATTTTTGAATCTTGCTTCCACGGGGATACGGAATAATAAACTAAAAACAGGGCCACCGTCACTAAAGGAATCAGAACATGTATCCATAACATGGATGTGTGCTTGAATTTATAGCAGTCGGAACGAATACAACGTATAAGAGTTGACATTATTATTTTACCTCCTGCTTTGAGAACCAGTTTGCAGTTACAGTTAGCAACACCGCAAATAGAGCTATGGAAAGAGTAATTCCAATCGGAACAACGCCTGGATTTAATAAAGCATCGCCATGAAGAGCTGGATTGCCATTTGGAAGGATTCCCAGCACCGGGCACATTAGCCGTGTTGCCCAGCTATAAGGACAAATCCACCAAAAGGATTTGGTAACCGCAAAAAAGCACAAGGCAGTTCCAGCCCCAAAATTGATGAGAACAGCCGAAAGTAGTCCGAACTTCTTTGCAAGAAACAGACAAAGCGGAACCTGCCAAAGAGAGGTGACAATCAGCAGAAGCGTAGCA
>DHSD01000015.1:0-39041 GCA_002411365.1 Ruminococcaceae bacterium UBA5295
CTGAACACCAAAACGCCATTGTCCGTTCGTAAAAAGATATCCAAAGTGTTGCAGGGTGATGTATGCAAACAATGCGGTGAATCAATGCGTCAGAAACCCAAAAGTAAACCGAAGATGTTTTGTTCTGACAAATGTCGCCGGGACTGGTGGAAGGCTTACAACAGTAGTCCGAACAGAAAGGCGTTTTACCATTTGACTTGTTACGGCTGCGGAAAAGAATTCAACAGTTACGGAAACAGCAGCAGAAAATACTGCTCTCATGACTGTTATATACAGAACCGATTCAATACGAAAGCGAGGAACGCTAATGACACAAGAGCAGTTTGATAGTGAAAAGGATATAGAATTTCTTTAGCCGTTGCAAAACGTATTTTGAGAAATACCAGTTCTTCCATAGACCAGAGCGAATACAATCGAAAATACACTGCATACGTTTCCCAGTACAATGAACTGCAAAACCTGCTGACCGAATTCGACGAACCGCTCTGATGCGCCGTGGTGAATGCCTTGGTTGTGAAATCAGACCATGAAGTGGTGTTTCAGTGGAAAGACGGGACAGGACTGCCATGTAAGATATAAGAGTTGTAAAAAAGATGCTTCTTGGTATTTTTCCGCTGTTTGCTGCCCCAAAGCTGAAAGGTTCTTGGCTATGATAAAGATGAAAACGGCAATCTGGTTATCAATGAAGAGCAGGCAGCTGTAGTTAGGCAAAAGAATTGATGCGGCTGGTTGAGCAAACCGGCCAGATTGACACAATACCATACGAATTAATGCTTAAGACCCTGAGCCACATTGAAGTCGGAGTGGACGGTGAGGCAGAGGTTGCTTTTCTGGCGGGACGAGCATTGAGTGTTTTGTTTTACTCTGAAAATCAATATAAATCATAAAATTTCCCTCATAGTTTACAAAAATTACAACTATGAGGAAATCTTTTCTGCATACCAAAATAATGCTATTGTTGACAAACTAAACCAAATGGGATATTATTCATAAAGAAATAAGGGAAGGAAGTTTAGAAAAATGGAAATTTCAAAAAACATGTTGTCTAAAATTTCCAAGAGCGCTTTGTCTATCCTCTTATCTATTATATGGTGATATCTATTTTACCGAGCGGTACAGTAAAAGCAGCAGAAAAAGGAGAAGGAAGCTACCCGTATGTTGTTTTTACATACAATTCGGGCAATTCACTTGATTTTTGTAAATCAAATCTCACAGTCAACGGTGATATCCATTCGAACGGGAAACTCACTATAAATGCAAGCAATGCTAATATCAACGGCGAATGCGGTGCTGTTGAGGGAGTTAATAAAGGTCAGGGAAACTTCAATGTCAGAAAGCAAGTTTCCAATCCGGAAACTGTAGATATAATTTCGATACCAAATAAAGTAAAAACTACCTATTTTACAAATAACTGCGATACAATTAATACTTCGTATTCCAAAAATGATGTTAATGTAAATCTTAATCATTCTGTTTATACTGAAAAAAATGTACACTTGTCTGGTAATATTTCGCTGAACTGCTGTGTTGGTTCAAGCAGTAATATTATTCTTGACGGAAATACTTTAAATTCCAATAATACTGTTCTCTATTCCGAGAATGGCGATATTACAATTAATAATAACAACGCAACAGTAAATGGCTTAATCTATGCACCTAACGGAAAAGTTACTGTAAAAGGTAAGAATTTTCAAGTTAACGGCACTATTATTGCAAAAGAAGTTAAAATTGACTCTGGCAATGTAAATATTAACAGGAATGATTCAGTTGCTAAATTTATCGGCAATACATCTGAGACAAGTGATAGCGGAGAAAAGCTTACACTTTACGCATTTGGAGAATATATAAAAGGCTCAAATGCAATAAACGTCAGGTGGGTTGGGTCAAGTGACTTTGGAAAATTCAAAGTCACTGTTTCAACAGATGGAGAAACATTTAAAACTATGGCGACCCTTGAAAATAAGAATTCTTACCTTTATCATATCGACGGTGATCATGACAAACTGTATTTTAAGGTAACTCAAACTACAAATAAAGGCGAAATTATTCAGTCCAATCAATTCGAAATGGACAAAACGAAAGATGGCTATCAGCCTATATTACCAGATACGGATGGAGACGGGTTACCCGATGCTTTTGAAGAATCGCAGACCTTTACCGACTCTCACAATAAGTATACGAACGGCAGCAAAATCCCCGATGGCGACAGGGATGAGGATGATGATGGCCTGACGAATTTGGAAGAATATAAATTGGGAACAAATCCATATTTAAAGGATACTGATTTTGATGGACTTAGCGACAAAGAAGAAGTCCAGATATATAAAACAAACCCGACTAAGTATGATACCGATGGAGACGGCCTGAATGATTATATGGAAGTCAAAAACGGCTTTAACCCGTTCAAATCGGATACCGATGGGAACGGTATTACCGACGGTGAGGAAACATTGACGACAAAACTGGATTCAAATAAGTATGACGCCGTCGACGGAAGCAAATTGGGCTACATGCCCTCAATTACCATAAGAGGGAAAGGCGACTATAACTCGAAGCTTTCTATTGTTGACGCATCCGCTGACCCTCTATTCCCAGAATTAAGCTATATGGTCGGAAGGCCAATAGAAATTCAGCACGGTTCGCTTTCTTTTGACCATGCGAATGTCGAATTTAAAGTTGATAAGAACATATTAAATAAATATGACATTAATGATTTATGTATTGGCTGTTATGATAAGGACACCAAAAAATTTGAGCCGCTGGAAACAAAAATTGACAAGAAAAATGGAACGCTCTCCGTCGAAGCAAAACATTTCAGCTACTATTTCATATTTGATAAATCAAAATGGCTTAAAGACAATTATATCAGTGACGGCACGACGGATATTCAAAAAAGCGTCTGTGATATCGTATTCGTAATCGATACAACCGGTTCCATGGGAGACGAAATCGAAAATTTGAAGAATTCCACCGATAAGCTGGCCGATGAGATAGAAAGCAAAAACATAGACGTCCGCTTTGGATTAGTGGAATACAGGGACATTACATGTGGAGAAACGACTGTAAACCATGGATGGTTTACCAAAGTGGATAATTTTAAGAAGAAAGTCGGCTCACTTGTAGCAGACGGCGGTGGCGACGCGGATGAAAGTGCCGTAGATGGCCTTGAAACTGCAAGAAGGATGGATTACCGCGATGACGCAATCAAAAGTATCATATTAATAACGGATGCCGGGTATAAGAGTCAAACTCATTTTGAAGGAATCGATTCCATGCAGCAGGTCGTCGATAATTTACGTGTTGATAACATTTCGGCATTTTGTGTTACCAGCAGCTATTGCAAAGATACTTATAAACTTGTGTACGACGGCACATCGGGAATCTACTGTGACATCAATTCCGATTTTTCAGAATCATTATTACCGGTTATAACAAAATTAGCACAGGAAAGTCAGTTTTACACATGGATCAGGCTGAGTTACGGAACAGTGGTAAAACTTAAAGTTAATCCGAACACAGCAAGTAAAGATGACCCAACCGACACGGATGGCGACGGTATACCGGATATGAAAGAGCTTGGTGAATCCTGCATTGAAGATTTTAACGGTTACCATTACAAAGTATGGAGCTTTTCAAGCAATCCCGCAAAAGCTGATGATGTTAGAAATGGGAAAGTACGGAACGTAGATTCTAGTGGGTATGTGATTTATACGAATGACAGAGGGAGAACAATAAGCGATAATGTCTATTCGACACATGAAATCCTTCAGGGTATTAGGCAATTAGAATCCTATATTTCAAGATATACAGGGTATGCAGACTGTGCTGATACCAAAGTTATCATTATGTACTATTTGCAGGAGAGCAAATACAACAATATATTTTGGAAGGTCCTTGGAATTGATTCACTACCGAATTCCAAGCGAGTATCATGGTTCCCGCTGCACATTCCTAGTCCGAAAGCTATTTTGGAAGATTTGGACTACACGGGCGATTATTTCAAGAAATACAAATTAGCAAATATCATCGACCCAAAGACAGGGCATGAAATTGATTTTACTTATATGATGGCAAGCTGCGACGCGCACTATAATTATGAGGATAACATTATGGGAATTCCAATCGAGCTTGCAAGCTGGGGTGGGGATTTGGAAACACTGCTTGCTGATGTTGCTGTAGATTGTGATTATTCAACCGATGCGTCTGAAATTCAAAAATCTGTTAATTTATTATTAGCAACTGATTCTGAAAAATCCTCGTTCAGTCAGAGCGATATGCTGGCCGACGTTGATGCAATTAACCTGTCACAAAAATTTCAGTCGGAAAGTTTTTCTGATGCATTCAAGCAATATTATGAAGATGGGCAAGAGTACAATCGCTTTACTTCTTTTGTGAGTAAGTATAGTAGCTTTTCACTCTCGATGAAACTGGATAAAATATTTTTGCCCGGTTATTTTGATAATACGACTAACGTACCACCGCTAATAGAGTTTTCAAATGAAAAGTTAATATATGACCAGCTCAAATGGCTTGCGGCTAAAAATAAAAGCGATACTATACGTTGGCCGCGAAAAATTCATATTGGAGTTCTGGAAAGGTCTTTTGCTATCTATGTTGCGATAAACAGCGCGGAAGAAAGGACTTATTCGTGAAAAAAAAGAAAAAAATTCTTATGGTGGTTATCCCGGTCATGGTAGTTGCCGGAATCTACATTTTTTATCGGTTCTTTTTAAAAGATTTCCTTCTCCAAAAAAGCATCAACAATAATTTCAACCCAGAACAGCAGATAACGACCTCTCAAGGCGATAAATTTTACTATACCTACAATACTCATAAATATGGGATATTTATCGGAATCAAAGAAGGAGCTGAGGTGGATTATCAGATATACCATTATGAAGATGGAAAATGGGTTGAAATTATTGTTTCGGGGGGGGATGACATTGGACTTCGCAATATAAAAATACAAAACATTTACAATAATAAAGAAATTACAGTATATAAAGTAGATGTAGCTGTACATGGAGTTTCGTATAATTATCTTATGCTTGATAAATCGGATAACAGATGTTATAATTTATCTTCTAATATAGATAATGCATACAATATGTCTAATAAAGAAATAAGAGAAAACAGAATTTTAAATTTAGCAAAAGATTTTATATATGACTATGATTTGCCTGATGATTCCAAATACAATATATATTATCAGACAACTAAAGATGGTTTTGATAAAATCAAGCGTGCGTTTGAAGAAAGCTGAATGCCTGTATTGCGGGAGATTCGATGCTGGAATACAGAGAAATCTTTTGCCAGTTATATTGCTATATGCAGTGCTGAAGAAGGAATCAGGCCATGGCAATAAAAAAATCAAAAAAAAGAAAAAGGATTCTCCTGGCTTTAGCAATTTTGGCATTCCTTCTGTTTTATTACTTTTACTTGGACTATTATCTTTTTCAGTTCCGGCTAAAGTGTAATTTTAACCCGGATTACCAGACAATTACGGAAGACGGTGATAAATTCTATTATACCTATAAAAATGAGGACTTCTTGCTTTCACGGAGTATTTATTATACAGTTTATTATTACAGAATGATAGATAAGTTTGACAATAAGTGTGTAGATTTGGATTCAGCCATATATTCGGCTGATCATATGACAAATGATCAAATAAGAAATGATGCCATACTAAGTAAAACCAGAAACTTTTTTATGAATTACTCGACGTCAAACATTTCCGACGATTTATTTTATACAGACCTTTTCAATAAAATCAAGCGAGCATTTACAGAAAAATAGTATAAGCTTATATTTGGATTCCCACAAAGTTGGCAACAATGCCGACTTTGCGGGAATCTTTGAGACCGCATAAAATTTTGTGTAAAAGTTGAAAAGGGTGTTCCGCTTTCCCTGCTCAAGAATAATCCCTATGACGTTGAGTTTCCGCAGTCCGTCATCGATTTCTACGTCCGCACTTCTTGTGGCGATTCGTTCCCATTGCTGACAGCCTACCGCGTGTGTATGGCTATGGAACCGCAACCTTTTAGTTTATTGCACTAACAGCCTAAAATCCGCAAGAAAAGTCTTACAGAAAAAATAAATAATGGTATTTGCTTGTATTATGTAAACCAAGTGCTATAATAAAACTATAAGGACTGGGAATAAGATGAGTACTGTTATATCGGAAAGATGACGTCATTGTTAAAATCGAGTATTGCTTTATCTTTCATTTTACCACATCGATTTTTTTAGAAAGAATGGCGTTTTATTGCAACATCATCATGGCATGAGACAGACTGCGGCAGGGGTCATTTAAGATTTTACACAGAAGCGATGAATGGATATTTGGGCCGCAAATGATTTATGAAAAAGAGGGCGATGTAGGTGGAGCGGTATTACCATGCGGATGGGTACTGGACCCTGTCACTGAGAAGGTCAGGATGTATTATGGTGCGGCGGATACCTGCATCGCTCTTGCTACAGCAAGTTTAAGTGATTTGCTTCAGTATATCGAATTTTCTCCTGCAGTGAAATAGAAGGATATAATTAAATATTATATTACGTCTGAGCATGTTTTGCCGTAAGGTAAGCAGGCTCGATTTTTTATAAAATACATGGAAAATATTGTATGCATATACGATAGATTCCAGGATTGAATATACTCGGATATAAGCAAAATTCTTTCTGACAGTAACCTGCTTAGAGAAAGGGAAACATGAAAGCATTATTTTTAGCAGGAGGAATTGGAGCAAGACTGAAGCCCTTAACCGACAAAATTCCAAAACCGATGGTCCCAATTATGAACAGGCCTTTGCTTGAGAGAAACATGGAAAGTCTCAAAAAATGCGGAATTCGTGATATCGTGATTAGCACCTGCTACAAATCCCAATATATCAGAGAGTATTTTGGCGACGGAAGCAAATTTGGATTGAAGATAGAGTATATTTGCGAGGATATCCCGCTGGGAACAGGCGGTGCCATTAAGAAAGCTGTGTATGCTTGCTCAGGAACAGGCGGCTGTTACGATGGAATAGAGACTGGCGGATTGAACTTGAACCAGGGGGCCGAAAGTGTCGTATCCTTCTGGATCGCTTATCTGGCAATGAGCCCCCATGCCAAATAATTTTTCCAGCTTGCATCCATTTGCCGCGGCTTTTTTTCTTCATGCAATCAGGTGTATTCATCAAAAAAGAAGCCGACACTATTTGTGGGCTCCTTTAAATATTTTTCTGAGATTCAAATTTGTGCACAAGGGTTGGCGGTAAAATGCTGCAATAAATTAAGAATTGCTGCTCACGAAATAGGTGACTCGGCTGGCAGTAATCCTTTGTTTTGGGGAATAATAGATTAAAATAGCATGATTGTGAGGACGCGGACATGAACATTGCAATAATTGGAACATCAAAAAAAGAACATGAAAAAAGGGTTCCCATCCACCCGGATCAAATAAGCTGGATACCGGCAGAAACAAGAAAGCATTTATTCTTTGAAAAGGGATATGGAGTCCCGTTTGGTATGGATGATGAGGCAATATCTCTGCTGACCGGAAACCGTTTAATAGAACGCGAAAAGCTTTTTCATGTTTGTAAGGCAATTTTAATTACAAAGCCTGTTCCGGAAGATTTTGAAGAGATGCAGGATGGTACCCTTGTATGTGGCTGGCTTCATAGCGTCCAGCAGAGTATCATAACTCAGTATGCCATAGATAAGAAGTTGACACTGATAGCGTGGGAAAATATATATCATCATGGAGAACGTGATCTGACTCATATATTTTATAAAAACAACGAAATGGCTGGGTACTGCGGCGTTCAGCACGCCCTTCAACTGATGGGGATAGATGGCGGTTATGGACCGAAGCGGAAGGTAGCCGTCATCAGCATGGGCTCTGCCAGCAGGGGTGCTCTTTATGCTTTGCAAGGGCATGGATTTAACGACATCACGGTGTATACCAGGCGGCCATCATATTTAACCATCGATAAAATACCGGGAATACAGTATCAGCAAATAACTAAAAATGCGGCAGGGCTAATCGAGGTTATAGGCTGTAACGGAGATAAAATGCCTTTTGCCAATGAATTGGCAGATGCAGATATCATTGTAAACGGCGTTTTGCAGAATCCTAATGATCCAGATATTTACGTTGGAGAAAATGATATTTCAAAATTCAAGAAACCATGTCTAATCATTGATATAAGCTGCTCGTTGGGAATGGGATTTAGCTTTGCACGTCCGACAAGCTTTTCCGATCCAATATTTAAAATTGGGAATATCAAGTATTATGCAGTTGATCACACCCCATCTCTTTTATGGAACAGCGCATCTTGGGAAATATCGAACGGAATCCTGCCTTATCTGTCGTATATTGTTGAGAAATCAGAGAATAAAGTTTTAAAAGATGCAACGGATATAAAAGATGGAAAGATTCTAAATAAAGATATTTTATCTTTCCAAAACCGTACTCTGACATATCCCTATAAACGACTTTAGAGACAGAACGAAAAGCCATGCCGCAGTCCATTGTTCCTAAATTTATTACGGTACGAGATGATTACCACTCAAGAACCGCTGTCGGATGCAACGTTAGCTTTGACGATACATTATTACAAGCCATTAATGACAGTAGTATCATAAAGAATACGCCAAGACCAATACCAATATATTTTTTCATGAATCTCCTTTCGGACTTGGATATGCCTCAAATGCCACAAGTTAGTAAATACAGCAATTTTAAAAGAAGGCGCGAGAAGCATCATTGGACCATATCTTGTCCTTCTCGGTGCAACCGCCGCAACGGTCGGTTTTGTATCGGAACTTGGTGAATTGTTGGATATGTTTTCCGGTTAGTAACGGGGGTTCATTGGTGGCAAGACGAAAAAGTATTGGATGATGACAATCATCGGCTATCAACTCGCATCTATACCGGTTTTGCTTAGCATAAATAAAAAAGCAGAGTGAAAATAATGTAGGCCCGCCATTTTGAAATAGCGGGCCGTTTTTCATACTTAATTTACTGTAATGTCATCCTGCTCAGTGTAAGCCGAACACAATTAACTCCGTAGTTGTCGTTATCTGGAAGTTGTGGTATTTGAACGCCGATTTTAATCGCCAAAAAAAAGATGTACGGTAAGCGCTGAAAAAATACATGCTGTCAAATCTCCAGCAACCGCAGACGGAATAGTATGGCGGGTCTTTTTAATGCCTACAGAACCATAATATACAGCTACGGCGTAAAATGTAGTTTCAGTTGAACCTGCCATTACTGATGCTACACGTCCTGCAAAGCTGTCTGGGCCGCAATTTTTGTATATCTGTGTAAGCACGGCAGTAGAACCGCTGCCTGAAACTGGCTTAATAAGGGCAAGCGGTATGACCTGATGAGGAAGGCCAAGCAAATGTGCGGCAGGAGCAAAAAATGATGATAGAAGGTCGAGTGCGCCTGAGGCATTCAACATGGTGACAGCCATAACCAGCCCAACTAATGTGGGAAGAATCGAAACGGAGGACTCAAGTCCTTCCCTCGCACCTGTCAAAAAAGTGTCAAAGACCGGTACGCTGCGCAGAAATCCAAATAGCACAATGCACAGCATGACGGCTGGAACGACATATGAACTGAAATCAGCCATTGATTTTTCTCTCCAGCAATTTTGCAGATAAAACGCCTACAAGAAGCGCTGCCGCAGATGTTACCCATACGGCGGGCAGAATGTCGAACGGTGTTATGCATCCGTACTGTGCACGTAGTGTAGCCGTATAGGTAGGTATAATCTGAATGGATGACGCATTTATAATTACAAACATGGCCATGTTGTTGTCCGCCGTGTCAGTTGGGTTGCACTTTTTTAGCTCTTTCATAGCTGCAATGCCGAGCGGGGTGGCAGCATTGCCAAGGCCGAGCAGATTTGCTGTAATGTTCATGCACATAGCCTTAACTGCAGGTCCGTCCCTGTCGCAGTGTGGAAACATAAACCTGACAGCAGGCCTGAAAATTTTTGCGAGAATATTTGTTATTCCGCCTTTGTCTGCTATCTTCATCAGCCCTGTCCAGGCACACATCATGCCGGTCATGCCTATCACAAGCGTTACAGCACTTCCAGTGCCGCTGAGGACTGCCTGCGAAAGCTGCGGCATTCTTCCTGTGAAAGCAGCACACAGTATGCTGAAGAAGATTAAAAACGCCCAAATATAATTTAACAGAATGTTCATCTTCTTCCACAAATAGACTTGTATAATATTTATTCGGTGCAGAAATTTTATATTCATTAATTTAAAATTTGTTTTTTAAATTTCTTGCAACTAATTGACAATATTGGAAAAACATACTACAATTTATTGTCGGCCGATGTCAATCCATTTATTGTTTTGTGGAAAGGGTGCAGTAGAATTGAAATTTACAGGAATTGTAAGAAAAGTAGACGAACTGGGACGTATTGTATTACCTAAAGAGCTGAGAAATACACTTAACATCAATGAAAAAGACCCACTGGAGATTTATGTGGATGAAGACAGTAAAATTGTACTGAAAAAGTATGAACCCGCATGTATTTTCTGTGGAAGCATGAATGACATTATCAGCTTCAAGGGTCACAATGTATGCAGGGAATGTGCTAAAAAGCTTGAAAAAGCTTTTAATGAGCAGGAGTGATTTTTTCTGTTTGCTGAGTTCCTTACATCAAAGAAAGGGCGTGCTCCGCTGTTTTGGAGCACGCCCTTTCTTTCTGGCAAGAATCTGACAAAATTATTTGTGATATTTTTTCACTATGTCACGTACAGCATCGATAATGTAATCTGTTTCTTCATCTGTAAGCGATGGATAGAGAGGCAGCGAAATGATGCGGTCGAAATGTTTTTCAGAGTTCGGAAAATCGCCTTTTTTGAAACCGTATCTCTTTGTGTAGTAGCTCATGCTCGTCACTGGTATAAAATGCACGCTTGTACCTACATTGCGTTTGTTGAGTTCAACAATGAAACGGTCACGGTCAATAGTGAGAAGCTCTGGAACAATGCGGATAATGTAAAGATGCCATGAATGCGTTGCGTAGCCAGGCACAAAAGGCGGTTCAACAGCATCAATTTTCGCAAATTCGCGCTGGTATTTTTCTGCGATTTTTTTGCGCTTAGCCTGCATTTCGTCAAGCCGCGAAAGTTGAACGAGTCCGAGGGCTGCCTGAATGTCGAACATATTGTATTTAAACCCGGGCTCGCATATGTCATATTTCCATGTTCCGCCCTTTGCATAGCGGTTCCATGCGTTATGGCTCATGCCCTGGCCTGCCCATATGCGCGCCTTTGCGTCGATTTCATCGTCATCAGTAACAAGCATGCCGCCTTCACCAGTTGTAAGGTTCTTGGTCGCGTAGAAACTGTATGAGGCAGTACCTTTAAGATGGCTTCCAATTGGTCTGCCTTTGTAACTGCTGCCAATTGCATGTGCCGCGTCTTCAGAAACAAACAGGCTGTGCTTGTCGGCAATGCTGTAAATGCGGTCGAGGTCGCATACTTGCCCGCTGTAGTGCACCGGAACAACAGCTTTCGTTTTTGGAGTGATTTTCTTTTCAATTTCGTCAGGATCAATACATCCCGTTTTATAATCAATATCTGCAAATACAGGCTTTGCGCCGACGTGTATAATGGTGTTTGCTGTTGAGGCGAAAGTCATAGGCGTTGTGATTACCTCGTCGCCCGGGCCTATGTCATTTGAAAGCAGCGCAACATGAAGCGCTGCAGTGCATGAATTCATTGCTACAGCATGCTTGGCGCCGACACGCTTTGCAAATTCTTCTTCGAACTTCGCAGTGCGCGGCCCTTTTGCTACCCAGTGCGAACGGATAGTGCCGTCGACCGCCTCAACCTCTTTTTCAGTAAGGTCTGGCACGTTATAGGAAATAAATTTTTCTCTTACTTTGAACTGATCCAATTTGTTTCGCCCTTTCTTACATGATTTTGGGAATATGGGCTGCAGCCCTTTTTAATGTTTTAAATAACATTTGAAGCTGAAAGCCGAAGATATTCCATAATCAGCGGAATAACGCCATTATGATAGCGCCTTTTTTATTCAAAGTCAACGCAGGGAAAAAGCCGTATGAGAAAAAGCAATAATAGTTTGCTGCACTTCTGATTGACTATGCGCAGGTTGAGATATATAATATACACGTTAAGAGGGAAACTGTGCCTTTTCAGTAGTGTTGGCATTTATGCTGCTTATGAACTGGCTGAAAGCACGGAAATTGAATAATGGGAAATCGGCAAAAATTAAGATTATTATTGAAACGGTGGTATGACTGTGGACGATTCCAGACAATATTTTGTACACCCTACTGCCTGTGTTGATGAAGGGGCACATATTGGTGCCGGAACAAAAATATGGCATTTCTGCCATATCAGTTCTGGCTGCAGCATAGGCAGCAGCTGTTCCATAGGCCAGAATGTCTTTGTGGCGCCAGGTGTAAAAATAGGCAGGAACTGTAAGATACAGAACAATGTTTCAGTTTATGAAGGTGTAGAGCTTGGCGACTATGTGTTCTGCGGCCCTTCTATGGTATTTACAAATGTGCCGCGCCCGCGGTGCAGATATCCTCAGCGGGGAGCGCAGTTTTACAAGGCGACTCCAGTTGGCGACGGCGCAAGCATAGGCGCTAATGCCACAATTGTATGCGGCCACAGAATTGGCAGGAATTCGTTTATTGCTGCCGGCAGCGTAGTTACAAAAGACGTGCCTGACTATGCAATAGTTATGGGCGTTCCGGCAAGAATCTGCGGCTGGGCATGCGAATGCGGCGCAAAATTGGACGATAATAGCCTTGCCTGCCCGAAATGCGGCAGAAGATATGTTCGGGGCGAAAATGGCCTCAGAGAGGAAACAAGATAAAATGGGAAAGATAGCTTTTAATGACCTCGGCGCGCAGTACCGCCATCTGAAACCAGAAATAGACCGGCAGATTGCCTCTGTTATTGAGGAAAGCCATTTTATTTCAGGCCCACAGGTCAAAGAGCTGGAAAAAGAACTTTGTGACTATACGGGAAGAAAATTTTGCCTGACAACTGACAGCGGCACCGATGCACTGCTGATCCCGCTTATGGCAAAAGGTATAGGTAAAGGTGACGCCGTTTTTGTGCCTGCATTTACATTTTTTGCGTCAGCGGAAGTAGTTAGCCTTGTCGGTGCAACACCTGTGTTCTGCGATTCGGAAGAGGATACATTCAACATGGATCCGGATTCCCTCGTAAGTAAGATTGAGAAGACTAAACGCGATGGGAAGCTTAAGCCAAAAGCAGTAGTTGCAGTTGACTTGTTTGGCCATCCTGCAGATTTCGTGCGGATTGAGAAAATCTGCAGAGATTATGGCCTGTTCCTCATGGAAGATGGTGCGCAGGGTTTTGGCGGCGCCATAGGGGAGAGGAAGGCATGCTCGTTCGGCGATTGTTCTGGAACAAGCTTTTTTCCTGCAAAAGCGCTTGGCTGCTACGGTGACGGTGGCGCAATTTTTACAGATGACAAAGAGCTTTATAACATCATGGCCTCCATCCGCGTCCATGGCAAAGGCACCATGAAATATGACAACGTCAGATTAGGATTAAACGCAAGGCTTGACACGCTTCAGGCTGCCATTCTTCTGCCAAAGCTGCATGCATTTGACGAAGAGAACCGTCACCGCATACTTGCTGCGGCACGTTATTCAGAGCAGCTTAGAGGGCGGTTCACAGTGCCATCTGTCCGTAAAGGGTTCACATCAAGCTTTGCCTATTACACGCTGAAGGCAAAGAGCCCTGAGGAACGCACAAAGGTGATGGACACGCTGAAAGCCGCTGGCGTGCCTTCAAATATTTATTATCCTAATCCACTCCATCTGCAAAAAGTTTATGAACCGCTCGGCTATAAGAAGGGCGATTTGCCTGTGGCTGAAAAGCTTTCACAGACTGTTTTCAGCCTTCCAATGCACGGCTATATCACGGATGACGTGATTGATGATATTTGCTCTATCCTTAAAAATATCTGATGAGTTACGGGGGAAAAAACATGACTAATATTAAATCGGAGCTTCTGGACAAGATTAAAAATAAGTCTGCTGTTGTCGGTATTGTGGGCCTCGGCTATGTTGGGCTGCCTCTTGCGGTTGAATTTGCAAAAGCAGGCTACCGCACGATAGGGTTCGACGTTCAGGAAAAGAAAGTTAAGGCTGTCAATGAGGGCCGCAATTATATCGGCGATATTGTTGGCGATACGCTTAAAGACCTTGTGAACAAGAACAGATTTTCAGCTACATCTGATTTTGCATTTATAAAAAAAGTAGATGCCGTCTGTATTTGTGTTCCGACACCGCTGGACCAGTACCAACAGCCGGATATAAGCTATGTAAAAGGCTCAACGGAATCTGTTGCAAAGTTTGCGCACCGCGGTATGGTCATTATACTTGAGTCGACGACTTATCCGGGTACAACTGAAGAGCTTTTAAAGCCGATTCTTGAAGCTGGCGGCCTGAAATGCGGCGAGGACTTTTACCTTGCATTTTCGCCTGAGCGCGTTGACCCGGGCAATAAGCAGTACAAGACGAAAAACACACCTAAAGTTGTCGGCGGCATAGGCAAAGATTCTACTGAAGTAGCAGCTACACTTTACCGCAGTGTGCTTGCAGGCGGTGTATATGAGGTTTCTTCGCCTGCTGTTGCAGAGATGGAAAAGCTTCTTGAAAATACTTACCGCAATATCAATATTGGCCTTGCAAACGAGATGGCCATACTCTGCCACCGCATGGGCATAAACATCTGGGAAGTAATCGATGCAGCAAAAACGAAGCCATACGGCTTTCAGGCATTTTATCCGGGTCCTGGCCTTGGAGGCCACTGCATACCTCTCGACCCGTTTTACCTTGACTGGAAAGCAAAGGAATATAATTACCACACGCGCCTGATTGAGACTTCCGGAGAAATCAATACGGCTATGCCTGAATATGTTGTACAGCGTGCCGCAACAGTCCTTAACCGCGATAAAAAATCAATCAATGACGCCAAAGTTCTCGTGCTTGGCGTCGCATATAAGGCAGACATCGACGATTACCGTGAGAGCCCGGCGCTCAATGTAATTGATATCCTTATAAAACAAGGTGCGAATACGACTTTTTATGACCCGTTTATTCCGGAATACCGCTTTAAGGGCAAGGTGCACACAGGCGCAAAAGAGCTGACTGATGATATGCTTCGCGAATCTGATATTGTTATCATCTGCACTGCCCATTCAAGCTTTGACTACAACAGGATACAGAAACTGTCACAGGAAGTGTTTGACACCCGCAATGCAATGAAAGACGTGAAAGACCGCTCAAATATCGAACTTCTGTAAAAGCTCTTTACCCCCGTTTTCAGCTGAGAGCGGGGGTAATTTTCTAATATGCGGATGCTGGCTTTACTGCATATTTTAGGACATCATTTCCAATAATCCGTAAGGACAGGTGATTTATTATGAAAAAATATCGTTTTGCACTTATTGGCTGCGGCCGCATTTCAAAAAACCATATTGCTGCTGCCATTGCCAACCAGGATATTATGAAACTTGTGGCCGTATGTGACCCTGTGGCGGAACGCGCCGAAAAGAAAGCGGCAGACCTCGCTACAGGCACTGGGGAAAAGCCTGCAGTTTATGCGGACTACCATAAAATGCTCGATGAAATGGATATAGACTGCTGCGCTGTAGCTACAGAAAGCGGCTACCATGCGCGGATAGCGCTTGACTGCATACGTGCAGGCAGGCATACGCTTGTTGAAAAGCCAATGGCTTTGAACACGGCTGATGCAGAGCAGATGATACGCGAGGCTAAACAGCATGGCGTAACACTTGGCGTTTGCCACCAGAACCGGTTCAATGCGCCCGTGCAGCAGCTCCATAAAGCACTTGAAGCCGGACGTTTTGGCAAGCTTGTCAGCGGCTCTGCACGTATACTTTGGAACCGCACAATGCCGTATTACCAGCAGGCGCCATGGCGCGGAACATGGGCACAGGATGGCGGCACACTTATGAACCAGTGCATCCATGGCATTGACCTTCTGCAGTGGAGCCTCGGCGGCCAGCCGGACACAATTATGGCTATGACGGGTAATTACCTGCGTGATATTGAAGCAGAGGACTTTGGTGCCATACTGATTCGCTTTAAGAACGGCGCTGTTGGCATGGTGGAAGGCACAGCTTGCATTTATCCTAAAAATCTTGAAGAGACGCTTTCAATATCAGGGGAAACGGGAACGGCAGTTATCGGCGGCCTTGCTGTAAACCGCATCGAAACTTGGAATTTTGCGAAATCAGCTGCACAGGATGCCGAGGTGGCAAAACTTGCCGGCACTGACCCTAAAGATGTTTATGGAAGCGGGCACAACACACTTTACCGCAACTTTATCCACGCCGTCGATACACACACTGAGCCGCTTGTCAGCGGTACAGAAGGCATAAAAGGCCTGAAAATAATTCTGGCGGCATACAAGTCACAGAAAACAGGTCAGCCGGTCAAATATGATGGGCTAAATTTCTCTACCCTCGACATGGCTCACGATGACGTAAAGGTGGACTGATCCTGATGAAAATATTGACGGTAATCGGCGCGAGGCCGCAGTTCATCAAAGCCTCCGTCGTTTCACGTGCGCTTAAAGGCAAATGCGATGAAGTTATAGTCCACACGGGCCAGCATTATGACAAAAACATGTCTGCAGTGTTTTTTGAAGAGCTCGGGATTCCAAAGCCGGCCTACAATCTCGGCGTAGGTTCGGGCACGCACGGAAAACAGACAGGCGAGATGCTGATAAAAATAGAAGAGGTTATATTTAAAGAGAAGCCGGATGTAATGCTTGTTTACGGCGACACTAACTCAACGCTTGCAGGGGCACTTGCAGCTTCAAAGCTTCACCTTCCAGTAGCCCATGTTGAGGCCGGGCTGCGCTCTTACAATATGCGGATGCCTGAGGAGCAGAACCGTGTGCTTACAGACCATATATCCACATGGCTTTTCTGCCCGACTGAAACTGCAGCCGGAAACCTTAAAAAGGAAAATATTACACGCGGTGTTGAAATCACAGGTGACGTAATGCTTGACTCGGTCTTGCATTTTCTGAATGTGGCTAAATCCAATCCAGAGAAAAGGGCAATTTTAAGCCAGCTTGGCATTAAGCCTAAGCAATACCGCCTCGCAACACTGCACCGTGCAGAGACAACAGATGGCGGCCTCAACGCGATAATCCGTATTTTTGACGCGTTTGAAAAACTGCCGCAGCCTGTGATAATTCCTATCCACCCGCGGACGCGCCCGCTTGCGGAGCAGGCGGTAAAAAAACGCGGCTACAAAAACATCATGCTTATACCGCCTGTAGGATACCTTGAGATGTTGCTACTTACAAGCAATGCCTGCCAGGTGCTTACAGATTCCGGCGGCCTGCAGAAAGAAGCGTGGTTTATGGAAGTGCCGTGCATCACGCTGCGCAGCGAGACTGAATGGGTTGAAACCCTTGCGGGAAACTGGAATGTCCTCTCAAGCCTTGATACAAACGATATTTACCGCAAGGCTACGGAAACCGTGCCGGATCAGGTTACACGTAAAAGCAGGCCTTTTGGCGACGGGCACGCGTCGGAAAAAATTGCTTCTATCCTTTTAAAATATGGGGCGTGACTTCATTGAATATCATATATATCAATCATTATGCGGGTTCAGTATACAACGGAATGGAGTACAGGCCGTACTATATGGCAAAGCGCTGGGCGGCAGCAGGGAATAACGTCACTGTTGTGGCAAGTTCATTTTCACATCTGCGCACGCATAACCCTGACATCGGCAGGGACAAATACAGGGAAGAAATGATTGATGGAATACGCTATTTCTGGATAGCAGGAAATGTGTATCATGGCAATAATAAAGACAGAATAAAAAACATGATTTCTTTCCTAAGGGGCCTTTACCACTACCGCCCAAAAATTATTTCTCAGGGGAAACCCGATGCAGTCATCGCCTCGTCGACTTACCCACTCGATATATATCCGGCGCGCTGTATTGCACAAAAGTACGGCGCTATGCTTATTTATGAAGTGCATGACCTGTGGCCGCTAAGCCCTATCGAGCTCGGCGGCATGAGCCCGAAGCACCCATATATACGTGTGATGCAGAAAGCGGAAAATGACTGCTACCGCTGCAGCGACTATATTGTTTCACTTCTGCCGTGCGCGAAAGGCCATATGGTAGAGCACGGTATGCTGCCGGAAAAATTTATATATATACCTAATGGGATTGAGAAATCGGACTGGGAAAAACCGTTTCATTACCCAATGGTTTACCGTGACAAGCTGAAAAAGTACCATAGCGACGGATATTTCCTCATAGGGTATACTGGTGCGCACGGCATAGCAAATGCACTTGACAGCTATGTTGAAGCGGGGGAGAAACTGCGCGGCAGAAAGATAAAACTGCTTTCAATAGGCCAGGGCCCTGAAAAGGAGCGCCTTATTGAAAAGACGCATAAGCTCAAACTTGACAACATTGTAGAATTTCTCGATCCTGTGCGGCGTGACCAGATTCCGGAGCTTCTTTTCCAGCTCGACGCGTTTTATATAGGCCTTCAGAGCCAGCCGCTTTTCAGGTTTGGCGTGAGCCCTAACAAGCTTATGGATTATATGATGGCGGGCAAACCTGTAATATTTGCAATAGATGCCCCTAATGATATGGTTGCAGAAGCGCAGTGTGGCATATCCATCCCGCCGGAAAACAGTCAGGCAATTGCCGACGCTGCCATAAGGTTGTCGCAGATGCCGCAGGATGAGCTTGAAAAAATGGGCGCACATGGGAAAATGTATATTCTTGCTCATAATGAATATGATGTGCTTGCAAAAAAATTCCTTCAGGTTTTTAAGATGCCGCATTTAGTGAATAAAAATAAATGTTAATTATAAAAAACCTTTATACGCATTGCCTTAAGGAGATAAGGCAATGCGCTTTTTTATGCTGCTTTTGTGTTGCGGCAATGGCTTGAACATATTAAGTTTGAAGGTTCGCCTTGAACGCAACACACGCCATGTATGCTTGTATATTTGCAGCTTAAATGATAGAATAGATAAAAATTGAATGGAGCGATGTATTTTGCAGTTAAATCACATGATTGATTTGGACCAGCTGACGGTGTCGCAGCTTAAAGAACTTATTAACCTTGCAGACTGCATACGCAAGAACCCGTGGGCATATAGTGAATCGTGCCGGGGAAAGATTATGGCTACGCTTTTCTATGAACCTTCTACGCGGACAAAAATGTCTTTCCAGACGGCTATGTACCGCCTTGGGGGCGAAGTGGTAGGCTTCGATAATCCTGAAAACACGTCAGTGTCAAAGGGCGAGAGCCTTAAAGATACTATTACGGTCGTGAGCGGATATACGGATTTGATTGTTATGCGCAATCCGCATGAGGGTGCCGCAGCTGCTGCTGCCATTTATTCTAAAGTACCTATTATCAATGCAGGTGACGGCGGCCATATGCACCCAAGTCAGACCTTAACGGACCTTGTGACGCTTTATAATGAAAAAGGGAGGCTTGACCACCTTTGCATTGGGCTTTGCGGTGACTTAAAATATGGCCGCACTGTACATTCGCTCATAAAAACCATGACGCGGTTTGAAGGTAATTCATTTATTCTGATTTCCACTCCTGAGCTTGCGCTTCCGCAGTATGTAAAAGACGTAATAGATGCGGCGGGCTGCAAATATGCGGAAGCTTCGTCACTTGAAGAAGCCTTGCCGAAACTTGATGTGCTTTACATGACGCGCATACAGCAGGAACGCTTTGCAAACAGAAAACAGTATGAAGAGCAAAAGAGCATTTATGTGCTCAATGCTAAGAAACTTGAGGCCGCCAAGCCGAATCTGCGCATACTCCATCCGCTGCCGCGTGTCGATGAAATTGCCGAAGAGGTTGACCGTGACCCGCGCGCTACTTATTTCCGCCAGACCGTTTACGGAATGTATGCGAGGATGGCGCTTATTCTCACAATCCTTCAAAGTAACAGGATTAAGCCTGATGTGAGCAGGTTGGGCTCTATATACCCGTACAAATGCAGCAACCCAAATTGCATTACGCAGACTGAACCTTATTTGCCTCACCTTTTCACAGAGGCGGGGGATATGCTTGTATGCTCTTACTGCGACGGAAGGATGCATATTAAAAGACAGTAAATACAGATTCTGCCCGTTTGCTTTTATAATTGTACTGTGGTATAATTAAAGTTACGTTATAATGGATTTTAGTGGGAGGATACTTTATGTCAGGCCATTCAAAATGGAATAATATAAAACGGAAAAAAGAGAAAACAGACGGAGCAAAATCAAAGGTCTTCACAAAGATAGGCCGTGAACTGTCGGTAGCTGTCAAAGAAGGCGGCGGGCCGGATCCGGAAGCAAATTCACGCCTGAAAGACTGCATTGCGAAAGCAAAAGCAGCAAATGTGCCAAACGATAATATAGAGCGCATAATAAAACGTGCGGCTGGCGATGGTGACAGCACTAAATATGAAAATATTACTTATGAGGGTTACGGCCCGAGCGGAATAGCAGTAATAGTCGAGACACTTACAGATAACCGTAACCGTACAGCGGGCGACATACGCCATTATTTTGACAAATTCGGCGGAAATCTCGGTACTACCGGATGCGTTTCTTATCTGTTTAATCGCAAAGGCGTTCTTGTAATCGAGCGCGAAGGCCTTGACGAAGATAAAGTCATGGAAGATGCGCTCGAGGTTGGCGCCTCCGATTTTGAAGCCGATGATGATGTTCTTGAGATTTATACGGAGCCGGATGACTTCAGCGGTGTGCTTTCTGATTTAGGGAAAAAGGGATATGAATTTATCACTGCAGAAATTGGAATGGTTCCTGTTTCGTATGTGAAACTGGACGATGAGGGTCCAGCTTCACGTATGCAGCATCTTCTTGACGCGCTTGAAGATAATGACGATGTCCAGAACGTGTGGCATAACTGGGACAATTCTGAGGAAGATTAATAAGTTGAGCGCTGATGAGTGATTCAATGAACTTTTAAGAACCATTATTAAGTTGAATGATGGAATCAAACAGCCGGTAATGATATATACAAGAATAGCTCTTTGAATGTACTGTATTCAATTTGTATGGCGATATAAACCCTCTTAGTATGTGTATTAAACATATTAAGGGGTTTATTTTATGCCAATTTTAATAATTACTGGTTAGAATTCTCAACCGATTATTAGTAACATCACTTTGGAAGAATGCTCACTTAATGTAGCATAATATTCCTATTTAATATATAATTGTAGATAATTTAATAGAGAAAGGAGCATGCAAACAATGTAAATTAAAGGCCTAATACTGCTTGCGAGAAGGTGATATGGTCTCACAACTAAAATGGCCGTGGTATCTTCGGGTGAATGATATTTTGAAAGAGGTAGTATTGTGAGTATCAAGAAAAATTTTTATCGGGCACTTTATAAGGATAAACTGATTCCAATCAGCCACTGCACTGACGAAGAAAATCAAAAATTTGCCAATATGACAAAAAAAGAACTGCCGGATAATGTTGATGCTGTGCCTAATAATACGCCTAAAGTATTTATGAGATATTCAAAAGGCGGTTTATCTGATGAAGAGCTTAAACTTTTTGCTTTAGAAAAAATTAACAGCAATCTTAAAACTGTAAAAGGCTGTATAATCTTCTTTGTTGTACTTGCTATTATTAGTGCTGTCTTAACTGCTTTTGGATTAGTCCAGGTAAGCAGCGCTTTGCACAGTGCATTTAGCAATGTGCCTCCACTGTTTGGCTAAGGTGGCATTCTTATAAAAACAAAAAGCAAATATTTTTATTTTTTCATAACCCCTGTCATACACGATAGGGGTTATGTTTGGCCATTTTGCCTATGGCGAAAAAATCAGTTAGCAATTTCAAAAGAACGTTCGTCAGGATTAAGCGGCAGTTCTTTGAAATCGGTATGGTCTATGTTTATGTAAATGCCGTTCTGGATTTTGTCAATCATTGAATCGATCTTTTGCCTTTCACCCTGCACTTCCATTGTTACACTCCCGTCGTATTCGTTGCGTACCCATCCAGTGAGGCCAAGCAACTGTGCGGAGTGGTAAGCCCTGAAACGAAAACCAACACCTTGCACAAAGCCGGTAAAACGATAGCGCCGTCTTATTTTCATGTAAATTACCTCTTGTCTATTCTACGCTTTTTAATATATACTTAATTATAACGCTGGAGTGTACTAATTTAAAGCAGCTATAATTTTAACCGGTAAGTCGCCCAGATAAAATAGATGACGTGCAGGCTTGATTTTACTTATATTAACATTAATAATAAAACAGGGAGCTAATAGCAGGTGAGTTGGTATTTAAAAAAGTTCGGCGATTTGTCGCTGCCTGAGTTGTACGGTATTCTGCTTCTTCGCAATCAGGTTTTTGTTGTAGAGCAGAAGTGCCCATATCAGGATATTGACGGCTATGATGCTAGCAGTTGGCACCTTTTTGTTGAAGATAAAAATGGAAATATATGTGCCTGCCTGCGCATTTTAGACAAAGGGCAGACATTTGAAGAAATATCTATCGGGCGGCTTGCCGTGCGCAGGGATAAAAGGGAGCATGGCCTTGCAAGAAAGATGGTGCAGAAAGCCACTGATTTTGTTATTGGAACATTGCATGAAAACGATATACATATTGAGGCACAGGTTTACATAAAAAGTTTTTACGAAAAAATGGGATTTAAGCCTTGCTCCGAGGTCTTTCTGGAAGACGGCATACCGCATATTGAAATGTTTCTGCACAGATGACGGTATTATTCCAAACAGCTGAATGATTTTATGCAAGCAGTATATTAACGGTGGTGAGAAAATAAAAAGTGAAGATTTTGCCGCATTTTCCATTTATTTACGGAATCATAAAAACGTGTGCTGCGATTATAATAAACGCGTAAGATATTTGTGTCAAATACCTTTTAAGCATAAGTGGTAAGTGCTGTAAAACCATGGGAGGAACTGTAATGAAAAGACAGATTATTGTTGACAGCTGCGTTGACTTCAACGAAAAAGTGTATGAAAGGCTGAGCGGCATTCTGCGTATTCCGTTTAAAATAAGTATTGGAGGAGAAGAAATAGTTGACAACAATGTAGATACATCTGTACTCCTTTCGAAAATGAAGGCGGACATTGGAAAAATTTCGACTTCATGCCCTTCTCCTTATGATTTTTATGAGAAGTTTAAAAAGGATGCCGTTAATTTTGTAGTTACAATATCATCAAAGCTCAGCGGCTCATATCAAAGCGCTGTAACGGCTAAGCAAATGCTTGAGGATGAAGGCTGCAAAAATCAGGTATATGTTTTAGACAGCAAAACTGCTTCGGCAGGGCAGAGCCTCATTGTGCTTAAACTTAGTGGCTTGTTGGAACAGGGCCTTAGCAATGAGCAGATTGTGGATAAGGTAAATGAATATTCTTCAGGTTTGGAAACGCTGTTCCTGCCTAATTCTACTGAGAATCTGGAGCGCAACGGACGTATAAGCGGATGGAAAGCCAGCGTAAGTAAGGCTTTAAAGATTATCCCTATTCTCGGCGCCAATGGAAACGGTGAAATTGTTATGAAAAGCCGTGCCATAGGGGAGAAGCAGGCTGAAACAAAGCTCATTAACATTATTGCCTCCACTGCAAAAGATATTGAGAAATCTACGCTTGCCATAACTTTTGTTGACATCAAGGAAAAGGCCGAAAAAATGCGTGAGACAATTAGAAACAGTATACCCTTTAAAGATATCAAAATTTTCCGCGCAGGAGGCTTGAGCACTGTTTACGCTGACCGCGGCGGTCTTGTATTCGCTTATTGATAAAAATATAAACTTTTTGTGACTTTAATTTGTAAAGGCCGTTTCCTGATTTAAAGGATACGGCTTTTTTCTGCAAAATTCATTTAAAATGCTGATATTGTGATTAAATAAGAACAGAGCTGAAGCATAATATGGCAGAATAATATAGAAAATTAAGGCTGTGGAAGGCAATTAGCTAAAACGGAAGTGGGGATAAATTAAATGGTCACGTTTCACGAACTGCATACACGCCTGGCAAAAGCGTCGGTCAATGGTGATGTACCCGATGAACTTAATAAAATTGAGCAGGAAAAATTTAACCCGCATGATTTGGACTGCCTTTTAAACCCGAAAAGCCATCCGCCCGTTATACGTATAGGGGAATGCGCATGTTCAGAAAGCGAGAAAGCTGCATGCGCCGGCAGGTGCCTGTTTGATGCATTGTATAAAGATGAGCACGGCAACATGGCTGTGCGTTCGGACATGTGTGTTGGCTGCGCTGAATGTGTGCGTGGCTGCCGCGCTAAAAAATTGATTGAAAGCAAAGATATCCTTCCAACATTTGCTGACATAAACAGCGGTAAAGCACCGGTTTTTGCCATGGTTGCCCCGGCATTTGTGAAGCAGTTCGGGGACGATGTGACGCCTGGAAAGTTGCGCACGGCATTTAAACGTCTTGGATTTACAGGAATGGTAGAGGTTGCCCTGTTTGCCGATATTCTCACTTTAAAAGAGGCGCTGGAGTTTGATAAAAATATTGTAACTGAAAAAGACTTTCAACTCACGAGCTGCTGTTGCCCCATGTGGATAGCTATGATACGCAGGGTTTATAAGCAGCTTATCCCGCATGTGCCGGGTTCTGTGTCGCCCATGGTGGCCTGTGGGCGTTCAATAAAAGCGCTTCATCCTGATGCCATAACTGTGTTTATAGGCCCGTGCCTTGCAAAGAAGGCTGAAGCGCGGGAGAAAGGCCTTGCTGGTGCTGTTGACCATGTGCTGACGTTCCGTGAAATGCAGAACGTATTTGACTTTGCGGGGATTCATCCGGAAAACTTGCCTGAAGATTTGCGCGACCATTCATCACGTGCGGGACGCATTTATGCTGGAAGCGGCGGTGTAAGCGAAGCGGTAAAGAGCACGGTGGAGCGGATAGACCCGCACCGCAAAATAACTGTGCATGCAATACATGCTGACGGTGTGCCTGCCTGCAGAAAAATGCTGGACGACCTGCTTGCCGGAAAAATTTCGGCTAACTTCATTGAGGGAATGGGATGCACAGGAGGATGTGTAGGAGGCCCGAAGGCGCTTATACCAAAAGAAGAGGGACGGAAAAACGTTGCGGAATACGGTGAAAAGTCTGCCTATAAAACGCCCATAGACAATCCGTATGTCATAGAGTTGCTTCACCGCCTCGGATTTGATACGGTAGAAAGCCTTCTTAATGAAAGTGATATTTTTACGCGGAATTTCTAAATACCGGTTTTAATTTTTAATTTGATACTGCAAAACGATGGAAGTTCGCGTGTGCAATATGTCATGCGGACTTTTTTTCAAAATCTCTTAAAATAGCCAAAATCTGAATTTATTTTATTGAAAATAAATTGTTTGCTTGCTATAATGAAATTTAAAGTTGCCGATGAGCATTTTAGTTTATGAAAATATGGCAATACTATCTTGTTGAAATATGGAGGGATTATAATGGGTGAACCGGCAAAAATCAAGGCAAGGGATGAAATTTTACCAAACGACAAATGGGCGGTTGAAAAAATATATAAAAACACGGACGAATGGAATACGGACTTTTCGAAGCTAAAAGAAAATGCAGCGGGTATTCCTGCTTTCCGCGGAAAACTGAGTGATGCTCATAAGCTGCTGGAATTTTTCAAGCTTGATGAAGGAGTTTCACGCCGTGCGGAAAAACTTTTTGTATACGCGAACCTGCGCTCGGACGAAGACACTTCGAACTCTGAATTTCTCGGCTTAAAATCAAAAATAAGCGCTTACCTTTCAGAACTTGAGGCTGCAGAATCATTTTTCATGCCAGAGATCCTTTCATATCCGGAGGGGACTGTGGAAAATGAGATTAAAGTGCTGCCGGACTTAGAACTTCACCGTTTCCGCCTTGAGCAAATACTGCGGCTTAAATCGCACACACTCGACAAAAACAGCGAGTCGATCCTGGCTTCGCTTTCAGACTGTCTTGAGGCTTCGCACAGCGCATATACACTGCTTTCGAATGCGGATATGGAATTTCACCATGTGCATGATGAAGATGGCATGGAAGTTCCGCTTACTGAAAGCAGCTATTATGGGTATATTACATCGAAAGACAGGCGTGTGCGCCGTGAGGCGTTCCAGTCGCTGTTTGGAGGGTATAGGCATTTTAGAAATACGTTTGCGTCATTGCTTATTTCTTCCGTAAAAAAATGTGCGATGAATGCAAAGTTACGCCATTATAAATCTTCGCTTGAAAGCTCGCTTTTCCCAAATGGCATTCCGCTTGAGGTTTACAGCACTGCGGCAGGTGTGGTTGACAAAAACCTAAATTTGCTTCACCGCTATGTTAACATTAAAAAGAAGCTTCTTGGCGTTGATACCATTCATATGTACGACCTGTATGCACCGCTTGTAAATGTGCCGGACGTTCACATTGAGTTCAGTAAAGCTGTCAATATTGTAAAAGAAGGCCTTGCGCCGCTCGGAAAAGAATATATTGACCTGTTTTCTAAAGGAATCAGCGAAGGCTGGGTAGACCGCTACCCTAACAAGGGCAAGCGCTCCGGTGCATACTCTTGGGGATGCTATGACACCCAGCCGTATGTGCTGATGAATACAACTATACTCTTGACGATGTTTCAACGCTTGCGCATGAAATGGGCCACTCGCTGCATTCTTACTATTCTAAGAAAACACAGCCGTATATTTACTCGGATTATGCAATTTTCTGCGCAGAAGTCGCGTCGACGACAAATGAATCATTGCTTATTCGCCACCTCATTGCAAATGAGCAGGACAAAAATAAAAAGCTGTACCTTGTAAATTCGCAGCTTGAACAGATACGTACTACGGTGTTCCGCCAGATGATGTTTGCGGAGTTTGAGACTTTTACGCATGAACAGACAGAAAAGGGCATACCGCTTACGTCTGATGACCTATGTAGCTATTGGCATAAACTCAATGTGAAATATTACGGGCCTGAGATGACGGTCGATCCGGAAATTGATATCGAATGGGCAAGGATTCCGCATTTTTACCGCGACTTTTATGTTTATCAGTATGCAACGGGGTATGCTGCCGCAAATTCATTTGCAGAAAGGATACTTTCAGACGGTGCAAAAGCAGTGGAGCAGTATAAAGGATTCCTCAAAAGCGGCAGCAGCGACTATCCGGTAAATATCCTGCGTAAAGCCGGTGTGGACATGGCAACTGCGAAACCTATGCAGGATACTATGGCGACATTTAGCAGACTGCTCGATATGCTTGAAAGCGGAGTATAACCGGATTACTTATTTAACCATGTAAAAGGGAGGTGCAGGCTGAGTGCGTATAGCAGTAGTTACCGGAGCTTCAAGCGGCCTTGGGCAGGAATTTGTAAGGCAGATTTCTAAAAAAGAGGGCCTTGACGGGATTTGGACAGTCGCCCGCAGGCGTGAACGTATGGAAGAGCTTCAGAAACAGGTGGACATTCCTTTAAAGATTCTTCCGTATGACTTGACAGACAAGGAAAGCTTCAGAAAAATTTCTGCAATTATTAAAAGTGAGCAGCCGGATGTGCGTGTTCTTGTCAATGCAGCCGGATTTGGGAAAATCGGCAGCTACAGCGATATATCTGTTGCAGACTGCGACGATATGATAGACCTTAACTGCCGTGCTGCTGTAGATATAACGCAGATTGTACTTCCGTACATGAAAGAAGGAAGCCGCATCCTTGAGATATGCTCAACTTCGGCATTCCAGCCGTTCCAGTACCTCAACGTATATGCGGCGACAAAGGCGTTCCTTTACAGGTACAGCAGGGCACTCCGCGTCGAGCTTTTTGGAAGGAAAATAAAGGTTACGGCCGTCTGCCCTTACTGGATTAAGGATACGGAATTTATCGGCACGGCGCAGAAAACAAGGAACAGTTCCTACATTTGGGGTTTCCCTTTTGCTTCGCGTGAGAAGAGCGTAGTCCGCATGGCTTTGACTGACAGCCGCCTCGGCCTTCCTGTATCGACTCCCGGAATTGTATGCTTCCTGCACCGGATTGTAGCAAAATTCATTCCGGGCGAGCTTATGATGGGTCTGTGGGAACTAATACGGCATTTGTAGATGCTCTGTAAAAGCATTTGACATTTAGGATTTCGGTATAATGCTGAAAATGCTTTTAATTTAAAAATCTGTTGCATTTAAAAAACGGTTGTGATAAAATAAAAAATGCTTGAGTAATTTTTATCCGCTGGCACTGCCAGTGAGGGTCATGCCTAATTTCCGCGGCATGGAGGGGGTATTCCTCTGCAATAAGCATGAATGCCTGAATTTTAGAAGGAGTATTTATTTATGGATGCATTAAAGACAATCGCTCAGGATTCTATGAAAAAAGAATTGCCTGAATTTAAAGTCGGAGACACAGTGCGTGTAGATGTAAATGTGCGTGAGGGCGACAGGGAAAGAATTCAGGCCTTTGAGGGCACCGTAATAGCACGCAAAGGCAGCGGTGTAAGTGAAACTTTTACTGTCCGCCGTGTTTCTTATGGCGTAGGTGTCGAGAGGGTCTTCCCAATCCATTCGCCAAATGTAAAAGCTGTTAAGGTTGTGCGCAGAGGCGATGTCCGCAGGGCTAAGCTGTATTTCCTGCGTGGCAAAGTAGGCAAGGCTGCAAAAGTGAAAGCGCAGATTCATTAATGGGATTTTCATTTTAAACTGTTCAGAAAGGGACATCGTCATGTCCCTTTCTTTTGCTACTGCCGCTTTTTACTGCTATGGCCGTATAAAATATGTAAAGGCTGTTTTTATTAAGTAAGGTGGGAACGAATATGGCGGATTCTGAAAATTCGGATGAAATGCCCCCCAGAAAGCACAGCGGCTTTACAGAAGGATGCTATGAATGGGTGGAAGCACTCATGACAGCGTTGATTGCCGTTATGATTCTTTTTGTTTTCTTTTTTCGGCTGAATGTTGAAGTTCAAGGGAAGTCAATGGAGCCAAATTATTGTGAAGGCTACAGGCTGTTTGTTTCATGTACGGACCGCAGTTTTAAAAGCGGTGACGTTGTAGTTATCGACGCAGCAGGCACAAAGCTGAATGAGAGAATCATAAAGCGCGTGATTGCAACGGAAGGGCAGGCAGTGAATATCGATTTCTCGTCAGGCTATGTTTATGTTGACGGCAAGCCACTCGACGAATCGGCGTATATTAAAAATGGCATAACGAAGCAGAAAGGAACAACGAAGTTTCCGCTGACGGTGCCAAAAGGCCATGTCTTTGTGCTTGGTGACAACAGACCTGTTTCTGAAGACAGCCGTTTTACAGACGTTGGCGTTATTGACACACACTACATAATGGGCAAAGTCAGTTTCCTGCTCAGTCCGTTCCACGGCTTCCACAGCCGATGATTATGGGGTTTACAGGAGACCGCAAATTTTAATAATTTGAGGGCTGGTACTGTAAATGAATGGCAGCAAAAAACAGACCATACAGTGGTTTCCTGGCCATATGGTAAAAACAGAAAAGCAAATTCAAAAAAATCTAAAACTCGCGGATGCCGTGGTTGAGATACTTGATGCCCGCATACCGCTGAGCAGTCATAATCCTCAGCTTGGGCGTCTTATCGGCTCTAAACCACGCATTATTCTTATGAACAAGGAAGACCTTGCCGATTCAAAACAAACGGCTCTTTGGCTGAACTGTTTTCAGAAAAGAGGCTGGGGCGCTTTTTCGGCTGACTGCAAGTCCGGCAAAGGCATAGGTTCACTTCTTTCGCAAAGCGAGCGTTTACTCAGCGCGAAAATGGAGTCGTGGAAAGAAAAGGGCATGACGGGGAAACGTATACGCCTTATGGCGGTGGGCATACCCAATGTCGGCAAAAGCTCTTTAATCAACAGGCTCGCGCATGGAAGCCGCGCTGCTGTTGAAAACAGGCCCGGCGTAACCCGTACAAGCCAGTGGTTTCAGATTGGCAAAGGCTTTGAAATGATGGATACGCCAGGTGTTTTATGGCCGAAAATCAGCAGCAGAAAAGCAGGGGAGCACCTCGCATTTACAGGTGCAGTGAAAGAGTCGACTTACGATGTCGAGCCGATCGCCTGCCAGTTGCTTGAAACACTAAGGCAAATTGCACCAGATAATTTAAAAAAACGTTACCGTATAGATGAAGACATAGATGAAATGGACGGCTTTGGTATGCTGAAACTCATAGGCAGAAAACGCGGTATGCTTTCGGTGGGAGGAGTTGTAAACACCGAGCGTGCGGCGCATATGCTGCTTGACGAATTCAGAAGTGCCAAAATAGGGCGCATAACTTTGGAGCCTTTAAAACCGTGAATGATTTGTATTACTATGAAAATCTGGCGAAACGGAATGGGCACCGTTTCGTCTGCGGAATAGATGAAGCGGGGCGCGGCCCTCTTGCGGGGCCGGTCTTTGCAGCTGCTGTAATACTTCCGGAAAACTGCACTATTGAAGGGATTAATGACTCAAAAAAATTGACCCCGAAAAAGCGCAGCGTGCTGTTTGACGAGATAACAGCCGGAGCCGTAGCATATGGCATCGGTTTTGCAACAGAAAAAGAAATTGATGAAGTTAATATACTTCAGGCGACTTTCCGCGCTATGAAGCGTGCATTTGATAAACTTGGCGTTACACCTGATTTGGCTATTGTAGATGGAAACAGAATGCCAAGCCTCGGTGTTGAAACACAGACTATTGTTAAGGGCGATGCCCTTTCAGCAAGCATTGCGGCAGCCTCAATTTTGGCTAAGGTAAGCCGTGACAGGCTTATGGAACAGGTGGATAAAATATACCCGCAATATGGCTTTGCAAAGCATAAAGGGTATGGCACTGCTTACCATATTGAAATGCTGAAAAAGCATGGGCCGTGCCCTGTGCACCGCAGAACATTTTTAAAAAAGATATTGGGGGAAGGATCCAGTGTCTAATTCATCTGGTGACGCGGGTGAAGGGTATGCGGCGGATTACCTCCGCAGGCACGGCTTCGATATTGTTAAGCGCAATTTTCATTCGCGTTTTGGCGAAATCGATATTATTGCGCAGGACAGCCGTTACCTTGTGTTTGTGGAAGTAAAAACACGTGAGCGCGGTTCTTTTTTATATCCTCTTGAAGCCATAACACGGTCAAAACAGAAAAAGATAATCTCAACTGCCTGCCTTTACCTCCAGTTGCATCCGACCACCCTCCAGCCGAGGTTCGACGCAGCGGCTGTAACGGCGGAAAACGGTGTACCAGTTTCTGTTTCTTATTTTGCCAATGCATTTTCGTGCAGAGGCTTTTTTTGACATTTTGCGTATCTTTGTATATGATAAACATATAAGCTGACTTGACTGCTCAGAAAGGAGAAACCGCCTTGAATTATATATCTACGCGTGACTGTAGGGCAAGCGTTTCCGCGGCTCAAGCGATCGCGCAGGGCATAAGCAGTGACGGCGGCCTGTTTGTTCCGCAGTTATTTCCGTCAATTTCATCTCATGGCCTTAAAAACATGGAGGGGATGGATTATCGCGGACGTGCAGCTGAAATCTTAGAACTTTACCTGAGTGATTTTGATGCATGTAAGATTGCTGACTGTGTGACAAAAGCCTATGCAGCAGAAAAATTCAGCGGGGGAATCCCCGCTCCGGTCGTTACGTTTAAGGACGGCGTTTCTTTTCTGGAGCTGTGGCATGGGCCTACATGTGCTTTTAAGGATATGGCGTTGCAAATATTGCCGCATTTGCTTACGCTTTCGCTGAAAAAAATAAATTCGGGCAAAAAGGCGTTGATACTTGTAGCAACATCGGGAGACACGGGCAAAGCAGCACTTGAAGGTTTTAAAAACGTTAACATGACAAAAATCATCGTGTTTTACCCGATGAACGGTGTCAGTGCCATGCAGGAGCGCCAGATGCGCACGCAGGAAGGAGACAATGTCTCTGTAATTGCGGTACGCGGAAACTTTGACGACGCACAGGCTGGTGTCAAGAAGATTTTCGGTGACGCAGATATCTGCCGAAAAGCAGAGAAATGCGGCTTTATGCTTTCAAGTGCAAATTCCATCAACTGGGGGCGCCTGCTGCCGCAGATTGTTTATTATTTTTCTGCATGGTGCGACCTCGCATCAGCTGGCGTTATTAAGCAGGGAGAAAAAATTAATTTTTGCGTGCCAACAGGGAATTTCGGCAATATTCTCGCTGCTTACTATGCGGGCAGAATGGGGCTGCCAATCAACCGCCTCATTTGTGCTTCAAATGCAAATAATGTGCTGACTGATTTTCTCACAACGGGAGTATATGACCGGAACCGCCGGTTTTACACAACTATTTCACCTTCTATGGATATTCTTGTTTCAAGCAATCTGGAGCGTCTGCTTTTTGATATAACTGGAGATGACAGGCAGGTCGCTGAGTGGATGGGGCAGCTCGCTAAGTACGGCAGATATCAAATAGACGGCGCTTCGCTGCAAAAGGTTAAGAATACGTTTTCAGCCGGTTTCTGCGGAGATGCGGAGACGGAAGAAGAAATACGCAGGGTTTTCAGCGCGAGGCATTATCTTTGCGATCCGCATACTGCTGTTGCAGCTCATGTCTGCCGTGAATACCGTGAAAAAACTGGAGACAAGTCGCATACCGTTATAGTTTCCACAGCAAGCCCGTATAAGTTTGCGCCAGATGTGCTGAATGCTTTGGAGCAGGGCAAAGGGGCTGCTCAAGGCACATTCAGTGCGGTGCGCAGCCTTTCAGAGATAACGAGGGTATCTGTTCCTAAACCGATTGCAAACATTGAAAACAAGCCTCTGCGCTTTTCAAAAGCATGCGAAAAAGGGCAGATGGGCAGCGCTGTTCTTGAAGCAGCGGGATGGAAGGCTTAGCGAATGTCTCTGTTTGCTATTGCTGACCTTCACCTTTCACTTGGCACAAATAAGCCAATGGATGTGTTTGAAGGATGGGAAAATTATGTTACTCGCCTGGAAAATAACTGGCGCGCTGCTGTCGGCAGCGAGGACACAGTCGTCATAGCAGGCGACATTTCGTGGGCGATGAAGCTTGACGAGGCAGTGCTCGATTTCCGTTTCATTGATTCGCTGCCGGGGCACAAACTTATCATCAAAGGCAATCACGACTACTGGTGGTCAACTAAAAAAAAGATTGAAAATTTCTTTGTAAAAAATGGCTTTTCAAGCATTGAAATTATTCATAACAGCGCTGCCAAGGTAGGCGATGCGGCCGTATGTGGGACGCGCGGATGGCTGTATGACGCTGAAAGCCCGGAGGACAAAAAAATTGTAAGCCGTGAAGTCGGGCGCCTTAATGCCTCAATTGATGCGGCACAGAAAATGGGGAAAAAGCCCATAGTGTTCCTTCATTATCCTCCGGTATATGATGGAATGGAATGCAGTGAGATTATGGATACCATAGTGAAGCGAGGCATTTCGGACTGTTACTTTGGCCATATCCACGGCCCGGCCGCCAGCCGCGCGCCGTCCGGAAAATACCGCGGTGTAAATATGCACCTTATTTCGTGCGACCATGTTGGGTTTACGCCTGTTAAAGTACGATGAATAAATTAAAAACAATTTTAGCAATCTGTAGAAACTTTTTTTGCCATGTGGTATAATAAATTTCGTCAATATGTAAACTTTCAGGAGGAAGCATTAATATGAGTTTGAAATCATCTAATAAAGTAGATACAAACCGATATCAGCTTGAAGTTGCAGTGGATGCTGAAACTTTTGAAAAGGCTGTTGAGCAGACTTACCGCAGTGATAATAAAAAAATAACCATCCCAGGTTTCCGCAGAGGAAGAGCTCCGCGCAAGTTTGTAGAAAAATATTATGGTGATAACGTATTTTATGAGGGCGCCATTAACTCTGTTTATCCGAAGGCTATGGAAGACGCAATCAAGGAGTCTAAACTTGAAGTCGTTCAGGATAAAGTGGATTTTGACCTTGTTTCCGCAGGAAAAGACGGCCTCGTATTTAAGGCGACTGTCACAACAAAGCCGGAAGTGGAGATTGAGGGCTACAAAGGCTTAACTGCATGGAAAAAGCCTGTCGAAGTTACTGACAAGGACGTAGACGACGCACTCGCAAAGGTGCAGGAACGCAGCGCAAGGATGGTAACGGTAGACGATTGTGAGGCCCAGAAGGGCAACATAGCAGTACTTGACTTTGATGGCTCCGTTGACGGCAAGCGCTTTCAGGGCGGTAAGGCGGAAAACTACAGCCTTACGCTTGGCTCGGGCGAGTTTATACCGGGATTCGAGGATCAGGTTATTGGTCACAAAAGCGGCGAAGAATTTGATGTAAATGTAAAATTCCCAGATGATTATCAGGCAAAGGATCTTGCGGGTAAAGATGCTGTGTTCCATGTTAAGCTCCATGAAATCAAAAATAAAGAGCTGCCGGCTATTGATGATGAATTTGTCAAGGATATAAGCGAATTCAATACGCTTGACGAGTATAAAGCGGACATTCGCAAAAAAATTACAGATTCGCGCAAAGCAGAAGCGAACGATGCCGTTGATAATCAGCTTATCGACAAACTCGTTGCACTCGTTCATGCCGATATTCCGGATGCCATGTACCAGAACCGTATAGATGACGATATCCGTGACTTTAGCTATCGCCTGCAGTCACAAGGCCTTTCAATTGCTTCTTACATGAAGTACACTGGCCTTGACCGTGACGGCCTTCGCGGCCAGTTTAAGCCTCAGGCCGAGCGTCAGGTGAAGCTACGCCTTGCTCTGGAAAAAATTGCAGATTTGGAAGAGATTAAGCCGACCGACGAAAACGTCGAAGATGAGTATAAAAAAATCGCCGACGGATATAAAACCGATGTTGAGAAAATCAAAAAGGCTGTTGACCGCGAGGACCTTGAAAAAGACATTGGTGTTGAAAAGGCTTATAAGCTTGTGAAAGACAAAGCTGTTATTGCTGAAGGCGAACCTCCAAAGCAGGATGGCGAAGATAAGAAAGATTCAAGTGCTGCGGAATAAATTCAATGTGTTCCGCCAATGATTAAACTAAATGGCATTTTATAATTTTTCATATAAGGGGGTAAGGCTGAGATGAGCAATCTTGTACCTTATGTTGTTGAACAGACGAGCCGCGGTGAGCGCTCTTACGATATCTTCTCGAGGTTACTTAATGACCGCATTATCATGCTGACTGATGAAGTCAATGACACAACGTCAAGCCTCGTAGTAGCACAGCTGCTTTATTTGGAAGGGCAGGATCCATCGAAGGATATCAGCCTTTATATCAACAGCCCCGGCGGTTCTGTAACTGCCGGCATGGCAATTTATGACACAATGAAATACATCAAATGCGATGTGTCTACAATTTGCATAGGGCTTGCCGCAAGTATGGGATCCTTCCTGCTTTCGGCAGGAACGAAAGGCAAACGCTTCTCACTGCCGCATACTGATATCCTTATTCACCAGCCGAGCGGAGGAATGCCGCAGTCACAGGTTTCTGATATTATGATTCACGCAAGTTATCTTTCTGAAAAGAAGAAACTGTTGAATCAGCTTCTTGCCAAAAACACAGGCCAGCCGCTTGAAGTTATTGAGCGCGACACAGACCGCGACAATTTCATGACACCGGAAGAGGCTGTTAAGTATGGACTAATCGATAAAGTAATCGAAAGCCGTTGAGATAGGGTGATATAGTGGCTAATAACAACAACGAAGACGGCAGCAAAGGTAGCAAAGGTAGCAATGGCAGAGAGATATGCTGTTCATTCTGCGGAAAACCACAGAGTGAGGCGCGCCGCCTGATTGCAGGGCCTGGCGTTTTCATCTGCGACGAATGCGTTGAGCTTTGCATGTCGATCCTGAATGATGAAAAGAACCTTTCTGCCCGTCAGGAAAGCAACAGGCATCCAATTGAGCTTCCAAGGCCTCATGAAATCAAGAAAAAGCTCGACGAATATGTCATAGGCCAGGACGGAGCCAAAATTGCCCTTTCTGTAGCTGTTTATAATCATTATAAAAGGATTTACTATGGCAGAAGCAGCAATGACGTAGAACTTACAAAGAGCAATATTCTCCTTCTCGGCCCTACAGGCGTGGGCAAAACGCTTTTGGCACAGACGCTTGCTAAAATACTTGATGTGCCGTTTGCAATCGCTGACGCGACGACGCTTACCGAAGCGGGTTATGTCGGTGAAGATGTAGAAAATATTCTTTTACGTCTTATCCAGGCGGCCGACTATGATGTTGAGCGTGCCGAGCATGGCATAATTTACATTGATGAAATCGATAAAATAGCCCGCAAGTCTGAGAATCCGTCGATTACACGTGATGTGAGCGGCGAAGGCGTTCAGCAGGCTTTGCTTAAAATCCTTGAGGGCACTATCTCGAATGTTCCTCCGCAGGGAGGCCGAAAACATCCTCAGCAGGAGTTCATCCAGATAGATACAACTAATATACTGTTTATATGCGGCGGTGCGTTTGATGGCCTCGATAAAATCATAGAGCGCCGAAAAGCATCTTCAGGTATCGGATTCGGAGCCGAAGTTCACAGCAAGGCTGAGCTTGATTCCACTTCATGGATGGAAGAAGTCACCCCGCATGACCTTGTAAAATTTGGAATAATTCCGGAACTCGTGGGAAGGCTGCCGGTTATTGCCACTCTTGACGGCCTTGACAAGGATGCGCTTGTCCGTATTCTTACGGAGCCTAAAAACAGCCTTATTAACCAGTATAAAAAACTGTTCCAGCTTGATAAAGTCGATTTGGAATTTGAACCGGATGCGCTTGAGGCTATTGCAGAAAAAACCATGGAACGCCACACAGGTGCCCGTGGACTCAGGTCAGTAGTTGAAGAGTTTTTAACTAAACTCATGTACGATGTTCCTTCAGATTATACAATTGAGAAGGTTACAGTAACGGCAGACACCGTGAAGAACGGCGCTGAACCGAAAATCGTGCGTAATCCGGAACGGAAGCCTGTGAGACTGAAAATATCAGCACATGGCAGGCGCGGCCGAAATGACACCGCATCCTGAATGATGTGGAGACTGCTGCAGCGTAACGGTTTTGTTGCGTAACTGCGGCAGTCTTTTTTAAGGAGCTTTTTTATGAGCAGTGAAATTGAATTGCAGAAATCTGATATTATTACTCTGCCTGCACTTGCACTGCGCGGCCTTGTTATATTTCCAGGTATGCTATTGCAGTTTGATGTTGGCAGGCAGAAGTCTATACATGCACTTGAGAAGGCAATGAAGAGCGACCAGATGATTTTTCTTGTTGCTCAGAAAAACCTGGCAGACAATGACCCAAACGGTGACCAGATTTACCGTGTTGGTGTTGTAGCAAAGATCAAGCAGGTAATACACCGCAGCGATGAGGGCATACGGCTTTTTGCTGAAGGGCTTTACCGCGCTGAGGTCGTTTCTGTAAGGAGTACTGATCCATGCATTGTTGTTGACCTTAACCGCATTGATACCCTGGCTTATAGGCCTACAAAGCGCACAGAAGCCCTTGTGCGTTACACAGAAGGGCTTTTTGAAGACTATATACAGAACTATAGCCACATTCCTCCGGATATTGTTATTGGTGTCATCCAGAAAAAAGACTGCGGTGATCTTGCAGACTATATTGCGGCAAATATCATGTTTGACTATAATGAGAAGCAGAAAATACTTGAAGAGCTGCACCCTGTAAGGCGGTTGGAAAAACTTGCAGCCGTACTAAAAAAGGAAATACAGATACTTTCTCTTGAGTCGAAGATAAGTGAAAAGGCAAAGAACCAGATTGATGAAAATCAGCGTGAATATTTTCTCAGGGAGCAGATGCGCGCGATTTCCAACGAACTGGGTGAGAGCGACAACCCGCAGCAGGAAGCCGACGAAATGCGCGAACGTGTTGAAAAAGCAAAATTGCCTAAACTTCAGCACGACAAGCTTATAAAAGAGTGCGACCGCCTTTCAAAAATGCCGGAAGGCTCACATGAAGCAAGCGTTATTGTAAGCTATATTGATACTTGCCTTGATTTGCCGTGGAATAAATCGACGCGCGACCATTTTGACCTAAAAAAAGCAAAGCGTGTTCTTGACCGCGACCATTATGGCCTTACAAAAGTGAAAGAGCGCATACTTGAAATACTTGCGGTGAAAAAGCTTGCCCCTGATATCCGCGGGCAGATTATTTGCCTTGTAGGGCCTCCAGGGGTCGGGAAAACATCTATTGCCCACTCCATAGCTGAGGCCATGGGAAGAAAATACGTCCGTGTTTCCCTCGGCGGAGTGCAGGATGAATCTGATATTGTCGGCCACCGGCGCACATATATTGGCTCGATGCCAGGACGCATAATAGCGGCGCTGAGGCAGGCCGGAACGAATAATCCATTGCTCCTCCTTGATGAAATAGATAAAATCGGCAATAACTACCGCGGCGATCCGTCTGCTGCCCTCCTTGAGGTACTGGATCCAGAGCAGAACCGCGCATTTTACGACCATTATATCGATATGCCGTTTGACCTTAGCAATGTGCTGTTCCTGACAACAGCAAATGATGCCAGCGAGATTCCGGAGCCTCTTTACGACAGAATGGATGTAATTACGTTAGGCAGCTACACACATGAGGAGAAATACCACATTGCAACAGAGCACCTCATACCCAAGCAGCTAAAAAAACATGGTATGACTTCTAAGATGCTTCATTTTACTCCGGCGGCTGTGCATAAGCTGATTGATGCCTACACGCGTGAAGCCGGAGTCCGTAGCCTTGAGCGCCAAATAGCTTCGTTATGCCGTAAGTGCGCACGCACTTTTGTTGACGATAAAACCGCAAAGATTACCGTGACGCCCGCAAGGTTGTCAAAGCTGCTTGGCCCAGAAAAGTTCAAAGATGAAACAGCCGGCAAGAAAGATATGGTTGGGCTTGTAAACGGTCTTGCGTGGACCAGTGTGGGCGGCACATTGCTGCAGATAGAAGTTGCCGTAATGGACGGCACTGGCAAAATAGAGCTTACAGGTTCGCTTGGCGATGTGATGAAAGAATCTGCAAA